>JAJDVZ010000070.1:0-37206 GCA_022825835.1 Candidatus Latescibacterota bacterium
CCGCGCATCCACCGAGTACAGCCCCTCCTCGGCTAACAGGGCGATCAGACGCTGGCTGAACTCGGTGAAAAATACGCTATTCGGCACGCCGCGGCGCGTCTTGCCGTCACCTTCGTACACGAAAAACAAATCCAAATCCGAGCCAAAATCCACCTCGCGGCCTCCAAACTTACCGGCGGCCAATACGGCGAACCGCACGTCGTGACCTTGCCGGTTGCGCGGCTTGCCCCACCGCCGCACCAACGGTCCCCAAGCCAGCCGATAGACCGCTTGCAACACGTCTTCGCCCAATTCCGTTAGCCGCAGGAAAGTCTCTTCCTCGGTCGCCAGCCCCATCAGGTCGTCAGCCCCAATGCGCAGGAGGGATTTGTTCTGCATCCGCGCGATGGCGCGCAAATCGCCGCGCGTCGGGCCAGACTCCAAGCCCCAGTCAGCCTGACTAACTAAGCTGTCGAGCAGGGCTGGGTCGCGGCGCAAAAGATCGGCGAGAAAGCGGCTTGAGCCACAGATGGCAATGAGCAAGGTGCGAAAGCCGGTGTGCTCTTGCAACAAGGAGTACAAAGCACCCGGCGCACCATACGCCTCGACTATCTGGGTGAAGCGCAACAGCCCTTGATCTGGATCGGGAGCGGCGGCCAGCGAATTGAGCAGTTCCGGCAATAGGGCCTCAAAGTGGGCACGTCCCCCGCTCAGCAACACGCCCATGGCCACCAGACGCTGCAAGCGGCGGTGTGCGGCAGCCCCATCGACAAAGCCCCGCTCCACCAAGTCGGCTTTTGCCGCCGCGCTGCCGTTTTCGACCTCTAAAAGCCACGTCGGCGAGCGCGGAGCCGCCGGGTCACGGTAAAACAACGCGGCAAACAGCCGGCGTACCCGCAGCCGGTGTCCGGCGAGCGCAGCGCTAAAGGCCCGCGCATCTTCATACCCCATGACCAAGGCCAAGGCCCGCAAGGCTTGTGCATCTTCTGGGACGGCGTAGTCGGGTCGGCCAGAGGCGATTTGCAACAGGTTTTCAACCCGGCGAAAAAACTCGTACGCGTTTTTTAAGGCACTGGCTTCTGCCGCAGTCAGGGCCGCCTTCATCGCGCCTTTAGGCGCGACCACCTCGGCCAAGCGGTCAATAGCGGCCAGCGTGTTGTGGCTGCGCGCTTGGGGCTGGATGCCCCCGTAGAGCAGTTGTAGGCATTGGACGATGAATTCGATATCGCGGATCCCGCCCGCTTGCAGCTTGATGTTGTTCTCACCGCGCGGACGCTCGCGGATGCTCGCCTCAATCCGCTCCTTGATGCGGCGGATTTCCTCGTGCGGTGCCGAGTGGAAGTAGGCTGGATAGATAAAGGGCCGGAGCATGGCCGCGTATTGCTCCCCCAGCGTCTGCGACCCCGCCACGCGCCGGGCCTTGATCAGCATCTGCCGCTCCCACAGTTCGCCGCGCGTCTCGTAATACCTCCAACTGGCGCGCAACGAGTGGGTCAAGGTGCCGCTCGCGCCCTCGGGGCGCAGCCGCATATCGACGCGGTAGAAAAATCCTTCCTTGGTCGCCTCGGTCAGCACGTGGACTAGGCGCTGGCCCAAGCGGCGGAAAAACTCGCTGTTCTCCAGCGGCGTTCCCTCCCCCTCAGGCTGGGTCTCACCCTCGCCATCCCACACGAAAATTAGGTCAATGTCCGAACTGTAGTTTAACTCCTGCCCGCCGTATTTACCCAAGCCGACGACGAGAAAGCGCACTGGGCGACCGCGCTCGTCCAGTGGGTGACCGTGCTCCTGCCACAAGTCGTGCTGGCATGTTTCAAGGGCCAACTCAACCACCACGTCGGCTAAGTCGGCCAGCTCTTTTCCTATCTGTGCAACCGGCTTGGTGCCGAGGATTTCGGCGGCACCAATGCGCAAAAACTCGCGCCGATGCACCCGCCGCAACACCTCCAACCGCTCCTCAAACTCGGAGACATGACCGATATCAGTGCGCAAAATCTGCCGTAGGGTACTCCGCTCCAGTGGCTCGACCAAGTGCGGAGTCTCAACCAACAGCCACAACAGGAACTCGAAATCGCGCACCAAGATGTCGGCGAGAAAGGTGCTATGGCTCACGACTTGTACCAAGCGCTGACAGAGAATGGGGTCGGCCTCTAAATGAGAAAAAAGCCCTCGTGGACCGTATGCCACAGCCAAGCGCACCAACTGCCGCAGGCCCTCGTCCGGCCGGCCCGTCGCAGCCAGTTCGGCCAACGCAAGGGCTGGCAACGGCGCGGATTGCGGCGGGCCACCAATCCGGTCCAAGGTCTCTAGGGCTTGGACCGGATCGGCAAAACCCAATTGCGCTAGGGGATCAAGGGCTTTAGCCGCGTCTGCGGTGAGCGCGCGACGGGCCAGTTCCAATGCGGTGGGCACTACCGGGCTTCAGAGGGCGTTTTCGCCGGTTTCGCCGGTGCGGATGCGGATGGCATCGATCAGTTCGGAGACGAAGATCTTGCCGTCGCCGACCTCGCCGGTGGCAGCCGACTGCATAATGACCTCCACCGCTTCGTCGAGTTGGCCATCGCCAACGGCCAATTCAATGCGAATTTTGGGCATGAAATCGAGCTGGTACTCGGCACCGCGATAGATTTCGCTGTGGCCGCGCTGGCGACCGCAGCCGCGCACCTCGCTAACGGACATGCCGACGAGGCCAATCGCGGCTAGGGATTGTTTGACCTCGTCGAGTTTGAAGGGCTTGATAAAGGCCACGATGTTTTTCACGATATCCCTCTCAACGAGACGAAAAGCGCGGCTTGCGGCCGTAGCTTATGCCGCCGGCCGCAGGCATCGGGGCAACGTCGAGGGGCTTTTGTTGACTGCCGTGGATGGGGCCGATGCAACCGGCTGGGATTTCTTCGGTCAGCACGACCGTGCCACGAGGAAAAAAGCGACAGCCCTCCTCGTGGGCCTTGGCCGCGAGAATTTCTACTACGCAGGGGGTGTCGCGTTGGTGGCTGTGCGACTCGGCCGCCTCGCGCGTCAGCGACAGATGCACGTAGTAGCGATCACCTGGAGAAATGCCCTCGCGGGTAAAGCGCTGGGCGGTGCTGCGAGTCGTGCCCATGTAGAGTCGGTCGGGCGGCGGGTCCATAGGCTCGCCGTCCATATCGACGAAAAAACTGTGTCCGTACAGCGCGCGAATGCCAAACTCGTTCAGTTCAAAGCGATACTGCCCTGGGGCGTTGACGAGGTTGACGACATCGGCTTCGGCTATCTCTGCGTAGCGTTCTTGTACTCCTTGTACTACCTGATCCAACGGCGCGTAGCCGTAAGCATCAATCTCCAGTCCAAATTCGTCGGGCCGATGCCTGAGCATCAGCGAAAGCAATTTGGAAATACGACTTGTATTGGCCACTGCTCATCGCGTCCTTTCAGCATTTGTAGGGGCGACCGGCCGGTCGCCCCTACGGTCTTAGGGGTTCCACTGTGCGCGATAAGTTTCAATGGCCTGGGCAACCGCCTCGTCGGACAAGGCGATGATCTGGGCCGCCAGCATCGCCGCATTGCGGGCATTGTCAATGCCGACGGTCGCCACCGGAATACCCGGCGGCATCTGCACAATGGAGTAGAGTGAATCGACTCCATTGAGCGCACCCGAGGCAATGGGGACTCCGATGACCGGCAAGGTCGTATGCGCCGCCACCACTCCGGGTAGGGCCGCAGCTAAGCCAGCACCGGCGATGATCACTTTGAGGCCGCGGCCAGCCGCCTCGCTGGCCCAAGTAGCAGTGCGCTCGGGGTTGCGGTGGGCCGAAGATACGATCATTTCGTAGCCGAGTCCTAGCTCTTCGAGCACCGCCGCCCCCTTGCGCATGGTGTCCTCGTCCGAGGTACTGCCCATGATTACGCCAACGCGAATATCTGCCATGTAAAAACATCCTCCCTGTGAATTCTATCGCGCACAGGTCTTAAAATAAGCCAAATCGTCCGCGCGCGACAACTGCCCTAAGAAGTGTTCATTTTGCGGCGCAGGAAGGTGGGAATGTCCAAGTCGCCAACCGCCGGGCGCACTGGTTCCTGATGCTCCTGAGGAATGCTGTGGCCGTTGCGCAGATACGTGGGCACTTCCAAGGAGGTGCCCCCATTGCCGTTGCCGAGGAGGACCGGGCTGCCGATGGTCAAAGGATCCGACTCCACGGCCTGCTGCGTCGGCTCCTCTTGGGCGCGGGCCGGCGGCTCGGCTTCGTTGCTCTTGTTTATGTTGAAGCCCGTGGCGATGACCGTCACGCGGATGTTGTCGGTCAAGCTATCGTCAATTACGGTACCGAAGATGATCTCGGCATCCGAGCCAGATTCCTCGTTGATCAGCGACATGACCTCGTTGACCTCGTAGAGCGTGAGATTGGAGTCGCCGGCGATATTGATCAACACGCCCTTGGCACCGGTGATCGACACATCCTCCAAGAGCGGGCTGTTGATCGCCTTGCGAGCGGCCTCCACGGCCCGCTCTTCGCCGCTGTGCTCCCCGAGGCCCATAATCGCATCCCCGCCCTTGGAAATTACCGTGCGTACATCGTTGAAGTCGAGATTGACCATGCCCGGAATCGTAATCAGGTCGGAGATGCCACGCGTGGCTTGCATCAGCACTTCGTCGGCCTTGAGAAACGCGTCTTGGAGCGTAGTGTCGCGGCCGCAGACTTCTAACAGGCGCTGGTTTTTGATGGTGATCAGGGTGTCAACTTGGTCCTTTAGCTCGGCAATCCCGCTCCTGGCGTTCTTCATCCGCGGAGAGCCTTCCATTAGAAAAGGCTCGGTGACAATGCCGACCGTTAGGGCCCCTTGATCGCGGGAAATTTCCGCAACAGTGGGCGCGACTCCCGTACCTGTACCGCCACCCATACCGGCCGTGATGAAGATCAGATCCGAGTCCTGTAGCTGCTTGGAAACCTTGTCGCGGTCTTCTTCGATGGCTTGTCGTCCCACCTCGGGGTCTGCACCAGCACCCAAACCCCGCGTGACGCTGCTGCCAATGCAAATGGGAAAGTCAGCCCGCGAGGTCTCCAGCGCCTGAGCATCCGTGTTGACGGCGACGAATTCGACGCCGTGCATCCCGGACTCGATCATGCGGTTGATGGCATTGCCGCCGCTGCCACCAACGCCGACGACCTTAATTCGCGCTCGATGCTCGTTATCGATCAACCTAATTGCCATACTTACTCCTCCTTAATTTTGGGACCAGCACCGCCGCTAGTCCCGTGGTTGTAACCATCTTTTTACGCGCCCGAACATGGAATCGAAGCGATCTTCGACCAGACCCGGCGCTTCTGTTTGGTTTTTTCCTTCCTGTTTCTCCATTCCGTACAGGAGCAGACCCAGCACCGTAGCATACGCTGGGCTAGCTAGCTCTACGGCTCCCTCAAACCCGCTCGGCTCCCCCAAGCGCACCGGCATGTTAAAAATCCGCTCGGCCAAGGCCACGGCTCCAGTGATTTGCGCTCCCCCACCCGTGAGGACAATACCCGCGCCTAGCGCAGCATGGGGCAACGCGGTATAGACCTGCTTGCGGGCTAGGGCCAATATCTCCTCCATTCGCGCCGCGGCGATAAGGGCTACTGTCTCGCTAGGTGCGCCCGCGCACTTGGCCTGCTCGGCCTCAACCCGCGTGGTGCGCAGCCCAACGCCGATGTCGTTGGTCACGTTATGCCCACCCAATCCGACGTTGCCCGAGTGGCTCATCCCTTTGCCAACAAAGACGGCCACATCGGTCGTGCCGCCGCCGATGTCGAGCAGGCAGACTCCCATCTGCCGCTCGTCCTCACTGAGTACCGCATAGCTCGAAGCAAGTGCGCCGAGCACGACACCGTGCACATCGACGCCCGCACGGAGGATGCTGTGGCAGATGTTCCGCACGGCGGCAACCGAGCTGGTGACTACGTGTACACTGGCCTCTAAGCGCACTCCGTACATACCCACGGGATCGAGAATGCCCCGCTGGCCATTGACGGCAAATTCTTGGGGCAAAACGTGTAGTACCTCGCGGTCAAATGGCACTTTGACCACGCCGGCCGCAGCGAGCACGCGGGCGCGGTCCTGTACTCCGATCCATCCGCCTTCGCCGCCGACAGCCACCATGCCCGTACTGTTGAGGCTGGCGATGTATTGGCCAGAAATGCCAGCGTACACCGAGTCGATTTCGACCCCAGCCATCAGCTCCGCTTGACGCACGGCCTCGCCAATGGCGCGCACAGTCTTCTCGGCATCCACAATCGCCCCGCGCTGGAGGCCCTCTGAGGGGTGCTGACCTATGCCAATAATCCGCAGAGGCCGCTCGGCGACCTGCTCGGCAATGACGGCGCAGACCTTAGTGGTGCCCAAGTCCAGCCCGGCGATAATGGTGCTGTGCTCCTCGCTCCAGTTCATCCCGATTTTGCTTTCTTTTTGCCTACTACCATCTGGCCGGCATAGCGCAAGTCGATATAGGCCGGATCGGGATGGCTTTGATGGACGCGCGGCATCAGATCGCGGATGGTGCGGAGCCGGTGGGCGGCTTCGTTGGTCGGCAAGCGCACTTCGAGTCCGTCACCGGCCATCTGCAAGCGAATGCTCGCCCCGGACATCGGCTGGATGCCGGCTACGTTGAGGCAAAATTCCGCATCGGCAACCGTGGCTTCCTCCCACCAGCGCAATATCGCCAATAGCGCGGAGTCCGATACGGCCATGCCCGGCTGCAGCGAGTCGCTGCGGACCGACAGCCCGGATATGACGGGCAAATTGCGGGACGGGACATCCGTACTGCCTGCCGGAAGCAGGACGCCATCGGGCGTTATCCCGTAGGTTTGGCCCAAATCGATCCAAGCTACTTGACGATGCTCGACGATATCGACGGCAATCCGGTCGGGCGGCTTGCGCACCACGAGAGCTTGCTTGATCCAATACATGGCTTCCAGCCGCTGTACGACCTCGTCCAAGTCGATGGCGAAAATGTTGCTGCCAGCCACAAGGCCACTGGCAACGCGTACGTCCTCCCCACTGAGCCGCCGCAACCCATCCACCTCAATAACCTTGAGGCCAAAGTAGGAGGCTTGGCCAAAGTAGGTAGCCGCCTGATAGGCCGCTAAGGTGCTGCCCGTGGCCAAGATCAAGAGCGCAATCCAAAGCCCGCGGACCTTGGGTTGACCTCGCTCCCTCATAGTTGGCGGCTTCTTGCGCACCTTGGTCTTCTGGCGGTTCACGAGTGCTCTCCAGCGGCCAAAGCCGCGATCAACTCCCCAGCCGCCTCGCCAATGTCGCCAGCTCCCATGACCAGCACCAAGTCGCCCCGACGACAGATATCCACCAAATGAGCCACGAGTTGTTCTCTGTCCGGTAGGTATGCCACGGTTTTGTACCCGTTGGCGCGCATGGCTTCCGCGATCATCGCGGAGTCCACGCCGGGCAGCGGGACTTCCCGCGCGGCATAGACCGCCGCCAGCACCACGTAGTCAGCCGCCGCTAGCTCGCGGGCAAAGGCCGCCGCCAAGTCGCGGGTGCGCGAGTACAGGTGGGGTTGGAAGACAGCTATTACTCGGCGACCGCTCTGCCGCGCAGCGGCCAAGGCCGCCGCTAATTCAGCCGGATGATGGGCGTAGTCGTCCACGACCAGCACGCCAGCGAATTCCCCCTTGCGCTGAAAGCGCCGGTCGGCTCCGCCAAATTGTTCCAAAGCGTCGGCGATCACGGCGAACTCCACCTGTAGCGCACAAGTCAGCGCGGCGGCTCCAGCGGCATTGCGGACATTGTGGACGCCGTGGACCTGCAATTCGATCTCACCTAGCTTTTGCCCGTCAAAACACAGGGCAAACCGGCTGCCCCAAGCCCGCTCTTCGAGCTCGGCGATCCGGTAATCGTTGTCACCGGCCATACCATAGGTCTGATGAGGGCGCTGCAAGTCGGCCAGCACCCGCTCCCCGACCAGTCCATCCCCGGCCAGCACGCTGCGACCGCAGAAGGGCAGGCGCGCGAGAAATTGGCCGAAAGCCCGTTCGAGGGCCTCCAAGCTCCCATAGTAATCGAGGTGTTCGGCGTCTATACTTGTCACGAGGGCCAAGCTCGGATACAGGTGCAAGAAGCCGCCAGCAAACTCGTCGGCCTCCACTACAAAGACCTCGCCACTTCCCACCTCGGCTTGCGGTCGCCCGTTGATCCAACCCCCGATCAAGACCTGGGGATCGAGGCCAGCGCGGCGCAAGATCGCCGCCGCCATCGAAGCAGTCGTCGTCTTACCGTGCGTACCGGCTACGGCGAGGGTCAACGGCGCGCGGGACAATTCCCCCAGCACCTCGGCCCGGCTCGCCGTGGGAATGCCCTCGTGCGCGGCAGCCTGCCGCTCGGGATTGTCAGCCGGGACGGCGGCCGAATACACCACTAGATTCACACCTTGGACGAGTTGGCCGTCGTGCCCCACCGCGACGGCGAATCCCTCTTGGCGCAGTAGTTCAACACTGGGCGAGTCGGCCTGATCCGAGCCGCTTACCACGCAGCCTTTGGCAGCGAGCAGCCGGGCCAAGCCCTCCATGCCCGCTCCACCGATGCCGACGAGATGCACGCGGCGATATTGGTCCAAGAGCGTCTTCATTATTGCCAATGCACCAAACCCCCTTGCTGTCCGGGTGCCGTGCGGGCGACCCCCAGCAAGATGCCCACTCCTGCCATGTTTCCCATCAGCGACGAGCCTCCATAGCTGACAAAGGGCAGCGGCAAGCCGGTGGTGGGTAGTACCCCGACGACCACGCCGATGTTGAGCAGGGCGTATATCGAGATCATTGCCGTAATGCCGATGGCAACCAAAAAGCCGTACGTATCACCAGCGCGGCTCCCAATGCGCACTCCGTAAAACGAGAAAGCCGCGAAAAGTCCCAAGACGACCAAGGTGCCCACAAGCCCCATTTCCTCGCCGATGACCGAGAACACAAAATCCGTGTGTGGCTCGGGCAGGTACTGCTCTTTTTGCATGCTGTTGCCCAAACCCACTCCAAAAAGGCCGCCATTGCCCATGCCGTAGAGCGACTGCAAAACTTGATAGGAGCCAGCCGGATCGCGCTCTGGGTCGATAAAGCTGACCAAGCGACGCATCTGATAGCTCGAATGCATCAGGGAAAACCCAATACCCAACAGCGCGAGCAACCCAGCCCCGGCCAAGTGGTACCAGCGCATTCCGCCGACCCACAGCATGATCAAGGCAATCAGTCCCAGCGCAATAGCCGTCCCCAAGTCGGGCTGCAATACGATGAGCACGAGGGCAAAACCGACGATCAACAAACGGGGCACAAACCCGCGACTAAAGTCGTGTAGCTCGTCGCGCTTGCGCACCAAGACATCCGCCAAGTAGAGCACCAGCGCCAGCTTGGCAAACTCGGCTGGCTGAAAGGCCAAGGCCCCGCCCCAAGCCGGAATGCTCAACCAGCGCTGAGCTGCGCCGTGGCCCCACGCCAAGACCAGCAAGAGCGACAAGAGGGCCAACAACATGATCGAACGCGAAAGCCGCGCCCACCAATGTAAAGGCATCCGCGAAAACGCGAGCATGAGCACCAAGCCGATGAAGACGCGGATGGATTGCTTTTTGAGGAAGAGACCCGAGTCGCCAAAGCGCACGTTGGCCAAAACCGAGCTAGAGCTATAGACCATGACCAGCCCCAAGCCTACTAGCGTCAGACAAATCAGCAACACCAACATGCTGTCGCGCTGCACAGCTATCATCAGTGAGGCACTCTAGGTTGCTAGGGAATGAGAGGGTGCTCGGTGGGAGCGAGCTAGCTCAACTGCTGCAGAATGCGCTCGACGACTCGGTCAAAGGCCATGGCCCGAGAGGCCTTGACCAAGACTACGTCGCCGTGGTGCAATTGCGCCGCCGCGAATTCGCCGAGTTGCTCGGGCTGCTCAAAGTGGCGCACCGCGTCTTGGGCCATGCCAGCCGCACGGGCTGCGGCCACTAAGTGCGCACTTTCGCAGCCGGCAGCCAAGACCATATCGGCGCACTCAGCGGCCTTCTCACCGACAACCGCGTGCAACCGGCCGCTCTCCGCGCCCAGTTCCAGCATGTCGCCGAGTATGGCGATTTTCCGCGCACCGGGCACATCGACGAGGAGGTCGAGTGCGGCCGACACCGAGCCGGGACTGGCGTTGTAGCAATCGTCGATTACTGCGATCCCATTCTTGCGCACGATCTCGCCGCGGTGGCTCACCGCCTCGAACTCGGCGAGGGTGCGCTGGATCCCTTCCCAAGGCACACCGAGGATGCGACCGACCGCGGCCGCGGCCAAGGCATTGTACGCATTGTGTCGCCCTGGAACCTTGAGATCAATGGGAACGTTATGTAGAAGGAAGTGGCCGCAGCCCTTCTGGTCGAGTACGAGCCTCTCCCCACGAAACTCGCTCTCACGCCCAAAACCGAAGGTCAGGAGTCTCCCCTTTGTCCTCTTTACCTCCTGAACCACGACACGGTCATCGGCGTTGACGAGAGCCGTTAAAGACTCGTCCAAATAATCCAGAAGCTCCCCTTTGGCCTTGGCCACTCCTTCTACAGACCCAAAAAATTCTATGTGTGCAGTCCCGATGTTGAGCAAAACCCCAATGGTAGGTTCGGCAACCGAACACAGGTAGCGAATGTCCCCTATCCGCCGCGCTGCCAGTTCCAAGACCACCGCCTCGTGGTTCGGCGACAGTTGCAGCAGAGTGCAGGGCACCCCTATCTCGTTGTTTTCACTGCCAATCGTTTTTAAAACGCGGTACCGCTGCCCCAACACAGCGGCGATCATTTCCTTGGTCGTCGTCTTGCCTGCACTGCCGACGACGGCCACCACCGGCACCTCCCAGCGCCGCCGATACGCTCGCGCCATGTCGCCCAGCGCTTGCAGCGTCGAGTCAACAGCCAACAGCGGACCGGACGCCGCCTGGTCCAACCCTGACCAGCGACGTTCCACTAAGGCTGCGCACGCGCCGCGGGCAAAGGCGGCCTCGACGAAGTCGTGCCCGTCGAAGCGCTCGCCTCGCAGCGCGACGAACAGCTCCCCCTCGTCAATGGACCGGCTGTCGGTTGCCACCGCTTGCAGGGCGCAATCCGGCTGGAGGTTGCCGACTGGGTCGGCAGCCGTCCACTCCACCATCTCACTCAGGGTCACGGCGCGCATAGCGGCTGCCCTTCCCCGGCGCGCAAACCCCGCAGCACGCGCCGCGCAACTTCGCGATCGTCGAAAGCCACGACGCGGTCGGCTAGTTCCTGCTCCTGTTCGTGGCCCTTGCCGGCAATGACCACGACATCCCCGCTTTGCGCAGCGGCGATGGCCACAGCAATTGCTTGTGCGCGGTCAACCTCGCTGTGTACCGCGCTGCTGTCGGGCACGCCAGCGGCCATATCGTCGATGATGCGTTGCGGATCCTCGCTGCGCGGGTTGTCCGAAGTCAAGACCGTCCAATCGGCCAACTCGCCAGCAACGCGACCCATCAGGGGTCGCTTGCCGCGGTCTCGATCTCCGCCACAGCCGCAGACGCAGATCAAACGACCGCTGCCCAAATCTCGGGCGGCGTGCAAAACCCTTTCTAGCGCATCCGGGGTGTGGGCGTAATCCACGATGACCGCGAAATCCTGCCCTTCGGCGATTTGCTCGCAGCGGCCTGGGACGCTCTCTAGGGCAGCCAAGCCGCGGCACAAAGCTGCGGCATCCAAATCCAAGGCCAGCCCGGTGGCCACGACGGCCATAGCGTTGTAGTAGTTGAAACGACCGATTAAATGCGTCTGCACCTCAATAGGACCAACTGGAGTATCCAAGCACAGATGCACTCTCTGGGGGCCAACGTCGGCGCTTTGCAACCGCACTTCGGCCTCCGGGCCACAGCCATACGTCACGACGCGCACCTCGGTCCTGCGGGCCAATTCGTCGGCGCGGTCATCGTCGGCGTTAATCACCGCAATCGCGCCTTCTTGCAGGCTTTCGAAAAGCCGGGCCTTGGCCGCAAAGTAGGCATCCCAAGTCCCGTGGAAATCCAAGTGATCGCGCGTCAGATTGGTAAAAACCGCCGCCCGGAAGGGAATGCCATCCACCCTTTTTAATGCCAGTCCATGAGAAGACACTTCTAGCACGGCCGCTTGCTTGCCGACATCGACGAGCCGGCGCAGTGAGCCGTGTAGCTCGACGGCCTCGGGCGTAGTATTGCCCATCTTCTCCAATCCGCCATTGCCCCAAAATCCCAAGGTTCCCAAGTACCCGCACGGCAGGCCAGCGGCTTCGAGGGCACTCCTGAGCAGGAAGGCCGTGGTGGTCTTGCCATTGGTGCCGGTGACGCCGACGTTGAGCAGCGCTTGTCCGGGAAAGGCGTAAAAGCGCGCCGCCATTCGAGCCAGTGCGGCTCGGCAGTCTGCCACCTGCACCCGCGTCGCACCGGCACAATCGATCCACTCTTCCACCATCACGGCACGAGCTCCGCGGGCGATGGCATGATCGACAAAGCGGTGTCGGTCCTGCTCCTGTCCCCCGCGTATAGCCACGAAAAAGTCGCCTTCTTCCACGCAGCGCGAATCGCAGCGGATCTGCCCTAGTTCAATATTTTGGTCGCCCTCCACGCAAGCGTCGGGCAGCTCTTCGAGTAGGTATTTTAGTTCCATATTAAATACCTCTCGAACCTTGGGCTGGCATGTTTCCAACGAGGAGGGCCTGCCGCATTTTCCACGGGCTGTAGGCGGCTTCTGCGCCCAGCATACAGTTGATCTGCCCTACGCGTCCGGCCCGACCCGGCAAGGGCGACTGACTGACGACCACGGTACCCACGCCGGAAAAGGCCACCGGCAACCCCCGCATCTGCGCTTGGAAGCGGGCCATGTCTGGGGTCATACCGCGCAGATCGGGCACGGCCGGACCCTCCTTCTGCGGACGCTTGGCTGCTGGCTCGACCAACAGGCCACCAGGCAGGCTGATGATCCGCTTCATCACCCGGCGGAAGGTCGGGGCTGCCACAGATCCTCCCCACCCATTCACGCTGGGGTTTTCGACCATAATCACGCACGCGTATTGGGGATTGTTGGCAGGCAGAAAGCCGACGAATGAGGCTATGCTGGCGTTGGGATCGTAGCCGCTGCCATCGGCTAAGGCGCGCTGAGCTGTGCCCGTTTTTCCGGCTACAGCCACGCCCTCGATACGGGCCTTTTGCCCGGTGCCTCTTTCCACGACTCCAGTCAGCACCTCGCTTAGGGTCGCCGCCGTCTTCCGGCTCACGACCCGGCGGATTGGCTGGGGGCCGCCGCGATCGTCGAGCCGACCGTCCGAATCAATCGTTCCGGCGACGACCCGCGGTGCCATCAACACACCACCGTTGGCAATGGCTCCGTACGCCATGGCGAGTTGCAGGGCCGTCGCGCCGATTTCCTGCCCGATGGCAATAGTCGCCAGCGACCGCCTAGACCACTGATTGACCTCCTGCAATAAACCAGGCGTTTCCGCTGGCAAGTCAATGCCCGTGCGAATCGCGAAGCCAAAGTTGCGGATGTGTTCGTAAAAGCGATGCCGCGCCAGCCGCTGCGCCAGCTTGATCGTGCCAATGTTGCTCGATTTTTCCAAGATCTGAGCAAAGAGCAAATCGCCGTGGGGCTGGATATCGCGGATTGTGTCGCCATTGGCCAACCTAAATGTCCCGTGCCCGCAAAAGATGCGATCGTGCAGGCTGGCCAGCCCGTCTTCAAGAACGGCGGCAGCCGCGATGACTTTGAAGGTCGAACCGGGTTCGTACACGTCGGTTATCGCGCGATTGCGCCTGAGTTCCGGCGACGAGCGAGACGCTTTATTGGGATCAAAAAGCGGCAGGTTGGCCATGGCCAGTACCTCACCACTGCGCGGGGCGATAATGACGCCCAATGCACCTTGGGCCTTTGAACCGTCGATGGCCCGTTGCAACTCTTCCTCTAGAATGCTCTGATAGACTCCATCAATGGTCAGCATCAGGTTGCGGCCGTGCTCCGGCTCTTTACGCTGCTGCTGACGCCCGGGTACTTGCTTGCCGCGCGCATCGACGAATCCCACTATCGAGCCGTCCTTTTCGCGCAATATATCGTCAAAGGCTCGCTCAATCCCCTCGCGGCCGCTGTTGTCGATGTTGGTGTGCCCGATGAGTTGGCCGGCCAGCGGCCCCAAGGGATACTGGCGACGAGTCTCTGGGTGTTGGAACACGCCGGCGAACGCGACCGCGCCTACATCCGCGTCAACCACCTGACGAGCCAGATAGATAAATTGCTTATCTCCGCGCAATTGGCGCTCAATGAACTCGGTCCGTTTATCGCTCAGGGACGCGAAGTGGGCGGCTACGCGCTTGGGGTCTTCCACCTGATCGGGATAGGCGTAAAACGACGTGGCTTGGACATCTACGGCCAAATTGTTGCCGCGCCGATCGACGACCCGACCCCGGCTCGCTTTTAGCGTGCGGCGCTCAAGATACTGCGCATGGGCTTCGGCGCTGTACGCCTCATGCCTGAAGATCTGGATTTGGATGAGGCGTGCAGATAGCCCCAACCACGCCACCGCACCCAGAATCACGATCCAGCGCAGCCGACTAATGCCCGTATGTTGTACCCGTGGCCCCATCAATCTCCTTCCCAATGAGCCAATGCACCATTATTCATGCCATCTATAGTCTGCGAGGGATAGACCATGCCGAGCTGACCGAAGGCCACTTTCTCGACAAAGCCGGAGTTTTTCCGCACTACGATAGCCGCCAATAGCTGAGCACGCTCTCTGTCGAGCTCGGCTATTTGCGTCTCAGTCGTGCTTATGCCGCCGACCACCCGGGCCATTTCGACCTTTTGCCAGACGTGGAAGAGAGCCGCCCCAGCCAGCATCCCTATGAGGAGCACGTACTTCACACAGGAAATTCCGCCTTTGCTCATATTAGCCTGCCTCGATTTTTTCGTAAATTCTCAAAATGGCGCTGCGCGCTCGAGTATTTTGTTTGACCTCGGCCTCGCTCGCCCTCTGCAATTTGCGACCTACTCGCTTGAACGACGGTCTCCTTCCGCAGGTGCAAATGGGTACGCGCGGCGGACAAATGCAGCCGCGCACTAGCGCCGCGAAATGCTGCTTGACCAACCGATCCTCCAAGGAGTGATAGGCCAAGACGGCCAGTCGGCCACCGGGTTTCAGTCCGGCCTCTGCAGCCGTCAACCCCACCTGCAACTGCCCCAACTCGTCGTTGACGGCAATGCGCAGCGCTTGGAATACGCGCGCCAGCGTCTTGTTCAGCATCTGGGGCCGAGTGGCCGCTACGGCCTGCCGCAAAGCCTGCGTAGTGGTCAAGGGCGCGAGCCGCTGTTGTCGATAGATCGAGCGCGCGACCCGCCGCGCTGCGCGTTCTTCTCCGTAGCGAGCAATTAACTTGGCCAGTTCGTTCTCGCTGCACGCCGCGATCAACTCGGCGGCTGTTGGGCCAACTGCCGCATCCATTCGCATGTCGAGAGGCCCGTCGGCTCGATAGCTGAATCCCCGAGCCGATGCGTCGATTTGATGCGAGGAAACCCCTAAGTCGAACAGGACGCCGCTCAACGGCCCGATCCCTTCCTGAGCCAGCAACTCGCTCAATTCGGCAAAGCGCCCTTGCCGCACGACGGCTCGCGTATCTGCTGCCAGCCTCACTCGCGCTGCCGCTACGGCTTCCCGATCCCGATCTACTGCCAGCAGCCGCCCCTTGGGGCCGAGGGCCTGAAGCAATGCCCAACTGTGGCCCCCCCCGCCGGCTGTCGCGTCCACGTATGCTCCGTCCGGATCGGCGACCAGTCCCGCAACCACTTCTTCGACCATGACCGGGATGTGGTACACCATGTCGTTTCCCGTTCAACATTTTTATAGCTTTATACCAAAACTGTCGAGGCCATCTGCCACCTCTTCCATAGGCGGAAACTCCTCGCAGTCCGTTGGATTCCAAAACTCCAACTTGTTCAAAACGCCAATAATCACCATCTGGTCGGTGATATTGGCGAGCCTCAAGAGGTCGCGCCGAATACCGATGCGCCCCTGCCGGTCCATTTTGACTTCAGTTGCGCGCGAGAGCATCGAACGAATGAAGGCTCGCGCTTCGGGATTAGTCTGGGGCAACTCCAACAGTTGTTGCGCAGTCTCTTCCCAAACTTGCTGGGGATAGGCCGTCAGGCAGCGGTCGAAACCCCGCACTACCACGAGCGTGTCGTCGGCTTCTGGCGGTAGTTTCTTGCGGAACTCCGCAGGCACAAAAATCCGCCCTTTGTCATCGACGGGAACCTCGTGTCTGCCTGTGAAAAACTGTGCCATTTGATTCCCACACCAAGTTAGAATTACTGCTCCACCACTTTCCACCACTTTCCACCACTTTCCAAAATACACCTATATCAATAGGACTGTCAAGCACATTTTTTCTATCAATAATCTATATTTTTCAGGTAGATACGCTATTTCCAAAGAATGAATACACATTTTTGTGTATATATAAACACTATTTTGTGTGCAATCTAACTACTATTCGCTCTCTTTAATCGCCGCCTTTGCTATCATATTGACATAGAAAAGGGGTTGGCCATCGCGTGGTCCAACCCTCCTTTTCCGCGTTCAACAGTGCCTTTACGCCGATATCTTCTCCATAACCTGACGGTAGATCGGCTTGCCCTGTGCGAGGAACTTGTCTTCGTAATTGGTCCGCGCCCCCAGCCACTCCGCATCCACCTCCACTAAACACGAGCTGGTTTCCAGCGCCGCGAGCATGACGTCGAAATAGTCGGCGTAATCCGTAGCTAGCCACAACTGACCGCCCACGCATAACGTGCGCTCGACTTCTCGCAGAAATGCCTCGTTAAAAAGCCGCCGCTTGTGATGCCGCTTCTTAGGCCAAGGATCGGGAAAGTAGATATGATAGGCTCGCACTGATGCCGCGGCCACGAAAAACTCGACGAATTCCCGCGCATCCATGTGCGCGAACCGCACATTGCCGAGGTTGCGGCGCACGGCGCGCTGGCGAGCAATGCGCAAGTATTTGACCGCCCATTCGACCCCGACGAAATTCACGGCGGGCTGGCGACTGGCCGCGTCAATGATAAAGCGCCCTTTGCCAATGCCGATTTCGACCTCCACCGGCTGATCGTTGCCAAAAACTTCCCGCCAATCCAACGTCGGATCCTGGTCTGGGTTATCCGGCAACGCCAAAAAACCCGCCTCGGTCTGCTCCATCAAATGCTCCCCAAAAGAAAAGGCGCTCCCCTAGGTGCGAGGGAGCGCCGTACAAACAACACTGCGAGTCGAGCTTAACCTGCGGCCTCGCTGTGCGAGGGCAAGCCGCAAAACTGCTCGTAGTCAATCAACTCGGTGACGGTCGGGTTGTCGCCGCATACTGGGCACTCGCTGTCGCGCCGGAGCTTGAGTTCGCGGAATTTCATCTCCAGCGCGTCGTAGAGTATTACCCTCCCCACCAAGGAAGTGCCCTGCCCCAATAGTAGCTTGACGACCTCGGTGGCCTGTACCAGCCCGATGATGCCAGGCAAGACTCCTAAGACCCCGCCCTCGGCGCAGCTTGGCACCTCCCCGGGTGGCGGCGGTTCGGGATAGAGGCAGCGATAGCACGGACCGTCCCCGGGCACGTACACGGTGGCTTGGCCCTCAAAGCGAAAGATACTGCCGTCAACCACGGGCTTTTTCTGCATCACAGCCGCGTCATTGACTAAATAGCGAGTCGGGAAGTTGTCGCAGCCATTGACCACGATGTCGTAGCCGTCCATGATCTCGAAAATATTGTGCGACGTCAGCAACTCATAGTGCGGGTGTATCTCGATGCCGGGGTTGATGTCGAGCAATCGATCTCGGGCGGCCTCGACCTTGGGCCGGCCGAGATCGGACTCCCCGAAAAGCACCTGCCGCTGCAAGTTGCTCTTATCGACGACATCGGCATCTACCAAGCCGATCTTGCCGACGCCGGCCGCGGCCAGATACAGGGCCGTCGGGCAACCCAAGCCACCTGCTCCCACCAGCAACACCCGGCCCTTGAGCAACTGTTGCTGTCCCTTCTCCCCTACCTCAGGCAGAATGAGATGCCTAGCGTAGCGTTGCGAGTCCTCTTCGGAGAGCAGGCCGCCCTGCTCGATTCCGTAGCCGGCGTCCTTCCAGCCTTTGATGCCGCCGATCATGGACTTGGCATTGGTATAGCCCATAAAGGCCAAATCGCGCACTGCCAAAGCCGAGCGGTTGCCCCCGGCGCAATAGAGCACGATTTCCGCGTCGCGATCTACGGTCACGTCTTCTTCGACGTTGAGCTCTAAAAAACCGCGTGGGATCAACTCGGCCCCGGGGATATAGCCGTCCATAACTTCTTCCCGCTCGCGCACATCTATGACGTGAACCGGCCGGCCAGCTTGGAGGGCCGCTTGGACCTCAGCCGGCGTCACTTCGGCGATTTCGGCCTTTACGCTCTCTAGTAGCTGATTAGATGTAACAGTCATATTTTCTCCTCGATTGCTAATGCACAGTCGCGCAAGCGCTCGACCTGAGCAACAGTGCGGTCAATGGCAAATTCTACTTCTGTCATCGTATTAAAACGTCCCAACCCAAAGCGCAGAGATGCCCGCGCCAAATCGTCGCTGGCACCGATGGCTTTGAGGACGTGCGAGGGCGCGCTCGTCCGCGATGAACAGGCCGCACCCGAAGACAGCGCAATCTCCCGCAATCCCAAAAGTAATTCGGTTCCTTCTACTCCGGGAAAGCTCACGTTGAGATTGCCTGGTAGGCGCTCTTCCGCATGGCCGTTGACGACCAAGGGGCCAAGCGCGGCCTCCAGCCCGGCGCACAACCGACGGCGCATCTGCACCAGTCGCGCCGCTTCCGCAGGCATCTCCTCGCGCCCCAACTGACAGGCGCGCCCTAAACCGACGATCCCCGGCACATTGAGGGTGCCGCCGCGCAGGCCGCGCTCCTGTCCGCCGCCCTCAACTTGGGCCTGCAAGCGCACGCGCGGCTTGCGCGAACGCACGTAGAGGAAGCCGACGCCCTTGGGGGCGTAGAGCTTGTGGCCAGAGGCCGAAAGCAGGTCAATGCCGAGCGCTTCCACATCGAGCGGCACCTTGCCAACGGCTTGGGCTGCGTCGCAGTGCCACAAGACGCCGCGCTCGCGGGCCAATCGTCCAATCGCCGCCAGCGGCTGCAAGATCCCAATCTCATTGTTGGCGGCCATGAGCGAGATGAGAGCTGTCCGCGGCGTGATAGCCGCCGCGAGTTGGTCGAGGTCAATCTGACCGTAGCGGTCCACAGGTAAATAAGTAACCTCTACCCCTTGCTGCTCCAAGGTGTGACAACACTCCAAGACGGCCTTGTGCTCAGTGGCACAGGTGACGATGTGCGCTCCAGGAGGCACCATCTGCACTGCGCCTTTGATGGCCAAATTGTTGGCCTCCGTAGCTCCGGCCGTAAAGACGATCTCCTGAGCGCGCGCACCGATTAACCTGGCGACCTCTTCTCGCGCCTTTTCGACCGCGTCGGCGGCGGCCAAACCAAAGGCGTGGGTCTTGCTGGACGCATTGCCGAAGTGCGTGCCAAAGTACGGCAACATGTCCGCCAAGACGCGCGGGTCCACCGGCGTGGTGGCCATGTTGTCCATATAAACTGGAATTTGCACGGCTCGTCGCTCAGGCGCTAAAGGACTCACCGCATCCGCAGGTGGTGCGGGCGTTGGGGTTTTCTATCTTAAAGCCCGCCCCCATCAACCCGTCGTGGTAGTCAAGGATCACGCCGTTGAGATAAAGGCTGCTCTTCATGTCGATGAAGATCTTGACGCCGTCTATCTCAAAGACGTGGTCCATGTCGCCAGCATTTTCCTCGAAATCGAGCTTGTACTGGAACCCCGAACACCCTCCACCCATCACGCCCATGCGCAGCCCATGCCCCTCGTTGCCCTGTTCGCTGAGCAAGTCCTTGATTTTCTCGGCTGCGGCTTCCGTTATAGTTACCATATTTCCCCTCAAGATTCGTAAATGGCACATTCAATGAGGTCGGGCACCTCGTCGTGCCGCCGATAGACCTCGCAGTGATGACAATCCCGCTCAACTACCTTGACCGTACAGCCAAAACAACCACTGAGAACTTCAATGGCCCGCCGGTTCCGCTCCTTCATCAGCGAATACTGGCGAATGCGCTCGTCAATCCGGCGCTCTTGCTCGGTGAGGTGCTCGACGAGCTCGCGCGCCAAGCCGCCGCCCGACTCGTTGCAGTGCTTCAGGTTGAAGAACACGCGAATGTGCTCTAGCTCGAACCCCAGATCCTTGAGGCTTTGGACGATTTGCAAGCGGCGCAATTGCGCTTCCGAATACAGGCGAAACCCGCCCGCGGTGCGCTCTTCTGGCTCGACGATTCCCAGTTCTTCATAGTAGCGAATCGTGCGCGGTGTAACCCCGGCCTTGGCGGCCAAATCCCCTATTTGCATGGAGACATCCTTCGCTGCGTAAGTTCTGGCAAGCAATGTACTTGACGTGAACGTAAGTGTCAATGAATCGACCACATAGAGTCTATTATCCTATATTCTATGAAATAAGATATGTTAAACCAATATCTCCGAAAGCCCGAGGAGATAGGCGCAATGATCGCACGCATTGCATTCTGTCTAGTCTGGCTGACCACTCCGCTGGCAGCCACGACAGTCCAGCGCTTCGACCTAGCGACCCTGACGGCCAACGCCGAACGCATCGTCGTCGGGGTCTGTCGCCAAGCCCAGCCCCAATGGGTGCGCGGACAGATCTATACCCGCTATGTGTTCTCTATCTCCCAAGCCATCAAAGGGCCAGCGATCGCGCAACTGGAATTGCACCTGCCCGGCGGACATCTGCAAGGCACTGTTACCCGCATCGTCGGCATGCCCATCTTCGCCCCTGGGGATGAGGCCGTGCTCTTTCTCACCGCGGCGAACGCCTTGGGACACGCCTGGCCGGTCGGACTGGCTCAAGGACACTTCGCTATCAAGCGCAGCGCCGCCAATAAACCACGAGTCTTTCAAGAACTAAATGGCCTTGCGCTGCACACCGAGTCGCACAGCGCCCCAAAAAAGGCACCGTCCGACGAACCCGTCCAAGGTATGCCGCTCGATCAGTTTTTGGCGCGGGTGCGCACCCTGACTGAAGACCCAACACGCGATGCGCGCTAGCAGCCTACTGCTCGGCGGCCTGCTCGTCGCCATGCCCAGCCACGGCTTTCTCATCCAGACCTTTGAAACCCGATTTGGCAACCAAGTCCAGCAGACCTGGAGCCGCCCCGACCGCATTTCCTTTGTGCTCCACGCCGCTGGTTCCGACGATCTATCCCCTGCTCAGACCCATGCGCTGATCCGCGAGAGTTTTCAGATATGGAGCGACGTGGCTACGGCACGGGTGGAATTTGTCGATCAGGGCACAACCCAAAGCAGCGTCCCAACGCAAAGAGATAGGCGCAACCTGATCTACTTCGACGAGACAGGACGCTACCTAGACGCCCCGCCCGAAACCGGCGTTATCGCCATAACCCGCATCCAGTCCCATTTTGCGACCGGCCAAATCACCGACGCAGACATCATCTTTAACGGGCGCGACTTCCGCTTTTTTGCTGGTCTATTTGTTCAACCCGGCAATTGGATAAATCTCAAAGACGTAGCCGTCCACGAAATCGGCCACCTGCTCGGGCTTGAACACACTCCCCTCGACGGCCCCCCGCATATCCGCCCGACCATGAACCCCTTCAACCACAGCGACGACTCCGGCGAAGCCCAAAGCCTCGAACCCGACGACATCGCTGGCGTCAGCTTCCTCTATCCGGCCATTGGCTACCAAGACAGCGTCGGCAGCATCGCCGGCCAAGTCCGCGACTTCGACCAACAGCCACTTTTCGGCACGCACATCAAGGCCGAAAACCTCGACTCCGGCGAACTGTTCAGCACCGTCTCGGGTGCCGACCCAAACGCCGTCACAGTCGGACACTACCGCCTGCACGGCTTGACCCCAGGCCGCTACCGCCTGAGTCTCGCGCCCATTGCCGGGGCGATTAACGAAGAAAACTTCAGCGGTATTTTCACTGATTTTGCCACTGGATTCCCTTCGGAGTTCTACGACAACGCCCGTGATAACACCTATGCCCACATCCTCGACTTGGCCGCTGCCCAGCACATCGGCGATGTCGATTTCATCACCGATTTTGCCGTGCCCGGCTATCCCTTCGTAGTCCCCATAGCCATAGTCTCCAACACCCCTGACACCCAAGGTCCTTATCCAGTGCGCGTCGCAGCCCGCGATGCCGCCAGCGTGTGGCTCCTCTATCAGATTGATGGCGGGAGCATCCAGCACTTGCAAATGCAGCAGCAAGACAGCCTCTTCGTCGCCCAAATTCCCGGCCAGCATATCGGCACGCGCATCGCCTATCAGATTGAGGCCCACGGTGCCGACGGCAAGGTCTCGTACTTTCCCTATGCGGACGCTTGGCTCGACTTCACCGTCGTCGAACTGACCGGGGCCCCATTGGCCTTTACTGCCTTGCGCGGCGACGACGCCATTGGCGTGGTCGATACAGGTACCCGCCGCGAGCTAGCGCGCATCCCCGTCGGCGACGAGCCGATCCAAATGATCCTAGCCGGCGACAAACTCTTCGTGTCCAACCTCTCGTCGAACGACCTCCGCATCATCGACACCGCGACCTTCCAGGTCCAAGCGCACATCGAGACCGCGGTCCAGCCCCTCGACCTAGCCCTTGCGCCCGATGGCAAAACGCTCTACGCGACCAACTCGGGCACGAATGCGCTGACCATCGTCGATGTTGAGTCGGGCCAAGCGCGCACCGTTGAGATCGCCGACACGAGTGAAGGACTATACGGCATTGCCGCCACGACCGACAAAATATTCACCACCGACATCGCTGGCAGCCAAGTCCTCGTCCTCTCGCCGCAAGGCCGCATAACTGGCCGCATCCCAGTGCCACCGAAACCGCGCTCGCTCGCGCTCGCACCCAACGGCAAGACGCTGTACGTAACTAGCATGGATACGGGCCGCTTGACTGCCATAGACGCCGCTGACGCAACCGTCGCGCGCACCATCGACTTAGGCGTCAGCGGCACCTTTGCCATCGCGCCCAGCCCGGATGGCCGCAAGCTCTATTTGACCGCTCATGGAGAAGGTGCTCTACTCGTCGTCGATGTGGCCAGCGGAACCCTGCGCAAACAGCTCGCCATCGGCCGCAATCCACGGGCCATTGCCTTTTCGCCCGACGGCACGCAGGCGTACGTCACCAGTTCCTTTTCCAACGAGATCCATATCGTCGATGCCGTGCGCGACTCCGTTGTCGGCCACTACGCAACCGGCCAGAATCCACGCGGCATCGCGCTGACACAGCCGGTTTGGCCCACCATCGAGTCCCAACACCCGACCCACTTCGCCCTAGCGCCGGCCTTCCCCAATCCCTTCAACGGCTCGACGCAGATTACCTACACACTCGCCGCCGCGACCCCGGTCGAACTGCGCATATACAACGTCCTCGGCCAAGCTGTGCGCACTCTCTTGCATCAGCAGCGGGAAGCGGGGACGCATCAGATCCATTGGGATGGAAAAGACGATCAAGGACGGACGCTATCCAGCGGCACCTACTTGCTCATCATGCGCGCTGGCGCGGTGCGCCAAACGACGAAGATGTTACTCTTGCGCTGATTCTACTGAGTCGATAAACCCATCGACGCTGAAATAGCGGAATCCCGTATCGCAAAGCATGGTCACCAGACGAGCTTCTGGACCTAGACCATTAGCCACTTGCAAGCTAGCAGCCACATTGGCCCCAGACGAAGGCCCCAACAGCAATCCTTCCTCGCGGGCCAAGCGGCGGGTGCAGTGAAAAGCCTCTTCGTCGTCTATCTGCACGATCTGGTCGATCAATTCTCGATCGAGGACTTCGGGCACAAAACCCGCGCCAATCCCCTGAATACCGTGCAAATCGGCTGCGCCCCCCGAGAGTACAGGTGAGCGCTTAGGCTCGACCGCCACGATGCGCACATCCGGCACGGCCTGCTTGAGCACTTCCCCAACGCCCGTTATGGTGCCGCCAGTTCCCACTCCAGCGACAAAGGCGTCTAGTTCGCCTCCAGTGGCCGCGAGAATCTCCTCGGCCGTGGTGCGGCGATGGGCTTCTGGGTTGGCCGGGTTAGAAAATTGCTGGGGAATAAACACGTCCTCGGGATTGGCCGCCTTGAGCTCTTCGGCCTTGCGGATGGCTCCGGGCATGTCTTCGGCCGCGGGCGTCAGCACAATCTCTGCGCCGTAACTGGCCATAACTTGCCGCCGCTCCAAGCTCATACTCTCGGGCATGGTCAACACCAGCCGGTAGCCCAGTACGGCCGTGGTCAGCGCCAGTGCGATCCCAGTATTGCCGCTGGTAGGCTCGACGATGGTCATGCCCTTTTTGAGCCGGCCGGTCGCCTCGGCGGCGCGGATCATGCTAACGCCGATGCGGTCTTTGACGCTGCCGGTTGGGTTGCGTGCTTCGAGTTTGCCGTAGAGCTGACTGCCGCTGGCCGGCGCGACGCGGTAGAGGCGCACGAGCGGCGTGTCCCCCACCAACTGCAACATGTCGTCTGCGATCTTGCGCTTACTCATCCCTCGGCCTTTAGCTGCTCCACCAAGTCCTCAGCCGTGGACAGCGGCCGCGAGCAGGTTGCGTCGCGGCACACGTACGCCCGACCGCCAACCGCCAGCTTCCCCTCTAGTAACGGCAACGCAGCCTCGGCTTCCCCCACCCCAACGCCAGCAGCTAACACGACCTTATTGGGCACAAAGCACCGGTGCAGTGCGGCGGCAAAAGCGCGGCACTCATCTTGGTCCCCCACCAAAGCAACCTCCGTGGGCCTAGCCAAGTAGAAGTCGAGTGCGCAGAGCATTTGCGCTCCAGCGGCAGGAGCGCGGCGCAATAGCTGCTCGAATAGGACGAGCGTCTGCTCGCCCCGCTGCCACAACGACTGATCGCCCTTCATCGCCCCCAAGCGCAAAAGAGCCAACGCACCCATCGAGTTCCCCGAGGGCGTGGCGTTGTCAAAGGGGTTCTTGGTACGCACGATCAGGTCGGTCGCCTCGGCCCCGGCATAGAAGAAACCCCCGTGCTCCTCATCCCAAAACCGCGCAACCATCTCGGCGGCCCAGTGCTCGGCTGCGGCAAAGAAACGCAACTCAAAACTCGCCTCATACAGGTCGAGTAAGCCGTTGACGAGACAAGCGTAATCGTCCTGATAGGCCGGAATCCGCGCCCGACCATCCTTGTAGGTGTGCAGGAGACAGCCATCGCAGACCATGCGTTGTAAAATAAAGTCGGCCGCCGCGACAGCCGCTCGTAGATAGCGATCTTCCCCGATAACCTGATAGGCGCGGGCCATCGCGCTGATCATCAGTCCGTTCCAAGCCGTCAGAATTTTGTCGTCGCGCCCGGGGGCCACGCGCTCCTGCCGCGCCGCCAGCAGCACCTCGCACCCGCGCTCTACGACTTGCGCCAGCCGCTCAGGCTCTATCTTGAGGAAGTGCGCAACCCCTTCTAGCTCGTTTTCCACGTGCAAGATATTGCGCCCGTGCTCGAAGTTGCCCTCGGGCACAACGCCGTAATAGCGGGCAAAAAGCGCGGCATCTTCTTCGCCTAACAGATCCTCAATCTCCTCTAAGAGCCAAGTAAAAAACAGACCTTCTTCGCCCTCGCTGTCCGCGTCCTGCGCCGCGTAGAAGCCGCCTTCGGGCTGCGTCATCTCGCGCAGCGCATAGCCGAGGGTGTGCTCGACGACCTCGCGGTAGAATTCGTCTTGGGTCGCCTGATAGGCTTCGAGATAGGTCCACACCAGTAAGGCGTTGTCGTAGAGCATTTTCTCGAAATGAGGTACTAGCCAGCGCTCATCTACCGAATAGCGGTGAAAACCCCCGCCAAGCTGGTCGTACATCCCGCCCCTAGCCATGCACTTGAGCGTGTGTTCAGCAATTTCTAGCGCACGCTGGTCGCCTCGTCTAACATAGCGCCGCAACAGCAGAGATAAGCTCATGCTCGGCGGGAATTTGGGCGCGCCGCCAAATCCGCCAAATCTAGCGTCATACGTGGATTTGAGCTGCGCACAGGCCCCGTCGAGGACCTCTTCTCCGGGGATGTCGCCCGGCGTCAAAAACTCGGCGTGCTGCTGGAGCGCGCGCATCAGTTCGGCGGTTTTTTCGGCGACGCCGGCGCGGTTTTCTCGGTAGTAATCCGCTATCGCTTGCAGCACCCTCGGAAAGCCCGGCCGCCCGTGGCGGTCTTCGGGCGGGAAGTACGTCCCGCCGTAAAAGGGCTGCAAATCCGGCGTCAGAAACACCGTCATCGGCCAGCCGCCTTGGCCGGTCATGGCCTGCACGGCCGTCATGTAAATCTCATCGACATCGGGCCGTTCCTCGCGATCGACCTTGATGTTGATAAAGTGCTCGTTCATGCGCTGGGCGATCTGTTCGCTTTCAAAAGATTCGCGTTCCATGACGTGGCACCAATGACAGGCCGAATACCCCACTGAGAGCAAGATGGGCCGGTCGGCGGCCCGGGCCGCGGCCAGCGCCTCCTCACCCCAGGGATACCAATCGACGGGATTGTGGGCGTGCTGGCGCAAGTACGGGCTGGATTCGTCGGCGAGGCGGTTGGTGTGCTTGGGATCGGACATGGTATTAATAATACGATTCGCTGGGCATTGGCGACAGAGCTAGGTAGGAACGAACGACCTATTGGCGTCGCGTCTGTAGGTAGTCTTCTAGGTCACCGACGATGGTGCGGAAGCACCGCTCGGCCTCGGCGCGAATGTCCGCCCTATCGCGGCGGCAGTGCAGGGGCCACACTTGCTCCCGATAGCGCCTTTCGAGCCCGTCCTGATAAGCCGTGGGCAAGGCCGCAATCTGCAACGCGCGAATTTCGCCAAAGCTGATATTCGGCGTACCCACTCCGTTGGCGCAAGCGGCGATCTGCTCTCGTCCCAGCCGCGTCTTAAAGAAAAACCAAGCGTAAAACGGATTGAGTCCCTCCAAGCGAATCAAATCGACAAAACAACCCACATTGGCCGGCTTGCCCCCCAAATACACCGCGAGGCGATTCCGGCCCAAGGCCCCGGCCCCAGACCGCGACAACAGCAAGTCTCCGGAGCGCACGCGGCTGCGCGGGGGGTCGTGCGCCCCTGCGGGCGCGACGCACAACAACGCGCGCTCGTCGAGCCCGGTTTCGGCGATGTTGCCCTGCCGGATGACCGGCACTCCAGCCTCTACGTGCTGAGGACGGCTGCCCGTAATAATTGGCCCATACGTCAAATGGCAGATGTACTCCCCCAACGGAACCAACCGTAAGCGGCCCGCCAAGCGGCGCACGGCAGCGCGCCCCTGCCAGAAGCGCGGATCCCAACGCTGGGCGCGCAACGCGCGCTGTCCTATGCTCAGAAGCGCGGCCTCCGATTCGCGGCGAGCCGACGCGCTGAGTAAGAGCCGGACGTGCTGCGCGTACTGCGCGCTCGGCCTCTTCCCGACTGGTGCGATCAGCCGCACCTTGGTCCGGGCCAGTGGCTTGCTGCGGCGCAATACTACCAAGGCCGTCTGCACCTTGTTGAAGGCTCCAAGCAGAGCGACGACAGCCCGCACCTCAGCGCGTGCTAACAACCAGTCGCGTGCGCCCTGCCGCCGGGCATTGGCGAGAAATCCCTCGGGCAATATCAGGGCCAGCCAGCCAGCGGGCCGGGTCAGTTGCAGCGCGCGCTCGACAAAAAGCAACTCCACCGGGAAGGAGCGCATCTGCTTTTGTCCATCGAGCAGCCCAAAGCGCTGGACGAGCCGACCGGGGCCATCGGTCCCCAACAAGGGCAACATCGGCCCCAACTTGCCAAAAGGCGGATTGGCCAACACGCAATCGAACGTCTCATCCGCCACCTCGGGCAAGGTGCCGAGCAAGCCGTCTCCGGTATAAAAGCGATCCGCTTGGCTGCGTCCCCGCTCGGCTAGCCCGGCGTCGATCTCAATGCCTGTGGTCTGATAGGCTCGTCCGACAACGCCCAACAACGCTCCTGCACCCGCTGCTGGATCAATCACGCGCGCTCCAGCTCCCAATTCTTTTCCCGCCAGTGTACGCACTGCGTCCCAAACCAACTGCGCGACGGCTGGAGGCGTAAAGTGCTGCGCTAGGATCTTCGCGTTTCCTCCGTTACTCATTAGTGTATCCCATTTGGGGCAATGGCCGCTTATGGCGGCTCATCAAACAACCTACATAACAAATTGTCGAACAAGCTATTGGGCACCCAAGCGGCTCGCTGGCACACTTTCTGCTAACACCCTAGCCACGCAGGCCGCTAACGGCCTCACCCATTCATCCACGTTCAAGGAGGAACCCCATGCCGACCTTACGGATGCCCAACATCAACCAAGTCGCCCTCAGCGGCCGCTTGGTGCAAGACCCCGACTTCCGCTTCATGGACAACGGTGCCGCTCGCTTGCGGGGGCGGATCGCCGTCAACCGCTCCTACCGCGACCGCAATCAAGAATGGCAAGAGGAGACCTCCTTCTTCGACATCGTCCTCTGGCAGAAAGCCGCCGAGACCTTGGCCAAACGCCTGCACAAGGGCACGCCGGTCTTTATCACCGGCCGCCTGCAAAGCCACTCTTGGCGCGATAGCGACAACCAGCCCCGCTTCCGCGTCCAAGTGCAGGTGCGGAACCTGCAAGTTCTGGAAAGAGATGCAGAAGACATGCAGGAGGAAAACGCGCAGCGAGAAACTGCCCTCCAAGCGGCTTGAGCAAGGAATGTGCGCGGGCGCAGGCGGGTGCAGTCGGCGGACGAACGAGACGCGCCGCGCCTAGCCCGCGCTTATTCCATTCGCTCGAAGAGCGCGGCAATGCCCATTCCCCCGCCAATGCACAGCGCAGCTATACCCAGCCTGACGCTATGCTGCTGCATCTGGTGTAAAAGCGTGGTGGCAATGCGCGCACCGCTGGCACCGACAGCGTGGCCAAGAGCAATGGCCCCGCCTTGGACGTTGACCTTGTCCCAGTCCCAATCCAGTTCCCGGCCCACGGCCAAGCTCTGGGCAGCAAACGCTTCGTTGAGTTCGATCCGATCCACGTCTGCGAGCCGGGTCCCGGTCTGGGCCAACAGCTTGCGGATCGCTGGGGCCGGGCCGATGCCCATAATGCGGGGATCGACGCCAGCACTGGCCGTACCCCGGAGGTAGGCCAGCGGTACCAGCCCGCGCGCCTTGGCCCCTTCTTCGGTCATTAACAGCAGTGCGGCGGCTCCATCATTGATTCCCGAAGCATTGCCCGCAGTCACGGTCCCATCTTTCTTGAACGCCGGTTTAAGTTGACTTAGCTGCTCGACCGTAGTCCCAGGGCGCGGATGCTCATCTGTTGCAAAGACGGTCTCCCCACCTTTTTGCGCGATGGATATGGGCACGATCTGGCCTGCAAATGCCTCTTGCTCCTGGGCGCAGGCCCACCGCTGTTGACTTCGCACGGCGAATTGGTCCTGCTCGGCGCGGGTAATCCCGTATTCTGCCGCCAAGTTCTCGGCCGTAACTCCCATGTGGCAATCGTAAAAACAATCCCACAGCCCATCGAGCAGCAGCATGTCCTCGACTTGGCCGTGCCCTAGTCGCTGACCCCAGCGTCCGCCGTGCAGGACATAGGGTGCTTGGCTCATGTTCTCCATGCCCCCCGCCAGCACTACCTCGGCCTCGCCGGCTCGTAGGCTCTGGGCGGCCAGCGCAACCGCCTTCAGCCCCGAACCGCAGAGCTTGTTGACCGTCATCGATGGCACCTCGTACGGCAGCCCGGCAGCTATGGTCGCTTGGCGCGCCGGATTGGCCCCGGCCCCGCCCTGATACACCATGCCCATCAACACCTCATCCACTTCGCTCGCTTCCACTTGGCACTCCGCGAGGGCCGCGGCGAGCACCTTGCCGCCCAATTCCGCCGCCGTCACGTCTTGTAGTGCACCGCCAAAGCGACCCGTGGCCGTGCGCCGGGCGCTGACTACAACTGGATCTGCCATGGTTTCACCTCTATTTCGTTGACGCAGCTAGTCGCGCTGCGTATTTTTTTAACCTCATAACGTAAGCTCGGAACCGAGTTTACAGAAAGAGCGCCGCCGTTATGACCGAATCTACCGAGCGCGTCATCACCCACGCCGAACGCATCGCAAGGCAAGAAGGAATTTCCGAACAACTAAGTCAACTCTTCCTAGAGCATCGCCGAGATTTTCGTTGGATGGTCGGCATTCAGGTGACCGGTTTCCTCGTCATCATCGGAATCATGGTCTCTTTGTTTGTGGCTCTGAAAGGGGGAGGGAATTAAAAAATACGGGGCTGTAGCTCAGCTGGGAGAGCGCGGGCTTTGCAAGCCTGAGGTCGTCGGTTCGATCCCGATCAGCTCCACCATTTAATTGTAACAGAGAAGCGGATCTAGAACAAGCACACAGCTTGCGTCTGAGATCCGCTTCTATTTTTGTACTCGCCCCGGCACTCAACTCAAAGCTCTAATATGGAGGACAAGATGCCGCACGACCAATGGAGACTCATCTACGTCAGCGACCCTTCGGGCAATGCCAACTACGATTTTGACCCGGGCATGGCACGTCCCCTCATCACCTCACACCCCGCCAAGCCAGAGGAGCTGCAGCGCATAATCGACAACGTCGCCGCCAACAGGCCCGATACCTTTATCCAAGAGGTCTATAACGCTGGCTGGACCTTGTACTTCCGCTCCCCGCGCTTTGAGTACGACGCCCGGCCTCAGCACCGGCGCTTTATTCCGATGATGGACGACGGGATCATGCCGCTGCAGGTGATGCTCGACCAAGCCCGCAAACACGGGCTGAATTTTCTCGCTGGTTTTCGCATGAACGACAGTCACGGCGCACCCGACCAAGGGGGGATGTTTCTCCACAAGAACCCCCAGTGGAAAATTGCGGAGATGCCGCAGGGCGCGGCCTTCGTTCCCGGCAACAGGATGGATTTCACCTTTGCCGAGGTGCGCGATTACCTCTTTTCGGTAATGGCGGAAGTCGTCGATCAATTCGACGTCGATGGACTTGAGCTGGTCTTCCGCGAAGGTCTCTACTTTCCAGCTCCCCAAGGCGATAGAAGCCTAGCGCGCGAGCGCCAACCGCTTATGACTGAATTGATCCAGCGGGTGCGGGACATGCTCGACCAAGCCGGAAGCAGCCGGGGCCGCGACCTGCTGTTGGGAGTCCGCGTCCCCGAGACGCTGGAGGAGTGCCACAACTGCGGTCTCGACGTGCCCACTTGGATAGCGGAAGCGCTTATCGACTACGTCGCTCCCCAAGACGCCATGTATTCGGATTGCAACGCCCCACATCAAGACTTCAGCCAGCTCACCAAAAACAGCAAGTGCAAACTCATCCCCGGCCTCCTCCCCTATTGCGCCAACCTCGACCGCACGGGTCCGCCGTTGACGCTCGAAAACTACCGAGCCTTGGCCCACTCGTTTGCCCGCCAAGGTGCCGACGGGGTCTCCATGTACAACTTTCAGATGCACTGGGATGCCTTCTGGAAAGCGACCCGAGATCCAGGGCCAGAGACCATGTATCCCCTAGCCCTTAGCTACCTGCGGGAACTGCGAGATCCGGCCAAAATTGCCGCTGGCGCTCGGCACTATCTCTTTCACCCCATGTGGGGCGGCTCTACGGCTTTTGGAGCCCCGGGCAAGACCGCGGGTGGGATTGTCAGAGACGATAAGATCCTCCTTGAGCGGACGGAGCAGCAACCTTATGGGCAGTATCATTTCCGCCTATACGAAAACTTCGACGAGATCGTCTTCGCCAAGCTGTTCTTCCGCGCTACGGGCTTGGGGCCGTACGACCGCATTGAAGTCGATATCAACGGCACGGCCATCCCCGCCGACAGCGTGCGCCACATCTGGCACAGCGACGGACGGCACCCAAATCAGGGACGGCCGCTTCCTTCACATACGACCTGCATTATCGATCTGTCGTCGCCGCCCATACGCGACGGCGACAATGCCCTCGGCGTCCGCTTGTTGTTCTCCGGCCTCCCCGAAGGAGCTGTCGTCATCGACGAAGTGGAAGTGACTGTGCTACCGCGCTAGTTGTCGCTTTTCAGCTAAGGAGGAACCTTGTCGAGGAGCGATCCCGAATTCTGGAACCGGCGCGCGAGTGCGGCGGCCCTATGGATCAACCTGCGCTGGACCTTCGTCCACATCTGGGCGCACGGGCGGGCCCTGGCCTTGGGTATCGTCGCCGTGCAAATACTTCTCGGCATCCAGCCCGCGCTACTCATCTACATTACCCAGCATCTCATCGACACCGTCGTCGCCTCCGCCGGTGCAGGGGGCGCTGGCTTCGAACAAACTCTCCCGTGGCTTATAGCATTCGGGGCCGTGCTTCTCCTCACAAGCGACGTGCAGTGGAAAGTGCGGGACACGCTCCACCTGCGGCTCGAACAGAACCTCGAACACGCGCTCGGCCGTCGCTTTCTGGCCAAGGCGTCGAGACTGCCGCTCGTTTTCTTTGAGGTAAGCGCGTTTTACGACCGCTTGGAACGCGCCAAGAATCCGGGGCGCACGGTTGATCGATTCTTCTTCGCGGCCATGCACACATTTCAGGCCGGCATCCGAGTCATTTCTATCGCGGCCATGTTCGTCCCAGTCTCTCTGTGGATCTCACTAACTCTTCTAATTGTACTGGTACCGCAAATCCGAATGTCCATCGAACAAAGCCGACGGTTCATGAGCTTCACCTACGGCCAAACCGAGGAAATGCGCCGGGCTGGCTACGTCGATCGGATTCTCACTGGGCGGGGCGAACAGAAAGAGAAGCGCCTCTTTGCCCTCCACCAGACGCTGAGCCAGCGATGGCGGGCCATGCGCCAAGCATTGCGTAAGCAACTCTGGCGACAACAGCAGCAACAGGTTCGAGGACGCCTCCCCGTCACCTGTTTGCGTTTCGCTGTCTCGGCCGGCATCGCCGTTGCGCTGGCCTATTTTCTCGGCGACCGGCTCCTCACGCCCGGCCGCTTTGTCGCTCTGTTCCGAGGAGTGGACGACATGCTGGGAGCCGGTTCCAGCCTCGGCTACCATTCGATGACACTGCAAAACCAAAACGCCGAAATCAGTTATGTGCGCGAGTTTCTCGACCTGCCCGAGGACGACGGCGCTTGGCTACAACGACCACCGGCTGACCGCGAACCAACCCAGCCCTTCCCCAAACCGCTACGCGAGGGATTTGCCGTCGAAGATGTCTGGTTTGCCTATCCAGCAGCGGAAGCCACCGAGGGCGAGAACTCCCGTCCCGTCCTGCGGGGCGTAAGCCTGCGCCTCAAGCCCGGAGAACGAGTAGCCCTCGTCGGCGAGAACGGCGCGGGAAAATCGACCCTCGCCAAGCTCCTGTTGGGCCTGTACCAACCAACAGAGGGCGAGATCACCGTCGATGGAGTCCACTACAGCGAGATCGACCGAACGAGCCTTGCGAACGCAGTCAGCGCCGCGTTCCAAGACTTCTTCAACTTTGAACTCACCGCCTCCCAGTCCATTGGAATCGGTGCCCTCGGCAGCGGTGATAGCGACCAAGAAGCCGACCTGTGGCCAGCGTGGCTGCCACCCGATCCAGCAGTGGTAGAAAACGCAGCGCAGCGAGCCGGAGTCGATGCCATCACCGCGCGCTTGCCCTACGGCTACGACACCCCGGTGGGACACGTCCTCGACGGCGGACAAGGGCTTTCCGGGGGCGAGTGGCAGCGACTCGCCATTGCCCGCGCATTCATCCGCCAGCCCGAGTTGCTGATCCTCGACGAGCCAACCGCAGCTTTAGACCCCATGGCCGAGGCCGAGGTGTACCGGCAGTTCGGCGAACTGCTGGCCGGCCGAACCGCGCTGTTGATCAGCCACCGACTTGGCTCGGCCCGCATGGCTGACCGCATTCTCGTCCTCAAGGACGGTCGCATCGTCGAGCAAGGCCCCCACGACGACCTAGTGGCAAAGGGCGGCGTGTACGCTGCTTTATGGGAGGAACAAGCCTCGTGGTACCAGTAATCCTACAGGACGCAAAGGTGACCCGCCCGCCTACCATGCGTACGCTCTTGCGCTTTCTGAGGTGGATGATCCAGACAGACCCCCGCCACTCCATCGTCCTACTAGTGTTCCAGTTCGCCACCGGTCTGCTGCCAGCCGCGTCGATATGGGTTATGCGGGCACTCTTCGATCTCAGCCTCGCGGTGTACGAAGGAAACCTGCCCGTAGAGGACATGCTGGTGTGGATCGCTCTTTGGGCTGTGCTGGTACTGGCACAAGTAATGTTTAGGGTGGAGTTTTTCTCTTTACTCGTCGAGCGACTGAAACAGGAGATGGAGGACCGGCTCCTCACCCAACTCCAGCACAAAGCAAGCGTCTTGCGACTCGAAACCTTCGAGCGCGCCGATTTTCACGACGTGCTGCGCCGGGCACAAGAGGCGGCCACGCCTAGCTTTCTTTTTATCCTTATCGGCGAGATCCACATGATAATCACCGGCACGCTGACGGTCGTCGCCGTCGCCTTGGTCGTCGGGCTGTGGAATCCGCTGCTCCTGATCGCCATCGCCTTGGTCTCGGTGCCACCGCCGCTGGCGCGGGTGCTCCAAGAGAAGAACACCTTTTACCTTAAGCGCGAGCAGACCCAGCACGAGCGCCTGCGGGCCTACTTGGAGCGCATTCTCACTGAGCGCGCCGCCGCCAAGGAAGTGCGAGTATTCAACCTTGGAGCGGCCCTGCTCGGTTGGTGGGAGCATCTCTACTGGCAGGTGGCCGACCAGCTCTTTCAGCAAAAACGCTCGCAGGCTTCGGTCAATGTCCTGCTATCGGCTTTCAGTCTGGCCGGTCTGGCCGCTGGTATCGGCTGGTCGGCCTGGGCGGTGGCCCACGACGGCCTCTCCCCCGGCCAGTTCGCCGCCATGATGGTGGCACTACAGCAAGTCAGCACGCATGTCGATTTGGTTTTCTTTCGCTTTGGTTATCTCGCCAATCGCCTCCTGTACGTCGCCGATCTCTTCACCTACCTCGACTTGGGACCGGAAGAGCCAAAGGAGGGCGAGCCAATCGACAACGTCGGCGAGGTTCCGATTGCAGCCACCAGTCTCTCCTTCCGCTATCCACAGGCGGAACGCCCGGCAATCGACGACATCTCATTCACCATCCAGCCCGGCGAGCGCGTGGCCCTCGTCGGTGCCAACGGCTCGGGCAAGACCACGCTCGTCAAAGTGCTGTTGGGCTTGTTCCACCCCACGCAGGGAAAGGTGCTCTACGGCGATGTCAATCTGAATCGGGTGGATCGGAACGGCCTGTGGGATCAATCAGCCGCCGTGTTCCAAGATTACACCCGCTTCGCCTTTTCTCTGGGCGAAAACATCGGCTTGGGACACACCGAGCGAATGGGCGACCAAGCAGCCGTCGAGCACGCCGCGCACCAAGGCGGAGCCGCCTCCATCGCCGAGCAACTGCCTGAACGCTACCGCACCCTTCTCACCAAGGAATTTGCTGGCGGCACCGAACTGTCCGGCGGCGAATGGCAGCGCGTCGCCATCTCGCGAGGGTTCATGCGCAACGCCTCTCTGATCGTGCTCGACGAGCCAACCGCGTCGCTCGATCCCCAAGCCGAGGCCGACGTGTTCCGGCGCTTCCTCGCCATGTCCGGTGAGCGCACCACCATCGTGGTCTCCCACCGCTTGGGCTCCGCTCGGCTATGCGACCAGATCTTGGTGCTAAAAGAGGGCCGCCTGCTCGAAAACGGGACGCACGGCGAATTGCTGTCTCAAGAGGGAGAATACGCCCGCTTATGGGCTTTGCAGGCGCAGTGGTACGGCGAGGAGGAAGCGAAATTGCGGGATACAGGAGAATGAGCAAGGACTGCGATATGATTCTAAAGCAAGAGGGAACCGCCTCCGAGGAGATCAAAAATGGCTGAACGGAACATCGCCGCCGAAATTCTTGCCGGTCTGCGCGAAGTTCGAGAGCACCGAGCCGACGAGCGCACGCTGCGGACCACCCGGGTTGAGGCGAAGCCCCTGCCCGGACTCACGCCCGATATGATTAAGAGGATTCGCGAGGAGCTCGACGTTTCAAGAGCGGTATTCGCCCACCTGCTGCGCGTACCGGTGCACACCGTTGAGGGCTGGGAGCAGGGCAGGTCCAGTCCACCGGATGCGGCGGCGGCCCTCATACTCATGGCCCAGAAATACCCAGATACCTTCGAGCGGCTGGCATCACTGTGAGCTGCTCTGATTTGGATCGCACTCGCGACAACGCCAGTACGGCATAGCGCAGCATCTCCCTAATCGTACTCGACGAGCTAACCGCCTTGCTCAATCCCTAAGCCGAGGCCGACGTACCTCGACGAGCATTAGCACAAAGAAGGCCGCCTGCTCGAAAACGGGACGCACGGCGAATTGCTATCGAGAGGGGGAGAATACGCCCGTTTATGGGCTTTGCAGGTGCAGTGGTACGGCGAGGGATAGGGCGCATAAGCTGTACAGAAGAGGTCATTCAGAGAGTTCGGGCTCTTTCCAAATGAGTCCTACGCGTCGTCCTGCACCGGCTCATCGGAATCTACACGCTCGTCGATCTCATCCGAGGCTACGGCTCCTTCGGAACTAGCTGGCAGATCGGCAGGAAGCCCCCAACGAGATTTTGCCCACCTAACCATCAGCTCACGGCGCTCAAGGAGACTCTCTCTGTTCCAGTCGTCATATCGTGCTAAGTCTCTCTCCATGACCAAGTCGCCTCTAGCGTAGCACCTGTAGGACGCGCCAGCCTCCCCACGTTTCTTGTTGAAAGGCTTATTACTGTAGCTACTGTTGTCGGTAGTGAGACATAAGTTCCCTAGATCATGGGTGTAGCGGCTTCTTTCGTCATCCGTCCAACGTTTGAGCCAATAGTCGTCTCTAGGCGTCTGTGGGAGGATATGCTCAATCGTGTGTCCCTTAGCACTTGGCTTATCGAACTGTTCCCAGTCCATATACACATTCTTGTTCTCCGCCTCGGCCAAGCTAGTCTCGTACTCGTATAGGAAGTAGCGGATCCCGGTCCAGTTATAATAGTCGTTCTTATCTGACTTGATCTTGTAGAACTGGTCCTAAGTACACGACAGTAATCTAAGTTGTGGTACGGCCCTGCTTTAGGTTTTATTTGTAATCGCCGAAGATTGCATCTAAATCCTAAATACAGGAGCCGCACCATGCTTATTCATATGCTAAAGAAAGCCCTCATGCAAG
>JAJDVZ010000008.1:0-46036 GCA_022825835.1 Candidatus Latescibacterota bacterium
GGCCATTCTCCGCTGGCTCCGCGACGATAGTCTAAAATCCGTGACCATGAGTTCGGCCATCGGCGTACCCGTGCCGCTGTGTAGTTGTTCGGTCGTGCCCGTGGTGGCCGAGATGCGTAACAAGGGGGCGTCCCGTTCGTCCTGCATGTCTTTCCTGATTACCGCGCCGGAGACGGGTGCGGATTCGATTTTAGTCACCAACGCCTTTTTCGGACCCATCGTTGCCATTGTTCGGCCCATCATCAGCTTCATCACCGCAGTCGTCGCCGGTATCTTTTGCATCGGATTGATAAGAGACGACCGCGACGAAGCCAAGGCGAGCGACCACGACCACTATCACGACTGTGACCACGATCATCACCAATCCCTCATAGCTGAAAGGGATGATTGCTATGTCAGCCCTTCGCAACTGAAGGTTTTACTAGTCAATTGGTTGAAGGGAATCACGGGCAGAAAATCCACCGCAGAAGTCCCCACCGACAAGCAAGAGCTTGACCTCAAAAAGCTGGTCAAGCACGTCTTTCGCTATGGCTTCATTGAGATCGCCGACGACATTCTCTTTGCGCTGCTGGTGGGGGTCGTGCTGGGCGGCGTGCTCTTTTTGGCGCTTCCGAGCGATCTGATGGCGCATGAGTATGCCCGCTGGCTGGCCTATCCGGTCATGGTGCTGATCAGCATCCCTCTCTACATCTGCGCCTCCGCCAGTACTCCAATCGCCGCGGCGCTGGTTGCCAAGGGGGTCAGTCCCGGCGCGGCGCTGATTTTTCTGATGACTGGACCGGCCACCAACACGGGCACCATCGCCATCATCGTCAGCCGATTTGGCTCTCGCTTCGCATCCATTTACGTCGCCGCCGTTATCGCGGTTACAGTCGTTCTCGGCATCGCCATTGACGCGCTGCTGCTAGCCGTTGGTCTGGCGATTTCCGTGAATCTCGACGCCTCCCATGCGCCGGCCATTCAGTTCCTGCAATGGGGCAGCGCTTTGCTTCTCATTGCCCTGATCGTCTGGCGCTTCCAAGCCGGTGCTCTGCGCCGTGGCTACGATGATATGCTATTCAATCTTCGCTTCCGGCCCAGCATGGGCGATCGGGACCTGTCAGCGCGAGACCTCAGCAGTGGCAAGTCTTAACTGTTAAAGGAGAATTCTATATGAACACACCGCGCAAAGTACCTAAAGTGCCTCTGTCAGAGAGACTTCCCGTTACTGTCCTGTCCGGCTTTCTCGGCGCAGGCAAGACCTCTCTTCTCAACAACATGCTCAACAACCGCGAGGGCATGCGCGTCGCGGTGATCGTCAACGATATGAGCGAAGTCAACATCGACGCGGCGCTCGTTGAGCGCGGCGGTGCGGAACTCTCGCGGACCGAGGAGAAGCTGGTCGAGATGTCGAACGGCTGCATCTGCTGCACGCTGCGAGACGACCTGCTCGCCGAGGTCTCACGGCTCGCGCAGGAGAGACGCTTCGACTACCTGCTCATCGAGTCCACTGGGATCTCGGAGCCCATTCCGGTCGCGCAGACCTTCACCTTCGAGGACGAAAACGGTGTGAGCCTGAGTCAGGTTTCGCGCCTCGACACCATGGTCACGGTCGTGGACGCGGCGAGCTTCCTGCGGGACTACAACGCCGCCGAAGCGCTCCAAGACCGCGGTGAGTCGCTGGGCGAAGAAGATCACCGGACGGTGACCGACCTGCTCATCGACCAGATCGAGTTTGCCAACGTCATCGTGCTCAACAAGCTCGATCTCGTGAGCAACGATCAAGCTCTCGAGGTCGAGGCCATCGTGAAAGCGTTCAACCCCGGCGCGAAGATCCTCATGGCGACGCGCGGACAGGTCCCGCTCGAATGCGTGCTCGACACCGGCCTGTTCGACTACGAGAAGGCGGCGACCTCCGCCGGCTGGATTCGAGAGCTTCAGGGTGAGCACACGCCGGAGACCGAGGAGTACGGGATCTCGAGCTTCACCTATCGGACGGTGCAGCCCTTCGACGCCGAGAAGCTGTGGGCGTTCCTGCACGACGCCGAGAACTGGAGCGGTGTGCTCCGCTCGAAGGGCTTCTTCTGGGTCGCCGCTGACCATCGGGTCCTCTACGAGTGGGCTCAAGCCGGCGGCGCCCTCAACGTGAACCCCACCGGGATGTGGTGGGCGGCTGTGCCTCGCGAATATTGGGAGCACCCCGAGGGGCAGCGACCTGACCAGCGGCCGGACTGGCATCCTCGCTTCGGCGATCGCGCGCAGCAGCTCGTCTTCATCGGCCAGCAGATGCACGAGGCGGCGATGCGCGCTCGCCTCGACGCGTGTCTGCTCGACGAGCGCCTCGCCGCCGCTGACAGCAATGCCTGGGCAGAGCTCCGGAACCCGTTTCCGGAGCTTCTCATGGAAGAGGAGGCAGCATGACCGAAACTGTTTCATCCGCCCGTCCGATCTTCGGTCTCACCGTGTCGCCGGGAGAAGAGAGAACATGTTGATCAACACATCACCACGTCGCCCGAACCGCGAATGGGTTCGATTCACTCAGGAGAATTAGATGAATACGCCTCGAAAAGTACCTGTTACCATCCTCACCGGCTTCCTCGGCTCTGGCAAGACGACCCTACTCAACCGGATCTTGAGTGAGGAGCACGGCAAGCGCATTGCCGTGATTGAGAACGAGTACGGGGAAGTCGGCATCGATCAGGCGCTCGTCATCAACGCTGACGAGGAGATCTTTGAGATGTCGAACGGCTGCATCTGTTGCACGGTGCGCGGAGACCTGATTCGCGTGCTCGGCAATCTCATGAAGCGCCGCGACAAGTTCGACTATGTGTTGGTGGAGACCACCGGGCTCGCCGATCCCGGTCCAGTCGCGCAGACGTTCTTCATGGACGACGAGATTCGCGCGGAGTTCTCGCTTGACGGCATCGTCACGCTCGTCGATGCAGCCCACATTGAGCAGCAGCTCGGCCGCAGCGACGAAAGCACCGAGCAAGTCGCGTTCGCAGACATCCTCGTGCTCAACAAGACGGACCTCGTCAACGACGAGGCGCTCGACGGACTCGAAGCTCGGCTCCGAGACATGAACCGAATGGCGCGCGTCGTGCGCAGCGAGCGGGCGAACGTCTCCGTCGATACGGTACTCAATCTCGACGCCTTCGACTTGGACCAGGCGCTCGAGCGTCGCCCCACCTTCCTCGAGCCGGAGTATCCATTCGAATGGACTGGCGTCTATTCGCTCGATGCCGGCCGTTACGAACTCAGCCTCGCCGATGGACCGGACCCGGAGATGTCGCTCGTCGTCTTGTCCGACCAAGGCACGGATGACGCTGCCCTCCGTGAGGGGGCGGAGTGGTGTGTGCGGCGGTACGCCGAACCTGCGGAGCTCATTGGTCCGGGGGAAAAAATTCCGGTCGGAAAGCATGTGAACCTCCGGCTCGATTCCCGAGGGCGCAAGTCGTTCTTCTTGGAGGTCGATACACAGGTGCAGGTTGGCCTCTACGCCCAGCACCTCGCGGAGGAGTTCGATCTCCAACTGACGAACAAGGGAGCGGTGGTTCCCGTCGAGGTCGAGCGAACCTGGGTCGCCCAGCACGAGCACGACGACGAGGTGGGCTCGATCGCGATCGAGATAGACGGCGACGTCGATCTCGTCAGGCTCAACGCCTGGCTTTCCATACTGCTCAGTGAGCGCGGGGTGGACATCTTCCGAATGAAGGGCTTCATCAGTCTCGCAGGTGAGTCGCGTCGCTTCGTCTTCCAGGGGGTTCACATGCTCTTTGACGGCCAGCCAGATCGCGAATGGGGGGACGCGCCCCGCCACAATCAGCTCGTCTTCATCGGCCGCAACCTCGATGAGCAGAGCATGCGGCAGGGGTTTGAAGCATGTCTGATTTGAATGGCGACGGGAGGAGTCTGCATGATCGGCACCGAGGCAGTGAAATCGTCTATGACGTAGTGGTCATCGGTGCCGGTGCCGCAGGCGTGGGTGTCGCGGTGGCTCTCAAGCATGCTGGCATCGAGAACTTCGTAGTTTCCGACCGTCACACGGTCGGCGCATCGTTCGCCTCATGGCCGGCCGAGACTCGCTTCATCACGCCCTCGTACCCAACCAATTCGATTGGCATGCTCGATTTGAACTCGATCGCGATTGGAACTTCACCCGCGTTCACTTTGGGGGTCGAGCATCCGACGGGTGAAGAGTACGCGATGTATCTGCGTGCAGTTGCAGACTTCTTTGAGGTACCTGTCCGCCAGAATACCGACGTGATGCAGATAGCAAAGGTTGGCGACGGCTTTCGCATCGATACGGCCGACGAGACCTTGCAAGCCAAGCACGTCATTTGGGCCGCTGGCGAGTTCCAATACCCACGCTTAAGTGGGTTTGTTGGCAGCCAATTGTGTCGGCACACCGCAACCATCGCCAGCTATGAAGAGCTTGACGGGGACGACTTCATCGTTGTCGGTGGCTACGAAAGTGGTGTCGATGTGGCCTACCACCTGGCGGGTCGCGACAAACGAGTGCGGTTGTTCGACGAGGATTGCCCGTGGGAGGACGAGAGTTCCGATCCGAGTGTCGCGCTTTCCCCGTTTACGCTCGAACGGATGCGTGAAGACTGGTTTGTTGAGCAAGTGGAACTGTTTCCGCACACACCTATCGAATCGGTCACTCGCGTGGACGCCATGTATGAAGTTACGGCTCGGGACGGGCAGCGGTTTCAAACCCGCGTGCCGCCCCTATTGGCAGGCGGATTTGAGGGGAGCCACAAGTTAGTTGCGGATTTGTTTGAACGACGCGACGATGGCTTTCCACTTCTGAGCGAACACGATGAATCGACCATCGTACCGGGCGTGTTTCTCTGCGGCCCCGCAGTTCGCCATAACAATCACGTTTTCTGCTTTATCTACAAGTATCGACAACGATTCGCCGTTGTCGCCAAAGCAATTGCGACCTCGTTAGGGCTGCCGGCGGAAGAGTTGGAAGTGTACCGCAAGTGGGGCATGTATCTCGATGATCTCTCCTGCTGTGGGGCGGAGTGCGTATGTTGACGGGAAACGACGAAAGGGCCGTCGCGTCTGGCGCGGGGCGAAGCCGACGAGCGAGGGTGCGGAGCATCACATGGCTCGGACAAACGGCTGCCAGCGTTTGCTGGATTGGCAGCATGCTGACTTACGGGCTCAGCTCCAGTGGGGATTGGTTGCAGTTGTTTGCTGCATCCGCATGGCTATTGGCCAACATCGCAGCGATTGCGACTGCCGAGGCTGATTGAGATGGCGGTAGCACTTCAAAGAGCCGGCCTGCCGCGCGATCTCGGTTGATTAGAGCTGGGTGGGATTGGGGGCGTCACCATAGACCTCCTGGGGATCAAAGACCTTCTGCGTCTCCGTGAATCCCAGGGGCTGGCCAGCCTGGTCGCCAAAGGGCACGGCGCGGTAGAAACAGGAGTGATACCCTACATGGCAACTGGCCCCGCCCTGGACGTCCACACGCAGCCAGATGCAATCCTGGTCGTCATCGATTCGGATCTCGCGGACTCGCTGCACCAGGCCGCTCGTTGCGCCCTTGTGCCAGAGGCACTTTCGGCTCCGGCTCCCTCAATGCAGGTCAACCACATTGCCTCAATCTGACGCGATCATCTGGAATGTCGACCCAGTCTTTTTCCAGATCGGTCCGCTCACGATCAGATACTACGGTATCTTCTTCGCGCTCTCGTTCTTCATCGGACACAACATCATCCGTTCCGTCTTCAAGCGAGAGGGGAAGCCGGAATCCGATCTCTCAACGCTCCTGACTTATATGATGGTCGGCGTTATCGCGGGCGCACGCCTCGGTCATTGCCTCTTCTACGATCCGGGATACTTCCTCAGCAATCCGCACAAGATTCTGATGGTGTGGGAAGGCGGACTCGCCAGCCACGGTGGCGCGATCGGCATTTTGACAGCACTGTTCATCTAAGCCCGACGCCACCCCGATCAACCGTATCTGTGGCTGCTCGATCGGATGGTCATTGTCGTCGCACTCGCCGGACTGCTGATCCGACTCGGTAATTTCTTTAACTCGGAGATTCTCGGAATCCCCACCGATGTCCCTTGGGCCGTCGTCTTCGACCGGATCGACAATACACCGAGACATCCCGCACAGCTCTACGAATCGATCGCCTACGGAACGGTCTTCGTGGGGTTGTATAGACTCTACATCCGGCTCGAAGCCCGAACGCCGCGAGGGTTTTTGTTCGGCCTCTTCCTCGTCTCCGCCTTCGGGTTCAGGTTTCTGATCGAATTCGTCAAAGAACGACAGGCGGCGTATGGCGCGGACCTTGCCCTCAGTGTCGGCCAGATCCTCAGCATACCGCTGCTCATCCTCGGAATCGCATTCCTAGCAAGGGCGCTGCGCACCGGTTTCTCCAAGCCCGATTCGGTCGAATAGGCGGCCTTAGCCGGAGAGGCCCCGCGAACGAAAGCCTTATTTCGCCGCAAGCTGCCGAAGCAAATCAAGATCGGCATCAGACGCGGTATCCTGATGAGGATCCTTCTCCGTTTGGCACGCATCGAAGCGGCTTTGCAGCTCGCAATTGTCGATTCCACCTTCTTCACCGATAAAGACCAACTGTGTCCCCGGACTCTCGTCGCCCCACGGCTGACCAATAATCAAACGCACCCGTTTGCCGGCAACGTGGACGATTCCCTTCCGACTGGGAATGTCGGCGAGGTAAACAAACCCTTTGGCGCGGTAGATGGTCGCCGGCAAGGTTTTTACCGCATCACGCACGGCCCCATGTGACAGAGGTTTGTCAGTCGTATAGCACCACGTGTTGAAGACAAGCGTATGGTCCGTGTGGTGTTCGTGATGGTTCACGTCAGCGTGGTCGTGTCCATGGGCCTCGCCGTCCGCATGTATGTGAACATCCAGCCTTGGTTTCCCCGCAAAGCGGTAGAGGTCGTATGTCCCGACACCGAGTACCAAATCGAGCGGAACCTCACCAAAGGTAGCTTCGAGGATACGCGCTCGCGGAACGGTATCTCTGACAAAGTCTGCCAAATCTCCCCGCTCTTCATCATTGACCAGGTCAAGCTTGTTCAGCACCACAATGTCTGCCATGGCGATCTGGTCTATCGCGAGGCTACGATGTTTCTCGTTCACCTGGTGAATCTGCTCCGCATCGACCACGGTCAGCACACTGTCCACTCGGGTCCGAGGCTGCAATTTGGCAGCCAGGAAGGTCAATGAAACCGCCATAGGGTCAGATACGCCGCTCGTTTCAACGACGATATACTCCGGCGGGTTTGGGCCTTGTGTCAATTGAACCGTTGCTTCGAGCAGGTCATCGCGAATCGAGCAACAGATACACCCGTTGGTAAGGTTGATGGTGGATCCCCCAGAGACCCCGGAGACCAACTCGGCGTCAATGTTGACCTCTCCGAAGTCGTTGACCAAGACCGCCACGCGCAATCCGTGGTCGGCGTTGAGAATGTGGTTGAGCAGGGAGGTTTTGCCCGCACCTAAAAAGCCGCTGATAATTGTTACGGGAATAGGTTCTTTCAAGTTTTGATTTTCAGCCATTGATTCGCTCCTAGGGTACCGCTCACTCCCTGCCGTTTTGTAGGAAAAATCGGGATGTCGGCGGGCGGGCCCGAGCGTCCGGCCCTGCCGGTTCTCCGCGTTCCGGCCCGAGGCCCAGGGACGAGACTCCCGTGCTGAAGGCAAACCTTGACGATAACTGAAAATCGATTATCATGCAATTCATGCTCGACAAGGATTGCCCGTGGGAGGACAAGGGAATTGTACCGCAAGTGGGGCATGTATCTCGATGACCTGTCCTGCTGTGGGGCGGAGTGCGTATGTTGACGAGAAAGGACGAAGGAGCCGTCGCGTCCGGCGCGGGGCGAAGCCGACGAGCCAAGATGCGGAGCATCACATGGCTCGGACAAACGGCTGCCAGCGTTTGCTGGATTGGCAGCATGCTGACTTACGGGCTCAGCTCCAGTGGGGATTGGTTGCAGTTGTTTGCTGCATCCGCATGGCTGTTGGCCAACATCGCAGCGATTGCGACTGCCGAGGCTGATTGAGATGGCGGTAGCACTTCAAGGAGTCGGCATGACGCGCAGCAGGAGTTCGAAGCATGTCTGATTTAAATATCAATAGCCCGAAGGGCGCTCTGCGCCGGGGCTGGTCTGCGGCGGTTGGCGACTACGCCATCGCCGGGGGTTGGAGCCTACGCGGTGAGGCGCTAATAGTCGGTGATGCTGCGGGTGGCGTTTACGCATTCGACGGCAAGTCTGGCGCGACCGCTTGGGAGCGGTGTGGGGTTCATGAAGGTGGTGTGCTCGCGGTGGCGATCCACCCAAGCGGAACCGCGTTCGCTACGGCCGGCCAGGACAGCCGAGTCTTAATCTGGAGTGCCGCCGAAGGTCAGGTAAGCCGGGCTATCGACGTCGGTAGCGGTTGGGTAGAAAACATAGCGTGGTCGCCGGACGGCCAATGGTTGGCGGCCTCCTGCTCCCGGCAGGTTCGCGCGTATGGCGCGGACGGCGCGGAGGTTTGGCGATCTGATAATCACCCCAGCACCGTCAGCGCGATCGCTTGGTCGAGCGCAGGGGAGCTGGCGACAGCCTGTTACGGTCGAGTGACGTTCTTTGACGCGCCCACCGGCGAGCTGCGCCAGAAGCTGGAGTGGAAGGGATCCTTGGTGTCGATGGCACTGAGCCCGGACCGGGATATCGTGGCCTGCGGCAGCCAAGATAAGTCGGTGCACTTCTGGCGTCGTTCCACGGAGCATGATTCCATGATATCCGGATATTCTGCCAAGCCGTCGGCCTTGGCTTTCGATGACACCGGTACCTTTTTGGCCACTGGCGGAGGGGAAGCGGTGACGGTCTGGAGCTTCCAAGGAAGGGGTCCCGAAGGCACGCGGCCCGGCGTTCTAGAGTTTCATGTTCAACCCGTCACGACGCTTTCCTTCGCTTCTGGCGCGATACGCTTGGCATCGGGAGGCCGCGATGGTGCCGTGGTTGTGTGGTCGCTTCACAGAGATGGAGCAGGCGATCCGATAGGGGTCGCGGTTGTGGCGGGCGCAGTGGCTAAATTGTACTGGCGGCCTGACGGGCGTGCGCTTGCCGCGCTCGACGCTCAGGGTGGCGCGACGGTTTGGCGAGTGAGCAGGTGAAGCCCTAATGGGCCTAATACAGGTATTTCGGGCACTCTAGAAAATGAACTCGGGAAGATGTGCCGTGCCTAAGACCATGCTCTTGCGACGAAGCTCCTCTCCTTGCTCTTGAATCTGGCTGATGTTTTGCACTCCGAGCAGTTCCATGGAGCGAAGTAGGTCTTCCTTCATTAACTCAAAGGCTCGGGTTAGACCCAAGTGACCACCGGCTCCTAGTCCACCTGCGGTCACTCTGCCCAAGCCCACAGCCTTCAGGCCGTAGCTCAGCCCAATAAGAACATCCAGTCCGCTTCGGATACCGCCGTCCATCGCGCAATCGAGTTTGGACTTGGCCGCGCGCAACTTGGGCATAGCCTCGGCGACAATCTGCAGGGACGGAATAGCCCGACCTAACTGGCGACCGCCGTGGTTGGAGAAAATTACTCCACTTGCTCCTAGCTCCTCCGCTTTTAAAGCGTCCTCCGCGCAGTGAACGCCTTTGACGATAAGCGGTTGCTCACCCCATGTTTCTTTAATCCATGGGAGGTCGCTCCAGGTAATAGCCGAGGCAGCAAGCTGCTCTCCAATACCGGCATATGGCATGGGCTCGCCGCATTCGTCGATGATGTTAAAGAAGGGAAGCAATCCACCGTCGCGCCAATGCCTCCGTAACCACCCCATTCGAGGGACGATCTGTGGTGCTAGCTTCACCTTGTGTAACGCGCGCTTTAGCTTTCTCGGGCCAGAGTAAATAGAGCCCACGGCATCCATCGGCTTCATTCTATCATGTTCTATTCTGTTCCCCGACACCGCCGTGTCGATAGTAAGGACCAGTGCAGAAAAACCCGCATCTCTTGCCCGCCTGATTCCTCGTTTCGCGGTTTCCACTCCGCCGCACAGGTAGAGCTGAAACCACTTCGGACCGTTCGACGCGTCGGCCACGGCTTCCATGGGTGTTTGTGAAAGCGTTGACAGCGTCATGGCCGTGCCAAATTCCCCGGCGACTCGGGATGCGACCGCGTCGGCCATCGGCCATAGCGTGCGCAGGCTCCCAACCGGCGCGACGAAAAAAGGAAGAGAAAGTTGCTGGCCGAATATGCTCGTCGTCGTGTCCAACGTCTTGTGTTTGACGGCTCCGGGAGGCGCGAGCATCGTCTGTTGAAACGCCAGGACATTCGCCTTCAGCGTAGTCAGCTCATCAGCGCCACCGATAAAGTATTCAGCGGCGATCGGAGGAACTTCTCGCAGCATAATCCGCCAAATATCTGCTGTTGTCAGCGCATCGGCGATTTCGTTTTCCCTGATTCGGAACATAGTGATCTTTTTTCACTTCCCAGCGCTGCAATCGCGGCATTGTCCATAGAGCGTGATCTCGTGCCCTTCGAGCTCGAAGCCCGGCGGTGCCAGCTGCTCGATACCCTCGGCACACCCGTGGATGTCGAAGGCTTCGTCGCACTCGCGACAGAGAAAATGGTGATGATGACCCCGGTCGGTCGGCTCGTAGCGCACATCATTGACGCCCAGATCCACGGCCCGCACTTCACCGGCGTCTTGCAGGCGCCTGAGCTGCCGATAGACCGTTGCAATGCCCAGCGTCGGCACTATGGGGGACGCCAGATCGAGGATTTCCAGGGGGCGAAGTGGGCCGGGGGCGTCGCGAATAACCCGCACGATGGCGCTGCGTTGGCTGGTGCGTCTGTTGCTCATGGGGATGCCTCCTTGGTCTGCCGGATGCCGGACCGGACCTGGTTGTGGCGAATTACGATTTTGGGCTGAGCGCTTGAATCAGCGTTCCCAAATTGTGCTCGAACATCTTCTCGTAGCTGGTCGCCGGGCCGCCGCGTTCCGAGAGCGCGTCGGAGAACAGCCGGCCACCGATCTGAATTCCGGTTTCGTGCGCGATCTGCTGAACCAGGGATGGGCTGGTGATGTTCTCAACGAACAGTGCGCCGGCACCGACGGCCTTCAGGTGATCGATCAGCTTGGCGAGGTCCCGGGCCGACGGCTCGGCATCGGTGTCGATCCCGACCGGGGCCAGAAATGTGAGCCCATAGGCTGCCTCCAGATACCCAAAGGCGTCGTGGGCGGTCACGACCGTACGCTGGCCGGCGGGCAGTCTTTTGAGTTGGCCGAGCGCGCGGTCGTGTAATGCCTTTAGTCTCGCGGTGTAGGCGCGGGCATTGGCCTTGTAGGCTGCCGCGTTTTGCGGATCGGTTTCCGCCATGCCGTCCGCAATATTGGCGACATACTTCATGCCGTTTGTGAGCGAGTTCCAGGCGTGCGGGTCGATTGCGCCGTCAACCTTCAAAGGCGTTATGCCATCCGTCGCGACGAACACTTTGGCCTGGGTAGCGGATGTCTCGATCAGGGTTTGCGACCAGGTCTCGAAGCCCAGACCGTTGACAAAGATCACCTCGGCGTTGGTCACTGCTTTGGCGTCGGCCGCGTTGGGGGTGTAAACGTGCGCATCCGCGTCCGGGCCGACAATGGTTGTCACCTCAGCTAAATCGCCGGTGACCTGGCGCACCATATCGCCGAGGATGGAGAAGCTGGCGACGACCTTGATTCTGTCCTGGGCGGTCGCTGGGATTGAGGTCAACGCCAAGCCCGCTGCCAGCAGTGCGCTGAAGAGTCGTTTCATGGTTTTTTGCTCCTACATTGAGTTTTTGTTGATGGTCAGAGGTTCGCGGCGGTACGGGTTGAGGCGTGCGCCGACCTGAAATCCTTGCGGGGCGAAGATCAGGCTCAAGAAGAAAAAGACCGCCGCAACCAGCACGATTGCAGGACCTGAAGGCACGTCCTGCAAATAGAACGAAGTGATCAACCCGATCCAGCAGCTCAGCAGCGCGAATATGAAGGTCACGATCAAATAGCCGGTGATTGTCGAGACCCAATAACGCGCCGCTGTCGCCGGCAGGATCATCAGCCCGACCGCCATCAGCGTGCCGAGCGCCTTGAAGGCCCCCAACAGATTGAGCACCACCAGAAACATGAACCAGTGAGCCACGAGGCCCGGGTGTTTGGACTGGCTCTCATGGAAGACTGGATCGATTGTACTGATGATCAGCGGCCTGAGGATTAGCGCGAAGCTCACCAATGTGATTGTGGCCGTCGTCCCGATCAGCAGGAGGCTTTCGTCGTCGATGCCGAGGATCGAACCGAACAGGAAACTCTTCAGCGGCACCGCCGAGCCGGCGGCGGACAGGATGAAGATGCCGAGGGCGAGGGCGGTCAGGTAGAGCGACGCCAGACTCGCATCCTCGCGGATAATTGTCATACGGGCGAGCAGGCTGGTCAGCGCGGCGACGGTGATACCGGCGGTCAACCCGCCAAAGATCATGGATCCCACCGACAGACCGGCAATCACGAAAGCGATGACGATTCCCGGCACAATAGCGTGAGCCATCGCCTCGCCGGCGAGCGACAAGCGCCTGAGCACCAGGAATGCTCCGACCGGGGCGACGGAGAAACTCAGCACCGTCGTCGCGGTCAGTGCCCGGACCATGAACGCGTAGTCGAACCACTCAAACATCGTCTGCTTTCGATTGCGAGTACATGTCTTCGATCCAGGCGGCCTGACTTTGCGACAGGTACCGGTGAACGACCAGATTGTCGGGCGTAAGCGTTTCTTGCGGGGCACCGAAAAGTGCGCGGCCATCTCCTAGGAGAAGCGCTGAGCTGCAATGTTGTAGAACGGCGGAAAGGTCGTGCAGAACGAGGACGATGGTGCGTCCTTCCGCGGCCCAGTGATCGATCAGCGTCAGCAGAGCCGCTTCCGTTGTCTGGTCGACGGCCGTAAACGGCTCATCCAATAGGATCAGCGGCGCATCCTGAACCATGGTCCGGGCAAATAGCGTCCGTTGTAGCTGACCCGCGGATAGTTTGTGCAAGGGCATATCGGCGATCTCGGCGGTGCCTGTGCGCTCGAGCGCGTACCCGATCCGAGCCCGGCACTCACTATCGATGCGGCCGAGAAACCCCAAGTTGGGCCAAGCACCCATTGCCGCCATGTCGCGGACCCGGATGGGAAAACGGCTGTCGAACTCGGTCCTCTGGCCTAGATAAGCAATTGTCGGTGGCCGCCCGATGGGCCAGTTGAGCGTGCCGGCAAGCGGCGGCAAGGTGCCCAACAGTGTTTTGATCAGGGTCGATTTTCCCGATCCGTTGTGACCGACAACAGCAAGCACATCGCCGAGCGCAAGGTTGAACGCGATGTCTTCAGCGACGGTCTCGGTCCCATAGCCGAGCGAGAGTCCAGTTGCCGAAAGGAGCATTGGATTCGCCATCGGCCTCTGTCGGACTCAGATGCCGAGGGTCGCGATGATGATGACCCAGAGTCCCGCGCAGGCAACGCTGACTGCAATCAGATAATGGAGCGTACTGGCAACTGTAAGATCGAATTCCGCCAAGCTTTGAGTCAGTAAGTCTTGCGAGCTCATTATTCTCTTTTTCAGGGGTATGGCCACTGGGTTTCCCTGTTATGCATTCCGCCTTCGGCCTCAGGACACCAAGCTACTGCCCATAGCAACCCTCTCCCCATCGCCCAACCTGAACTGACCTCCAATGATATTCTATTATCATTAAGCAGTCAACCCAACTCGGGCGGATAGGAATGTTTCTGTCGCGATGCGCTTGGCATCGGGAGGCCGCGATGGTGCCGTGGTTGTGTGGTCGCTTCAGAGAGATCCTGCCCGAGCCAGGTCGCAACCTGCGCCTGCTACACAAGATATTCTTCTGAGACCTTAGCCCCCCGGCTGCCACTCGTTGAGCGTGCGGGCGAAGAGGATATCCGAGCGGGTGACGGCCCCTTCGCTGTGGGTTGTTACCGAGACGGCAACGGTGCGCTTGCCGGTGTCCAAGGAGAAGTCGGGGTGGTGGTTCTGTTCGGTGATGGTGCGGGTCAGGTGGTTGAGGAACGAGGTGATGTCCTTGAAGTTGGCAAAGACGAAGTCGCGCGAGATGATGATGCCGTCGCGGCTCCAGCCTTCAAGAGTTTGCAATTCGGCATCTACTTCGGCGGCGGTGAGGGTGGTTTTGTCTTCGGTCATGGCGGATTGGCTCCTGTGGTTAAGATGTGTTGGAGGCGGTCGGCGATGATTTCGGCTTCGCCGTCTAAGAGGGTTTGCGGCCCAACGCTGAGCGCGGTGTCGCTGCCGCTGACGAGGATCGACGGCTCGCCTGCTTCGAGTGCGCGCACTACGTCGCCGGCCGAGAGGGGGGCCGCGTCGCCAAAGTGCAGATGCACCAGCGGCGAGGCCGGCGGAAATTTGTTCTCGTAGGCTTTGGTAAAACTAGCCTCAATGTCGGCGATGCCTTCGACGGCCTCGGCGACGACTCGGCAGCGACGTTCCCACTCGGCGACGACCGCTGCTTCGTCCATTTCAAAGAACAGTTCGACGGCGCGGAGCAGGCCGCAGATTTCCTCTTTGCCGACCTTCATGCCGCGGCCGATGGCCGAGTGCGGGTTGGAGTTGAGGTGGCACGCGGCAATCAGGTCTTTGCGCCCCAAGATCAGGCCTGATGACTGCGGCCCAAACAGGCCCTTGCCGCCGCTGAACACCGACAGGTCGCATCCCATAGCTGGCAAATCGGTCAGGTTGGAGCGCGGCGGCAATTGCGCGGCCGCATCGACGATGACCGGCACATTGCGCTCGTGGGCGGCATCGACGAGCGCGGGTAGTTCGGACAGGGGCTGGCTGCCGAGGAAGTACACTACGGCCGCGGTCTTGGGGCCGATACCGGCGACGTAATCGTCGATAGTCACAGACTCTGTGGTCCCCACTTTGACCAGTTCGCCGCCGCTGAGGCGAAAGCCCTGATGGACGTAGTAATGCGAATCGACCAAGCTGATGACGAACTGGTTGGGCCGATCTCCAACATCGGGAAGCTGGGCAATGGCGCGAGCGTCGGTACCGGTCAGGCAGGCGGCACCAGCCAAGAGCATGCCGCCGGCCGCGCCCGATGACACAAAAGCCGCTTCAGCACCGGTGAGTTCGGCGATGCGGGCACCGGCTTTTTCGTGCAACTCGTTGAGGTGGACGAATTGGCGCGAGGCTTCGGCCATGGCCTCGACCACGGGTGTGGGCATGATAGAGCCGCCGAGCGTGGTGATGGTACCGCGAGCGTTGATGAAAGGGCGGAGGCCGAGGCGTTGGTATAGGGTGGGCATGGGTAGGCCTCAAGGAGTAGTGATTAGTTCAATTTCGACAGGATGCTAAATAACAAGCCGCCTATGGCGATCAGGGTTGTTATTTGGATACCGACCATCCAACGAAATTGACTGTCCATGTGGCGGCGCAACTCTACAATAGCTCGCTCTATGCCGTCAATGCGGCGTTCAATGCCATCCAAACGGCGGTCTAACTGCTCGGCAATCCCTTCTAACCGTCCAATACGGCGGTCGTGGTCTTGCTGCGGGGTAATCGGTTCGCTCATGGTCGTTACTCCCTTCGATTGATTTACCATACTTAATAGTAACAAAAAAAGAAAGCGGGCGAGATGAAACACCCCGCCCGCTTTTGCGTGTGTGCCAAGCGCCCCTTAGTGCGGGTGCGGGTGGCCGTGACCGTGACCTCCGGCAGCCGCTTCTTCTTCCTCCTCCGGCTCTTCGGCCACCAAGGCGTCGGTGGTCAGCAAGAGGGTGGCGATGCTAGCGGCATTGCTGAGCGCGGTGCGCACGACCTTGGTCGGGTCGATGACGCCCATGGCCACGAGGTCGCCGTATTCTTCGCTTTGGGCGTTGAATCCGTACGCACCCTCTTGGCTGGCGACTTCCGCGACGATGACTGCGCCTTCGTGCCCGGCGTTGTCGGCGATCTGGCGCATCGGCTCCTCTAGGGCGCGTCGCACGATGCGGACGCCAGTGTTCTCACCTTCGGTCTCGCCAGAGACCGCGTCCAGCCCGGCGATGGAGCGCACAAGGGCTACGCCGCCCCCGGGCACCACGCCTTCTTCGACTGCGGCGCGAGTCGCGTGCAGTGCGTCCTCGACGCGGGCCTTCTTCTCCTTCATCTCGGTCTCCGTGGGCGCGCCGACCGCAATGACGGCTACTCCACCGGCCAGCTTGGCCAGCCGCTCCTGCAACTTCTCGCGGTCGTAGTCCGAAGTGGTCTCGTCGATCTGGTTGCGGATCTGCTCGACCCGGCCCTTGATGTCAGCGGTCTTGCCCTCGCCCTCGACGATGGTGGTGTTGTCCTTGTCGATGGCGATGCGCTTGGCTTGGCCGAGGTCGGTCAGTTGGACGCTTTCGAGGTTGATGCCCAAGTCCTCGGTTATCACGGTGCCGCCGGTGAGGGTGGCGATGTCTTGGAGTATGGCCTTGCGGCGGTCGCCGTAGCCCGGGGCCTTGACCGCGGCCACCTGCAGGGTGCCGCGAATTTTGTTGACCACCAGCGTGGCGAGGGCCTCGCCCTCTACGTCCTCGGCGATGACCAACAGGGGTTTACCGGCCTTGCTGACCTTTTCGAGCAAGGGCAGCAGGTCCTTGAGGTTGGAGATTTTACTCTCGTGGATCAGCAGATAGCAGTCCTCCAAGGAGGCTTCCATGTTCTCCTGATCGGTGACGAAATAGGGCGACAGGTAGCCGCGGTCGAACTGCATACCCTCGACCACGTCGAGGGTCGTGTCCGTGCTCTTGGCTTCCTCGACGGTGATGGTGCCGTCCTTGCCGACCTTGTCCATGGCTTCGGCAATTAGCTGACCGATGTCGCTGTCGCCGTTGGCGGAGATGGTGCCGATTTGCTCAACCTCGGAGTGATCTTGGACAGTCTTGCTCTGGGCTCCGAGGCTTTTGACCACTTCGACGACGGCTTGGTCGATGCCGCGTTTGATCTCCATCGGGTTGTAGCCCGAAGTGACGGCTTGCAAGCCCTGAGTGTACATGGCTTCGGCGAGGACGGTGGCGGTGGTGGTGCCATCGCCAGCTACATCGCTGGTCTTGGAAGCGACTTCCTTGACCATCTGCGCGCCCATGTTCTCATAGGCATCGGGCAGCTCGACCTCTTTGGCGACGGTGACGCCGTCTTTGGTGACGGTGGGCGAGCCCCAGCTTTTGGCCAAGACGACGTTGCGGCCCCGAGGCCCGAGCGTCACCTTGACAGCCTTGCTGAGCTGTTGGACGCCGGAGAGGATGCTCTCGCGGGCGTCTCTGCGAAAGGCAATCTGTTTGGCAGCCATAAGTATTGTACCTCCCTTAGGCTACAACGGCGAGGATGTCGTCCTCGCGCATGATCAGATATTCTTCGCCCTCGATCTTGACCTCGGTGCCCGAGTACTTGCCGATGAGGACCTTATCGCCCACGCTCACTTCCAAGCCGACGCGCTCGCCATCTTCAACGCGCCCGGGGCCGACGGCGACGATCTCGGCTTCTTGGGGCTTTTCCTTGGCCGTGTCCGGGATGATGATCCCACCGACCTTCTGCTCTTCGGCCTCGTCGAGACGCTTGGCTAACACGCGGTCGGCGAGGGGCTTAATATTGATAGTGGCCATGATTGGCTCCTCCTTTTAAGGGTAAAATGGCTAGGGGATGCTATATGCAAAGTTCGTGCCAATGGACGAAAATTTTGCTAGTGCTTTGTTTATAAAGCACTTATGCCATATCTTGACGCAGGGCAGTAAACGAATATTTTCCCATATTGATAATATATTTAAAAAATAAAGGTAGAAAATATATATAAGTGTATTAAAAATAATTTATTGTGTTGTTTTCTCTAAATGAAAATAGAAACCTCTAATTCTCATTATGAAAAAATTGAGGGAATAATGGACTGGGATAACCAGCGAGTTGTGCTTACTGGGGCCAGCAGCGGCATCGGTCGCGCCTTGGCTCTCGTGCTGGCCGAGCGCGGGGCGCGCTTGGTGTTGGTGGCGCGCCGCGCTCAGGCGCTAGCAGAATTGGGATCGGCCATTGAAGAAAGCGGTGGCCGCCAGCCGCTAGTGGTGCCGTGCGACGTAGGCGATTTGGCCCAAGTCGGCGCTTTGCACGCCGAAGTGGAGGCGCAATGGGGCGGGGCTGATGTGCTGATCAACAACGCGGGTCGGGGACATTACGACTTTTTTGCCGAAGCAGATGTGCGCGAATGTGAGGCTGTAGTGCAAACGAATCTGCTCGGCACCATCTACTGCACCCGCGCCTTTCTGCCGGGTATGCTGGCGCAAGGGCGGGGCCGGTTGGTCTTCATATCGAGTATTGTCGGCGAATTCCCCGTGCCCAAACACGCGGTGTACAGCGCGACAAAATTCGCATTGAACGGCTTGGCCGAAAGCCTCGACTACGAGCTAGCGCCCCAGGGCATTGGCGTCCACTTGGTAGGACCGGGCTTGGTACGCACTGAGTTTGCCGAGCGAGCTGGCACGCAGCACCTGCCGGTGCAGAAAAAGTTCGCCAAGTCGGCGGAGGAAGTGGCCGAGGCCATCGCAGACGCCGTAGCCGAGGGCAAGCGCAAGAGCGTCCCAGACGCGGCCGCGCTTTTGCTGATCAAGCTGCGCCAGCACTTGCCTCGCTTGACGCGGTTCGCTTTTAAGAGGGTTTGCCGCAGGCTCTAGGCCGTGCTACATACGCGACGTAGGGGGCGGTTTGAAACCGCCCCCTACTGGGCGGTGTACCCGCCATCGACGACGAGGGTCGATCCGGTGGTAAAGCCCGATGCTTCTGAGGCAAAGTAGAGGACGGCCGTGGCCAGTTCGGCCGGATCGCCCCAGCGGTCCATGGGGACCTTGGCGATCATTTCGCGCGCCTTGTCTGGGTCTTGCAACAGGATGGCGTTGATCGGGGTGATAAAGGGGCCGGGGCAGATGGCGTTGACGGTGATTCCGTGTGCTGCCCATTCGAGGGCGAGGGTTTTGGTGAGCTGGACGATGCCGCCCTTGCTCGATGCATACGGCGTGCGGTCGGCAATTGAGACCTGAGACACGGTGGACCCGAGGTTGATGACGCGGCCATAGCTGCGCTCGATCATCTGCGGTCCTACGGCTCGGCAGTAGTACATCGGGCCGGTCAGGTTGATGGCGATGACCGCGTCCCAATCCTCGTCGCGCAATTCGACGATCGGGCTGCGGATGTTGATGCCGGCGTTGTTGACTAGGATGTCGATGGGCCCCAAGGCGTCGTTGGTTTGGCGCACCGAGGCTTCCACTTGGGCGCGGTCGGCCGCATCGGCTTGGAAGGCGAGCACGCGGCCGTTGGTGTGAGCACTGATTTGCGCGGCTGCGGCGCGGGCTTCTTCTACATTGCGGCTGGTGAGGGCCACATCGGCACCGGCCGCGGACAGCGCACAGGCCATGGCTTCGCCGAGGCCCTTGCTGCCGCCCGTCACCAAGGCCGTGCGGCCCTTGAGGCTGAAGAGGTCGAGCGAGGAAGGTGGGATCATCATAGCGAGGACCAGCCTTCGGCCTCGACCATGGACTTAGCGAGGTCGCCCAACTCGGCGACTAGCTCGGCTTGATCTTGGGCGCGGGCCTTATTGGTGATCTGCATGGTTAGGGCGATCAGCCCCAAGCCGAAGATTCGCTGCAAACTCTGCGGCGAGTCTGGTTCGAGGTCGGGAATCAGCTCGGACAGGCGATTGAGCAGGTCGCGGTGCGCGGGGGGAATTTCAATGACTTCCAAGGACATAGCGGCGTTAAAGGTAACGCATGGCCTAGACGCGGTCAAAATGGACTGTGGTTTGTGGGATTTATGGGATTTACAGGATGAAAAGCCGTGGTCAAAGTTCCACATCGCAGGCGACGAAGTGTTCGTCCTCTTGGGAGATGCGGCTCCAAGGAGCATCGGGATCGTGGTCCCAAGCGACAACCCACTTCTGAGCAGCGGCTTCGGCGGTAAACTGCTGTTTGCGGGTCAAGGTCTGGTAGGGGAACATGTCGTAGGCCATGTTCCAATAGAGCCGCAGGTGGAGGCGCGTGGGGATCAGTTCCCCGGGATAGACGAGGGTGTGGCCGCCAGCTTCGAGGCGAAAGCCCTGATGAGTGCGGGTGTGACCGCCGGTGACAAAAGTCGTCAGTCCGGGAAGCAATTCGCCGTCGCCGTCGAGGAAGCGCATCTCGACTTGGCGGGCGAGAGCGTGGAGATCTTCGGGCCGATAGCTGCTCCGCATGGTGCTGCGACCGGCCAAGGCGTCGTCCCACTCGCCGCGCTGCACCACGTGGACGGCATTGGGAAAGAGCGGGGCTAGGTCCGTAGGCTCTTCGACGAGGCAGCCACTGAAGTGGTCGAAGTGCAGGTGGGTGAGCGCGACTATGGTGATCGCCTCCGGGGCTACGTCTGCGGTTGCGAGCGAGCCGCGCAGCGTCTGCGCGCCGTCCATGCCGTACATGGTGCGCTCGCGCGGGGAGAAACGCTCGCCAAACCCCGTGTCGAGCAGTACGAGCTCGCGGCCTATTTTCAGGAGCAGGCAGTTGCACGACAGACGGATGCGGTTGTGTTCGTCGGCGGTGGCAGCGCGCTGCCACAGGGCCTTGGGTACCAAGCCGAACATGGTTCCTCCGTCGAGGCGAAAGTCGCCGCCGGGCAGGTGTATGGCCTCTGCGTCGCCTAGGTCGAGGGTGTACATCAGATGTGGACGAGGACTTGGACGCCCTCGGTGGCAAATTGGCAGCGCATCTCGCGCAGGCCCGCTTGGGCCATGCTGGTGCGCAGCTTGGCGTGGTGTTCAGCCGGGCAATAGAACATGAGAAAACCACCACCGCCAGCCCCTAGCAGCTTGCCGCCGAGGGCACCAGCGGCGCGGCCGGCCGCGTACCAGTGGTCGATATCCGCATTGGATATCTGTTGCGCCCGCTGTTTTTTGGTCAGCCAGTGTTCGTGGAGCAATTCGCCGAAGTGTTCGAGCGCGTCCTGTTCGAGCGCCTCCTTGATCTGGTAGCCGATCCGCTTAGTCTGATGCAGGCTGTCTAAGACCCGGTCGTCGCCTTGTTGGGTGTCCTGATTTTGCTGGGCGAGGATGTCCGAACTCTCGCGCCGGATGCCGGTAAAAAAGACCAGCATGTTGGCGGCTAGGGTCTCGGCGGTGGGCGCGGAGATCGCTAGGGGCGCGACGGCGACGCGACCGCTGGCGTCGATGTCGAGGCAAGTCAGGCCGCCGAAGGTGCCCAAGTAGTGGTCGTGTTTGCCCGCTGGCTGAGCGGCTCGCACCGCTTCGATATAGTGGGCTTCCTCCGCCAACTCTTGGGGAGAGGGCTGTTCGCGCTTATAGGCGTGGAGTGCGGCCAGCAGTGCTACGGTAAACGCGCCTGACGATCCCAAACCCGTACGTCCCGGCACGTCGGACATCGCGCTGATTTCGATCCCGCCCTCTATCCCGGCGTAGATCAGGGCTTCGCGCAGCAGGGGGTGTTGGATTTGATCGGGCGCATTGACCTTTTCGGTCTGTGAATACTTGACGCGAACGAAGTCTTCCACCTTGAGGTCGTTGAGCTGGATATAGACGTATTTGTCGATGCCAGCACTGAGTACAAAACCCCCGTGATGGGTGTAATAGGAGGCTAGGTCGGTGCCGCCGCCGCCGAGCGGAATGCGCAGGGGCGCTCTGGTAATGATCAAACTAGCCTCGTTTCAGGGAAGGGCAAAAGCGCCTGAGTCCACGCACTGACAGGCGTGGCGGTAGCGCAGGGGCGTATCGGTCGAAAGGAGTTGACCGCACAGGGGATGTCCGAGCAGTGGACGGCCCGCAGCGAGCAAGTCAGCGAAGACCTCGCTGAAGTCGCAGGGGGAGTCCGGCGGGATGCGGTCGAGGATTTCGGGTTGTAGGGCGTAGATTCCGGCGTTGACCCAATAGTTGGTGAATACTTGGTCGGCCCGCGGTTTTTCTATGAAACGAGTGATACGATTGCGTGCGTCGAGGCCGACGATGCCCCGCGTGGTTGGATCGTCCATCCACAAGAGTCCGATGCTGGCGATTTCGCCCTCGCGCTGGTGGGTTTGCCACAAGTCACCTAAGTCGAAGTTGGTCAGGTTGTCTCCGTAGTACAATAAAAAAGGGCCGTCGAAGAAGTCGGCAACTTGCCGCACAGCGCCAGCGGTGCCTAGTAGTTCGTCCTCCAGCGAATAGGTAATCGACACGCCCCAGGCCCGACCATCGCCAAAATAGTCGGTGATGACTTGGGGCAAGTGGTGGAGGTTGATGACGAGGTCGTCGAATCCGTGCCGTGCTAACAGACGCACGACGTATTCGAGCAGGGGTTTGTCGGCAAAGGGGACCATCGCCTTGGGGATTTCGTCGGTGAGCGGGCGCAGGCGCGTGCCGCGTCCGGCGGCTAGAATCATCGCCTTCACGCGCTCGCTCGGCGGAGGACGTTGGCGGCTCGCATATTCGCTTGGGCCGCGGCGTAGAAGTCCGCGAGGTTGGGTTGCTCTTTGACCCACTCGATGTATTCGCCAATGGTTTGTTCGAGCGAGATCTCGGGCTGCCAGCCAAGGGCTTGCAGGGCCGCGCCAGAAGAGACGGTGTGGCGGGTGTCGCCAAAGCGGTATTCGCCGCTGACGAGCGGTTCGATGGACCGCCCGGCGATGTGCGTTACTAGCTGGGCGTATTCGAGGACGGTGGTGCCGCGCTGCCCAGCGACATTGAAGGAGCGGAAATTGGCGCGTGCGTCTTCGAGACAGAGGACATTGGCGCGGGCCACATCGCCGACATGGACGTAGTCGCGCAGCGATTGGCCGTCCTCGTAGCAGACGGGGGGCTGGCCGTGCAGGACGCGGAGGGCAAAAATGCGGCCAATGCCCGAGTAGGCATTGAAAAAGGAGTTGCGCGGCCCTTGGACGATGGAGTAGCGCATGTTGACCGTGGGAATGTCGTATTTGCGGCCGAGGCTGAAGGAGGTCAGTTCGGCTGCGTATTTGGAGATTCCATAGGGAGTGTGGGGATTGACGGTGTCTTCGGTAATGGGCAGATGTTCGAGTTCAGCGGCGCAGTGGGGGCAGCGGACTTCCCACTCGGCTCTGGCTAGCTGTGCGTCGGGGCGGGCGTCGGGATAGACGATGCCGTGCTCGGCGCAGCGGTACTTGCCCTCGCCATAGACGGCTTGCGACGAGGCCAAGACGACTTTCCGCACGGGTAGCTTCTCGGCGACGATCAGCTCGTAGAGCAGGGTAGCGCCGACCGTGTTGACGTGGTGGAAAGTGGAAAAGTCGGGCATGTAGTCTTGGTAGGCCGCTAGGTGAATGACGCCGTCGATGCCGTCGAGCGCGGCCAGCCAGTCGGCGCGTTGGCGCACATCGCCGCGCATCTTTTCCACGCCTGCGGGCAAATAGGTGGGCCAGCCTTCGGGGTGGACCCGCTCCTGTAGGGAGTCGAGGATGCGGACGCGATAGCCCGCGGCGACGAGGCGATCTACGGTGTGCGAGCCGATAAAGCCGGCACCGCCTGTGACTAGAATGTGGCGCATGAGTTAGGGCAGGAGTTATTTCTCGTGAGTTGTTCCTGCCATGGTGGAGACGATAAGAGGGGTGGATACCCCAATGTGTACTGCAAGTAGGGGATTTTCTGGATTGTACAACACTGCAAGAATCCCAGCAGCAAGGGCGATTACGGTGCGTACAACCCAAAAGCCAATCTTTTGGTAGTAGCGAGGAAGCCTACCTGATCGTTGGTAGTAACGAAGAATCACGATCGCTTCGATGATGCCACTACCGAAGACGCCGCAACCGAAATTTAGAGTAAACAAATTGAAGAGAGGCTCAAGCAGCATTGGCGGCGTACTTTAATAGGCGCTGCAGAAAGGACAGATTGTCTATATCGTCGCCGTCGTTGGGGGCTGAATCGGATATCCTCAGTGCTTTTAGAAGCTGTTGATAAGCATGGTCGTCGTCCAATGGGGCTACGGCTTGGCGATCCTTCAGACATTCGGGAATATCATTGAAACCAGCCTTCTCGTTCAGTACCGGAATTACAACTTTATTTTGTGCGAGAGCGTCTTTTAGTTCGCTTTGGAGCCATTCTGGCTCAAGCGACGATTTGGAAACAATGGCCAAAACGGTTTTGGACTCCTCAAGGGCAGCCTTAACTTTCGACTGCCATTCCTCGCCGGGTTGCAATTCCCACTCGTCGAGCCACACGGGAACGCCATCCCGCAGGAGGCGCGTAGCGAGGGCGCGGGCGACGGTTCGGCTTTCCGGTTCATGGGCGTATGCAATGAAGGCAGGATTGCTATTCATGGCCTAACTCCTTACTGGCCTTGCGGCATGTTTCAATAAATAAAAAAGTACCTTATCGGCCAGATCAGGGCAAGATAGTTCGTGGCTAAAAAGGTGGTGCAAATCCGTCCTTCCCCTCACCTAAAGGCGGCAAACCGCGATTGCGTAGTTTGTTGTCGAGCACTCCGAAGAACTGCCGATAGCGTTCCAGATATTCAGGTTCAAAATTACTGCGCCCGCAGCCCAGTTTCTGCGCCATCAAGTCATACGCACCGTCCCGCGTACCGGCCAGAAACTTCCCTTGCCGGAAGTGAAAAGGCTGGGCGATGAATTTCTCGACGCCAGTATCAATCAGGGCATCGGCAAAGTCGCCGTTGCTATTGACCAGCAGCAGGGGCGTCATCGTGATGCAAGTATCAATGTCGGCCGCCTGTACTTCCTTGATGGCCTCCAGTCGCCGGTGATTAGCCGGGCAGAACGGCTCAAAAGTCCGCCGGATGTCCTCATCGTCGGTAGTGACCGTCATGTTGACCTGCACCCGTCCGCCGTTATTCTCAATGCGCTGGAACAGATCGCAATCCCGCGTCACCAGTGGGCTGCGGGTTTGGACGACCAACTTGGGCTTGTGCCGCTCGGCCATAATTTCCAGCAGGCGGCGGGTGAGTTCCAATTCTCGCTCAATAGGCTGGTAAGGGTCGGTGACGCTACTCATATAAATGAGCTTGTCGTCCAACGACTTCCGACGCTTATCCAGCAGCTCTATTGCGTTTTCTTTTACATCGACCCAATAGCCCCACGCATCGCGCTTTTCGGTATCCCGACTGAAAAACGCCGCGTAGCAGTAGGTACAGCCAAACGAGCAGCCGCTATACGGGTTGAGCGTAAAATCGTACGCGTTCATAAATCCGGTCGGCTTCGTCAGCAACTGCCCCGTCTGGACGTACGTTACGTCAGCCTTACCGGTTTTATCGGGACCGGAAACGTCCTGTGACATATCGGGATCAAAGGAGTCAAACAGGTCTTGCTGTATGGGGTCTGTCATTGCGAAACCTCCCTAGGAAAGCGGCGGTAATAGGCGGAAGGCGATGCGCTTACGTTTCGAACTGATGGAGCTAACTCGAACCCGGACTTCATCGCCCACATCAAAGTTTTCGACTTTGTAGTACCCTTGAGGGGATATACGCACTAAGCCTACTAGCCCGTCTTCGACGTTGACAAAAAGGCCGTAATCTTGGATAGCCTCGACTTTTCCGATCCGCTCATCATCAACCTTCAAATATGAACTGATATTATCCCAAGGATCCGGCAAAGCATCTTCGATACTCAACCCAAGCCTAGTACGTTTCTCTTTGGCCGCCTTTCGCTTGGCCTCGTCCTCGTCTGCGGCTCTTCGCTGAGCTTCCGCCTCTTTACTCTGTTCTCGTTCTAATCGCTCCCGTTTTAGCTTTTCTTGCTCGTTGATCTTGCGCTTGGCCTCAGCTTTTTCCCACTCCTGTAGTCTTTTCTGCTCGGCAACTTTGCGCTTAGCCTCATCCTCTAACTTTCGTAGCCTTTCTTTTTCGGCGGCCTTTCGCTTGGCCTCAGCCTCTTTTCGCTCTCGTTTTAACAACTCTGTATAACAGGAAGAAACGCGTAAAAATAAAAGGCTGTCTTTTGGCGAACTGAATCGATAACGGCTCCTGTGACGAACAGATTTACTTGGGTCACCTTCCGCTTCAGGTACTTCAAAGCCAAAATCAACTGCGCAGTTGGTATAAAGAGGGGACTTACTTTCAACGCCAGGGTCATTGGGAATATCTATATCACTAATATCAGTTCCGAACTCCTTATCCCAATCGTAGGAGCCATCTGCCACTCTATACAGAGCCTTCTTTTTTGCATTAGGGATGGTGAAGATTCCTAAATCAGGGCTAACTATACAAAATATCTCATCTAGGGTGTTCTTGGCAGTCTTTACATCTTCCTCCCAATACAAGGGCCATTGATTATCCCAAGGCAGACTCAAATGGAATGCCGTAACCATACGTAGTGTATTAGCCGGAAGTTCGGGCGGATTTTTCGGAGTAGGATATTGGCGATAATGATTAAAATAATCAGGTACGGAGTTTCGAAATGCTCGCCAGAAAACAGTACCTGCGGACCGCATTGCTTCCGCTGGTTCGTGAGCGTCAAAATAGATATCGGGTTGTTTGCCATACTTGGACAGGGCAAGAGCTAAACCTACACGACCGGCCCCAGTACCCGCTCCCACGTCACAAACATACAGCGTATTCGGGACTCCAACCCGTTCAAAAATACTCTTAAACGCCCAGGACGCTAGAATACAGTGTTTCAAGTGGTATATGACTAGGTATGCAGCAGCCAGATACGAGTCGTCATAGCAGTCGGGAACAAATTTCCCTGTCACTACTTTTTCTAGGTTTATCATCGCATCAGCAGCCTGCTTGAGATGTGCTTCGCATCTTTTGTCATGCCCGTTATGGTGCAGAAAATCCCGGAATCCCTGCTCGTGGGCTTTATCCAACGCCCGCAACAAGCAGACATCAGGCAAATTGTACGTGGTCTGTTCGGACATGATTAGTTCTCGGTTAAGAGTGTCGTGGCGTTTACAGGGTTATTTACGATGCCGATAGCGGTAATATCCACGATCGCATTGTCCTTGATCTTGTTGAAGAGGTTTTTGAGCGTCCCGCCATGTGCCGGTGCAATATAGATAAGGCACGGTGTCCCAGCCAAGGGCGTCGCAGTTTGACAGCAAATCAGTATTATGTGGATTTTCAGAGGTCGCAGTGGAATTGAATGGACGAAACAGAGAATGCGCTACGCGTCTAAAATAGCCCTCGCACTGGCCAGCTTAGTCGTCGGGACCGCGCTGTGCGAACTGGCGTTGAGCTTCTTGCATCCGCAGCTCTTCCGCCGGCCCCCCGTCTGGCGCTACGATCCCGAGCTGGGTTGGAGCCACATCCCGGACCGCGTCGGCCGCTTGGTCACGCCGGAATTCGACGTGGAAATGCGGATCAATAGCATTGGGTTGCGCGACCGCGAGTTTGCAATAGAAAAGGCTGTGGGCGTCCGCCGCGTGGCCCTGTTCGGCGACTCTTTTGTCGAGGGGTGGGGCGTTCCCATAGAAGCTGCTGTCAGCCGTCAACTCGAAGCCTGTCTCCGGCAGGAAGGGGCCACGGTGGAGGTGGCTAACTTCGGGGTGGCTGGCTATGGCACCGACCAAGCGCTGCTGCTTTTTGAGCAACAGGGGCCGCGCTTTAGAGCAGATGAGGTGGTGCTTTTTTTTTACGGCAACGACCTGTGGAACAATGCTTCGCGCCGGGGCATTGGTGCCGAGCGGGGCTTCAAACCCTACTTCCGGGTGCGGGGCAACGGGCAGCTTGCGCTCGCGGGCGTCCCAGTAAAGGAGTCGAGTTTTTGGCGACAGCCCTCGGATTCTTTGCCCCTTACGGTGCGATTGGAACGCTACTTTTCGCAGCACTGGCACTTGTACCGGCTGGTGCAAAAGGCGTGGCAGCCGGAGGTGCCGCGCGGGCAGCAGCAGGATTTTTACGCGGGTCTGTACGGCGAGGAGGCGCGCTTTGCTCCAGCTTGGGAGCTGACGGGCCGCATCCTCGCGGCCTTTAAGCACAGCGTTGAGCAACACGGTGCGCGCCTGACCGTCGTGTACGTGCCGTCAATCGTCCAGGTAGAAGAGGACAACTGGCGCGCCAAGCGCGAGCTGTACGGTCTGATCGGCGAGTTTGACCTGAGCAAACCCAATGCCAAGCTAGCCGGTTTTGCCGAGGAGTACGGATTCTCGCTGATCGACTTGCTCGACGAATTCAGGGAAAAGGCCCAAACCCAAACCTTGTATTGGCGCGATAGCCACTGGAATGAGGCTGGCCACGCCTTGGCAGCCGAGCGGCTCTGCGCGCATCTGCGGAGGCCCTAGTGGAGTGGCGCAAGGATCTAGGTGCGGTGGGGCTGCTTGGGGCGGCGATGGCCATTTTCTTTTGGCCGGCCACTGTGCTAGAGGGGGCGTTTTTTGTGCAGGACGTGATGGTGCAAAACCACCCGTTCCGCGACTTCTTCGCCCGCGCCCTTCGCGAAGGCCAATTGCCGCTGTGGAATGCGGCCATTAACTGCGGCTTCCCCCTGTTTGCCGAAGGTCAAGCCGGGCCGCTGTATCCGCCCAATGTGATTTTGGCGTTGCTCCTGCCTACTTGGGCCGCTATCAACTGGAACGTTGTCTTGCATCTGTGGTTGGCAGGCGCGGGCATGTACGCGCTGGTGCGCGCTTTTGGCGCTGTGCGGCCGGCTGCGCTGTGCTCCGGGCTTTGCTACGCCCTGAGTGGATACATGGTCGTGCGGGCCATGTCGCCCAACTTCATCGACGTATGCGCTTGGTTGCCGCTGCTGTTTTGGCTCGTCGATCGCATCCTGAAGCGGGGGCACTTTTTTTACGTGCTGCTATTCGCGTTGGTGATTGGCTTGCAACTGCTGGCTGGGCATCCCCAAGCTGCCCTGTACGGGGCCGTTGCAGTCGCTGGCTATTGGCTCTATCGGAGTTGGGTGCAGGGCGCGGGATGGGTCGCTTGGTTGATGCTGGTCGGCGCATTCGTACTGGGGGCAGGATTAGCCGCTGTCCAGCTAGTACCTACTGCCGAATTAGTGCAGCTATCCAATCGCGGGGCTGGCTTGTCGTGGGCCAGCTTTGTGGCGATGTCGCTGCCGCCCGAGCGACTGGCTACCTTGTTGTGGCCCAACTTGTTCGGCAATTCGGCGCACGGCACGTACGGGAGCCGAGAGATAGGGTTCTTCATCCAACTCTGCGCGTACGTCGGGGTGGTGCCTCTGTTGTTGGCTTGGGCGGCCCTGCGCGAGCGGCGGGACGGCCAGGTCGGTTTTTTTGCCGTGCTTGCTCTTGTCGGTTTGGTGCTCGCGCTGGGCAAATACACGGCCATCTTCTCTTTCTTCTATCAGATTCCTGGGTTTAGCCTGTTCCGCATCCCAACGCGCTTTTTGTTGTGGTTTGCTTTGGGGGCCTCCGTGCTCTGCGGTCTCGGACTCGACCAAGTGTTGCGTCGCGAGCGTCCGCGGCCCGCGAATGGTTGGCTGTTGGCTGTAGTACTCGGAGTGGCCAGTGTGGGGCTGCTATGGGCCAGCGGGATCGCGCTCTTTGGGGACGGTTCAGAACCAACGCGCTACATCCACCACTTGCGCGGCGACGGTCTGCGGCTCGTGGGGGCGTTGATAATCGGCGCGTGGCTGCTTGGTCGGCGGGCGCGGCGAGCCGCAGCGTGGGCTGCGCCCGTGGCTATTTTCGTCGAGCTGTACAGCTTTGGCGCGGATTTTAACGGCACTATAGAGCCAACTGCGTACACTAAGACTCCGGCGACGGCCCGCGAGATTTTGGCCGACCATACGGCCGCTGCGCCGCCGCGGATCGTCAGCTTGGTCAACGAGCGGAACTCGCCGTTTGATTGGCACGGGGGATGGGCCTACGACTTGGAGTCCTATCGGCGTTATAACGAGACCTTGCGGATGTATTCGGGGGGGCTATACGGTGTGGCCAACGCACTGCCGGGGTGGAGCCCGCTGCACCTGTATCGCCACGGGGAATTTGCCCGCGGCTATCCGGCGTTTGCCGCCTTGGCTGGCGTGGAATACGCAGTGCGTTACAGTCGCGATGAGGGCTTCGAGGTGCAGCGGCTGCCCACGGCCTTGCCACGCGCGTATGTAGTGGGCCAGTTCCACCTCGCCACCAGTCCGCGAGCCGGACTGAGTTATATGGCTCGCGGGTTTCCCATGCGGCGCGAAGTAGTATTGGAGGAAGCGCCAACCGCCTCGATTGGGCTGGGTGGCACGGCGGAGATCGTCCGCTATGAGGACGAGGAAGTCACCGTGGCCCTTGCCGATTCGGCCGGGGGAATTTTGGTTTTGAGCGATACATACTATCCGGGCTGGCGGGCCTTTGTCGATGGGGTTGAGCGCCCGATTCTGCGCGCCAATCACGTATTTCGCGCCGTAGTGATCCCGACCGGGGCGCGAGAGGTCGTCTTTTCGTACGAGCCGGATAGTTTCCGCTATGGCTTACTGGTCAGCGTGGCCGCGGCAGCGCTCTTGTTGGGGCTAGCTTGGGGTGGTCGGCGGCTGATCTTGCCGCCGGTGCAGGACCTACCAGCGGATGCAGGGGCACAGTGGAGGGTCCGGGCCGCGCTGGGAGTTTTGGTTTTCGTGCTCCACGGAATAGCCACGCAGGGGCCTTTGTGGAGCGAGTGGCTCGAACGCCTGCGGCTAGGGGTGGGGTAGTGAGGGTCGGGATCATCGGGTTGGCCGCAGGGCTTGCCGCGCTCGTAGTTTATGGGATGACGCTGTGCCCGACCGTGTACGTGGAGGGGAGTGGTGAGCTGATCGGCGCGGCCTATGGGTTGGGGACGGCGCATCCGACCGGGTATCCCCTGTTCTGTCTCAGTAGCCGCTTGATTGCGCTGGCACTGCCGTGGGTTAGTCCGGCTGTGGCGATTAATGCTGCGTCGGCGCTGTTTGCCGCGGCCTGTTGCGGGGCCTTGGCGGCTGTGCTCTACGGGCGCGGAGTGCGTCCTGTGGTGGCTTTGGCTGCGGCCTTGGCGCTGGCGTTTTCGCACACCTTTTGGTCCCAAGCTGTCATCGCCGAAGTTTATGGCTTGGCCTTGTTGCTAGTGATCTTGGTTTTGGCCCAAGCCCTTAGAGTGTGTGAGAGCAAGGAGCCACGCCAAGTGCTCCTGTTGGGCTGGCTCATGGGATTGGGGCTGACGGCCCACTTGATGCAGGTACTCGTCTGGCCGGGCGTGGTCGCGGTCTTGGTTTGGCGCTGGCCCGCGCTGTGGCGTCGGCCCTTGTTGCTGGCGCAGGGGATGCTCGCTGTGCTGGGTGGGTACAGCTTGGTGGCATACTTGCCGCTGCGCAATGGCCGGGGTACGGGGTTCCATTGGGGGCCGCTCAGCGACCTAGAGGCTCTGTGGCAGCACTTGAGCGGTGCGCTGTATCGCTCGTCGTTTTTTTCTTTGCCCTTAGAAGGCATGCTGCTCAATGCCCAGCGCTGGTTGGAGCAGGCGGCAGGCGAGTTTCACTTCGCATTGGTGCCATTGATTGCTTGGGGGGGATGGTTGACTTGGCGGCGCGATCGCAGTGTGTTCGTTTTGGTTGGAGGGGCAATCGCCTGTAATTTGATCGCTGCGCTCAACTACCACCGCGATCCCAATGGCTTGCCAGTGTTTTATTTGCTCAGCATAGTGGGATTAGCCGTGTGGTTGGGTATGGGGTTGGATGCGTTGGCTAGTCGGGTGCGGCCGCTCGTCTCGGTGCCGCTCGCCGCGCTCATCGTCGCCTTGGTGCTAACCGCGCACTACGAGGCATCCGACCGCAGCGAGAATTGGGTCGCCGAGCGCTATGGCTGCGACATTCTCGCCGATTTGCCCGAGGGCGCGATCCTGATTACCGAGGGGGACGATGCGGCCTTTGTGCTCGATTACCTGTTGCGGATAGAGGGCTTGCGCCCGGATGTGACCCTGTACAACCGCATGGGGAGGGGGACGGATGTACTCGCTTGGAGCGAGCACGCGCTGACGCCGCTAAGGCGGGAGCAATTGCGCTGGCGGCGCGAGGCCGCATTGGCTCGGGGCGAGCGGCCTCTTTTTTATTTAGTCCCGCGTCGTGCTCCAATCTCGGGATGGGTGTTTGTGCCTGCGGGTTTGGTCTATCGCCTACAAGCACCTCGCGACAGCACGGAGGCCGCCCCGCAGATCGAGATGGGCAATGCGTTGGCCGCGGACTTTTTCCGCGATCCTTGGGTGCGAAAGATCCAGAGCAATTATTATTTTATGGCCGGCGAGGAGCGCCTATGGGCTGGGGATCGGGCTGGGGCGATGGCCGCGTACGAGCAGGCCGCGGCCACTGCGTTCGACTCGCGCACTACGCGCTTTAACGTGGCACTTAAGTTGTTTGAAATCGGCGAGTTGGATCGCGCTATGAGTCATGCGGCAGACGCGGTGGCCATCGACCCTTGGCAGCCTACGCCCTATCGCTTGATGGCGCGCATTGAGCAAGAACAGGGGCGCTATGACGAGGCGCGGCGCTGGCGGAAAAAAGCAGGGGAGTTGCAGCGGGTGCCTTGACTTGGAACTAGGTGCTGAGTTGTATTACTTAGATCAATAAGCTGGAACGAAGCAGTAAATAGAGCGAATCAGCGGAGTCGTCGTGCAAATAGCACATGGCTTTGGTCGGAACGTTAGTCGGACTTTATTCAGAAACAACTACAAGATGGCCTCTCCTGCATTCATTTACGCGTTCGATAATCTTGGCCCGGAGCGATTTGTCGAATTATGTGGTCTGCTTCTTGGCTCTCGCTACCGTGGATTCCTCCTCAGTGGCCCTGGCCCTGATGGAGGAATCGATGGTGAATTACGGCCCGAGTCTCCATCGCTTCTCCTAGATAGAGTTATCAACCCTGGCGAACTCACGATTTTCCAATTCAAGCACAAGGTCGTCGCCCGAACTGGACAAGTGAATGCACGCAACCAGCTCTTAAATCAATATAAATCGACACGGTCAAAGCAGGGGGAATTGAAGAGTGAACTGGTCAAAGGCCAAAAGTTAATAACCTATGTACTCGTCACAAATGTTGAAGTAAATGCGAAGTTTAGAAAGTCTTTTCGTGAGATCTGTCGTGAGGAAAACGGAGGAATAGCAAATTACGAAATAATTGGTTTAGACGACCTGCAAACTTGGGTAACACAAGACCGTCATCTCCGAGCACAATTCTTTCCTACTCTATTCGGCCGTCCTCGATTCAATTTGGACCTAAAGTTGATGACCGGTAAGACCTATAGACCCGAGGATCATGGCTTCCCTGCTAAATATACTCCGGACAAGGACATCCTTTGCGTCAATGTCATGAACACTGGTGAAGCAGTCTCCTATCTCAGCAATATTAAGTTCAAGAGTTTGGTTGATAGCCAAATCCAGTACGGGCTACCTGCTCCTTTCCCTGCTGGACTCGACCCTCTGGCAAATCCACGATTGGGAGATCCAATTCAGCCCGGTCAAAGTCAAGGATTTCGCTACTCGTTTGAGATGTTCTGGGATATGAAAAATAAAGCCATGAAGAACGGTAAAATTAATTTTCTACTCGCGGAATTGATGGTGTGGGATCAGATAGATAACCTCTACACATGTGAGATTCCAGAGAGTATTCGACGGGAGATATTTGAATAAGGAAAAGGCTAACAGAATGGATGCAAGAGACTGGACATTTATCGACTTATTTGCTGGAATTGGTGGTATGCGTATTCCATTTGAAGAATTAGGTGGAGAATGTGTGTTTAGTTCGGAATGGGACGAATTTGCTCAGAAAACCTATTATAGCAACTTTTCTGATATGCCAGCAGACGACATTACAAAAATTGACGAAGCATCTATTCCCGACCATGATGTTTTACTAGCAGGCTTTCCTTGTCAACCGTTTAGCATTATCGGCAATAAGCAGGGTTTTGGAGATACAAGAGGGACCTTGTTCTTTGATATAGAACGAATTTTAAGAAAAAAGCAGCCGCAGGCATTCCTTCTGGAAAACGTGAGGCAGTTGGTAAGTCACGATAAAGGAAGAACTTTTTTGACAATACGCGAACGTCTCAAAGAATTAGGATATACGATATATTATAAAATTTTGAATGCGCTCGATTTTGGGTTGCCGCAAAAAAGAGAGCGGATTTTCATCGTTGGGTTTCGCGAACAGATAGTCTTTGATTTTCCCATGGGCAACGGGAAGTATAAGCCCTTATCAGAAGTTCTTGAGCCAGATGACGAGGTGGACGCCAGTTTCTTCGCATCGGAAAGAATCCAAAGGGCTCGTCTCAAAAAATGCAAAATAGAGCCGTTTTACCCTTCTGTCTGGCATGAAAATAAAGGAGGTAATATATCGATATTGCCATTTTCGTGTGCATTACGAGCCGGAGCATCCTATAATTATCTCTTAGTGAATGGCATTCGGCGTTTTTCAGGAAGAGAACTCTTGCGGCTCCAAGGCTTTCCCGAAGATTTTAAGATCGTTGTAAATATCACGCAGCTTAGGAAACAGACTGGAAACAGCGTCGCGGTTCCAGTGATTCGTGCTATTGCGGAGAAAATGCAGGAAGCCTTACAGCAACGAAAACGGCCTGAGCCTCATACTAAACAACTTAGCTTTTTTGAATAAGGACTTCTGCCTAATGGACAATCTATACGCTAAACAATGCTTGGATAAAGTTGTCAAGAAGGCACGTGTACATTTTTACAAACCCATACAGATCGCAGAGATACTATACCGAGATAGAGTAGAATGTGATATTGATCTTGACGATATAGAAACCTACAGAACAAATTCAAGAAAATGGCGCGACGAAGTTTGTTTGAAACTTTTAGGAAGAACTTCGACCTCAAGTGCGAAATTCCAAGATAATCTTTTTGAGTCAAATGCGACGCCTCCACCTGTTTTAATGAAATTGGGAGAGGTAAATAGAAGATATGATGGAGCAGTAGAAGTCTATATTTACGATGCTTTTAGGCATAGACATTTTCAAATGTCGGCCGGATTAGATTTAGTAAGCCAGTTAGGCAAAACCGATTTTGTCTTGAAGGATTTTATCAAAGTCTTCAGACGTGATCCTGGGCTGTCACGAAGCGTCGATAAAATTTTTGAAATTGTGGTTTATGCTCTGTTTTCAGTGCTTTTGGAATCTCTTGAGGTCAAAGTGGGAGTGAAAATTGAGAATATTGAAAACACCATTCTCCAAGAGTTTGCAGATTTCACAGAGAAGGTACTCGGCTTATCAAAAGAAATACTGGAGGTATATCAAGAGCCCAAGGTCTATAGAGCTGGAGTGACCAATGCCGCTGATAGAGGACTCGATATGTGGGCAAACTTTGGGGTTGCTATTCAGATAAAGCATTTGTCTCTCACACCTCCAATGGTGGATGATATTGCTAGCGACATAACGGCGGATAGAATTATTATTGTTTGCAAGGAGTGCGAGAGAGACGTTCTCATTTCTGTGTTGCAGCAATTCGGAAGTGCTAGCAAAATTCAAAGTGTGATAACAGAAGACGATCTCGACGTATGGTATGGAAAAGCCTTGAGAGGTCAATCAGCGGAATTGATTGGAGACAAAGTGATGGAAAGATTGGAAGATGAGATCAAAATTGAGTTTCCTTCAACTACTGAATTTGAAGATTTTTTTACGGAGCGAGGCTACGACCTTTTATCGTTTGTCGGTATTTGGGGCGATTGAGCAGTTAATCACGGCATTTTGTTATCGATGAACTGAAGGGAAATATTCAATGAACAAGCAGCAATTGATGGAAAGGTTGTCCCTTTCTAAGTTCCAGCTTAGATCTGCAGTCGAATTTCTTCAACGACCAGGGTCTTTCAATCCAGGAATGGCGACCTCACTTCTTCAAGATTCAGTAGAGACATTTCTGTGGACTTTAGCGATGTATGGAAGAATTAAGCTTGACAAAAAGCATAGTTTTGACACGCTTTTAGACAAGGTCGGAGATGAATTTGAGACTGTAAAACATAGTAAAACTTCGCTAACACGCTTAAATAGTTCTCGAGTTGGGTTCAAGCATTACGGAAACTTGGTTGTAAGTTCTGATGCTCATATTTTTGCGGCTAACGTCGAGGATTTTTTCGTAGAAGTATGTGACAAAGATCTCAACTTAGACTTTAAATATCTCTCCCTTTCTTCTGCCATAAACCACAAAAGAACAGAGAATTGGGTTAAGAAAGCAGAGGAATTACATGATACTGGAGACTATTGTGGATCAGTTGAGTGTTCAGCAAAGGCATTTGCTGCTTATTGTTCCTCAAAAGGAATAGGCTGGTTAAGGGGTGATATGAATATCCAGCCATTTAGAGACCATTTTTGGAATTTAAACGGAGAACCTCTCCAAGATCAAGAAATCCATGCGTTTGTAGAATGGACTTCCGAGAATATGCAGAAATTGGCTAGCTTTGCATGGTTGTTGTCGATGAATTTAGATTTAGTTGCGTACAGGCATTTTGAGAAAACAACTCCAATTGTCCATCTGACAATGAACAAGGAATTTTATACTGCTTGGATGTCCAACAGGATCAATTTGACAAAAAAAGATTCAAGATTTTGTATCGATTTTGTTATTGATACTGCCCTGAAAATAGACGAATTAGTTGAGACATTTAGATCTGAAAAATCTTTTGAAGTCGTAAGAAAGGCTAAAGCAAAGAAAGACTGTAAGGTCAGAGTTTACAATTCGAGCGACGCTGAAGTTATACGGATAGCTGAATCGGGAGAAAATCTCGATGTAGTAACTGGATTCAGAATTCCTGAGAATGGAAACTTCGTTGCAGTTCTCCAAGATGGAGAGGCTGCATTTGTTTCCTCTGAAGACGTAGAACTTGAGCCCCCATCGGTAGATTGATATTCGAGGGATTGCGTAATGGAAAAATTAAAGCGCATACTCGATCCGAATAAGGTCGTCCTAAACCTCGCGGCGCAGCGCAATTTCGACGCCATTCGCGAATTGGCCACCGTGCTGTTGCAAGACGAGGTCGTGCCCGACCGGAAGCACTTGCTCGCGGCCTTGATTCGGCGCGAGCAACAGGCCTCCACCGGCATTGGCAAGGGCGTGGCCGTGCCCCATGCACATGAGGATGGAATCCAGCGCCAGCTCTTGGCCATCGGCATCTCGCAGGCCGGAATTGACTTTAGCGCGCCCGATGGTCAACTCGTCCACATCATCGCGCTGTTGGTCACGCCCCTCAAACACCAAAAACAGCACATGGCGCTGCTGGCGGCCCTGTCGCAGCGCTTGCAGCAAGAGAAAGTGCGCCAACGCTTGCAGCAAGCCGCTGATGCAGCCGAGATCGTCGATATTTTTACTGGCGATTCACCTCCCGGCTGAGTGCAGCGCGAAAATCATGATTCCAGCATTCACTAGGGCGGTGCACGCCCCCCTATTTGAGCAGCATTCGTGCTTTCTCGCCGGGCCGCTCGTGGCGGGGCAGCGGCAGGCCCTGATTAAGCGACTGCGGGTTTTGCTCGCAGCCGGGGTGCCTGGGTACGCAATTTTGGCGCTGTTGCCCGACCGGGCGACCGCGCGGCGCTTTCGCCAAGCAGTCGATCGGCTCGACTTGGGACCGTATAGTAGCGTTGATCTACAGACGTACTACGGGCTGGCGAGTCGGTTGGTGCGGCTGTTTTGGCCGTTGGTGGCTGGCAAGGTCGGCTTTGCGGCCCCAGCGCGACCGCCGGTTTTCCTCAACTACGAGGCCGCCCAATACCTGATGGGGCAGGTGGTGGAGCCGCTGCTCGCCGAGGGCTATTTCGAGGGGCTGTACTTGCGGCCCCAGCGCATTCTCTCCCAATTGCTCGACAATTTGAACAAGGCGGCCGTAGCGGATTTCGCGCTCGATGAAGTGGCACCGCGCCTGAGTCGCGCTTGGGCTGGGGAAGAGCAGCGGTTGCGCGTGTACGAGCAGGTGCAGACGTGCATTGACCGCTACCGCAGCCACTGCCTACGGCACGGATTGCTCGACGCGTCGCTGGTCTTTGAGGTCTGCAACCGCCACCTGATCGCGCAGGAAGAGTTCTGGCGCTACTTCACCGAGCGCTATCATCACCTCTTGGTTGACTCTGCTGAGGAGTTGGTGCCGGTGGCTGGCGATCTGGTGAGGCGACTCTTGCCGCAATGCGACTCGGCCCTGTTGGGTGGGGACGCGCAAGCTGGCTTCCGCATCTTTCTGGGCGTTGATGCGCCCGGTGCCACCGAGCTACAGCAGCAATGCAAAGAGACGATCGCCGTGGCATCAGCGGCATGTGCCAGCCGGGATATGGTGGCTTTTGCCGACCGCCTTGGCGCGAAGTTGGGGCAGGCAACCGACGGAGGCTCGGAAGGATTGCCGCAGCAGGCGGTGGTGGATGTGGTGCAGACCCGCTACCGGGGGCAGATGATTGAGGCCGTGGCCCAGCGGATCGTCCAGAAGATCGCCGAAGGCGTGGCTCCGGGCGAAATTGCGGTCGTGGCTCCGCACGCCGACGGGGTGTTGCGCTTCCTCTTGTCCGAGACTTTTCGCGCCGCCGACATTCCCTTTGCGATTGTGCGGCGTTACGAGACGTTGCGCGAAGAGCCGGTGGTGCGAGCCTGTCTGGCGCTGGCTATTCTCGCCCACCCCGATTGGGGGTTGCGACTGTCGCCCTTCGATTTGTCCGGGGCGTTGGAGCGGGCGCTCAAGCCCCTCGACCGGCTGCGGGCCGAATTGATGGCGCGGCACTTGTACGATCCGCGTTCGGGTCAACTTAAACCCGCGAGCGCGTTGAATGCTACTATGGAAGAGCGGCTAGGCCGGGCTGCGCTCGCTCGCTATGAAGTGCTGCGCACTTGGATCGAAGCGTATCGCAGCGGCGCGGCCGACCCTTGGGACCATTTTTTGCGCCGGCTCTTCGGAGAGGTGCTATCGCATGCTGCGCTGGAGCCTGAAGACGCCGAGGTGTACAGCAAACTGATCGCCTCGGCTACCTCGTTCCGCGAGGTGGCTCCAGCGATGGCGCTAGAAGGCGCGGCGGTGGGCCAGCGCTACGTCGAGATGATAGGGTCTGGGGTCGTCGCCGCCCAATACCTGACCGATGTCGATCTCGACGAGGCTCCTGAGTCCATTGCCCTCGTCGCGCCGGTCTATACCTATTTGCTCTCCGGCCACGTGGCGCGCTATCAGTTCTGGCTGGACATTGGCTCGGCCAACTGGTGGGAGCCACTGCACCAGCCCTTGACCAATCACTACGTGCTGACCCGGCGCTGGAACTCGGAAGACCGCTGGACCGACGCGGTGGATTACTCGACCCGCAACCGCAACCTCTACCGCTTGGTGCGGGGCCTGTGCCTGCGCTGCCGCGACGGGATTTACCTCTGCGCCAGCGAGTCGGAAGGCCACGGCTCGGCGCAGGATGGGCCGCTAATGATGGCGGCGCAACAGGTCTTGCAGGAGGATCGCGGGTGAGGTTTGAGCCGCGCGCGGGACAGCGCGAGATCTTGGCTTATCAAGGCGGCCTGCTGGGCGTGTCGGCCGTGCCCGGCAGTGGCAAGACCACCGCGATTGTCGCCTTGGCGACCCGGCTGATCGCCGAGCGGCGCGCCGAGGGGGGGCAGGTACTGATCGTAACCTATCAAAACGCGGCTGTGGATAATGTCCGCGCTCGGATCGGCCAGCGCTTGCAAGAGATGGACATGCTCTCGGTCGGTTACGACGTGCGGACTTTGCACAGCTTGGCCTATGGCATCGTCCAAGCCAATCCCGGGCTAGTAGGGGCCGCGGCCGAATTTACAGTACTCGATGAACGCGCCAGAGAGAGCTTGCTCGACAAGGCGGTGCGGACCTGGAACGACGACAACAAGGGGGTGTGGGGTCGGTTGGGGCCTGGGGAGTACGTGGATCAGCAGTGGGAGCAGGAGTGGCGCGACATTGCGCGGAAGGTTTCCCGCACGGTCATCACCACGGCCAAGAACCGTCGGCTGCGGGCCGAAGACCTCTTGGCGCGGATTGGCGGTCAGGAGGACAGAAACCAGTTTTTGCGGGTCGGCGCGGAAATCTACCGGCTCTACCAGCAGCAAGTTGAGACCATCGGCGGCCTCGATTTCGACGACTTGGTGTGGATGGCCGTAGAGATGTTGCAGCAATACCCGGATTTGTGTAGCCGTTATCGGCGGCGTTGGCCCTTTGTCTTGGAGGACGAGGCGCAAGACAGCGTTCCCTTGCAGGAGGAGCTGATCGCGCTGTTGGCGGGGCCGGGCGGCAATTGGATCCGGGTCGGCGACCCCAATCAGGCGATTATGAGCACCTTCACCGCAGCCGATCCGCGCTATTTGCGCGACTTCTTGGATCGGGAAGACGTCGCGGTCGCAGAGATGACGATCTCTGGCCGTTGCGCCCCTAAAATCATGGACTTGGCCAACTTTTTGGTCGAGTGGGCCGCAGTCGAGCACCCGCTGCTCGAAGTGCGCCAGCGCGCTTTCCGGCCCCAGCAGATGCAGCCCACCGACCTCGGCGATCCCCAGCAAAACCCCTCGGACACAGACAGCATCATATGGTTCCGCGAATACAACAACCGCCACGATGAATTCGACAGCATCGCGCGCCGGGCCAAGGGCTTTGCCGAAGGCAATCCGAGCTTGACAGTAGCGGTGTTGGTGCCGACTAACCGCATTGGCTACGACATGGCTGAGCGCTTGCGCCAAGCCGGAGCGGACTTCGACGAGGTGTTGCAAAGCCCGCGCTCGGCGCGGCGGGTGGGTGAGGCTCTATGCACAGTGTTGGACTTTCTTGCAAATCCTTTGGGGCGCAACCAGTTAGAGCGATCCTATCGCGCCTTGGTCGGCTTTTGGCCCGGGCCGAGTGGACCGGGGAACGAGGAGGCCGTGGCCATGCTGTTGCGCAGTTGCTATCGGCCCGAAGCACTGCTCTATCCAGAAGCCGGTCAGCGCATGGAAGCGGCTTTACCCCCGGTGGATCACATTGAGCCGCAGGATTTGGAAGCTATTGACCTGCTGTGTAGTTATCTGCGGCGCTGGTTGCGGGCAGTCGGGCTGCCGGTGGATCAGCTTTTGATGACGGTCGCCCAAGATTTGCTAGTAGAGGAAGTAGATATGGCGCGGGCGCAGCAACTGGCGGTCTATGTGCGCATCCGCGCCGACCAAAACACAGACTGGCAATTGCCCGAGTTGGTAGGAGAGCTGAGCGAGGCCGTGCAGGGACGGGCGGGCGCACTCGCTGAGGCCGAGGACGCATTGGGACCCCAGCCTGGGCGGATTTTTCTGACGACTATGCACAAGGCCAAGGGGATGGAGTGGGATTTAGTTTATGTCATGGGGGTTGATGGCGATTGGTTTCCCCACGACCTCGACGCGCGCTTTTTGGGCGAGTACGAATTCTTAGGCGGCGACCCCTGCGAGGATGCAAAGGCCGAGATGTTGGACCTGATCGGCGAAATCGGGTCGAGCCGGTTGTCGGCTACTGATCGCTCGCACGCGGAAGTGATCGCCGAGCGGCTGCGGTTGCTCTACGTGGCCATTACCCGTGCACGGCGCTATTTGGTCCTAAGCTGGAGTCGCCAGATTCCGCGTGCGACGCGGATGCTGCCCGCGCCCATGGCCGAGGTGTTCCGCCAGTTGCAACTCTATTGCGAGCAGCAGGACGGCAGTCGAAGTTCTGGATAAACATTTATGACAGAATTAGGAGGACAAAATGGACAAAGTTTTTATTTATTGGGACGACTCCAACATTTTCATTAGTGCTCAGCAAGTGGCCATTGAACGAGAAGGTGAAGCTGTGCGCTCGCGGGTGCGCATTCACTTTCGCAATCTGCTGGAATTAGCGCGGGCCGGGCGAGAAATTGAGCACGCTGTGGCCGTTGGCTCCATTCCACCGGAATTGCGACAGGTTTGGAATCGCTTGGAAAACGAAGGCGTCACCGTCCATTTACTGGAACGGGGTGCCATGCAGGGGCGGGAACAGGGAGTGGACCAAGTTTTGCAAACCGCGATGCTGCGCGATGGATTCGATTACAACGGAGATCCGGGCATTGCGGTACTGCTTACTGGGGATGGGGCAGGCTTTGACGATGGCGTCGGTTTTCACGCTGACTTGGAGCGCATGCGACGCCGTGGCTGGCGCATTGAAGTGGTGTCGTGGCGACATAGCTGCAATCGCCGGATGCGGGAATGGGCCGAGGAGAACGGCCAATTTATCGCGTTGGATGATTTCTACGACAGCGTAACTTTTCTCGAACGGCCGGCCCCAGGCGAACCCATCGCTCCTCCGCGCTATGCGGTTCCGGTTGAGCTTAACCGGCGCTGATGATACCGCAAGGATTCAATTACAGTCAAAGCAGCCTAGCGGCCTTTGACCGCTGTCGGCGGCAGTTTCTGTTGCGCTATGTCGAGCGGTTGGCGTGGCCAGCGCCGCTGACCGACCAACTCGACGAGTGGGAGGCCGCAGCTAGTCGTGGGCGGGCGTTCCATCAGTTCGTGTTGCAGGAGAGCTTGGGCATGGATGTGGAAGACGCAGTGCAGCGGAGCCGCGATCCGCTGTTGGCCGCTTGGTGGCGCAATTGGCGCGAGCAGCCGCCAGTTGTACCCGAGGGGGCGGTGTTCGGGGAAACCATGCTCTCCGTGCCCCTAGCCGGTCGGCGTCTCGTCGCCAAGTTCGACCGCGTGGTTCTGGCCGACGATGGCCGCGCTTGGATATTCGACTGGAAGACTGGCCGCAAAAAGCCGGAGCAAGTCGCTTATGAACAAAGCTGGCAAACGCTGGTCTATCGCTTTGTCTTGGTCGAGGCCGGCGCGGTCTTGAACGAGGGCCGCGCGCTAGCACCTGACGATGTGATGTTGGTCTATTGGCACGCGCAGTATCCGCAGGTTCTGCAGCCGATTACCTATTCGGCCGCTGAGCACGAGCGGGCACGCGCGCTTTTGTCAGAGGCGATTGCCGCCATCGAAGCCCTTCCAAATGCGGATGCGTACGCCAAGACCGACGACGAGAGCGAGTGCCAGCGCTGCGAATTTCACACCTATTGCAACCGACCAGCGGTGCGGAGCGACGATTGGGACATTGACGAGGACGAGCTGGAGTGGGAGCAGATTCCCGAAGCAGAGCTTTGACGCGGGTCAGCCTTTGAGTGCGCCGAGTTGGATGCCGCGCACGAAGAACCGCTGGCCAAAGACAAAGAGTACGATCATTGGCAGCATCATCAGCACACTTCCCGTCATCAACAGCGAGTAGTTGGTCCCCTGTGACGAATCGAAGTAGCGCAGAGCTACCGGCAGGACTCGCATGTGCTCGGAGTGGGTGACGATTAGCGGCCAGGTAAAGGACTGCCAAGTGCCCATAAAGGAGAAGATCGAGAGGGTGATCAACGCCGGCTTGGACAGGGGCATGACGATGCCCCAGAAAGTCTTCCAGAGATTAGCGCCGTCGATTTCAGCGGCCTCTTCGAGCCCTCTGGGCAGCCCAGTCATAAACTGGCGCATCATAAAGGTGCCAAAAGCAGTGAACATGGCTGGGATGATGAGCGCTTGGAACGAGTCGAGCCAGCCGAGGCTTTTGAGAATCACGTAATTGGGCAGCAAGGTGACGATCCCAGGGACCATCAAGGTGGCCAAGTAGAGTAGAAAGACGGCGTCGCGGTAGCGCCATTCGAGGCGGGCAAAGGCAAAGCCAGCCATGGCCGAGGTTACCACTTGGCCGACCATCACGCAGACGGCGACAAAGAGGCTGTTCCAGCCGTAGAGCGAAAACTTGATGTCCTTGTCGCGCAAAACCCGGATGTAGTTGGACCACATGAAGCGCGGCTCGCTGATCTGCAACACGTCACTACCGTACACAATGCGCAGTCCGTCCTCACCAGGGAAGCGGGCGTAGAGTACGTCGCCTCCGACTTTTTCCGTTAGTGGGTCGTCGTCGCTTCTGAGCAGGGGAAAGGCCGAGCGAAAGGGAATAGTGTTGCCGTCGGCGTCGAGAATCGGCTCTTTGGCTTGGACGTCTAAAACCGGATCCCCGACGCGATCCCAGGAAATGTCGCGGTAGGTGTAAGCCTCGCCGTTGGCGCGCAACAGTGGGGTGCCGTCGGCAAGCTCGACCGAGGCCGGCGGTAGCTGCTCGGCCGTGCGCCAGTTTTTGCGCTGCTGCACGAGCCGCTGCTGCCACTTGTCGCGCAGAGCTTCGGTCAGCAGCAGGGGGACACCATCGACGAGGACTGGGTTCCAGCGGTTTTTGTACACGGCAAGGCCGCCGCGCTCTTCGACGTTTTTGCCGGGGATGGGCTGACCTTCTGGGTCGTAGATCAGGCGGCCCTGCTGATCGCGGATGGGGTCGCCGGGGGCACCGAGTATCACTGGGTTGCCGAGGGTGATGCGGATTGGCTCGCCTTGGGCGTTGAGCAGCGGTTGGCCATCGCGGGTCCGCAGCAGGTCGCCTTCATTGCCGAGGCGCACTTCCTGCGGCCAGACATGGCTCTGGAAGACTTCGTTTTCGCTCTTGAGCGAGGTGAGCACCATCCACAGGAACGGCACGAGCGTGGTAAAGCCGAAGAGGACGAGCAGCCCGTGGCTTAGCGAGTGGATCGCGGTCGTTTGCGCAACTTTGGCCATGCGCCTTTCCCCTCAGTTGACCGCGCCCCGACCGAAGCGCCAGTTGAACAGCGTGATGGTAAATATGATGACAAACATAAACCAAGCCACGGCAGCCGCGTACCCGAACTCTAGATTTTCAAAGGCCGAGCGATAGATGTAGTAGCCGAGCGTGACCGTGTTGTCCCCGTCCTTGCCCGGGCCGCCATTGGTCATCAAGTAGGCGATTTCAAAGCCTCCTTGCAGGCCGCCGATAATAGACATGACGCAGATAAAGAAGGTAGTAGGGGCGATCATCGGCCACGTGATGTGCCAAAATTGCTGCCACTTAGAGGCTCCGTCGATGTCCGAGGCTTCGTACAGCTCCTCGGGCACATTGGCGAGGGCCGCGAGATAGAGGATCATGTTGCCCCCACCCATGGACGCCCAGATACCCATGAAGATGATGGCCGTCTTGGCCCAATAGGCGGCTTGTTCTATGCCCAGCCAAGAAAGCCAGCCCAAATCGACGCTGCTAGAAAGCCAGTTGGGCAAGTCGTCGATGCTGTTGAGACCAGCGAGGAGGGCCATGCGCCCCGACAGCCAAGCCCAGAAGCCGCCGTACTCGTATGGGCCGATGATGACCCAATAGAGCGCAAAGGCCGAGAGGAGAGCGAACAGGACTTGGGCGGGTCGCTCAGACATGGCCTTGCGCGCTAGCGATTTCAGGACCAAGCCTATCAGCAAGAGGATCGCCACGCGTACGGCAAGCGAGAAGTAAGGCCACGAGAGGATGGGCAGCAGGACTGAGTTGACGAGGCCGTACTTGGGGTTGTAAAGCCACTTCCAGAGCAAGAACAGGGCAACCCCATTGGTGACGGTGGGGAGGTAGAAGACGGTGCGATAGACGATGATGCCGCGCAGCTTTTGCGAGAGGACGATGGCCAAGATGAGCGAGCCGCCGATGGACAGGGGCAAGCCTATCATGAGAAAGACCGTGTTGTAGAGATAGAACCAGAGCTTGGGATCGGTCAGCAGCCGAATGAAGTTGTCGAAGCCGATAAAGCGCGGCGCGGAAAACGTGTCCCACTGAAAGAACGCGAGGCCAAAGGAAAAGAACACCGGCAGGGACGTGAAGATCAAAAACCCGGTCAGATTGGGCGCGAGGAAGAGCAGCGCCCAGCGCAGAATTCTTTTTTCGCGGGGGTTCAAGCGTCCATCTCCGCGCGTTGCCGCCGTGCGTAAAACGCCAGGCCGACGCCGATTGCCACTAGGAGGACCGCGATCCCGAGGAGATCGAGCACATGGCTACGGCTGGAGAGCGTGCGGTTGCGCTTGGCCTTGGCCAAGGATTCGCGCATGCGGACAGACACTTCGGTGACGGCTGCTTGGCCGACCGTGGGGTTGCTCACCGCGCTCTGGTGGGGCATGCGGCCGAGAAATCGGTAGGTCTGGCGGGCTGTTGAGTCGGCGGGCTGGTAAGCCGCGTTGATGAGGTTCGTGCCCAGCGCGCCCTGCAAACGGGTAATGTCAAAAGCGGCCCCGTAGGCTGCGGCCTGCTCTGCAACCGGGTGCTCCATGGCGTCGAGCAGGGCCGAGCGGTGTTGGTCCTCGTCGGGGAATTCGGGATCGGGCTGCGAGAAATAG
>JAJDVZ010000032.1:0-165266 GCA_022825835.1 Candidatus Latescibacterota bacterium
CCCCGTCCACCAACGCCGACAAGCCCGTGGCCGTGGTCGCGCCAAACGAACTGAGCAGATAATCGCTATATAATTCTAACAGGGCTTTGTCCATGTCGAGAATATACCTAGGATAAAGCAAAACTGCGTAACATCAGTTACGAATTGGGGCGGGGTAATTCGTAATTCCTAATTCGTAATTCCTAATTCGTAATTCCTAATTCGTAATTCCTAATTCCTAAGGGAAGTGTCCTTTGTATTCCAGCCCTAGCAGCTCTCGGGACCGAGCGACATTGCAGTACTTATCCGCGTCCGGGTGGCTGGCCGTGTGCATGATGTCGAAATCAATGGTCTCGGATGTGAGGGCTAGGTGGCAGGCTTCCGCCAAATCGTGTCGGCAGACCCAGCTAACGCCGCCGCGAGCGGGGTTGCCGTCTCGACTGATGCCGAGCCTGCTGTCGCCGATACTACAGGGCCGGAAAACGATGATCCGCAGGCCGTAGGCGTCGTGGAACTGACGGCACATTTCCTCCTGCAGGCGCTTGGAGATGCCGTACGGGCTTCCTTCCTTGCTGCGGACATCCGACGATAGGAAAAGGCCGTCTGGATGTTGCACAACGCAGGAGCCCATGTGTACCACTCGTTTGAGTTGGTGCCGCCGGGCCGACTCTAAGACGTTCCACATCCCCTTGAGGTTGATGAGAAAGGGATTCACATCAGTCTCGGGTGGGTTTTCGTAGCCGAAGTAGGCGGCGAGATGAACGACGCCGTCCATGCCTGCCAAGGTCCTGTGGACGGCGTCGAAGTCGGCGATGTCCCCGTAGAGTTTTTCTCCCTCCCAGTCGCCGTCGAAGCGGTGGTACGCCGTCCAAGCTTCGGGATTGTAATCGAAGGCGCGCACTTGGTGGCGACCGGCGAAGTTTTCCAGCACGGCCCGGCCAACCCACCCGGCGGCACCCATAACGGCTACTTTCACAAGCAATTCTCCTGAGTCTGCGACCAGTGGGCGAGTAACTTCGCGGTCATTCGCTGTACACCGCTTCGATCAGACCCCTCATGTAGCCAATGGCGTAGAGACGCTCCATTGAGTGCGCATCGACGAAGTCCTCGTAGGTTAGCTGCGGGAAATGGTCGGGGCGCGCGACTCCCTCGTACCCAGTGTCGCGATAGGCCCTGACACAGGCTGCCATGTCGTGCTTGCCGTCGTCGTGGAAGGCCTCGTCGAACTTCTCCGGCGTGCCCCTGATGTCGCGGAAATGGACGAAGTGGATCTTCTTCTGCTCGCCGAAATGGCGAATGACGCTCGGCAGGTCATCGGTCATCAGGCCGAAGTTGCCCTGACAGAGGCCGATGCCGTTTGCCGGGCTGGGAACGAGATCGACCATCTTCTGGTAGTTCTCAACGCTGCTGATGATGCGGGCGATGCCCTGGATCGACGACAGGGGCGGATCGTCGGGGTGCATGGCGAGCTTGACGTTGGCCTCTTCGGCGACCGGGACAACGCGTTCGAGGAAGTATTTCAGGTTGTCCCACTGGTCCTCCTCGGTGACTTCGCCATGCTCGCCGGCCGGATGGGTCTTGTTGAATTCTTCAAGGTCGAAGCCGGTCACCTTGGCACCGCCGCGCGTTGGGATTTCGGACGACGTGCGAATCACGAAGAGGATCGGCATCCACGCAGGGCACCACACTGGGATGCCGACCGCCCCCATGTTGCGGATAAACTCGCAGACGACGGCGATCTCTTCGTCGCGCCCCGGCTGGGCCAGCTTGATCTTTTCCATGGGTGGACGGCTTTCAATGACCGCTAGCTGATAGCCGTTTTGCTCGTACTGCGCCTTGAAATGAGCTAGGGATTGGCGGCTGAACGGCTGCGCTTCGTCGTCGATTGGTTTATCCGGTATCGGCGCGAGGCCAAAGGTGCCGACGGCGTGCTCGACGCCACATTGGGTGCCGAAGGTGGATACGGCGCTGGCGTCTGGTCCGAGTGCCAAAGCGATTTTCATAGCAGATCCTTTCGTTTTGTTTTGAGGATTACGGCGACACTTCTCCGTGCTATAATAGCAAGGGTATTATAGCGGGCGGTCCTTCCTCGTTCAAGGCGGCTTGCCCTTGTTACCTGCAGGGGTATAGATTGACCAGAGCAGTTACCGCACACCTCAACGATACTCAGGAGCTTATTATCCATGACTGATCCGATCAAAGTCGCCGTGCTGGGCATGGCCCACGACCACTTGTGGGGCAACCTCAAGGAACTAGCCGATCAGGAGGGAGCTTCCCTCGTGGGGGGTGCCGACCCCAACCCCGTGCTGCAGGACCGCTTTCGCGAGCGTTCGGGCTGCGACCAAGTGTACGACGAGTACGAAGCCCTGCTCGACGCGCAAACCCCCGACGCGGCCTTCGTCTTTTCAGCGACTGCGCACCACGCTCCCATCGTCGAGTTGTGCGCGGCGCGGGGCATTCACGTGATGGTCGAGAAACCCATGGCCGCCACGCTTGAACAGGCCGACCGCATGCTGATCGCAGCCCAGCGCCACCAGACCTGCCTGATGGTCAACTGGCCCACGGCTTGGTCACGGCCCTTGCACACGGCTCACCGTCTCGTCGGGGAAGGGGCCATTGGGCAATTGTGGCAGCTCACTTGGCGCGGCGGCCACTGCGGCCCCGACGAGTTGGGTTGCTCCGACGAATTCTGCGACTTCCTCTTCGATGCCCAACTTAACGGGGCCGGGGCCTTCAACGACTACAGCGGGTACGGTGCTAGCTTGTGTCTCCACTTTTTGGGCCGACCGCACAGCGTTGTGGCCATGGCCGGCCGCTTGCTCAAGACCCATCTGCCGGTTGACGACAACGGCATCATGGTGCTGCGCTATCCCGAGGCTATGTGCCGCTTGGAAATGAGCTGGACTGAAGCAGTGCCGCACGTGCCGCCCCATGACGTGGTGCTCTACGGTACCGAGGGGACTATGGTGGTGGGGAATCAGGTGACGGTGTACACCCGCCAGAATCGGGAGGGAACAGAGGCAGAGCTCGACGAATTGCCCGCCGCCCAAGGCAATGCCGCCACGCATTTTCTGCACTGCATTCGCTTGGGTGAGTCGCCCCAGGGCACGACCAATGCCACTCAATCGCGGCACGCCCAAGAGATTATGGAGGCTGGCTTACAGGCGGCCACTTCGGGCATTGAAGTGAGTCTGCCCATTGAGGGCCATTTGTTCCGCGCATAACACCTAACTCAACAGGAGACCACATGCCTGATTCCCATTGGCGTAATATTCTGCACCACCACGACGAGCCCGACGAAGCTATGCAGCGCATCGACGCCCAAGTTGCTCCGCTGGAGGAACTGCCCGACGCGGTGCGCCACATCCGCGCCTTGATCTCGCGCTTTGACTCGCTGACCCATTACTGCGCCTTTGACAACCTCGACCTGATCGTCCGCGCCATCGGCGAGGGCACCTATCCGGGGAGGCCGGCCGTCGATGTGCTCACTCGGGCTTGGGAAATGGACGACCAGCGCCGGGGTCGGGCCAAGACGTATGTGCAAACTCTGCAAGCTTGGTCTGAAGGCAAGTCTGCTGAAGAAGCTCAGCAGGCGGTTGGTGATGCGGAACTGTGCGCCGAGTTGTACGCCACTTTGGGTCCGTTTGCAGAGCACAAGGCCTGGTTGGCCGCCTCTTTAGCCCATACCCTCAAAGCCTTTGCCTATGAGGCCCAAGACTTGCTAGACGAAGTGGTTGAGGCAGATTTCGTGCGCGGGGTTTATCGCGCGGCGCTCGACCGCGATCCCTCGCACGACGACTTGCAAAACCGCCTAGCCGAACTAGCCAATGGCAAAAGCCGCGACCATTTAACACGCGAGGTCTTCGACTCGGCCGAAAGCCGTCAGCGCCAACAATGGCAGGTGCTGGAAAAGCTGAACGCCGACGGGGAATGAGGGAGAGCCAGAATGGGCGTTTTTCCCGATGCAGCCTTGCGCCAGATCGCCGCGGCCTTTGACGGTCGCATGGGCTGGCATCTAGAAGATCTGGCCACTGGCCAGGTGCATCAGTACAGAGCAGACGAGCGTTTTCCCACGGCCTCGGTCATCAAAATCGCCGTATTGGTCGAATTGTTCCACCAGGCCGAGACAGGACGGCTGTCGCTGGACGACCGGCACCGGCTGCGGGGCGATATTTCAACGCACGGCTCGGGGGTATTGCAGATCGCCCAAGACGAGCCCGAGTTGACCTTGCGCGACTACGCCCGCTTGATGATGGGCATCAGCGACAATATTGCCACTGATTTCCTCATGGGACTGCTGGGGCTGGACCAGATCAACGCCACCCTTGACCAACTGGGCTGTGCCAATGTGCGAGCCGCTGCGACCATGGGCCGCTATCACTACCGCATGGTGGGGATGGACGAAATGCCCACCAATCGAGCTAACGATGCAGTGTACAAGGAGCGGGCCAGCACTCAGGGCCTTGACTACGGCAGCGTATCTTTTGGGGATTCGCTGGAAAACAATGTGGCCGCCCCCGGCGAATTGGCTTCTTTATTGGCGGCTATATATCGCGGACAGGTCGTTAGTGCGGCGGCCTCCAAAGCCATGATCGAGCTGCTCAAAACCGGTCGGGATACCCGCATGATCCGGTGTTACCTAAAGCCGGATGTGGTGGTGGCGCACAAGTACGGCTCTAGCGGCATCATTAAAGGGGATGCTGGCCTTGTGTTTTTGCCAAGCGGACCCTTGGCCGTGGTGGCTTTTGCCCTGGCCCGTAGCGACGGACCCGCCGCTGCCGAGGCCATTGCCCAAGTCGCCCGCTTGGCCTTGGAGGCGTTGGCCCCCGAGTGCGTGGTGGGCAGTAGCAGTTAGTGAGGGCCATGCGATTCAGTTTTTACCCTAGGAGGGACTTGTGATTATCGACACTCATCTGCACGTGTGGAGCGACGACGCGGAGCGCTATCCCTTTGCCGAGGGCCGGACTCAAGTGGGCGGTGGATCCGTAGAATTGCTCAACCAGACTATGGACGAGGTTGGGGTCGATAAAGCGGTTATTGTGCAGCCGATTTACTATTTGTTCGACAACCGGTACGTGGCCGACTGTCTGCGTCGCTTTCCGGGCCGCTTTGCCGCGATTGGCTTGGTTGATCCCAAGGCCCCGGACGCGCCCGACCGGCTGGAAAAGTTAGTGCGCGAGGACGGTTTTGGCGGCTTGCGCATTCACTCGTCGCGGCTCGATCACCCCGCGGAATGGGCCGCCCCCGACCAAGATCCGCTGTGGCGGCGGTCGGAGGAATTGGGCACTTGTTTTATCGTCCACGGCCCGGCGGCCAATCTGCCCCACTTGGAGCCTATCATCGGCCGCTTTCCCGAGGTGCCGGTGGTGTTGGACCACATCGGTGGGGCACCGACCAATGAGGAAGCGCCTTTTCCGCTGTTGAGCCATGTGCTCGACTTGGCGCGCTTTCCCAAGGTGTACGTGAAATTCACGCCGCAGGCGCACAAGTCCGAGTTGCCCTTTCCGCACGCAGATACGTTTCCCGCCTTCCGCCGCATCTACGATGCCTTTGGGCCGCAGCGGCTGATGTGGGGAACCAATTTCCCTGGCGTAATGAAAGGGGTGGGGTACGGGCCGGCTTTGGAAATGTTCCGCGACCACGTCGATTTTCTTACCGACGACGACAAGGCATGGCTTTTCCACCGCACGGCGCGGCAGGTGTGGAGCTTTGTAGGAACATAGAGGCGGCCATTGCACACCAATCCAATCCGTCGGATATTGATCGGGCGCATTCATCAGCGGTCTGTGACGTACTCAGGGTGCGGTAAATGCGCTTGTGTCGACGTTAAAAAACGCTTCTAAGAGGAGGAAACCGTATGAGAATACGGATGTTTGGGCTAGCGGCGGTCCTGCTGCTAGCGGTGCAGACGGGCCACGCCGAAGACAAAAAGATCACCATTTGGTGGGCGCAATGGGATCCGGCTGCGGCACTACAAGAGCTGGGCCACGAGTTCGCCGAAGAGACCGGGATTGCCGTCGAGGTGTACCAGATTCCTTGGCCTTCGTATCAGGACCAAGTCTTTCTCAATTTCGGCAACAAGCAGACCGACTTCGACATCGTCGTGGGCGACAGCCAGTGGATTGGCCGCGGCGCGACCAAGGGGCTGTATTTGGAGCTGACCGATTGGCTGCCCGAGGCCGTTGACGTGGGCGCGATCCATCCTCGGGCCGCGCGCTATTTATGCGAATACCCGCCGGGCAGCAGCCGGTTTTTTGCCGCGCCCTGCCAGACGGATGCCATTGGCTTTGTCTATCGCCGCGACTGGTTTACAGACCCAGCCGAGCAGGAGGCGTTTGCCGCTCGCTACGGCCGCCCGCTCGCCGCGCCCGACACGTGGGAGGAATTCCGCGACGTAGCCGAGTTTTTCCACCGCCCAGAGCAAAAGCGCTATGGCTGCTCGCTGCTGACGGGCCGAGGGTACGACTCCATCGTCATGGGCTTTCAGCCCTTTTTGTGGGCTTGGGGCGGCGCTTGGGGCGACCCGCAGAGCTACAAGGTGCAGGGGCACCTCAACACCGAGGGAGCTGTGGCCGGGCTGGAGTTTTTCAAGTCCCTGTTACAATTCACGCCCGAAGGCGGCACCAATGCCGATTACTTCTTCAACTTAGAGGCTTTCTCCAACGGCTCTACGGCCATGGTCTTGGACTACTTTCCGTTCTATCCGGGAATCGTCGCCAGCATGGGCGACCAGGTCGGCTTCTTCATGGTGCCGGGCCACGGCGACAAGCGCGTTATCTCGCTGGGCGGGCAGGGCTTTAGCATTTCGACCAAGACCACCCCGCAAAAGCAAGAATGGGCCAAGCAGTTTATCGCTTGGTTTTCCCAGACCGCCGTCCAAGAGAAATGGATATCGTATCCTGGATCGTTTACGGCTAATACCGAATTGCTGGCGAGCGAAGAATTCGCTATGGCTGCGCCGTACAACGCGGTGTTCGCCGCGTCATTGGATCACTTGCAGGACTTTTGGAACGTGCCGGTGTATAACGAGCTGTTAGCCGCAGCCGTGCGCCATTTGGGCGCGGCCCTCGACGGGACGAGCGCGAGCGCCGACGCCCTCGACGCGCTGGCTGCTGAGCACGAGATGATCCTGATGGAAGCAGGCTTGCTAGAGATGGAATAGGAGGCGGCGTGAGGGGTAATACGGGCCGGTGCCGCGATTGGACGCCGTATGCGTTCGTGGGGCCGGCCCTCTTTTTGCTCATCGGCATCAATGTCTTCCCACTGCTGTACAGCATCGCGCTCAGCTTCACCAATGTGGACTTGGTCGGCGGGGCGTGGAAATTCGTGGGGGGATTCAACTACGCCGTGGCGTTCAAGTTTGCCAAGTACGGGGCCGCGTTGCGGACCACTGCGCTGTTTGTCTGCGTGGCCGTGGCCGTGGAACTGGTCTTGGGCTTTGCCTTGGCGCTGGCGCTCAAAGATCGCTTCAGCGGTCGGGCGTTTGCGCTGACTGCGCTTTTGGTGCCGATGATGTTGCCGCCGGCCGTGATCGCGCTCTTTTGGAAGCTGGTGCTCAACGGGCACTACGGCATCCTCAACCAATGCCTCGGCGCGCTGGGGCTGGGCCAACCCCAGTGGATTACAGATCCCGACCTCAAGCTACTGTCGATTTTGCTGGTTGACGTGTGGATGTGGACGCCGTTTATGATGCTGATTGCACTGGCGGCGCTCAACGCCATCCCCGGTTATCTGTACGAGGCTGCGGCCATTGACCGGGCCTCGCGGTGGAAGGTCTTCCGCCGGATTACCCTGCCTTTGTGCGCGCCGCTTTTGGGGTTGGCCGTGCTGCTGCGGGCTACGGACGCGATCAAGCAGTTCGATTTGGTCATGGCCATCACCGGTCCTAACGACCCGGCGACGCAAACGGTGAGCGCGCTGCTCTATCAGGTGGTGTTCCGCGACGGCAAGGTGGGGTTGGGCGCGGCGTATTCGTACGTGGTGCTGGTGCTGGTGCTGGCGCTGGCCAGTGTGTTTGTGCGCTATATGAGCAGAGTGCAGCGGCGCGAGGAGGCCGGGGCACAGTGAAAGCGCTGCGCATCGCCTTTGTCGGAGGCTACTTTTGCGCGGCCATGCTGCCGCTGATATGGCTCTTGCTGACCTCGTTTAAGACGCGGGACGACAGCATTGCCGTCCATCCGAAGTTCGCGCCTACTTGGACCGAGGAAGTCGCGGCTGACGAGATCTACTTCCGCGCCAATCTCGACGGCTATCGCGAGCTGGCCTCGGTGTACGCCGGCGGGGATCATGCCTTTTTCCACTACTTGGGCAACAGCTTGATCATTGGCCTGCTCAGCACTTTGTGCTCGGTGCTGATCGGCACCTGCGCGGCCTATGGCTTTAGTCGCTTTGCCATCCCCGGGGGGCGCGACTGGCTGTTCTTCATCCTCTCGACGCGCTTTTTGCCGCCTCTGGCCGTGGTGGTGCCGGTGTTGATGATGTATCGCGAATTCGATCTCCAGAACAGTCACATGGGTTTGGTGCTGCTGTACACGGCGTTCAATATGTCGCTGGCCGTATGGCTGATGAAGGGCTTTATCGACGAAATACCCACGGCGTACGAAGAGGCCGCGCTGGTGGCTGGTTATACTCGCTTTCAAGCCTTCCGCTTGGTAGTTCTGCCGCGGGCCGTGCCCGGGATGGCGGTGACTGCGGTGTTTTGCCTGATCTCGGCGTGGAACGAATACGGGTTTGCCATGACGCTCAACAACCAAAAGGCCGTTACAGTGCCGGTTTACTTCGCTGGTTTGCAGGGCAATGTGTCGGGTTTGCCGTGGGCGCAGATCAGCGCGGGGATGCTGATTTTTGTCGCGCCGATCATCGTCTTCACGGTCTTGGTGCGCAAGCATCTGCTGCGCGGCGTCACCTTTGGGACGATCAAGCGATGAGCCGCTGGTTGGATCGCTGCGCGCGCGTGGGCATGGTCGCCGGAGTGGGGTTGATGCTGCAACCGTTCTGGGGAGTAGGGCTGAAGTATGGATTTTTTGTCGCGATCGTCAGCACGCTGTTGCACGTTGTGACGTCGCGGCGGCAGATGGAAGAGTCATGAGTTTTCTCGAATGCCGGGATTTGGTCAAGACTTTTGCCGACGGTACGCGTGCCGTCCAAGGCATTGATTTGCACTGCGGCGAGGGCGAGTTCGCCGTGCTGTTGGGGCCTTCTGGGTGCGGCAAGACGACTACACTGCGGATGGTCGCTGGCCTCGAAAAGCCTACGGCTGGGCAGATCGTGTTGGGCGGTGCGGACATCACCGAGCGCTCGCCCGCCGAGCGGGACGTGGGGTTCGCGTTTCAGTTTTACGCGCTCTATCCGCACCTGAAGGTCGAGGACAACATCGGCTTTCCGCTGGAGAGCATGGGGTTGAATCGGCGGGAGCGACGGCAGCGGGTGGCCGACATGGTCGAGCGATTGGGGCTGGGTGCGTTGGTCGGGCGCTATCCCCGGCAGTTATCGGGCGGCGATCAGCAGCGGGTGGCCTTGGCGCGGGCCATGGTGCGGCGGCCGCAGATCTACCTGATGGACGAGCCGTTGGGCACGCTCGACGCGGGTTTGCGGCTGGAGATGCGGGAGATGATCCGCGCCCAACAGCTCGACGCGGGGATCGCCACCTTGTATGTGACCCACGATCAAGAGGAGGCCATGAGCTTGGCCGATCAAGTGGTGGTCATGGATGAAGGACGGATCCGCCAGAGTGGGGCTGCGGCCTTGGTGTACGACCAGCCAGCCGATCTGTTTGTGGCGCACTTTATCGGCAGCCCTAGCATGAACTTCATCACTGGGGAAATCCGCGAGGACTGTTTTGTTGCGCTTGGGCTGGTCTGGCCGCTAGCCGAGCCGGTGAGACCAGGGCCGGCGACGCTAGGGGTGCGACCGGAGTTCGTGCGAGCGACTGCTAAAGGTCGGCTGCGGGCCGAGGTGGTGCGCGATGAATACCAAGGCGCGTGCCGCTACATCCACTTGCAGGCAGAGTGCGGTCGGTTGGTTATGCGAGTGGCTGATCGGGAGGGGATGGCTGTGGGGGTGTCTTTGGGCTTGGACTTTGCTCGGGTGTTATTGTTCGATCCGGCGAGTGGCAAGCGGCTTTAAGATGTCTTGGTTGCAGCTAAAAGGGGTGACGCGGCGCTTTGGCAAGGCCGAGGTCCTGTCTGGTATTGACCTGTCGCTGGGGGCCGACGAGATGCTGGTGGTGCTGGGGCCGACCGGCGCGGGCAAGACCACGCTGCTGCGGATCGTCGCCGGGTTGGACTCGCCCGACGCTGGTCAGGTCGAGATGGACGGTGAGGAGGTGACGCAGTGGCCGCCGGCCGACCGCGACATTGCGTTTGTCTTCCAGCACTTCGCCCTGTATCCCGACTGGAGCGTGCGGCGCAACTTGGAATTTCCGCTCAAGGCACCGCGCCAGCAGCTTGCGCGCGGCGAGATTGACCAACGGGTCGGCTGGGCGGCTGAGTTGCTAAAGATTGAGCGGCTGCTCGACCGGCCGGCGGCCCGTCTGTCGGGCGGGGAGATGCAGCGGGTGGCCATTGGGCAGGCGATTGTGCGGCGGCCGCGACTGTTTCTTTTTGACGAGCCGTTGACTAATTTGGACGCCAAGCTGCGGGAGTCCCTCCGTCTAGAGTTGGCCTTGTTGCGGCAGGAGTTAGGTATCCCGGCGATCTACGTGACCCACGACCAAGCCGAGGCCCTGTCCATGGGCGATTCCATTGCCGTGCTGGCCGAGGGACGGATTTTGCAGCAGGGCAGCCCGGAAGTTATTTACCGCCAGCCGGTCTCGCCCGTAGTGGCGCGCCAATTGGGGCAACCCGCGATCAACATCCTCCACGTCCAGCGGCGCGGGGATGCGTGGGTTGGCCCGAACGAAGCCGAGCGAATGCCAGCGTTGAATGGGGCAGGCGCGATGCTGCTCGGCGTCCGGCCGGAGGACATTGCGCCCGCAGGGGGACACGTGCCGGGTGTGGTGCGCGTCGTCGAGGACGCTGGGGCCGCGTGGATTTTATGGGTGGATTGGGCTGGGGCGTCCATCCACATCATCGCGTCGAAGGAACGGCGTTTTGCCCCAGGAGAGACCGTGTATCCGCGCATTGACGCGGAGCGGGCGCTGCTCTGGCCACGCTAACAGGAGAGAATATGTACTTGCGAAAGTTATTGATGGGGAGCGCACTGGGCATTGCGGCGCTCGTCGCCTGTGGGCAGCAGGAGCCGAGTGCCCAAAAGGAGGCATTGCCGCTGGCTCAGGTGGGCGAAGAATTGATTACCGAGCGGGATATACGTTACCTGATCGACAATGTGGCCGAGTGGGCCAAGAGCGAACAGGAGGGCGGCGCAAAAGTCCGCGAATACTTGCAGTCGCTGATCGATCGGACGCTCATTCTCCGAGAGGCGCGCGCCGGCAAATTAGACCGGAGTCCAGCGTTTGTCAGCGAGGTGGCGACAGCCTTGCGGCGGCGGCTGATACGAGAGATCGAGCAGCGCGCTGTCGATAACCAGGTTGTCATTACTGAGGAGGAAATGCGGCGCGTGTTTGCCGAGCAGAATTGGGAACGCTGGATCAAAATCGCCCATATCGTCGTACCTACCCAAGAGCGCGCCGAGGAGGCGATGGCCGCTCTGCGGGCCGGTACGCCCTTTGAGGAAGTGGCGCACGAATTTTCGACCCATTCGCGCACGGCCTCGCTCGGAGGTGTGAAACCCATGTATTACAGTCGCTTCCACGCCATTCCACTGGTGCGCGACATACTCTTTAGTCTCAAAGTAGGAGAAATATCAGAGCCCATAGCCGTCCCCCAAGGCTACGAAATTTTCAAGGTCCTAAACGAGTTAGAAGGGACCTACGAGCAAACTAGGGAGTTTCTCTTTAAAACACTGTCTGAAGAGCGGTTGGACGCCCGCAAAAAGGCGTATGCGGATTCGCTGGCCGAGCAGTTCCAATTGGCTCCAGACCCGCACGGTTTGGGCGTCCTGATGGAAATTTTGCGCAGCGGTCAGGCGGATTCCGAGACCGGCAAAAAGACGTTTCAGATTCCAGAAGGCGCGGCCGAGATGCCCCTCTTCAGGTACGAGGGGGGACAGATTGCACTCGGAGAAGCCATCTTGCAATCCCCGTTCATTCGCCAAGGTAGAGACGTATCCGACAGTGCGAGGGTGGACCATTTTCTGCAACGCGACGTAGTCATACCGCAGCTCATGTGGATGGAAGCGGATAAGTTGGAGCTCGACCGCGAACTCGAAGAATGGATCCAGCGCAAGGAAGAAGAAGTGCTGATCGTGACCATGCGCCAGATCGCCACTGCGACAGACGAGGAGATAAGCGAACAAGAGGTACTCGATTACTACGAAGAAACCAAGGACCAGTACCGGACCGCCTCGGAGGTGAACGTGGTGGAAATTCAGTTGACCAGTGAGGCCGAGGCCGAGGCGCTGCTCGCCGAGATTCGCGGCATCTTCCGTCGGGCTTCTCCTTTGATCGACCTGCTCACGAGGATGAAACAAAAGCAGCAGACCGGGCAGGATCTGACCGAGGAAGTGCAGGCACTGCGGGAGATGGGCGACGATCTCGAGGTTTTGCAATGGCTCCGTCAGCGACTGGATGAGCGGGGTGGAGTGGAGGCGCTCTTGGAGGAAATAGCCGCGGCAGCGAGTCCAAAAGAATTGGCCGAGGAGTACATTATGCGGCAACGGGCTGCCAGCCGCAGCCTGCGGCCGGGCGCTAGCGAAACAGAGGGGCACTACCATCTCTACTGGTACGAGACGGCGCGCTTTGGGGATTTGGTCGCAGCGGCCTTTGAGGGGGAGATCGGTTCACTCATCGGGCCCATACAGGTTGGGCCTTCCCATTCTATTGCCAAAATTATCAGTCGGCGAGAATCAAAAGCGCGTCCCTACGAAGAGCGCGAGAGGCAGATACGAGCTAATATCCGCAAGGCGAGAGAGAGAGAATTGTTCGGGCGCTGGTTGAAAGACCTACGCGCCTCGTACGAAGATGAGGTGCGCTATTTCGACGATAACATCGAAAAGTTGGGTCGGGAATTGACCGCAGAGGGACGCGGCTAGACTGGTGGAAGAATAGATAAAGCGCGCCCCGATTGTCCCATAAGCAGCCGGTTTAATCATTTGAGAATGGATCGAATCGAGATTGGCGGCAAGCTGCTGTTGGCAGTTGTTAGTTTGGCCGTTACTTCGTTCGTCATTGAAGTTTCTTTTTGGCTCTTGGCTCGGTCCGAGCAGGTCTATCCGGTGGTCTATTACCAGACGGACGATCCAAATCTCGATCTGTGGTGCTATGACGAGCACTTTGCCGGCACTCCCGACTGGGACCTGCGGCGGACACATCCGTATGGGCAGTTGACCTATCTGGGCAACGCCAACAAAGATTCCACCCTCGCCGATATAGCGCCGTTGAAAGTGCCCAATGCCATTGAGATGCGACGCAACGAAGAGCAACTGCGCGAGCGGCCGATGGCTGAGTTCGACGCGCAAAATGCCAAAATCGTCCTAGTAATCGGCGACTCCTTTGGCTTTGGGCAGGGGGTCCGGGGCGCGGAGCGCTTTTCGAATGTTTTGGAGAGCCGATTGAATCGGGAGCGCCCAGCCGAGCGCTATCAGTTCTTCAATGCCTGTGTACCGGGCATGAATATCAAGCGGATTGCCAAGACCATGGAGCGCTATGTCGAGTACTTTGCTCGGGTCGAGCGCGTCGTGTACTCGTTTACCCTAAACGATCCATTTAGGAGCGGGCGGCTGCTGGAGATGGAAAAGGAACTGGCCGATTTTATGCACTTGCGATCCAATGCGAGGTCAGCCCGATTTCTGGCGGGGAGGAACAGCTATGCGCTGCGTTGGTTTGCCGTGCGCTTGGAGAGGAAGCAAATCGCCCGAGATACTGTTGGATGGTACCGACAACTCTACTAAAGATAACCTAGGCTGGACACTGACCCGGCAGTTGCTTAGCCGGATGAAGAAATCCTGCGCCGATAAGGGTATTAAATTTTCTTTGGTCGTCTTTCCCGTGTTCTACCAGCTCGACGCTTATCCCCTAACAGCAGTGCATGAAACGCTCGGGGCATTTGCGCAGCAGGAGGGGATACACTACGTCGATCTCCTCGCTCTATTTGCCGGAAAGGACGAACGAGATTACTGGGTTCACCCAACCGATTTTCACCCCAATAGTCGGGCGCATCGGGAAGCGGGGGATTTTCTGTACGACGCCATTCCTTGGTAAAGCCAAGGCGAGATTGGCCGCGGACAGGCTGCGCGGATAGAAAAAATAAAAAACTTGATTTTTATCGGTCGAATTTCGTATCCTAGTCTAAATTACATGTAATTCTGGAGTTTCTCTGGTATAGGTATAAATAAACTTTGAAAAATCAATATCTTGTGACAGAAAGGAGGAACCCCCTTTTCGCCGCAGTAAATCAGCTTAGAGCTTGGGCTTAAGCCCAGACGTTTCGCATTGACCTCAACCTCGGAGTTTAAAACCATGAAGAAAGTTGCCCTTATTGCTGGAGCTATTTTAGTCTCCACTACTTGCTGGGCTCATTTGCCCGAAGGGGTGGTGAGGCCGGCTGTTCACTTCCCCAGCGGACACCTTCCCATCATCGACAGTGATTTGTCCGATTGGGACGTAGTTACTGATCCCTATTTGATCACCCACGAGGATTTGACCGAGACGGTGACCGGATTGGGCACTCAGCGCGATGCCGCGGACTTGGCCTTGCGGGCCTTCGTCGGTTGGAGCCCGGAGACCAATAAAGTCTATATCATGGAAGACCGCTGGGACGACGCCGTCTGGGTGGGCGATCACAGTTGGGAAAACGCCAAAGGCAGTGGCTGTACCGGCAATGCCCGCGATTTCTTAGAGATCCAGATCGACGGTGACCACAGCGGCGGTCAGTTCAATTCTTGGAAAGACGAATCCCTCACCCAGGAAGAGAAGGACATTCTGCACGGCCAGCAGGCCCAAGGGTACGGTCTGCGCCCGAACGGACGCTACGCTTGGCACAAGACCTATGAGCACGCCTTGCCACCGTTTGGCGACGCAGCCTTCACCTGCACCAACGACCCGGGGGAGCCCGGCAACTTCTATGCCGAGTATGCATATACCCCGTGGAACGATCTGCGCTGGACCGACGTGCCCAACAGCGTCCAACATATTCTCACAGAAGGTGAGATTTTCGGTTTCAACTTCACGGTGCTGGATTCGGACACTGGTGGCGGCTACGATGGCTATTGGACCTTGAGTGGCGACACCAATAGCTGTCACCACGCCGATTTCCTCAGTGACTTTTATCTGAGTCCGGTTGATCCCGACATCGACTGGGCTTCGCAAGCCCGACCGAGCACGGCGGTGGAGGAAAAGACCTGGGGCCATATAAAGGCCACCTTTGCCGAGTAATTACACGGCGCAGTAGAGGTTTGGCTGCACATGATCGCCATGCCGCCATGCCGAGAGCTTCTTCTGGCATGGCGGCATTTTTGTTTTTTATACGTACGTAGCACGGGACCGAAAGGGGCAGGAAGGTGCAGATGAGGAGGGATTATTTAATCTCGCGGGTTTACCGGCCCCTGCTAGTGCCGCTCTGGTTGGCGCTGGCGGCGGTAGCGCAGGCTGCAGATATCCGGGTGGTCGGCGGCAGTGCCGAAGGGGAGAGCTGGGAGGAAAGCGCCGCGGCCGCGCCGATCATTGATTTTACCAGCCGTCCCGGGTGGATCCTACCCAGCTTTATCGATACTACCACCAACATCGCTTCGGGGACTTTAGCGCGTGGAGGCAAGGTGGTTTCGCCAAATGCCCAGGCCGTCTTGCGGGTCGACAAGGAGACGCTGGCAGCAGGCCTGGAGAGCATGGTGGACGGCGATCATCAGACGGCTTTTGAGGTCAAGAACATAACGGCTTCAGGCATTCTCGTAATCTTCGACCTAGGCGCCCGCTTCGGGGTGAATCGCATCCGCTTTTTTCCGCGCACCTCTTTTCCGAATGACTTCATGAGGGGTTACGCACTCTTCATCAACGACGGTATTTTCGGGGCTGAATTCGTAGCCGAGTCCATCGACGGGCTGCCGAGTAAAAATCTCTTTGCCCAGGTAGATCAGCAGACCGGCAATAGCCAGGATACTGTAAACGTGCAGTTCCCCCTGCGCTATGTGCGCTATCTTCTCTTGCAGGCCACAGACCGATCCAATTGGGAAATTGACGAGCTTGAGGTCTTCGGGCGGGGTTTTGTTCCGGAGGCCGACTATTTGTCCGAGGTCTTCGATTTTAATCAACCTACGCTCTGGGGCCAACTGCACTGGGCGGCCGAGGCCGTGGGACATCCCGAAAAGTCTCGGTTTTTCATTCGCACCCGCAGCGGCACCAGTCCGTCTCCTGCAGATGAGCCGGACGCTTGGAGTCCTTGGTCTGCTCCCTACCTGAGCGGAGGGACCCCGATTCTTTCGCCGGCACCGAGGCAGTACTTCCAGTTCCGCCTGGACTTTGAAAGCGACGGTCTGGTGGACGGCACCGCAGTGGATTCGCTGGCTTTTGAATTCTCCGCTCCAGTAGCGGAGTCCATCGTCGGGGAAATATGGCCCCAGCATGTGCCGGTTGGGGTGGATACGGCCTTTACGTATGCCGTCCAAGTGGTCGGCAGCCGAGGTTTCGACCACTTGGAGATCGATAGCTCTGTTCCGGTGCACACGGTTCGGTCGCTGCACCTCGACGACTTGGAGGTGGAGGATTTCGTCGCGGAGCCCCACGAGGGTGGCCTGACTGTAACCTTCCCCCACCAGAGTGGCGACCACGATCTGCGGATGGTTTTCGACGCCGCGATTTTGCGCTACGAGACGGTTTTTAGCGGGCGCCTGCGCGACAGTCAGTCGGACGGCTTGCCCCAAGAAATTGAAGAAGGAGACGCAGCGGGATCGTTGCTCGGCGACGATCTGAGCGTGCGGGTGCCGCTGGCTCAGGACCCAGTCGTCCACCGGGTGACCGTGACACCCAACCCTTTTACGCCCAATGGAGACGGGATCAACGATCAGGCGACCATCAGCTACGATCTACTACACTTGATAAATAACGTTCCGGTTTCTTTGCGGGTTTACGACTTGGCCGGAAGACAAGTGGCGGAATTGCCGGTGGGAAACAACCAGAGTGGGCGTCATCTGGTGCAATGGAACGGCCAGAATGACCAAGGTCGATATTTGCCGCCGGGACTTTACGTCTTGCAGGTGAAAGTGGTAACGGACAGCGGCACGGTGAGCCGCAGCAGTACTGTCGCAGTCGTCTATTAGCATCAACAGGGGGGCCATATGACCAGATGGAGTACGCGTACGGGCCGACAGCTTCTCCTCGCAGCTGCGGGTATCGCACTACTGCTGAGTATTGCCGCAGTGCCCGAAGGAGCCGTAGCCCAAGGACTTGATTATGGCCACAGATTGGGCCTGCAGCGCGGCGGCGAGGTTTCGTACGAACCAGTGGGTTCGGGCGTGCTCTTTGACGCTTTGGACCCGGCCGTGCGGCGCTGGTACGTGCCGCAGGAACTCTTCTTGCTCTATCGCTGGAGACAATGGGAGTACACCAATTATGCCCGGGATCACTACCAGCGTTATTTGAATCCCGATATAGAGGGGGATTATTTCTACGACCTGTATGGGTCTTTCATCACCAAAGGATGGCTCATCTACGATTGGCGCCAGCAGCAGCCGCAGCAGTTCGGCAGCGCCATTTTCAAAGATCCGCGATTTGGGTCGTGGTTCAATCGGCTGGTTATCTCCTCGGACCGCAGTGGCCAGTACCACATGGCCCTGACCATTGGCGAACAGATCCGCACCACGCTGACGCCCATGACTTTTTCCAAGCCGGCTTTTGACGGGGTGCAGATGGATCTTCAGTCCGACAAACATGCGGTAACGGTGTTGATGTCGCGCATCAGCTCGCCGGGCCGGGCGGGCACTATAACGATAGAAGGCACCAATAGCACCAATCTCCTCGGCTTTAGGACAACGAGCCAGATCGGCGATTTTGTCAAGGCGGGTGCCACGTATGTCAACGCCCATCATTCCCAGACCCTGATAGAGAGCCTCGAAGGCGACCCCATAAGCGGTGCCCTGACCGTGGGGCAGAACCTCGAACCCATCAGCCAGATCTTCGTCCGTCTGAGCGATGATTCACCCACGGATCGCGAAGGTGGAGCCGCGCTGTTTTCCCACGATATCATCATCGAGGCCGAGACCGAAGTCGTAGTTGTAACAGATGACGGTGAAGAGAAGATCGAAATCCGCAAAGAGACGGTGCGCGGCAGCGAGATCGGCTTCAGTGCCCTCATCAACGGGGGCTTCCGCCGGCGGGGCTTTCTCGCCGCCGACGGCAGCGAGCAGATCGTGCTGACCTATGATTTCACCAGCGAGAACCGCTTGTACAACGGTCCGGATCTTTCCACCATCCGCAAGGTCACCATCGAATTGGCTGTGGCCAACGACTACCGCATTGAGATGGGGTCGGATCGCCAGACCAATCTGCCCGAGCGCCAGCCGGTCTTCCTGACTCAGGCGCGGGCCGCGGGCAATGTAAAAGACGGCTCCAACCTGCAATTGGTGCGCTTTGATTACGGCTTGCCCACGGGCAACGATATCTTCGGCGGCACCATCGAAGTAAACGATCTGCTGGGCTTTGACCTCTACGCCGAATTCGATCGCAGCCGGCGCTTCCGCAAATACCCCAATCGCAAATTCACCGAACACCTCATGGACTCCGACGAGGCTAGTGCCTGGATGATCAATCTGTCGCGGCGGGGCTATGCCTTCTTCCTTTTTGGCGAACTCTACAGCATGGATTACGACTACGGCACTACCGGCCTGCTCACGGAAGCGAACGGGGACATTGACTACACCAATGAACGCCGGTTTTTCTACGAATTTGTCGAGGACAACGACGATCAGGACCGCACGCCCGACTGGCAGCGCGTCAACCAAGCAGGACCGGACCGGGAAATTTTCCCAGGTTGGGACGAAAACAACGATTTCATCTCCGATTTCAACCAGAACGACACCGATTTCCGGCCGAATTACATTCCCGATTACGAAGAGCCGTTCTTGCGCTACAGCGTCGATCGCCCCGAGTTCCTCTTCGGAGTAGATATGAACAACAATTTCTGGATCGATCGCTTTGAAAACGACGAAGAGCCCGATTTCCCCTACGACCGCGACCGCCGCGGAGGCAATATCTATGTAGGCGCTCACATCATGCCTGGGATGCGGGTGACGGTTGGCCGCAAGCAGGAACGCACGCTGGCCAGCGACCGGGAGGAAAACAGCAGCTACGGGATGTTCACTTGGGATCGGGATATAGCCGGGTTGGGCCGGCTGCGGGTCTTCGACATGGTCAAGCTGGTCGAGGACGATATCCCGGACGATGTCGTCCAGTGGGTGCAGCCGGCGGGTACTGAGGCGAATCTGCAGCGGGTTCCAGATCTGTTGGCCGCTCCCAACACTTGGATAAATTCCGCCTATCTTGGTTTTGACTACACCGGGAGTGCCAAGCTGAAACTGGTCAACAAAGTGAAGTACGACGTCTGGTATCAGCGAGAGGAACAGGCGGACTTTCGCGATAAGTACCAGTTTTTCGGCCTTATCAACAAGGCCGAGTACCGGCAAGAGTTGGGACGCTTTCGGCTCTTTCCCAAGATCAAAAACGAGCTGCGTTTTGAAACGCCCTTGCTGAGCAACGAGCCGGTGCGCAAAGAAGATACCCTGATCCTGTTCCTCATTGGCCAGACGCCGATACTGACTGGCTCGGAAGTACAGGTGGGTGTCGAGTACACCCTATTCAACCAATTCGAAGAAGACGCGAAAGCCCTAGGGCTACAGGAAGACTTTCAGGAGCTGGTGCTGGCGGTCCAATACTCCAATACAGGCGCTTATTTGGGATATGCTTTGACCACCCAGTTGGGCGTGAGGATCAACCGCATAGACGAAAAGGGACAAAATCCCTCTACGGGCATATCGCAGTTCATTACTGTAATCGCCGGACTCGATTAACGCGCGCTTGTGCGCGGCCCTCAAACGGGGTACACCCGGAGGTAGCGGCATGAAAAGAACGATGCCGATTTCGCTGCTTATAGCCGCTTTGGCCTTGGCCATGCTGTCGGGCCGATCCGGTGCCTTGGAGATTTTCCGCATCGGTGGAGAAAATCTTCCGCCGCCGCCGGAGGCGTCAGATCCCGCGGTCACTTTCACTCCAGTGCCGTGGAGTGATTTTCTGGAGAAGGACGGTTTTGACGACGGGGCATTTGCCGAGAGCATCCTGCGGCCCCTCTTCCTGACCCCAGAGGACAATATCGCCCTGACTAGTTTGACGCGCGGCGGCGGGCCCTTTTCGCGCGGGTGCGGGGGGTACCAATTTCTCCTCGACGGTTGCCATGCTACGCGGATGGTCGATGGGGATCTCAGTACCTTTTATCTAAAGCAGCCCTACGGCTATGTATTTCAGTCCGGGGACCGCTCGAGCTGGCTCATCTTCGATTTGGGGGGGGCTTTCTCCGTAAACCGGGTCCGGCTCATCAGCACGCCGGGCACCTCCCTTTATCCAGACAAGCTCCTAGTCACTACTAGCGCGATTCCCCAGATTGTAGAGCGAGGGCAATACGGCGGTGTGGATCCCGGCAGGACGGTCTTTTCCGTAGTCGAAAATACCCAAGACACCGTCGAAGCGGTCTTTCCCACGATGCGGGCTACAGAGGTGGGCTTGCAGATCACCGTGACGACCAGTAGAAATATGGAAATAGCCGAGGTGGAGATCTATGGAGAGGGTTTTGTCAATAGGGCCTCCTATGTCAGCAAGATGTTCGACTTGGCGGAACCGGCCATTTTGGGCGAGATGCGCTGGCAGGGCCGGAAAGACCCAGGAGTCAGAATCGATATCCATTCGCGCTCCGGCAAGACCTTGGACCCCAATATGTACTGGCGCAATACCGGACGGGGGGACGAGCTTTCCCGCTTTGCCGAGAATGGGAAGCTGCTGGATGCCAAGGGCTATGCTGGCTTGAAAACCGGCGAAGCGGCAGAAATCACCTACGATACCGAAAACTGGAGCTTCTGGTCGCCCCCCTATGAATTCGCCGACAGCCTTGGCACCTCCGTGATCTCCCCAAGCCCCAATAACGTCTTCCAATTCCGCGTCGATTTCCAGCCCGATGCCTTGCAGGGCGGGGAGGTGGATTTCGTCGAGTTTTCGGTCACCAAGCCTCCTTTGGCCCAAAATGTAGTGGGAGAAGTGTACCCTCCCGAAGTGCCTTTGGGAGAGGTCTCGCAATTCACGTACGCGATCTCTCCTACCATGACGCCGGACCACTCCGGTTTCGACCAGATTGAAATAGCGGCCCCCTTTGGCTTGGCCGGTGTCGATTCGGTGCGGGCCACGGGTCTAGTGGATTGGTCTGTCCAGGTCGAGAGCCCGGATTCGACCCTCTTTTCCGTAAAACTTTCGCCGCGTCGGGAAGCGGGCGATCTAGGTGGGCCAGTCGAGGTGTACTTTCGCGCACCCGTGTTGCGCTACGGCACCCCATTCGACGGCTGGGTTCGGGATTCCGAGCGTCCCTTGGAATTGGCACAGCGGATCAACCCAGGCAATGCCGCGCCCGAATTCGTCAGCGAAACCCTCTCGGTGCGCACTTCGCTGAGCCCGCGTCTGCTGGCAGACCTTCTAGTTGAGCCTAGGGTCTTCAGCCCCAATGGGGACGGAGTGAACGATATCTCCAGATTCTCTTTGAATCTGCTACAGGTGACGGAAAATGTGCCCTTGAGACTGGAAATTTTCGACCTATCCGGTCGGCTGTTGCGCCAGCAGGAAGGGCTGCACGAGAGCGGTCGATTCAGCTTTTCGTGGAACGGTAGAGACGATCAGCAAGAACTGGTGGCGCCCGGCCTCTATATGTACCGCATCCTCGTGAAGGCCAAAAACGGGGACGATCAGCAAACTGGAACCATTGCAGTGGTTTACTAGCCCGCAAGGGGGTAGAGCAAATTTTATGAACAGCATGCGCCTCATTCTCTATACCTTGTTGTTCGCCGCTATGGCATGGGCCCAAGAGGGCTATCGCCTTGAGCCGAACCAGTTGATCGTTAGGGAGAGCGACTGGCCAGGGTGGAATTTCCCTGCCGGCAGTGTGGATTTTAGCGCCGAAGGAGTCCGGCCCCATTTTGTGCGGCGGCAGATCAATGCCGCGCTGAATGCGGGGGCCTTCAGCCGCGAAGACGTGACCGGGGGCATCCGACGGGCAGGGACCAATTTCGCCGGGGCCGCGCAGCTCATGGACGGGCTGGAGGAGACCTACTGGGAGCCAGCACTGGACGCGCCGCTGCGCGACTGGTGGGTCGAGGTGGATCTGGGTCGGGTGGTGTGGGCTGAGAAAGTGGTGGTGAAATTTGTCGCCGAAGGGGTCGGCGATCCGTTTTTGCAGTTCAAGGTGCTCACCTCTAATGGCGATGAGGCCTTTCAGGGCAGTCAGAGCCTCGACTACCGGGTGGCAGGTCGCAGCGAGGGGTTGAACAAGACGCAGCGGGTTTTTGAGTATGCGCTGCGTCCAGCCAAGTCGGCGGATCCGGGCTTGCGCGGGGATTTAGTCCAGTATGTGCAGATAGTGGCTACGGCCAGTGCTGGTCGTCGTGGTGCGGAGGTGAGCGCGTCGGGTTGGGAGGGTTTGGCGGAGTCGGACCGGGGGGATGTGTTGTATTTTCGTCGGGAGTCGACGGGGGTAGAGCGGGAGGTGACGCAGGCGGAGTATGCGGCGATTCAGGAGGCTCGTTTTAAGGGCCCGATTCGCTATTATCGTTCGGAGCGTCCTCGGTTGGCGGAGGTGGAGGTGTGGACGGTAGGGGAGAATATAGGTTTGGGCTGGAAGGAGCGCGGGGGGTCGATCGAGGCATTTGGGGGCGTGGGCGGACAATCTAATATAATCGACGGCGATTACACCACTGCCTGGAATGCAGAGGTGTCGTTTTCCGGCGTGGGTGGAGCGCAAGTCAAGAACCGGGACCGAAACCTCCTGTTTGACTTGGGCACTTGGTACTGGGTTGACCGCACCTTTATTGTGTACGGCAATAACATCTTTCCCAATTATATACTCAGTCTTTCGGATGGCAGTCTGGCACCCGATGGCAGCCGGGTCTTTACCTCGGTGGTTGCGCGCGGCAGAGACGATGTCACGCTGGGCCGCGAGGCCCAAGCGCCCACAGGATCGCTGCCGACGGATACGGTCATGCAGGCCAATGCCTTCCCCCCGATAAAGGGGCGCTATTTCAAGTTCGACTATCGCCTAATCAACGTCGGGCGGGTAGCGTGGGGAGCCGATATAAGGCAGCTGCTGCTCTACGGCTTTGGTTTTCTGCCGCAGGTCACGCTGCAAACGCCGGCGATCGAGCTGGGAGACGCCCCCCGCATCCTTTCCAACATTTCCTGGGAGGCCCAAACGCCGCCCGGTACCCAGCTACAGATTCGCACTCGAACCGGGAACCGACTCACCGAAGACAAGCATTTCTTTAACAAACAGGGCGTTGAAATCCCCGAGGCCGACTATCGCAAGACGCTGTCGTTTATGCGGGGGGATTCGACGGTGGCGTTTGTGCCCGACGAGGGGGATTGGAGTCCGTGGAGCCAATTTTACGAGCAACCTGGCGCGGCCATCACCTCGCCTAGTCCGCGGCGCTATATAATGATTGAGGCTGCTCTGCTCTCGGACGACCCCCACCAATCCGCGGTGTTGCACAACCTAAATATTGGTCTGAAAGATCCATTGGCCCACCAAATTCTGGGTGAAGTAAGGCCCCGCCGCGCCCAGCAGAGCGGTCAACCCGAGGAGTTCACGCTTTCCCTGACGATCCCGCCCAACGGGGAAGGGTCGGCGGGTTTGGGATTCGATCAGGTGCTCTTTGAAATCCCCCCTAGCGCCGAAGTGGAGTTAGTGGCTGTGACTGTGGGTCAGGAGGTGTACTCGGCGAGTGAACTGGAGATCAAGACCCGCTCTGACTCACTGTGGATCCATATGCCCGCGGTCGTGCAGGAGACCGGCACCGAGGTAGCCCTGCGCTTTTCGAGCGCGTTCTACTTGGCGAGCAATGCCTTTCTCGTCTCGGTGGGACTGGGGGAGGAAGAGGAGGTGGTGTGGCAACGGGTGGATCCGACCGACGCGGGCGAGGGCCTGACCGTGCTGACGCCGGTGGCCGGTGGACTGGTAGGCGATATGGAGGTAGTGGCGAATCCGTTCACGCCGAACGGAGATGGCATCAACGATGCGGTGAAATTCGTCTTTCCCGTATTTAAGATGCCGGGGCAGACTTCGCTGATATTGGAGGTCTATGCGCTCGACGGATCGCTAGTGCATCGTCGAGCGCAGCCCGTAGCGCACGCCGCCGGTGTGCAGGAGGTGAGTTGGGATGGCCGGGACCGGGGTGGAGTGCTGTTGCCGCCTGGATTGTATATCTGCCGGGTTGGCCCAGAGGTGGACGCGGAGAGTATTAGTGAATCCACGGTGGCCACGGTCGTGGCCAGTGTGTACTGAGAGTATAGACGCAAATTCCTCCCGGCGTTGCCGTAGCGCAGGCCGTCAATCCCGCAGGGGCTGGCGGCCCTCTGATTCCATTCCTCTATCGCCTGCCCAACCGCAGGACAGGTACTAGCCGGTCCCTATAAGAGGGTGGTGTGAAAAAGAAAATCCCCGCAGAGTACCTGCAATACCTGAAGAAAGAGACCAACTTGGAAGCGGATCAGCAAAGTGCCACCGGCATTCCCCTGAGGGGCCTATTGATCGGTGCAGTGCTCGCCTTTCTGATCAATTTCCTCGATGTGTATTGCACCCTGATGATACGCGGGTCGTACCTGACGCTGAATTTTAGCACGCCGGCGGCCCTATTCTTCTTCTTTATTCTGGTGCTGGCCAGCGGTTTGGTAGCTCTCATCCGCAGGCCCCTAGCGCTTACCCAGACCGAACTGATCACTATCTACATCATGATGATAGTGAGTTGCTGCGTCCCCAGCATGGGATTGACGCCGGTCTTGCTGCCCCAACTGGTGGGCCCCATTTACTACGCCACCCCTGAGAACGATTGGGCCGAAGTGTACAACCAGTTCATACCCAGCTGGCTCGTTCCGCAGGGAGAAGACGTCGCGCGCTATTTCTACGAAGGACTGCCCCAGGGTGCCCCCATTCCCTGGGAGCCTTGGGTTGTGCCGCTGGCCTACTGGTACGGTTTTTTCCTCTCGCTCTGTCTGGTCATGACGTTTGCGATGATCATCCTGCGCAAGCAGTGGGCGGACCGCGAAAAACTGGTCTATCCTTTGGTCCAGGTGCCCATGGAGATGATCCAGCAGCAGCGAAAGGGAATTATTGGCAAGTCCTTCTTTACCAACAAAGCAATGTGGGTCGCCTTTGCCTTTTCGTTCATGCTGATAAGCATCAACGGGTTGCATTCTTATTCCCCTTCCTTTCCGTCCATTGAGCGGGACTTCCGGCTGCCCATTTTCCGCGACACGGTCACGCTCTGGTTCTTCTTCAGTCCGTCTTGGCTGGGCTTCTTCTATTTCGTCGGTCTCGACATTTCCGCGTCCATCTGGATTTTCCACACCCTCACCCTGATTCAGAAGGGCATTTTCAACGTCGTCGGCATCCAGAGCACCGAGCGGATAGACCACTACGCTCGCGATACGTACACCTCCCATCAGGGTATGGGGGCGATGATCGTCTTCGTGCTGATCATGTTGTGGGGGACGCGCGAACACCTAGGCGATGTATTCCGCAAGGCAATTGGACGCGCACCTGAAATAGACGACTCCGGCGAGGTGGTGTCCTATCGGCAGGCGGTGTTGGGGCTGTTCGGCTCGCTGTTCCTCTTTGGCTTTGGCCTGTGGGTGAGCGGCCTGCCGCTGTTGGGAACCCTGATGTTCATCTTTAGCGCCATGGTGATTTTTCTCAGCCTGACTCGCGTTGTGACCGAAGGCGGCGTCCCGGCTATGAGACCGCCGGTGATGAGTTCGACCTTTGTCATTTCCGGGGGCGGCACCCAAGTCTTGGGCGCTTCTGGGCTGGTGGCACTGGGTTTTTCCTATGGCTGGCACTCCGAAATCCGCTCTTTTGTGATGGCGTCGGTGGCCAATGGGCTAAAAATGAGCGAAGTCATCGGCGGGTCCAAGCGCCGTCTGATCTGGGCCGTGATCATCGCCATTGTGGTCAGTCTAATAGGCTCTACGTACATGGTTTTGTACTTGGCCTATAAATACGGCGGCATCAATCTCAATCCGCTCTTTTTTGGCTGGAAGGGGGGCATTGGCCCCACGGATATGGCCCCGCGCATTGTCGCCGAGCCTACGGGGCCCCGTCTCGACGCCTGGCTGTTCATGGGCATTGGTGGAGCGGTGATGGCGGGATTGATGTGGGTTCGACATCAGGCCCTATGGTGGCCCCTCAGTCCGCTGGGTTATTTGATCAGCGCCAATTGGAAGACCAGTCACATTTACGCCAGCGTCTTCCTCGCTTGGTTCCTCAAATTGATCATCCTGAGATATGGCGGCCCCAAACTGTATCGCAACTTGCGCCCGTTTTTCCTCGGTCTCATCCTCGGGGAAATTGTGGCGGCCGGAGTCTGGCTGGTCCTCGATTATTTCACCGGCCACATGGATAGTTTCCTCACCCAAGTATAGTTGCTCAACGTGGCCGCGCTAGAGCCTGCTTCCCCCAATGGGACGTCTGGGCCTTCTCCATTTGAGATGGTGACGGCGCTCAGTTGCCTTTTCCTGTCCGGGGCCGCGAGCCTGTTCTACGAAGTCTGTTGGATCAGAAAGGCCGGCCTGTTCTTTGGCAGTACGACCTTCGCTCTAGCGACGGTGCTCGCGGTGTTTTTCCTCGGACTGGCCGTGGGCAATGTCCTAGCTGGTCGCCTGTCGACGTCACTGCAACGTCCGTTGCGGATCTATGGGATCGTCGAACTGGCCATCGCGGTGTTGGGCTTAGCGAGCAATGTACTGCTGGACATGGCCGACGACGGCTACGGGATGCTCTATCGCTGGGCCGATGGCTCAGCACCTTGGATCGCGCTGGCGCGCTTGGTCTTGGTGGCAGCCGTGATCCTCGTGCCCACGGTTCTGATGGGGACGACGGTCCCCTTGCTCGCTAGGGCGATCATCCGCCGACACCGCAGCCTCGGATTTGCCGCAGGCGGCCTCTACGGTATCAATGCGCTGGGAGCCGCCACGGGAGCGGCCTTAGCTGGTTTTGTGACTCTACCGGTTCTGGGGCTTGCTGCGACCATCTACCTAGGAGCAGGCCTCAATGTCCTGTGTGGCGTCGCCGTGTTGCTGGTCTGTTGGCAAACGCACTCCGCGCCGCTTGCCGAGCCGTCCGACCGAGAAGACCAGGCGACAGACGGGGGAAAGACGCTGCGGGTCTCCGTGCTGTTGCCTTTGTTCTTTCTGACCGGGTTCGTCGGCGTGGCCATTGAGATTCTGTGGGCGCGCTACCTGCCCTTGATGATCACCAGTTCGGTGTACGCGTACACTCTGCCGCTCGTCGTGATCCTGCTCGGCATCGGCGTCGGCAGCCTCGTCATTGCGCCGCTGTGCGACTGCAGTCGGCATCCAGTCGTCGTCTTTGGCTGCCTTCAGGCTTTCACGGGCCTGAGCGTCTTGGTCGTCATGAAGCTGCCCCGGGACATCTGGACGGCGCTCGCGCAGGCCGCTCCAGAGTTGATAAGCGCCAATCACTTCATGGGCCTGCACGGTGCCATGCTGCTGCCGGGTGCGCTGGCTTCGGGTGCTTCGTTTCCCCTCGTGGTCCGACTGGTGTCGAAGAACGTAGCCGACGCGAGTTGGACGATTGGCCGGCTGACGGCAATCAATACCGCAGGTTCCATTGCCAGCGCAGTGATCATGGCTTGGGGGCTTTCTTGGTTGGGGCTCGACCTCGCGCTGCGGACGGTCACTGGCATGGCCATTGTCGGGGGCTGTGTGGCCTTTGCCGCAGGGGTGGGTCGCCAGACGTCGCGTCGCGTTGCTGCCTTGCTGATCGCATTCAGTGTAATCGGGTGGGGGCTCGCCGCGACCCTGCTCAAAACGAGGCTTCCCCACGACCATCTGTCTTCCGAGGGGACCCTGCTCGAAGTAGTAGAGGGCCAAGGGGCCAGCCTTGCCGTGGTGCAACTCGAAGACAAGGTGCTGCTCGGGATCGACCGCTTGTGGCAGGGTTCAAACAAGAAGAACCAACAGACCTTTGCCGGCCATCTGCCCATGCTGCTGCGCGGCGATGGCAACGGGACGGATGTGCTCGTTGTGGGGATGGGGACTGGCCAAGCCGCCGGGCGGTTTCTGTTGTGGGATGTCCATAGGCTCGATTGCCTAGATGTGGAAGTGGCTGTTTTCGATCTCGCCCGCCGCTACTTTGGCGCGACTTGGCTGGACGACCCTCGGGTGCGAGCTTTGGCGGAAGATGGCCGGGATTACATCCGCCACAGCCAAGTCCGCTACGATGTGATCGGCATTGAAGTGGGTCAACTCTTTCGCCCGGGGATCATTTCCTTTTACACCAAAGATTTTTACCAGCGCCTCAGACAGCGGCTAGAGCCGGGCGGTCTAGTGACGCAATTCGTGCCAGTGCGGATGCTTTCTACGCCGCAAGTGCTCGACATCATCGCCACCTTCATCAGCGTTTTTCCGCAGAGTCAGCTCTGGTTCAATGGGCCAGAGTTCGTCTTGATCGGCCGCCGGGCGGATGCCTTTGCGTTCGACATCCCGTCTCTTGAAGAGAGGCTGGGGAGGCCCGAAATTCGCCGCGATCTGCACTACCGGCATCTGCTGGATGCGAATACGGGGTGGCTCAACGAGTCCGACAGCGTCTTGGGAAGTTTTCTAGCGTCGGCTGAGGATCTGCGCAGCCTAAGTCGCGGTGGGCGGATTCTCACGGATGACGTGCCTAGGTTTGACTACGAACTCGATCCGCATCAAGATATCGAGGTGCGCACCGTGGGGGCGTTGCTCGAGATTGAGAAACCCTTGCGCAAGGCGGCCTCTACTGCGCTCGATGGGAGGCGCATGGCCCGCATTGAACAAATGCGCAAACAAAATCTGTACGCCTTGGCCAACCTGATCGTCGACCGCGGCAACAAAGCCTTGCAGACGGGGCAACTGGAGTTGGCCGAGCGGACTGCGCGGGAGGTGCTGGCCGAGGTGCCGGCGCATACTAAGGCGCTTTGGCTCCTCGAAAGGACGAAGGATCGGCTGGACAAGGAGAGAGTGCGATGAACTTGCGCCTCATTCTCTATGCTCTGCTACTCAGCGCCCCGGTCTGGTCCCAGGGCTATCGCCTTGAGCCGAACCAGTTGATCGTCAGCGAGAGCGACTGGCCGGGGTGGAATTTTCCCGCCGGCAGTGTGGATTTTAGCGCCGAAGGGGTTCGGCCCCATTTTGTGCGGCGGCAGATCAATGCCGCGCTGAATGCGGGGGCCTTCAGTCGCGAAGACGTGACCGGGGGCATCCGACGAGCGGGAACCAATTTCGCCGGGGCGGCACAACTCATGGACGGGCGGGAAGAAACCTACTGGGAGCCGGCGCTGGACGCGCCGTTGCGCGACTGGTGGGTCGAGGTGGATCTGGGGCGGGTGGTGTGGGCTGAGAAAGTGGTGGTGAAATTTGTCGCCGAAGGGGTCGGCGATCCGTTTTTGCAGTTCAAGGTGCTCACCTCCAATGGCGATGAGGCCTTTCAGGGCAGTCAGAGCCTGGACTATCGGGTGGCTGGTCGCAGCGAGGGGTTGAACAAGACGCAGCGGGTTTTCGAGTATGCGCTGCGTCCAGCCAAGTCGGCGGATCCGGGCTTGCGCGGGGATTTAGTCCAGTATGTTCAGGTTGTGGCCACGGCCAGTGATGGTCGTCGCGGGGCGGAGGTGAGTGCGTCCGGTTGGGAGGGTTTGGCAGCGGAGGATCGGGGGGATGTGTTGTATTTTCGTCGGGAGTCGACGGGGGTAGAGCGGGAGGTGACGCAGGCGGAGTATGAGGCGATTCGGGAGGCTCGTTTTAAGGGTCCGGTTCGGTATTATCGTTCGGAGCGTCCTCGGTTGGCGGAGGTGGAGGTGTGGACGGTGGGGGAGAATATAAGTTTGGGCTGGAAGGAGCGCGGGGGGTCGATCGAGGGATTTGGGGAAGCGGGCGGACATTCCAATGCAGTCGATGGCGATTATACCACCGTCTGGAGTGCAGAAGCGGGATTTTCCACCAAGGGTATAGGCGGTCGAGATGACGATTTCGCTGTGTTGGTCAAGAACCGGGACCGGGACCTCTTATTGGACTTGGGGACCTGGTACTGGGTCGATCGCGCCTTTATTGTCTATGGCAGTGCCACATTCCCCAATTATGTGCTCAATTTTTCGGATGGCAGTCTGGCACCCGATGGCAGCCAGATCTTTACCTCCGTGGTTGCTCGCGGCAGAGACGATGTCACGCTTGGCCGCAAGGCTCTTGCGCCCGCGGGGTCGCTGCCGACGAATACGTTCATGCAGGCCAATATCTTCTCCCCTATCAAAGGACGCTTTTTTAGGTTCGACTATCGCGTCGTCACTACCGGGTTGATCCGTTCTGGTGTAAAGGAGCTGCTGCTTTATGGCTTTGGTTTTCTGCCGCAGGTCACGCTGCAAACGCCGGCGATCGAGTTGGGAGACGCCCCCCGCATCCTTTCCACCATCTCCTGGGAGGCCCAAACGCCGCCCGGCACCCAGCTGCAGATTCGCACCCGGACCGGAAACCGACTCACCGAGGACAAGCATTTCTTTAACAAACAGGGCGTTGAAATCCCCGAGGCCGACTATCGCAAGACGCTGTCGTTTATGCGGGGGGATTCGACGGTGGCGTTTGTGCCCGACGAGGCGGATTGGAGTCCGTGGAGTCAGTTTTACGAGCGATCCGGCGTGGCGGTCACCTCGCCTAGTCCGCGGCGCTATATAATGATTGAGGCTGCTCTGGTCTCGGACGATCCCAACGAGGCGGTCGTGTTGCGCCGCCTCAATATTGGCTTGAGGGATCCGCTGGTGCATCAGATTCTGGGCGAAATCGCGCCGCGCCGCGCTCAGCAGAGCGGTCAACCCGAGGCGTTCGCGTTGTCGCTGACCATTCCACCCAACGGGTCAGGCTCGGAGAGGCTGGGGTTCGATCAAGTGCTCTTTGAAGTACCTCCGAGCGCCGAGGTGGAGGTGGTGGATGTGACCGTGGGCCTAGCGAGCGAGCTAGAGGTGGGGGGTGGCCAGATGTACTCGGCGGATGAACTGGAGATTAAAACCGGAGTTGACTCGTTGTGGGTTCGCCTACCCGAAGTGGTCCGGGAGCCAGAGTCCCAAGTTGTGCTGCGTTTTTCGAGTGTGTTCTATCTGGCGAGCAATGCCTTTTTCGTCTCGGTAGGCTTAGGAGAGGAAGAGGAGGTGGTATGGCAGCGGGTGGACGCGACGGCCTCGGGCGAGGGCCTGACCGTGCTGACGCCGGTGGCCGGTGGACTGGTGGGCGATATGGAGGTAGTAGCGAACCCATTCACGCCGAATGGAGACGGCATCAACGATGCGGTGAGATTCGTCTTTCCCGTATTTAAGATGCCGGGGCAGGCCTCGCTGGTATTGGAAGTCTATACGCTCAACGGATCGCTAGTGCACCGTTCGGCGCAGTCGGTGGCGCACGCCGCTGGTGTGCAGGAGATGAGTTGGGATGGCCGGGATCGGGATGGAGTGCTGTTGCCGCCTGGCTTGTATATCTGCCGAGTCGGCCCAGAGGTGGACGCAGAGAGTGTTGGTGAATCGACGGTGGCCACGGTCGTGGCCAGTGTGTACTGAGAGTCTAACGCAAATTCATCGACAGGCACCTTTCAGTACGTCGCATACAAGACGCCAGTTTTTTCGACCTTTTCCCGATCGGCATCGACCGAAACTCGATACAGGTAAATCCCTGGCGGCACCAAACCGCCGGCCTCGTCCCGACCATCCCACGCCCGCTCGTACTCGCCGATCCCATCCGCGCCCGAATACACCTGCCGCACCCGGCGACCCGACAAGTCCCACACCTCCACTGCTACCTGAGAACTGCCCGTAATCTCCAAGATGTGATAGAAGATGCCTATCTCGTCGTTGCGGCCATCGCCATTGGGCGTAAAAATGGTCGGCTCGACTCGCACCTGCAACAGCCTTTGCTCCTGCGCGGCGGTGGCCACCGACACCCGGTTGCCCTCGTATTTCGTCGTAGCGTCTCCCGGATTGACCCCCTGCGGCACCTCTAAAGGCTGGTCGCTGTCCGACACCTGCGCCGCAAAGATTGCTCCGTAGCGCAGCACCTGTGCTGCGAAATCGACCTCGACTAGCGTCCCCGAGTCCTGCTCCTGGAGGCGCGGGAAACTAACCGCCAGCCGATGCGGCTCCTCGGCTTCTACTGTAAAGGCCACGGGCGCATCGCCGATGCGCACCGCCTCCACCGCGCTGATAATTGAGGAAGTCTCGATTTCCAGCCGGTCAAAGCCGACATCGCCTGAGTGAATCGTCGGCCGCAACGCATAGGTGAAGGACGATTGCTGCCCTACTTTTGCTTCGACTGGCCAGACCTCGCCTACTAGGTTCGTCGCCACCGGCTCGGAGGCGCGCAACTCTACGAAACCCATCCGGCCGCCGGCGTTTTCACGGGGCAGGAAGTCGATTTTGAATTGGAAGTAGCGTCTGGGGCTTGCCGACACCACCGGAGTGCTGCTGCTGTCGGCAAAGTCATAGGGGGCCGACCAAAAGGTCCAGTGGTCGAGGTCGTGGGTGATGCCGGCCCGTTCATTGAGTTTGAGGTCGCTGTAGCTAGCGCGACTCACCTCGGCTTTGCTGCCGCGACCGGTGAAGCGCCAGAATACGTCCGCATCTTCGTCTAGGCCGCTGCGGGTCCGGATGAGAACTTGGGATCCGGACTCCTGAACCCCGGACCAGCGCAGGTCTCCCCAAGCCATAGGCTGCTCGAAATCGATGACATCGGAAATATAAGTGGCCTGTTTGACGAACCCCTTGGCGTAAACTTCGATCTCGTTCACTTCCCAGTCCGTGTTGTGCTCGGCCAAGGCCACCTGGACAAACTCTACTGCCTCGTGCGATGGGATGGGAATGTCGAGGATTTGCTCCCGGTTGTCTCTCACTTCGACAATATAGGGCGATTTCGGCGGGACGATGCCGTAGTTGACTATGGGTCGCGGGCCGAGGTGGACGCGGAGGATGCCCACGGTTCGGCCTGGGTCGGTAAATCCGGATATCACCCGAAGCCGGTCGATGTTGTAGAGACCGCCTAGGTAGATATTGGCCGTGCCCGCCCGACTGAAATCATCGGTGCAGGCCCCGGATCTGATACTGTGATCGGCGCACAGATACTTTTCCGCCAGCCAGAAAGTACCCGTATCACCATCCCACACTTCTCTATTTATATTGGCCCTTAAATGTGCCCCTCCTTTCTCTTCGATTCCGGGTGCTATGTTGAAGTCTGGGTTGCGTTTGAGAGGCTGGATACCGGTACTATCTACGGCCAAGTCAATGGTTTCCCCATGAGGTTCGGCATCGAAATCCATCCAGTTTAACTGTATGAAGTCTACCCCGGCACGGCCTTCTTCAGGGGGGTTGGGCTGATCTTCGCCACCGAACCGGTAAATGGTCAGACCCGAGGCTGGGCCAGCCCAAAAACCGAGCGCCAAAGAAAAAATCCAGGATAAGGAAAGGAATCGCGCTACTTTCATAGACGTTCATCCCGCAAATTGTATATCGGAAGATAGTGTTGAAAGGGTGTTGTGTCATCTTTTTCTGGCCGCTATGTTGCTCTCCAGCATTGGAGGAATTGAACGTGATGCGAATATCAACTCTTGTTTTCTCGGTAGCGGCAACCATGTATTGGGCGTGTGGCACTGCAGAGCACTCGCCGGACCAAGCCCAAGAATCGCCGCCAGACCAACCTCTGCTCCTCGGCCACATCGACTTTCCCACTTCTGGTGCGCCCGCGGCCCAAGAAGAGTTCGAACTGGGGGTACTAGCGCTGCACAGCTTCTGGTACGAGGAGGCGCGGGACCACTTTCGCAAGGCGCGAGAACTGGACCCCGGTTTCGCCATGGCCTACTGGGGCGAGGCTATGACGCACGACGCCCCATTGCAGGGATCCCGAGGCGTGCAGGATTCAAAGGCCGGCCAAGCGATTCTCGATCAGCTAGATGAACTGCAAGCGCAGGGAAAGCTGAACTGGACGGCGCGCGAGCAGGGATTCGTCGATGCGCTGCGGCCGCTCTATCGCGAGCGAGGCAGTCCAAAAGCGCGCCGGGCTTTTGCTGCGGCCATGGAACAACTCGCCGCGCGCTACCCGGACGACGACGAAGTGGTCGTCTTCGCTGCATTGGCCCGCATGAGCGCCGCCCGGGTCCAAAGGGGATTCACTTGGGACGATTCTTCGTTTGTGGAGCCGCTCGCCGCCATTTTGGAGGAAGTGTACCAGCGTCGTCCCGAGCATCCCGGCGTGATGCACTATCTCATCCACGTGTACGACTCGCGCACTTTCGCCCATAGGGGCTTGGACTTGGCCCGGTTCTATGCTCGCTTGGCACCGGCCTCGTCGCATGCGCTGCACATGCCGAGCCACATTTTTCGCTGGCTCGGCATGTGGGAGGAGATGGCCGCTTCGAACGAGGATTCCTATGTGGCGACCGTGCAGTGGCAGGAGCGGACGGGGCGGCCCCTGTACAAGCGCGATTTCCATTCGATCGATTGGTTGTTGGACGCCTATTTGAAGCTCGGCCGTTTGCAGGATGCCGAGGGTCTGATCGACGAATTCGACGCTGTTGCGCGCGAAGCCCGGCGGCGGGGCGAGAAACTGGACCTCATCCCCTACAATGCGATCATGTTCAAAAGCCGGTACCAACGGGCCGCACTGGCCATGGGCCGCACCGATGTGCGACTGCCGGTCACAGAGAAAGTCAATGTGGCCGCCATGCCGCCTGGCCAGGGTGCGCGCTTTATTGGCTATCGCGCCGCGGTGGCGGGGCAAGATTCGCTGTTTCGCCTCTCCGTCAAACGCGTGCGAGCCTACTCGCGCATACCGACTCTAAGGAGATTCGAGAATTATCTCCAAGCGGTCGCCCACTACCTCGACGCCGTCCACGCCCGGGCACGCGGCGATGCCGCTGCTGCGCTGGAGTCGGCTCGACGGGCCATGGAAGGGGAGCGACGGGAAAAAGTCCCGCCCGACATTTTGGGCAGTGAGCTATACGCGGAACTGCTCGTAGAGCAGGGCCATGCCCAAGAAGCTCGCTCGTTGTTTGCCCAACTCTTGGAGATGCGGCCGCAGGACCCGCTATACGTGCTTGGTTTGGCGCGGGCCGAAGCGGCACTGGGCAGCGAGGGAGAAGCCGTGCGTTTTTATCGCGAACTCCTCGACATCTGGCGCAATGCCGATGCCGATTTGCCCGCGCTCAAAGAGGCGCAGGCTTACGTCCAGCAACACGGCGCTCAATGAGCCGTTGACCCTCGCCCCGCGCGAGAGGGAGGAATCGGATGAATAGCTGGCAGAAAACGCGTTGTATCGTCGCCTTGGGCATGGCCACGGCGACAGGCCCCAGCGCGGATACAGTAATAGAGCCGCTGGCGGGAACGAACCTAGCCTTGGGCAAGAGCGCGACTTTTTCTTTAGAGCCCAACTACAGCTTGTGTGCCGGGGGCGATGAGACCGATCTGTTCGACGGCGAGTTCTGGCAGCCCGGCGACACTGGCTTCTGGACCGACAAGGGAACGGTTGGCTGGCAATTCGGCCGCAAGCCCGGCGTCCTCATCTCTGTCGATCTCGGGGATGTTTATTCCATTGATGCTCTTGGTTTTGACACCACTTCTGGTGCGTCCCAAGTCACTTTTCCTGCGGCCCTCTTCGCCTATGTGTCCGACGATGGTCAGACCTGGTACTATGTGGCGGATCTGATCAATGAGGCGATTCCCCAGGACCAGTACGTGCGCCATCGCTTTGTCGCTCGGGGTCTGAAAACCCGCGGGCGTCATTTAGCAATATACGTTGCCAAGGGGGGCTTTTACGGATTCGTGGATGAGATTGAGGTGATGCAGGGCCGCGGCGGTCCGGCGGCTGTTTCTTTCGCAGAGGCCGGAATCGACCAGAGTGCGATCGAAAGCGACGCGTTAGAGCGCGCCGAACGAGCCGTGCAGAAGAATATCGACCTCTATTTTGTCCAGGCCGCCCGCGATCAGGTGATGTCCATGCAGGGCGCAGACGCGGCCGCTATTCTGCGCCAGCTTGAAACCTTGGAGCGCGTCGTTTTCACCGGCCGTGGCGGCGAAGAAGTGGATTACTCCAAGGGGTTGCCCCACACTGAGGTCGGTCGCAGAATTTGCGCGGCGATGGGTTCCTATTTCAGCCGCCACGACGACCGAGCCGCGATCTTCTGGCAGCCGACTGACTCGATGTGGTCGCACCGGACCAACCCGTTTGCGCGACCGATAACCGAGGTTGCGCCCAACTTGCACGCGGACCTGATGATTGGCGAGTACGAACCGGTCGCGTTCAACGTGTCGAACAACACTGCCGAGCCGTTGAATATCCAAGTCGAAGTGGGCGCATTGAGGGGAGTTGGAGGAGAAGAGGTCTGGCCGGACGCGCAGATCACACGACATATTGCAACCCATGTCGTGGGCAGTGGATTCCTGTTTTTCGACGACGCTTTGCCGCCCCTTGAAGACGGCGGCGCGATCCTGCCGCCGGGCATGACGCGCCAAGTGTGGCTGGTGCTCCACTCGCGGGGCCTCAAATCGCAACAGTACGAGGGCAAGGTCGCGGTCACCGTCGGCGATGAGCACTTTGAGATTCCGCTCAGCGCCACGGTGTTTCCGGTGGAAATGCCGGCCGATCCGACGTATATCGCCCAGTCGTGGGGCTACTTCACTTGGACGCCATCGCAGGGGTACGAGCAGCAGGCCGCGGCGGAACTCGAGCGCTGCTATGCCAACGCCCACGTACTGCACCACGCGTACATCCCTTGGCCCAAGGTCGATAAGGCGACTGGTGAGTTTGTCCAACCGATTGAGGTTGACTTCGCCAAACTCGACGAGATGCTCGCGTACCGGCCCTACGTGAGACAGTGGCTGTTGTGGACTGGTTTTGAATTCGGCTACATGGACCTCAATTATCACCGCGCGACCGATGTGCCAAAGGTCGGCACCCCCGAGCACGAAGCCTTGTTCAAGGAGTGGGTGCGGCAAATCCGCGACCACATGCAGGCGAGGGGCTTTCCGACGGATAAATGGGCCTTTTACTGGGTCGATGAACCCGGCGACGAGGGATTTGAGAAGTACATTATCCCATCGTCGAAATTCGCCAAGGAGGTCGATCCGACGATTCTCATTTGGGAGGATCATCAGATTTCGCTGGAGATGCTGGAAAAGTATCCCGACGCCATTGACATCCACTGCTGTCCGCTAAAGTACTATCGCCAACACCCCGAAATTCTCGCCCACGTGCTGGCGGAAGAACACGCTGGCTCTCAGTACGTCGTGGGAAGTTCTAAAGCCAGCGATCCCCACCGGTACTATCGCCTGCACCACATGGCTACAGTTGAGTTGGGGTTGGACGGTGCTGGCATGTGGGTCTGGGGAGACGACGGCGGACAGTTCAACGACTACGCGGGCCGCTATCCCAGCTACGGCATGGTCTATGCCACTGAGCACGGGCCGATTACCAGCAAGCGGCGGGAGGCTTGGCGAGAAGGCATCGAAGATGTCGAATTATGGCGTCATCTGGGCACTGTCGCGGCAAAGACCGGCGATGCAAGTCTGGCACAACTCCACCGGGAAGGTCCGGGCCGCTTGGTCAACAGGCAGGATGGTCGGGCCGATTTGGTGCAGGTGGACCTGCACAGCGGCACGCCCAAGGAATTGCTCGAGATGCGGCTGGAGGTGCTACAGGCCGTGGCTGAGGCCCTGGCAAAATAAAAGGAGCTAGCGTGATAACCGCAGCACAGGTGGCCCACTATCATTTGGCCCTGCGCGAAGCCTTCAATCGCGACGAGGTAGACCTCGGGCTACCTTAGGAGGGCAGACGATGGAGAAATGGACGCGCAGGACGTTTATCCAGCAGGCGCTTGGTGCGGGTGGTGCGCTGGCCTTGGGTTTTTCATGTGCCCGTCCAGAGAGCGACTCCGACCCCTTTGCTGGCGGTGAATTGCTGGAGAATCAGAGCTTCCTCGACGGCAAAGAACCCCTGCAACTAGGCGATGGACTCGACGCGCGGTTCCACACCGATTTGACCGCGCTCACGCCCGCCGCCTTGATCACTTCCAATGAGCACTTCTTTATACGCACGCGCTGTTCCGACCTGATCGATTTTGCCCAGCCGTGGAAGATCGCGGTGCGCGGACTGGTCGAGCGGCCAGTGGAAATTGGTCTGGACGAGTTGAAGCCCTTGGTCAGACCGATGGGCACTGTGCTGTTGGAGTGCGCCGGCAATCAGCGCCGGCCTTTTGGTTTGATGAGCGCGGCCCAGTGGTCGGGCGTCCCCCTGACCGAGGTGGTAGCAAGGCTGAATATCAAAGCCGAGGCGACCCGCGTCCTGATCTCGGGCTTTGACGAGTACTCAACCAAACCGCACTCTTCGATTCCGGGGGCGAGTTGGGTTTTTACCTTTGCAGAGCTTGAGAAATACGGTGCCTTTTTAGCCACTGAGATGAACGGCGAACCGCTGCCGCGCGATCACGGTTTCCCCGTGCGCCTAGTCGTGCCTCGGTGGTTTAGTTGCGTGGACATCAAATGGGTCAATGAGATTGCGTTGGTTGACGACAGCGCAATGGCGACGAGTCAGATGCTGGAATTTGCCGGCCGCATCAACCAGCAGGGCACCCCCAAGTTCGCCAGGGACTTCGATCCCGCACTGATCGATCAAGCGGCACTGCCCATCCGCGTTGAGAAATGGCGGGTCGCCGAGCGGATCGTCTATCGGGTGGTCGGCCTGATGTGGGGGGGCGAGCGGCTGACCGACAAATTGATGATTCGGTTCGGCCAAGACCGAGACCCCGTTCCGGTCAACATGCCCTACGCGCAAGAGACTAACGATACCTGGACGCTCTGGTCGCATGCATGGGAACCCGTGAAGATGGGGTTCTACGACATTACCATGCACATCGACGACGCTAGCATCAGGACGTGGCGGCTCGATCGGGGACTGCACCGACGGCGGATCTACATCAGACAGGTTTGATGGCTAATAGAAATCCTACATCACATTTACAAGGTGATCCGCAGATGGACGCAGATAGACGCAGAATAGGATGTACAAGACGATCCACCGCTCGAATTATTCAAATCATTTAGGCTTGCCAAATGTTGCGACACGTGATGTTGGTCGCTGGCTTATTGTTTGGATCGGGGATGTGCGCCCTGATCTACCAGATGGTCTGGTTGCGCGAATTCCGCTTTGTCTTTGGTGCTTCTACCCTAGCATCGGCCGCGGTGCTGTCCGTCTTTCTGGGTGGCCTTGGCGCGGGCGGGTTCTGGTTCGGGCGGCGCGTTGACCGCAATCCGCGGCCTTTAGCCCTATACGCCTATCTCGAACTGTTCATTGCGGCCTCGGCTGCCCTCACGCCATTGCTGGTGTGGATGGCGCGCGAGTTCTACGTCGCCTTGGGCGGAGTCCTGTCGCTGGGGCCGGTCGTGGCCACGCTGGTGCGGCTCGTGCTCACCGCGTGTGCGCTGGCCGTTCCGACCTTTCTCATGGGGGGAACGCTGCCCGCTGCGGCCAGAGCTGTCGGGGGCGATGAGGATGCTGGGAGACGCCGGGTCGCCGTGCTGTACGGAATCAACACGCTCGGCGCTGTGACCGGAGCTTTGCTGGCTACTTTCGCGCTATTGGAACGCCTAGGGGCCGATGCGACCCTGTGGGCTGCCGCTGTGCTAAACGCCGTTGTCGGCGGCTGTGCCCTTTGGATTGCGCGCGCTTACCCAGCCGTCTTTGACAAGCAGGTGTTTGTTGAGCCAGCGGTAGATGGAGAGGTGCGGCGCTCTGGCCACGTGCGGCTGCTGATTTTTGCCACTGCTGCGGTGGTCGGGATGGCCTTTCTGCTCATGGAACTGGTCTGGTACCGGATGCTGGCGCCGCTGCTTGGGGGTACCACTTATACCTTTGGCCTCATCCTATCCGTGGCACTACTGGGGATCGGCTTGGGGGGGAGCGCCTATGCGTTGTGGGGGCGGAAGCGGACCCCTGCGCTTTCTGGGTTGGCGCTGACGTGCATTCTGGAAGCGCTGTGCGTAGCCATTCCCTTTGCGCTGGGCGATCAGCTCGCTGTACTGGCGGGCGGCCTGCGCGAGTGGGGGACGCTGGGTTTTGGCGGGCTGGTGCTCTCGTGGTCCGTAGTGGTGGGTATTGTGGTACTGCCTACGGCTATTGTTGCGGGGTATCAGTTTCCGCTCCTCATTGCGCTGTTGGGCCCCGGCGCGCGCCAGCTCGGGCTCGACGTGGGCTGGACCTATGCCTGGAATACACTGGGTGCCATTCTGGGTGCTTTGCTCGGCGGCTTCGCCTTGTTGCCGTGGCTTTCCGCGCCGGGCGCGTGGCAACTTGTGGTAGTACTGCTCGCGGTTTTGGGAGGCGGTATTGCTGCGTTTGCGTGGGCGAGAGATGGACGGGAGGGGGAAAGCGCAAAATGGATTGGCCTGAAGTCGGGGCTGGCCGTCGTTTTGGCCGTGGTCGCCGCGTCCTTATTGTTGGCGACTGGTCCCACTGCGGCGTGGCGGCACACGCCGATTGGGGCGGGGCTGAAAATGCTGGCCAATTTGAATGCCAACGAGATACGGGGGTGGATGCAAGGGCAGCGGCGCGCTGTGCGCTGGGAGCGGGAAGGGATTGAAAGCTCGGTGGCTATTCGCGTGTCCGACCGGGGGCCGGTGCTCTTTTTGAACGGGAAGAGCGAAGGATCTGCGGTGGGGGACGCCTCTACTCAGATCATGAGCGGGATGATCGGAGCCATTCTGCATCCACAGCCGCGCAATGCCTTGGTCATTGGACTTGGGACCGGGTCTACGGCTGGTTGGCTGGCTGCTATCGACGCAATGGAGCGCGTCGATGTGGTGGAGTTGGAGGCGGCTGTGGTCGAAGCGGCCAGCGCCTTTGGGCCGGTCAATGTGAACGCCGTCGGCCACCCCAAGGTGCATACAGTGGTCGGCGATGGGCGGGAGGTCGTCCTGACCACCCGGCAATCCTATGACCTCATCTTCTCCGAGCCTTCCAATCCCTATCGGGCAGGAGTCGCCAGCCTGTACACGCGAGAATTCTACGAAGGGGTCGCCCCGCTGCTGCGCGACGGCGGCCTGTTTGCGCAGTGGGTGCAAATGTACGAGGTGGACGAGCAGACCATCCGCACGATCTACGCTACCCTGAGTTCGGTTTTTGCGCACGTGGAAACTTGGCAGACCCAGCGCGGAGATTTGCTGCTGCTGTCGTCTGCCGGGCCGGTGTCGTACGACATTCCCAGATTGCGCGCCCGGATCGCCGAGGAGCCCTACCGCAGTGCGCTGGCCGCAGTCTGGCGCACTGCGGATCTCGAAGGCTTTCTAGCCCACTACGTAGCCGGCCCCGCAGTGGCGCGCGATTTGGCGCGCGAGCAGGCATTGAATACGGATGATCGCACCTTGGTGGAGTACGCCTTTGCCCGCCATCTGGGTCTCGGGAGGCATTTTAATATCGAGACGGTGGAAAAATTGGCGCGTGACCGAGGAGAAAATCGGCCTCGCGTGACGGGTGGGGACGTGGACTGGGAATGGGTTACGGACCAGCGTCTCGCTTTTCTGATTGGCCAAGGGGAACAAGTTCGCCCGGACCGGTACCCGGATTTGACGATGCACCAGCGATATCGCCTGCGAGCGCTAGCGGCTTGGTGGGACGCGAGGTCGCGCAATGGGCTGGCTTGGTGGCAAAGTCAGCCGCGCCAGCCGCGCGGGCTGCACGAAGTGTCGGCTGTGGCCTACATGATGGCGGTCAACCAGCGCGAGGAGACCGCCCAGTACATCGAAGAGTTGCGCGACCTCCAGCCTGTTGAAGCGGATGTGATCTTGGCCATTTTGCGCACGCGCGAGGGGCGGATACCGGACGCAGTCGCCGCACTGGAGTCCGCCTTTGAGGGATACGGCCGCGATCCTTGGGCTTGGCCGGCACTCATGCAGCGCGGCTTGGCATTAGCGGTGGACCTCGGCGGTCGGGATGCGGCTCATGCCGAGCGGTTGTACGCGGCGCTGCGTTCTCCGTTTGTCATGGATTACGCGCGGGAGACGCGGCTGAATGCGTTGTTGAATCTGGGCTATGAACTCGATTTTCCGCAGAACTGCATAGAGGTGCTCAACGAATTGGAGCCACATGTGCCTTGGAAGCGAGATTTGTTAGAGGCGCGCGTCAAGTGCTACCAAGCCGGAGACCATCCACATCTCGACCGGGCGCGGCGCGATCTCGACAAATATCTCGCCTTAGAGGGAAAGTGAACGGAGCGGATCCATTCGACCGCGCCCAAGTGAAAGGATTTATGCGCTAACATGACAGAATTCGCCTTTGCGCACTCTCGACACTTTCCCCACACCGACCTCGCCGCGGATACGATTCTGGTGGTGCCGGACGGTTTCCAAGCGGCCCCGCCCGTTGTGCAACTCCAAGGTGCTATCGCCGCCGTGGGGGGGCGGGCACTCGACGTTGTCGAGCAGCGGGATTTCACCGACGTGCTCTTTAGCAGTGCGCAGGTGATCGCCTGCGGCAATATGACGAACAATGCCGCGCTGCGGCGGCTCTACACGGCCCGCTGCTGTTTTGTCGATACCTTTTTTCCCGGTGGGGATGGCTATTTTGTCAAGTCGATTTCAGATCCCTTCGGCTATGGCAAAAACTGTATCGTCCTTGGGGCCAGCAACCGAGATGGGCTGCTGGCGGCTTTTGCGGTGTTCGAGGGCTTGGTCCGCACTAGTGACGGGGAATTGCAACGGGTACACGCCGCTCAGTTCCAACATCCTCTTCCCCCGCCCGAGGAAGCACAACTGGAGAAGATGGTGCAGGACGATCTCAAGACTTGGGAAGGCGCTTGGGTCTCCACGCCTTTTCGGGGCGGTCGGGTGGAAAGCTACGCTTGGTATTACTATCTGACCGACCACCCGGTGTGGGGACGCGCCGTGCCGGCCATCTTCGCCGGTTCCCTGGAACCCTGGCTGGCCCAGCGGCGCGACTACCCGGAGACCTATCACTGCTTTTTCCACTTCCACAGCCTCATCCACCTCTGGGAACTGATCGAGGATAGTCCGCTCTATACCGAGGCCGACCGCCGTGGGGTGGTGACCATGATGGGCGAGATGCTGCGCCACTTGGCCGGCTTGTTCTATATGGAGGAAACAGTCAATCCCCCGGACCAGATTCGCCAGAACCACACCACCTATATCGCCATGGATTTGGCAGCAGGCCACAACTACCTGAGCAGGCGCTACGGCATCCGCGAATTCGATCCCACCGAGGAAGTGGTGGAGCGGATTTTTGCCGGTCAGAGCGATTGCTACAGATCCAACGACGATGGTGGCGTGGGGTACGCTTGGCTCGTGCCCCAGGAGACGCTCTCGTACGCTTTGCTTAAGAACGACTACGGGTATATCGAGAATGGCCACATCGCCGATTTGTGTACGCTAGCGGTGGTGACTACGGACAATATGCGCAGCGAGAGCAACCACGGAGATACTGCGGGGTACGCGCCTTTTTCTCCGTCCCAAGGGTGGGAAGGCCGCTTGTGGGCACCGATGGTCTCCACTTGGTATGCGCGCAACCCCGAGCATCTGTGGATTCTCAACTGGCTGGGTGCGGGTAAGAAGCCGACGCTGGTACACGTGTTGCGGGGGCTTTATGCTGGCGTCGAGTGGAGCGAAGATGGATTGGCGCTCGCCGATTGCGTCCCCGAAGAACCGGTCGGGCTCCTCGGTATCTACGCGATGCGATTGCCGGACAAAGCGCTGCAGTGGGTGTGCGCGTACGCTCCGGCTGATAACCAGCCCGATCCACCAAAAGACTACTTCGACAAGCTCTCGCTGCGGCGCGACTTCGACCCGATGAATGAATACCTGTTGCTCGAAGGGAGTGGCACGTTCTGCCACGGGCACGAGGACAGCAATACCATCGTCCGGCTGACTTGGAACGACCGAGCTTGGTTGGGGGACGGCGACTATATCCGGGCGGCACCCAAATTCCACAATTCAATCGCCGTCATCCGCGACGGCGTGGGCGTGTTGAAGCCGCCGGGGGATGGGCTGCTGATGCCGCTGTTGGCCTCGCTTAACTACAGCAGCGAAAGTGCTGCTCTTGGCTTGGTGCAGACCGAGGCTGCCGAGTACAACGGCGTTGACTGGCGGCGCAATATCTTCTGGGGCAAGGGGCGCTATTTTGCGGTGATTGACCAACTGCAATGTACCGAGGCCGGGGACTATCGCTGCTACTGCCTGTGGCGTCTGGTCGGCGAAGCTGAACTCAGAGACTCCAAGGTGTGTCTGCATCAAGAGGGCGAGCACTTCTACATCGACAATGCCGATGGGTCGGCCCAGGAAATCGTCGCCGACTTGCACGTGAAAAGCCGCTGGTCCAACTATCCACACGCCGGGGACATCCTCCACGTCCTGCACCAGCAAGCCGCTTGCACCATGCAGCCGGGGGAAAATCTCGTCTATATCAATCTGCTGACGCCGCATCCCGACATCCGCATAGCGCGCCTGAATGAAAGGACTGTCGAGATCCGGGACGGGGCGGAGACGACCATTTGGGGAGTCGGCCAGACCCGCTTGGGCGCGCTGGCAATTGAAGCCGAAATGTTCGCGATCTCTTTAAAGGGGGATACCCTGACCTTGCAGGGCATTGAACGTCTGGGCCTTGCCGAGGGCGAGGATTGGGATTGGCAGGTGTTTGATGGGGCTCATGTGACGTTTCAAGTGGGACAAAGCGAAATGGCGCAACGCATCTACGACGCCCTGGACGCCGTCGTGCCAGAACCTTCCCCGGTTGCGGTGGAACCTTCTCGACTCCGGCCAGAAGGAGGCTGGACCGTCAAATGGAGCCGGGATTTGGGACCGACCGAGATAAGTGCTGTAGCGGTCCACGATGAAATTTTACTTGCTGGCACGGAGGAAGGGGAGGTCGTCCAACTGGGGCTCGGGGACGGTGCGGCGATGTGGTCACATCGACTGGATCCAGACAGTGCGCCGAGTGCTCTGCTCTTGGCCGATATCGACGCGGATGGAGTGGCGGAAGCGCTGGTGGGCACGGACGATGGTCAACTGGTACTACTCGAAGGCCACAGCGGCGAGCAGCGCTGGGACAGGACCTTGAAAGACTCGGGATGGGGTGCAAAAGTCTCCGGCCTAGCCGTGGCCGATCTGGAGGGCCAAGGCCGCACGAGTGTGTTGGCGTCAACCGTGGGCTGGTACATAAATGCCTTTGCTGCGGATGGCACGTTCGAATGGGCGGAGTGGGTGCGCTACCACGCGATCACGGCGCTTGCTGCAACGGATGTGGATGGCGACGGCAAAGCCGAGATAATTGCGGGGACCGAATACTCCACTCCGCTGAATATGCACAATAGCGATGGGTCCTTTCGCTGGACCACCTTTGAAGAGGTGGGGTCCGAGGGCAATGCCACCACGCCGCGCCGAGGCATCGGCCTGACCCATCTACAACTGGTTGATGTCGATGGAGATGGCGTGCGCGAAATTGTCTATGGCACGCAGGACGGCTGGATCTACGCGGTTAAACCACAGGATGGGGCCGAGGTCTGGCACGTCAATATCGTCGGCGAAGTTGTGGGACTCATCGCCTTTCCTTGGGGCTTGGTCGCGGCCAGCGAATTTGGCGAACTCTACGCCTTCAGCTATCGGGGGGAATTGCGCTGGCACGTCCAGATCGGCGAGTGGATTCGGGCCATCGCTCCGGTGGGGGAGCACATTGTCGCAGCCGTGGAAAAGGGCGCGCTGTTGGCCTGTGATGCAGACGGCAGGTGTGTGGGATCTACGACGATGGAAGCGGAAATCCGCAGTTTGTGGTCGTGCCGTGGCGGCGTGGTATGCAGCTTGGCGGGAGGGTGGCTTAGTCGTGTGGGACTTGACGTTGACTAAGAGGCATAGAGAGCGAATAGCCTGGCGCGGTCCAGATACACTTTGACCTTGAGTCCCCCTCGCATCTGTGAGACCATTTTCTGTTCGAGACCACCTGTTTTACTCCCGTCCGCGTCTTGCCGATCACCTTTCCATTGTATCTGGTATTCCGTCTCATTGCCCGAGAAGGGTATGCAGTCGTCGCGGCCAAAACCCGGCACGACCCGGTCAAAGGGATCGACCAGTTCCACTTGCAGCGAGCCGTCGCTCGCGTCGGCGTTGATCCACAAGGCGTGGGGATCAATGTTCAGAGGAACCGTGGTCACGACTCCCTGAGCGTCCGTTTTCAGACAGACCAGTCGGTCCTTTTCGATCTTCGCCAGATTGATTCCTCTCCGAGATTCCTCGCCACCGCGCGGCGGCTCGCCGTGCAGATCGTTTGAGCAGCCGTGATAGACCCATATCTCCTCACCTAGGACAAAAGGGGCATGAGGGGGATAGACAGATCCACAATCATGGCTGCCCGGGGGGCCGCAGAGCAGAATTGGTTCGCGGTTGCCCGCTCGATGATAGGTCCGGCCGTCCTTTGAATAGGTCAACTGAACGTCCATCTGGTTCATCCATTCGGGCATCCAATCTTCGATCTGATTCTGGGCGATCCACCCCTCGTAGAGCGTGTGAAACACGGAGAGGAAGCCGATGCGCAATCCGCGATACGCCAGCGAACTCATGCCGTAAAACTCGTGGTCCTGAGGGGGATCGAGTTCGTCGGGGGCGACGATGATCTGGCGCGGGGTCCAGTTTTCAAAATCACTGCTCTCGGCCATGCAAATGATGCGCACATTGGGACGGCCCCGCAGATAGACGACGTAGCGGTGGATTTTTGCATCCCAATAGGCGACCAGATGGGTGTCTGACCCCTCGGGAATGACCGGATTGAGCCAGTGTCGGGGCACGTCCCAATGGAGCCCGTCGGCCGAATACGCCACGCAGACCGGCTGGACAATGCCGGCGAATATCATGTCGCCGCTCTGGAACATGAAGAGCATCTTGTAGCGCTTGGCCGGATCGGTTTCAATGGGGTCTTTCATGACACCGGTCCCAGCTCCCCACCGGAAAAATGGAAAGACTAGGTTATTCTCTTTGCTGCCGCCGTCCTCGACGAGGTTGAGGACGGGTTTTTCCCAGTGGATCCCGTCTTGGGAGACGGCGTAGGCTAGGCCATCCGCCTGATCGCCGCGCGCGTCGCTCAATTTGCGGCCCACGCCGTACCACATCTTGAAGATGTTCTCGTCGTCGTCGTACATGACGTTGATGTAGCTGCCGATCAGCCACTCCTCTTCCCAGGCCTGATCTTTCTCAATCAGCGGCTGTGGCGAGACCTTCTTGGCGGGTACGACTCCTTTTACGACGCTGTCAAGGCTTTCGATAACAGCATCGTCGATGAACAAAAAGGCCGATTTTTCGTCCGTCATGTTATTGATCCTCGTGAAGCGCCGACAACATTGTGTCGCCAATACTGGCGACAGACCGCTCCAGCACTAATGGCAGCAGGGTTGTCTCGGCATGGGTTTTTCCCCTGCTTTTCTCAGCACCCATTACCGGCTAGCAGACCGGGAGCTACAGGGCGTCCGTAGTCCAGGTCACGGAGGGTGGATTGACGCCGTACTGCTCGGCCCAGTCGATCAATGCCTGGGGAGGGTCATCGACATTGAGATAGCCGCCCAAGAGTTGCCAGTCGATGTCGTTGGTCGTCCGCTGCAATACTCGTTGGTCTGGTGGATCGAGGTATTGATCCGTTTTCATCCAGCGGTAGGCGTAGCCGTAGATTATCACCTTGGAGGTGCGCTGGCTCAAATTGGGGGCAGCCGTGTGGAACGTGCGGTTTTCAAAGAGAATGGCGTCGCCAGCGCGCAATAGCGGATCGACCACTGTCGATGGATCAACTGCGCCTGCGGGAATGGCTAGGGGCGTCTCATTGAGGTGGGTGCCTCGGGCCATCATGGTCATGCCGGAGTTGGGTTCGGCAAAGTCGGTCAGGCAGTAGCACACTTTTACGCCGAGGCGCGGCAAGCCAGCTTGTCCCAGATCCTCGGCAATGCCAATATCGCGATGCCAGCCGCGCCGCGCCTCTGTGGTATGTGGATCTTGGGGCTTTTTGTAGATCACCGAGGCCGAGTGGAGATGGATATTGGGCGAGAGCAACTGCACGACTAGGGGAATGGTTGCCGAGTTGGAGACGAGTTGGTCGAACGCTTCTTCTTGGACGACGCCCTGGCGCAATTGCATCTGGATTTCTGCTGGATCGTCGAGGAACGATTTCATCAAGCGATCGCTTGCTTTGGTCAGGCAGGCCACGGCGGCATCGATGGCTTGTGGGACAATGAGAAAGCCGTCGGCTTCAAAGGCGCTGCGCTGGTCGCGGGTCAATTGGACGAATTGCATTGTTCCCCCGAGTTGAATCTATGGTTAGATCATCGGCATCCTGCTTGCCGAGAAAATAGGGCGTAATTACTCCCCAACCAACTTTTCCTTAAGAGGAGGAAACCAAGATGAAAATCACGGCGATTAAAACCTTCATGGGGCTATTCAGCGGCCGCAATCGCGGGCTGATCAAGGTCGAAACCGACGAGGGCATCCACGGCTGGGGCGAGGCCTATTCCATTGGTCCCGACCTGTCGATAGAACCCATCGCCGACTACATCTTCGAAATGATCAAAGGCGAAGACCCGCGTCGTATCGAATACATCATGCTCAAACTCACCCAGCAATTCCGCTTTCCCCCCGGTGGCGTCGGCCTAGCGGTGAGTTCGGCCGTTGACCACGCTCTGTGGGACATCTCCGGCAAGGCCGCAGGTCTGCCGGTGTACATGCTGCTGGGCGGGTCCTGCCGCGATCGGGTGCGCGTGTACCAGGGGGCGGGGGGGCGCGATGGCGAGGAGACGGCCAACAGCGCCCAGCGCCTCAACGAAGAGTGGGGTTTTACGGCCTTCAAGCTCAGTCCGTTCCGACTCAGCCCAGATGTCGACCGCTGGGGGCGCATTTGTGCGGAGGCGGCCAAATACTTTGAGGAGATTCGCCAGCACGCGCCCGCGGACTTTGAATTTGCCTTTGATCCGCACGCCAAGATTTTCGAGCCGGTCCGCGCCTTGCAGTTGGCCAATGCGCTGGCACCCTACGACCCCTATTTCTACGAGGAACCGCTGCGTCCCGAGCACACCACCGCTTGGGCGCGGCTGCGCCAGCAGATGCAGATCCCCTTGGCTACTGGCGAGTGCCTCTACACCCGTTGGGAATTTCTCGATCTGATGGCGGCCCAAGCCGTGGACATCATCCAGCCGGATGTGTGCGTGTGCGGCGGCTTGCTCGAGATGCGCAAAATCGCCGCGATTGCCGAGGCCCACTATGTCAGCGTAGCGCCGCACAATCCCATGGGGCCGGTGGCCACTGCGGTCAACGTACACTTTGCTGCGGCCACGCCCAACTTCAAGATTCTGGAGTACATCTCGCCCTTGAGCAACGAGTGGAAGGACTGGGTGGACGAGCCTTACCTACCCAAGGACGGCTACCTCGAACTGCGTGACCGACCGGGCCTAGGCATTGATGTAAACGAAGACGCCATTAGCGAAGACAAATACGTCCACTGGCAGCGCACCTGTCCGGTGCGGCCGGATGGATCGACTGGGTACATTTAAGTCGCTAGTGCCCCAAGACTTTTGACTGCTGGCGAAAAATTGCACGTTATCCAATGTTCGCAACCCACTCAAGCGAGAAAGTGCGTTTATGACGATCCCTAACGGCGCGACTCGTCGCCTCTCCTCGTGGATATTGCTGGTCCTCGGCGCGGTCTGGTCCGGCTGCGCGGACGTTCCCGATGACGGGGACGTGGTCTTGAAGATCGTCTGGATGGGCCCTGAACTTGAGACCTACGGGATATGGAAAGAGGGCTTCGAGGCGGAACATCCCGGTGTGACCATTGAACAGCAATACGTCTCCTATGACCAAGGGCCGACGTTTTACAATACCATGATCCAGGGCGACAACCTGCCCGATCTCGGGTTTCTCTTCATGGGCATGATACCCGAATATGCCGAGCGGGGCGTGTTGGAGCCGCTCGATGCTTTTATGACTGCTGACGAGCGCGCAGAGTGGATCGATGTTGCCCTGAGCGCGGGCGAGTACAAGGGAAAGACCTATGGGGTGCCGCTGGTGGGGGCCAACCGGACGCTCTACGTGCGCCGGGACTGGATGCAGAAGGCGGGAGAGTCAGAGGCACCGACGACATGGGAGGGGGTCCGCGCGTTGGCGAATGCGCTCAACCAGCCGCCCGAGCGCTATGGATTCTGTATCGGCGCTGGTCGGCAGAAACACCTGATGCAGGACCAGATCGCCATGATGTGGGGGTTTGGGGCCCATTTCTTCGACCGAGAGGGCAAGCTGGCGATCAACAGCCCCCAAGCCATTGCCTACGTCGAGTTTTTGACCAACATGCACCTTTTGGACCAGGTCATGCCTCCGGGCATTCTGAACTTAAACGCCAACGAATGTTATGCCGAGATGGCTGCGGGCAAGGTGGGGATGTTGTTCAGCGGCCCGTGGCAGGACCAGTTGTGCCGGGATGCGGGCGTTGAATGCGAGCCTTTGATGATCCCGGATGGCGAGGATCGGAAGATGCTGCTCATTGTCGATGTCTTTGGCATGTTTTCCACTTCGCAGCACAAAGAGCTAGGGTACGAATTCATGCGTTTTATCCAGCGCTTGGAAAATCGCCGGTTGATCGATATGGAAGTAGGGGGAGTGCCTATGATGAAAAACGTGGCTGACGATCCCTACTACCAGTCGATCCCAATGCAGAATTATCAGGCGCAAAGGGAGTTGCTGCAATTGACGCCCAAACATCCAGAATGGACCAAGATTCAGGATGGATGGGGTGAGGCGATTCAGATGGTTTTGGCGGGTACGGCGACACCTGACGAGGCTCTTAATACCGTGTACAATCGCTTGCTGAAAGAGTTGGAAAACCCGGCGCTGCCCACGCCTTGAGGCCGCATTTTCACGCGGGAAATGTAGGGGAGTTATTGTGGAAAGAGAGAAACGCCGGCTGGCCTATTTTTACATTGCGCCAGCGGCCCTCTGGCTGTTGCTGTTCATGGGATTTCCCATTGTCGAAATCCTCAAGACCAGTCTCTACCACACTTCCTACAAAGGGGAGGTCTTTGTGGGAGCGCAGAACTATACGGGTCTCGTCGGGGACGACATCTTTCTGCTGGTGCTCAAAAACACGGCCGTGTGGACGGTGCTCGCCGTACTGATGAATGTGGGAGCGGGCTTGGCCGCTGCTCTATTGTTGAGCCGCAGTACGATTATCTGCGAGTTGCTCCGCAGCTCGTTGATCTTGGCTTGGGCCACGCCGCTGGTAGTGGCGGCCATCGCCTGGAAATGGATGTACAACGGCGAGTACGGGCATCTCAACGCGTTGTTGCTGTCGCTGCATATCATCGATCATCCCGTACAGTGGTTGACGAGTGCTTCTACGGCGTTTGGCGGTGCCCTGTTCGCCCGGCTGTGGACGGCGTTGCCGTTTACCACCTTTGCATTCCTCTCGGCCTTGCAGTCGATTCCCGTCCATCTATACGAGGCCGCCATTATAGACGGGACTACAGCATGGCAGAAGTTCTGGTATATCACCGTACCCCAGCTCCGTCCCGTCGCGCTGGCGGTTTTGCTGATCAGTTTCATCTGGTCCTTCAACAGCTTTGTTTTCATCTACGTAATCACCGGGGGCGGACCGGCCAACCAGACCCAGATTATGGTCACGGAGATCTTTCGCCGTGCCTTTGGCTACTTCAACTTTGGCCAGGCCAGCAGCATGGCCTTTTTGGCCTTCTTACTGCTGGTCGCCGTCAGCTTCCTCCAGTGGCGTCTTTTCTACAGGGAAGAGGCTGAGTCGTGAGATCCGTTTCCACACTCGCGCTGTTGTGCACTGTGCTTATGGCGGGGCTTGCGGTCTTTACGCTCTTTCCGTTGTTGGTCGTCGCCGGCACCTCGTTAAAGACCCTGGGGGAGGTGTTTCAATCGCCGGCGACGCTGATCCCGCGCGCGTTTGTATGGCACAACTACGTGGATATTTTTGTCCGCATTCCAATGGCGCGGCACCTGTTGAACAGTCTGTTCATCGCCTTGGCCGCGGTGTTTTTCAACATCATTGTGGCGACCCCGGCGGCCTATGCAATGGCGCGCATCAGATTTCGCGGGCGCGGCCTATTCGGCATGAGCATCCTAGTGGTGCAGATGTTTTCGCCGGTGATCGTCCTCATCCCCTTGTTCGAGATGATGAAAGCCCTGCAGCTACTGGATACGTACACGGCCTTGATCTTGGTGAATACGGCGATAACCCTGCCGTTTTCCATCTGGATGTTGCGAGGGTTTTTCAAGAACATCCCCGAGGAATTGGAAGATGCCGCCATGATCGACGGCCTCTCGCGGACGGGGATGATTTTCAGAATTGCCCTGCCGCTGACGGCCCCCGGGCTGACGACTACGGCTATTTTCACCTTTGTCAGCGCTTGGAACGAATTCATCTTTGCGCTGGTGCTGGTTTCCAAACGGACCATGCAGCCGATTACCATGGCGCTTTACGCTTGGGAAAAAAACAACGTGGTAGAGTGGAATTATTTGATGGCCACCGCAGTGGTGGCGACGGTACCCACGATCTTGCTGTTCTTGCTGGTGAGAAAGCGGTTGACAGACGGTTTGATGTCGGGTGCGGTTAAGGCGTGAAGGCTGTGCTTTAGCTCTTCTTTTGCTACCTTCTTGCCCTAATTCTCTGCTTGGATATATAGCAGTCCTACATTATTTGCAAGGTGATCCGCAGATGGACGCAGATAGACGCAGAAGGGTAGAACAAGACGATTCACATCTCGGATCGTTCAAGTCATTCAGGGTTGCTATATCTATGGTATGCGCAAGACGTTCAAATCAGTGCCTATCCTACAGTGGCAGAAACTGGTAGGGTCGTGGTCGCCAACGCCCATCCATTGACCCCGGCCCCCGTCCGTTCGCTCTGGGCCTTGTCCGCGGGGACGGTCTTGAGCGTTCTAGTCGCTTTTTGGGGGCCTTATAATAGTTTGGTGGTGCGCGGTTCCTACCTGACTATTGACTTTACCACCGCGGCCGCAGTTTTCCTGCTATTTTTCCTCGCCCTGTTCGTCAATGGTCTGCTGCGCCGTTTCCTCCCCTACCTAGCCCTGTCTTCGGGGGAACTGGCCATTGCCTATGTGATGGCGGCCATTTCCTGTTCTATATGCACCATGGGACTGACCCTGTACCTGATCCCCATCCTGCCGGCGATTTCCTATCTGGCCTCCCCCGAAAACCAATGGGCCGAACTCATTCATCCCTTTGTGCCGCACTGGCTGGTGCCCCAAGGCGAGGACGTCATCCGCGGCTTTTACGAGGGCATTGCCCGCGACCAGCCCATTCCTTGGATGGCCTGGATCCGCCCCCTGCTGAACTGGCTGCCAGTCTTGTTGGGCCTGTACATGGTCATGATTGCGCTGGCCATTCTCTTCCGCCGCCAGTGGATCGAATACGAGCGCTTGGCCTATCCCTTGGCCCAACTGCCGCTGGTGATGGGCACCCAGCAGCCCGGTCGCGCCCTCAATTCCTTTTTTCGCAATCCGGTGATGTGGAGCGGCTTTGCCGTCCCCTTCATCGTCACTTCGCTCAACGGCCTCAACGCCTACTTCCACTTCTTCCCCCGCATCGTCCTCAACACCAGCGTACCCGTTTTCCACGGCATGGAGAACCTGACCATCAATCTCAGTTTCCCCATGATGGGCTTTGCTTACCTCATTCACCAGGAAGTGGCGCTCAGCGTCTGGTTTTTCTATTTGCTGGGCTACGTAATCAAAGGCTATTTCAGCGTTATCGGCCTCACCCGCACCCTCGACGTCGATATCTACACGCAGAGCGATGGCGGCCCAATTATGGCCTTCGTCCAGTTCGGTGCCCTCATGGCCTTGGTGGGGCATACCCTGTGGATCGCCCGGCGGCACCTGCGGCAGAGCTGGAAGGCGGCCCTGCGTCCGAAAACCGCCTCTAACACCGACTTTTCGGCTCGGGCTGTTTATCTGCAACTGTTTCTGGGCTTGGCGCTGATGACCGGATGGTTTATTGCCATCGGGGTGCCTTGGTGGGCCGCCCTTACTTTTGTGCTGATGGCTTCGCTCACCTTTCTGGGCATCACCCGCATTCTCTGCGAATCGGGCTTGGCCGCCACCCGAGCGCAATTGATTACCCCCACGGTGGTCCGCAGTTTTTTCGGTACCCAGGTGCTGGGTGCCCCCGGCACCATCGGCGTGCTTTCTTTCGGCCAGGTGTGGATGAGCGATGTGCGCACCTTTGTCATGGCGGCGGCGGCCAACGGCCTCAAGCTGACCGAATCGATCCGCAACAAAGGCTTGGTCTTGGGCAGCATGATACTGGCCGTGGTCTTGAGTCTGGGCGTATCGGTGTGGACGACCCTGTACTACGCCTACGAGAGCGGTGCCAACAACGCCAATACTTGGTTTTTTCTCAACGGCCCCCGCTACACCGTTGATTTTGCGGCCAGTTACCTGCGCGATCCGGCCGGACCCGATTACAGCGGCTTGGGCCTGATGGCTTTGGGCGGGGCGGTCATGACCGCCCTCTACTGGATCCGCAGTCATCTGCTGACCTTCCCCATCCACCCCATAGGCTTTGCCGTCTCGCAGATGATGCTGACCCGCCACATCTGGTTCAGCGTCTTTTTGGTGTGGCTGTTCAAGGCCGTGCTGACGCGCTACGGCGGCCCCCGGGTGCTCAAGGCCGTGCGGCCTTTTTTCCTCGGGCTTATCCTCGGTCAATTCGCCGTTATCGCTTTTTGGCTGATCGTCGATCTGATTACGGGCGAACAGGGGCACGGGCTCTACTGGGTGTGAAAACGGTCCAACCGGCCGCTAGGTGAGGGGCCTTTTCCGCGGCTTGCTTGTCCGCACGGTCACTGGGAGCACGGCCGTCTCAAAAACACTGAGTGTCCCTAGTTAGCGGATTGCTCAAATATCGCACCTTAACCACCTGTCCAATTTGGGACCCTACACCTCCGTCAGTACACTTCTCGTCGGTGCCGGAATGAGTAGAGCAATATGTCGTTACCTGCGATGTCGTAGCGAACGCGGTAGTCTCCCACGCGTACGCGCCATTGCCCCTCACCTTTGCCCAAACCGCTGAGCTTCTTGACGTCGTGTTCGTGCGAGCGATTGTAGGGATCTGTCGCCAGCATTTCTTGTAGCTGTTCGAGCACGTCCACAAGTTCCGGGTGCTGCTTGAGGAGCTTTTGCGCATCCCGCCGAAAGCGGGAGGTAATCAGAACGTGGAACCGCTGCGGCATGGATTACTTGCTTCCTCGCTTGCCGGGGCTTTTTTTGCGTACATCCGTGATGAACGCATCCAGCGGGGTGGTATCGCCTTTTTGGTATTCTGCATAGCCCTCGGCAATCTGTGTGCACATACCCGGGTTCTGTTGCTCGAGCCAATCTGTCATGTCGTCCACGTTTATGATGCCAGCCACGGGGATGCCGTCCTTCTCTAGGACAAAGCACTCGCGGTTGAGGTGAGTGCGGCGCACGACTTGACCTAGGTTGATGCGTGCTTTGGTGATGGGAATATGGTGTACTACAGGTTTGCGAGACTGCGCCTGTTTGCCCATGTTGTTTTTGCTCCTGTGATAAATTTTGATTGAGATTGATTAATATCAATGTGTCCCTGTCCTAGAAGCATGTCAAGATCGACTCTGTTAGGCGGTAGGATCGGATGGCAATTGGAACGATTGCTAAAGGAGAGCATAGTATGACTGTTGGAAGTGATACACGGCTGGGCACAGCCAAACACGTTAGTACGCCGTGGGCCTTGCGCCGCTATTGGACGCTGGCGGAGTGGGAGCAGCGGGCGGCGGCGATTCGTCGGCACATTCTCGTCTGCGCGGGATTGTGGCCACTGCCTGATAAGACGCCACTCAAGGCGCAGGTCTTTGGGCGGATTGAGCGGGAAGGCTATGCGGTGGAAAAGATCTTTTTCGAGAGCTTGCCCGGTTTTTTCGTCTGCGGCAATCTGTACCGGCCGCTGGGGAAAGGGCCTTTTCCGGCGCTTGCCTGTCCGCACGGCCACTGGGAGCACGGGCGTCTCGAAAACACCGAGCTGGGGTCGATTGCTGGGCGCTGCATCAACTTTGCGCGGCAGGGTATAGTGGCTTTTTCGTACGACATGGTCGGGTACAACGACAGCGACCAATTCGTGCATCGGGAGATTGGGGGGCGGCGCGAGGCCCTGTGGGGGAGCGGTGCGCTGAGCTTGCAACTGTGGAACAGCATTCGCGTGGTGGACTTCCTCGCCGCGCTGGCGGATGTAGATGCCGAGCGCATTGGTTGTACGGGTGCGTCCGGTGGCGGGACGCAGACCTTTTTGCTGATGGCAGTTGACGAGCGAGTCAAGGCGGCGGCTCCCGTCAACATGGTCTCGGCCTTTATGCAGGGCGGCTGTCGCTGCGAAAATCAGGGGCACCTGCGGCTGGACATCAACAATGTGGAAATCGCGAGCTGCATGGCACCGAGGCCCTTGTTGATGGTGTCGTGTACCGGCGACTGGACGGCGAACACGCCGGAGGTTGAGTTCCCGGCGGTGCGCGCGATCTACGGGCTTTACGGGGCACGGGACAAAGTGAGCGAGGTGCAGATAGACGCTCCGCATAACTACAACCAGCCGAGCCGCGAGGCGGTGTACGCGTTTTTCAAGCGCCATTTGCTCGGCGGGCAAGGCTTCGACCTGAGCTCAGCCGAAGGGAGGGTCGCCGAACAGCCGTTTACCGTGGAGCGGGACGAGGATTTGCTGGTGTTCAGCGGGCGCAAAAAACCGGCCCATGCACTCGACGCACAAGGGGTCTTTGACGCTGTGATCGCTCGCAGCGAGAAGCAATTAGCAGCTCGGCTGACATCGCCCCGCATCCGGCGCTTCCAGTGGGAGACGCGTCCGGCGCTGGCGAGTCTGCTCGGGGTGGATGCCGCGCCCCAAGTAGCGGTCGAGAGCTTGGGATTTCGGCGGGAGGAGGGTTATGTGATTGAGGAGATGGTCTTGGGACGCGTGGGTAGTGGAGAGCGAGTGCGAGCGGCGTTTTTTCTTCCGCGTGGTCCCCAGGGCAAGGTGTCGGCGACGCTGATTGCTGACGCAAATTGGGATGGCGATGAGCCGGGTGCGCTGACGCAGGGCTTGTTGCAGTCAGGGGGAGCGGTGCTGGTCGTCGCTCCCTTTCTGACTGATGGGACAGAGAGGGAAGGGCACGACGAGATGGATCCCCTGTACCACACGTACAATCAGGCGACGATGGCTTGCCGGGTGCAGGACATCCTCACGGGTCTGGCCTATCTGGACCAGCACCTGCGCGTGAGCAAGCGCCACCTCGTCGGTCAGGGCGAGGCGGGCGTCTGGTGCCTGTTTGCGCGGGCGTTGGCTAGTGGCGTCGGCAGCACCGCAGTGGACTGGGGCGGCTGCGATTTAGGAGACGACGAAGCGTGGAGCGGAGCGCTTTTTGCGCCGGGGATTCGCGCGTTGGGCGATGTGCGGACGGCGCTGGCGTTGTGTGCGCCGGGGCGGCTGTTGGTGCATGGGGCAGGAGATTATTTCCCGGAGCGCATCGCTAGGCGATGCTATCGCGCGGCGGGCAAGGGAACACAGCTCGTGGTCGAGGCTGAGGGGATGAGTGAGGATGCGATTGTCGAGTGGATCCATTAACCTCCAACAAAGGAAGACGACATGGCAGAAAAGTATCGAGTGGGCATTATCGGCTGTGGCAGCATCGCCAACTACCACATGAACGGCTGGAACGGGGTGGACCAAGTCGAGGTGGTGGCGCTGGCCGATCCAGTGGCTGAGGCGCGGGAGGATTTCGGCGACCGGCATGGGATTGCTCAACGCTATGAGGATTTCCGCCAAATGCTCGACGAGGAGGCGCTCGATATCGTCTCGATTTGCACTTGGCACAAGTTGCACGCGCCGATGACGATTGCTGCCTGTGCGCGCAAGCCCAAAGCCGTGCTATGCGAAAAGCCCATGGCGACCAGTTTGGGCGATTGCGACGACATGCTCATTGCCGCCCGGCGCAACCAGGTCAAGCTGGCCATTGCCCATCAGCGCCGCTTCAATCCGGCGTGGACTTTGGCCAAGGAACTGGTGGCAGAAGGGGCCATCGGCGAGGTGCGGCAGGTCAATGCGCGCGGCGGACAGGGCTTGCTCAACGATTGCTCGCACTTGTTGGACATGATGCGCTATGTGATGGGCGATCCGCAGGCCGTGTGGGTGATGGGCAATATCGAGCGCAAGACCGAGCGCTTTGAGCGCGACATCCCCATTGAGGATCGCAGTCTGTGCGTGGTGCAATTCGACAATGGAGCCATTGGCCAGCTTTTGCAGGAGTTGGCTGGCCCGAATTACCAAGGCGGGGTATTCTACGGCTCGGAGGGCATAATTGAACTCGACGAGAGCAAGGTGCGGCTGCTCAACAGCCAGACCGGCACTTGGGAGGAGCGTCCGGGCGAGGGCGAGGATCCCAGCATTGGGCAGCAGCGCGAGATCGTGGAGTGGATCGAAGGCAAGGTCGAGCATCGCGGCCAAGCGGAAAATGGCCGAGCGGCAGTGGAGATCATCATGGCCACGTACGAGTCGGCGCGGTTACACGAGGTGACGGCGCTGCCTTTGCGAACGATGGCTTCGCCGTTGGAGGTGATGATTGAGGCGGGGGATTTGCCGGTAGAGAGGCCGGGCCGCTACGACATTCGCGCCTTCTTGCTGCGCGGCGAGGACATGCAGCCGGAGGGCTAGACGCTACTGGACAAGTCGAGCCTTGGATAATTAGGGTTCTTAGTGCCTGCCTAGAACCGAAGAAAAGTGCTGATATTCAAAAGGGTTACCGGAATCAGGCACCGAGAGACCTTTCAGTGTTGCGGGTGGTCGCATGGAACGACACCATCGTTGATGATTGCTCCTTTGAGGAGATGGTGAGCGCGTTCCACCAAGACGAACTTACTAGAGGTAAGAGTCTTGGCAAAGTAAGGATCGTACTGGAGTGAACACATGACACAGGATGAATTGATAGAACTGCTCAACGCGCATGAATGGCGCGATGTTGAGTTTAAGGAGGCGCAACGCGCCGTGCCGCGAAATGCCTATGAGACGGTATCTGCTTTTGCAAACACCGAGGGCGGTCATCTTGTGTTCGGCGTCAAGAAGAGCGGGCAGGATATGGAGGTAGTCGGCGTTCTTGATGTCGATAAAGTTCAGAACGAGTTCCTAACTACGTTGCGACAACCCGATAAGATAAGCGTGAAGGTGAGTGTTCGGGAGGAACTGCACAAGTACGACGACTCGGATCTGCTTGTCTTCTACGTGTCCGAAGTACATCGTTCGCACAAGCCCGTCTTCTTGAACGGGGATATTCGCCGCTCGTTCGTTCGCAGCGGCGGAAGCGATATTCGCTGCTCGGACAACGAACGGAATCGATTTCTCATGGACGCAGCGACGGAACGCTATGACGGCCAATCCGTCGGTCTTGACTTGAGTACGGCGCTCGACTTGGAGAGCATTGAGTGGTACCGGAGAACCTATGAAGGACGGCTGGGAAATCGATCCTATGTAACGTTATCCGACGCGGATTTCCTCAATGAGATGGGCTTGCTTGTTGAACAGCACAACCAAGTATATCCATCTCGCGCAGCTATTCTTTTGTTTGGCACCAATGCGGCCTTCCGACAACTCCTGCCGCGCGCGTCCTGTAGTGGATTGCCAGCGATTTGCGCTGACTCGCGACAGAGCCGATGCTGGTGAACGCTGGAATGATCGACTTGTACTCGACGAGAATCTCATCCGCACTTGGCAGTCCCTTGTCGATTGGTACCAGAGATTCGCAGAAATGCCATTCCGGGTTGACCCCACATCCCTGCGGCGAGATGATACGCCGCCGGACTACCGCGCCTTTCGCGAATCAATGGTCAACCTCCTCATCCACCAGGATTACTCCGACCATTCTCGTAAAGCGAGTATCCGCCACTATACCGATCAGACCGTTTTCTGGAACCCCGGCGATGCATTCGCCACGGATTCCGATCTACTTGAACCTGGTGAAAAGGAGGTTCGCAATCCCCGAATCGTAACCGCTTTCCGGCGCATTGGGCTGAGCGAGAATGCCGGGTGGGGACTGCGCGATGTATTCCGCAACTGGCAGGAGTTAGGTTACGTTCCACCCACTATTGCCAACATCAAGAGACATAAGTGCTTTGAACTCATCCTGAGAAGGGAAGAACTTCTGTCGGATCAGCAGATTCTTTTTCAGGCAAGCCTCGGCGTACAACTCACCGATGAACAGGCAAGGGTATTCGCATTTGGCTGCCGGGAACAGTCAATCACGCTTTCGCAGATCAAGGCCGTAACGGGTCTTGCAGGACCGGATGCTAAGGAGATTGCCGAAGCCTTGGTCACAAAAGTCCTCTTCAGAACTATCGAAGCCGGAAGAAAGTACGCTTGGGCTGAGCATCTAGAGGATCGGTTTCGTCAAATTGACCAAGCTGCTGACCAACCTGATGTACGGGGTGAGGACTTGTCCACTGCACAAGTTCAGCCCAGACAGTCCGACTTGTCCACTGCACAAGTTTCTCCTTTGACAGAGTTGTCTGCAACTCACTGGAAAATCATTGACTTATGCGATGTGCCTCGTCGTCTATCCGATATTCTGGAAGCCCTTGGCGTAACCAATCGGGGTTATTTCAAGGAACGCCACCTCGATCCGCTGATTAAGTCTGGGATTGTGGCAATGACCAACCCGGAGAAACCCCGGGCGTCGAACCAGCAGTATGTCATTACAGAAGCGGGAGCCCGACTAAAGGCCCGGCGCATGTTGGAAGAAGACGACCGAAGTGAAGACAAAGATGGCTAAACATGACGACAGCCTATCTTTGTTCTCGGAAGCCGCGTTGCCTTTGCGGACGATGGCTTCGCCGTTGGAGGTGATGATCGAGGCGGGGGATTTGCCAGTAGAGCGCCCGGGCCGTTACGACATCCGCGCCTTTCTGCTGTGCGGCGAGGATATGTAGCCGGAGGGTTAGACGCTACCGGACAAGCTGCCGGACAAGTCTTTCGGCCGGTGTTGGTGGCTGCTGGCGGCATCATACTAGCCGGTATTCGGCACTTGTTCCACAGACCCGTGCCAGAAGGCGATCCGCTCGCGTTTCCACGTATAGGTGATGGCCATGCCGACTTGGGTGGGGATGATCGCCGGATAGGAGTACTCGCTGTCGGTGGTTTCCAAATCCAAGCGGCGCGGCCACGTCTGTCCATTGTCCGCTGAGAGTAAGATCGAGAGCGGGGTGCGCGTGCGCTCCACTGGGTTGCAGACGAGGGCGAGGGTGCCATCGTGGAGGCGGGCTAGGTCGAGGCCGCTGTTGTTGTTGGGCAGGTCCGTCGGATAGAGCGGCGACCAAGTCTGCCCCCCGTCCGCGGAGTCGCTGCGACCGATCCGCCCGCAGGTGGTGCGAACCAGCATATGTACCTGACCCGGGGCCGATTCCCAAAGCGTCGGCTGGATTGCGCCGCGGCCGGTAAAGAGCGAGCGGTCTCGTGTTATGAGATCGCTCGCCTGCCAAGTCGCGCCTCGGTCTGTGCTGCGATCGACAAAGACCTCCCACCCTTCCTTTTCCAGCGAGGCCCCGGCTAGCCACGTGTCGTCGGCGAGCACGAGGAGTTTGTTTTTGACCGGCCCGCGCCCGCCTTGGTCGCCCGGCACTAGTGCCCGCGGCTCGGTCCAAGTTTGGCCGTCGTCGGTCGATTCTACTACCCAAGTTTTCCAATCGGCTATCCGCTCGCCCACCTTGAAAAACAGATAGACGCAGCCGTCGTCGCTGGCGTGGAGCACTGGATTCCAGTGGGCGCGGTCTCGCACCTTGGCCAAGCAGCGGGGGGCCGACCAACGCCCGTGTCGGCGCTCAGCTCCCCAGATCCCGACATCCGCTTGGCCCTCGCCGGTGCCACCAAACCACGCGGCGAGAAACGCGCCGTTTTTGAGCTGCACCAAGGTTGAGGCGTGGCACTGGGCGAAGGGCCGGTCGTTGGCAAAGAGGTGCTCGCGGATGTGGATTAAGTGGCGCGGGACAGGCTCTGGCCATCGGCCGCGTCAAACCCCACGACCTTCATCTTGACTTCGACCTTGCCGGAGGGGAAGACGTGCAAGGTGGTCATGGGCAGGGCCTCGTCGCCGTCCCAAGTCGGGCAGCAGGGAACAGACGGCGGCGGAGTTTTGACACTGTTCAACGCGCCGTCGTCCGTTTTAAGACGCTTATAGAAACCGCGCAAAAAGGAAAGGAGCAACGAGTGAATAAACGCGCCTGCAGCACCTTGATCGTCTGGCTGATGTTGATAGCAGTAGCCTCGGCCCAAGCGGTTGATTGGCCTTATTACACCTCTGATCTGGGCGGCACCAAGTACTCGCCTGCCGCCGAGATCGGCCCGGACAACTTCGACCAATTGCGCGTCGTGTGGCGCTTTCGCCCACCCGATCAGCAGATATACGAGACGGCCGAGCGCGACCTAGACTTTGACGAGCACCGCGGCACGCCGATCGCCGTCAATGGGGTGCTATACTACGCCTCGCCGTTTAATATCCTCGTCGCCCTCGATGGAGCTAGCGGCGAAAAACTGTGGACGTTTGATCCAGAAGCTTGGCGCATTGAGCCTCGCTTCTTGGGCAATCTGCGCGGCGTAAGCTACTGGACCGACGGCGCAGTCGAGCGGATCTTTCTCGCCACTTCAACCGCCTATTTGTATTCCATCGATGCTAAGACCGGCCTTCCAGACCCGGCGTTTGGTCAAGATGGCCGGGTTGATTTGGGCGCGTCCCTGCGCCGCCCACTGACCGACGGCGACCGCTGGAACTACGGCGTGACTGCCCCGCCCGTGATCTGCCGCGGCGTGGTCGCGGTCGGTTCGGCCATTGGCGACTGGCGCGGCCGGCCTCCGGCTGAGTACACGCCTCCCGGCGATGTGCAGGCTTTTGACGCAAGGACGGGGGCCAAGGTCTGGGAGTTCCACACGATTCCGCTGGCGGGCGAATACGGCAACGAGACTTGGGAAAGCGACGCTTGGAAGACCTACGGCGCTGCTAATGTCTGGGCCTCAATGACCGCCGACGAAGAACTGGGCTACCTCTACTTGCCGGTGAGTACGGCCAGCCACGATTACTACGGCGGCGAGCGCCCGGGCGACAACCTGTTCAGCGAGTCGATTGTCTGCCTGAATGCCGAGACCGGCGAGCGGGTCTGGCACTATCAGCTAGTCCATCACGGCCTGTGGGACTACGACCCACCAGCCCCTCCGGTGTTGCTGGATGTGGAAGTAGAAGGTCGCCCGCGCCAGATCGTTGCCGTGCTGACCAAACAGGCCTTTTGCTTTGTGTTTGACCGCAAAAGCGGCGAGCCGATCTGGCCGATTGTCGAACGGGCGGTGCCCCAGTCGCAGGTGCCGGGCGAGCAGACCTCGCCGACCCAGCCCTTCCCGACCAAACCTGCGCCGTTTGAACGCCAAGGCATTGGCGAAGACGACCTGATTGACTTCACGCCCGAACTGCGCGAGGAAGCCAAGGCGATCCTGGCCCGCTACGACTACGGCCCGCTCTACGCGCCGCCGACCGAGAAGGGGGTTTTGGTGGTGCCTGGGCAATGGGGCGGTGCCGACTGGGCTGGCGGTGCCGCGGATCCTCGCACGGGTGTGCTGTACGTGCCGTCGCACATGGCCATCACCACCGTGCAGTTGCATCGGGTAGATGACCCGGCGGCTCATTCGGCGTTTTCTGCTAGCAACAACCAGCACGTCCTCGGCCCGCGAGGGCTGCCGCTGGTCAAGCCCCCTTATGGCAGCATCATCGCCATTGACCTCAACACCGGCGAGCACCTGTGGCGGACGACGGTGGGCAAGGGGCCGGTGGACCACCCGGCCCTCAAGAGCCTCGACCTGCCGGATATGGGCTGGGACAACCGCACCTTCGTGCTGACCACTCCCCGGTTGCTGCTGGCCGCCTCGCAAGACCCACACGATCTGAGCGACGCTGGTATGGACTACTTCGTCGATCGCGACGCCTACCTACGCGCCTACGATCTGGCGTCGGGCAGGGAAGTCGGTCGCGTCGAATTGCCCAGCAATGCCTACGGCGCGCTGATGAGCTATGTGGCGGATGGACGTCAGTACGTGATCGTCCCAGTGGGCAATGATTTTGGCGATCCCGATCGCCCGCCCGAGCTGGTGGCACTGGCCATCCCGCGCGCGGGCGAATCCCTGCCGCCGCAAGGCCGCGACCGCGGCGACGCCGGGCACCCAGACTTTTACCGGGCCGTCCAAGCCATCGACGCTGGCGACGTAGAGACGCTCAGGAACCTACTCGCCAAACATCCAGAACTAACGGCAGCGCAGGGCTATTTCGACGAGTACTACGAATACCCCTATTTCCGCGGGGCCACCCTTTTGCACCATGTGGCCGGCGAGCCGCAGCGAGTGCCGCTGCCCGCAAACGCCGTTGAACTGGCCGCGGTCTTACTCGCCGCCGGGGCCGATCCCAACGCCGCTACGTACGATTTAGTTACGGTGCTGGAACTGGTGGCTCAAAGTGCCCAGCTCGATTGGGCTGGTACCAAGGGCGAGTTGGTCAGCCTCTTAGTCGACCGAGGGGCTGATTTGGACCGCAACCGCGGCCGAATAGTGTGGAAGGCCCTGATCGCCGAAAATCCCGACTTGGCGCGTCTATTGATTGAGGCCGGTGCCACGGTCGATTTGCGCTTTGCCGCCGGAGCCAATCGCGTCGATCTGATGGCCGAGTTCTTCGACGCCGAGGGCAAGCTGCAACAGGGGATTGGCCATTTGTACCACCCCGACCCGGACACTGTGCTCACCGACGAGCAAATCCTCGTCGAGGCGCTCAACTTTGCCGCGTACAGCGGCGCGTTGGAAGCGGCTGCCTTCTTACTAGATCGCGGGGCCGACATCAACGGTTTTGCCGGCGCATTCCGCTCCTACGACCACGGCAGTACGCCCCTGCACAAAACCGTCGTCGCCGATCAGCTCGAAATGGCCCGCTTCCTCCTGTCGCGGGGAGCTGATTCCCTCGTGGGCGATGTGCGCTTTGACAACACGCCGTACGGATGGACCAACTACAACCAAACCTCTGCGGCCCTCGACGACTTGCTGCGGGAGTACTATCAAGCGGCTGTGGAGAAGGCAGGGGACTAGGAGGTCGAAGACGCCTTAGGACCAGACGAAAATCTCCGGTTTGTCTTCTGACATGGCGAAGAAGAAGGCTAGCACGACGCGGCGGCGCTGGCGCGTTAGGCGCTCTACTTCGTGGATGTTTTCGGTGCAGAAGAAGTAGAGATCGCCCGGCGTCAGCCGAACTTGGACGCGGGGGATGTGGTGCTCGGCCGCGTACTCGGCGAAGCTATCTTGGCGCAGGACTTCCTCGATGTGGGGTTGGGTGCCCCAGCAGCGGTAGATAAAGGGTTCGTCGGCGCTTGTTTCATCGCCGGTCTGCAAGCACAGCACCCCGGCGAATTGGCGCTGGAAGTCGGCGACTGCGTATTCGTAGCCGGGGCGGGAGCGCTTGGCCACGGAATCGTAATGGGGCCTGTGGCCTTCGGCGGCGTGATACATGCGGAAGATGGCCGGTCCGTAGAGCCGCCCGTCCGGTTCGCGCGCGGTTTGAACGACTTTGCCTTCGGCTAGGTCGGATAGGGCCGCGTACATCGTGCACACCGGGTCTGTAAATCCCTCGAAGAGCGTGGCGAACAACTCGTGAGTGCGAGCGGCGTGGGCGAAGAAGGCGTCTGGGTCGGCCCCGACCCGTCCGAGGCTGGTGCCCAAGTCGAGGTAGGGGCCGCCGCTTAGCTGAGAAGCTTGGCCCACGGTGGCGGGATCGAAATAGCCACGCTCCTCAAAGCGGCGCATCAAGCTGAGGCAGTGGTCGGGCGGGTAAGCTCCCCGCAGGACTACGGCGGGGACGTCTCCGTCGGCCAAGGCGGTGAGAGGTTGAGGCAGGCTGTGCAGCAGGGCGGCTGTGCTGTGGGCCTCGACGGGCGTCCAAGCGTTGGGCTGGGGCATGAGATTCTCTTTTTAAGCCATTGACTAGGAATAAGGACTAATAAAGGGACAGGGCAAAAAACGGAATTCACGAAAGACTCCTGAACAGATCAATCGTCCCACTCGACATCAGCTCCCAGCTTGTTCAAGTTCTCAACGAAGTGGGGATGAGCGCGGCGGATGGACTCGGCGTTTTGCACCACGCTCTGGCCCGGTATAGTGGCCGCGGTCATGTACAGGGCCACGGCCGCCCGGATGATATAGGGGGCGTCCACTACAGAAGGGCGCAGCGGTTTATCGCCGAAGACGATGATGCGGTGCGGATCGCTAACCACGATGTGGGCCCCGAATTTGACCAGTTCGGGAATCCAAGTAAAGCCGCCCTCGTACACTTTGTTCCAAAAGTGCATCACGCCTTTGGCGCGCACAGCCAAAGCCACCATGGGCGGCAGCAAGTCAACGGGAAAATAAGGCCAAGGTGCCGCTTCTATTTTGGGCAGGATATTCGACGTAAAGGGCTCCTGGACCTGAAGGGGCTGGGTCTGGTGCACCATCGCGGCATTGTCCTCGCGGTGTACTTCCACGCCCAGTTTGGCAAAAACCCGATCTATGAGGTCAAAGTGGTGGGGGAGCGTCTTCTCGACGCGGACTTGACCGCCGGTTATAGCACCTAGGGCTAGGAAGGTGGTGGCTTCGTGATGATCAGAAGAGATGGTCGCTTTAGTGCCCTCCAAGCACTCAACTCCCTTGATGTGCAGGATGCTGGAGCCAATGCCCTCAATGCGGCCCCCCATGCTGTTGAGAAAGTGGCACAAATCCTGCACGTGGGGCTCGCTGGCCGCGTTGATCAGGGTAGAGGAGCCTGACGCTAGGACTGCGGCCATGACAAAATTCTCGGTGGTAGTCACCGACATATAGTCCGCCCAATAGTTTGTTCCTACAAAGGACCTGTCCAGCGATAGGACGGGAGGGTCGCCGGGGATGGTCTGGGCACCCAGCCGGGCCATGATCTCTAGATGCGGGTCAATCTCGCGCACGCCTAGGGTGCAGCCTTTGGTGTCGATGGGTAAGGGGAGGCGCTGGAGGCGCTTGAGCAAGGGGGGCAGTAAGAGCACGGAGGAGCGCATTCCTTGGGTCAGCTCTGCATCGCCCAATTCATCGGCAAAGCCGGAGTTATCGACCCGCAGGGTATTGGCCGAGCGGTCCCAGTCGATGCGGGAACCGAGGGCTTGGAAAAAGGCGACCAATTTCTGGATGTCAGTGATGTTGGGGACATTGTGCAAGATCACCGGCTCGTCGGTGAGCAAGGTGGCGCAGAGAATGGGCAACGCTGCGTTTTTGTTGCCCGAAGGGACAATCACACCGGAGAGGGGTTTGCCCCCGTTGACAATAAGACTGGACATATAGAGCCTTCCAAATTGGTTGCGCACGCCACGCACGGGACCGCCGTGCAAGCCTAGACAATTATATCCTAACAGTGTCTATCTCGCCAGACTGCATCCTAGCGACGCTGGGATCTGAGAATATTTACGGATGGCGGCAATTATTTATTATAACTCATTGCTGCCGTGTTTGTTATAATACGACCTCTCGACTGGTATGCGCCGATTCGTAACAGGCATCGACGACCTTTTGCAGGTTGAGTAACTGGCGGGCGTCTTGCATATCCCAAGGCTCGCCGGCGCGGAGTTGGGCGATGAGGGTGGCGTCTTGGGTGTGGACGCTTTGGGACCAGTCGTCGCCGTCGAGTTGGGGAGTCTGATCGACGATCTCGCCTTCGACATCGACCTTGACCGCAAAGGGCTCGCCGGTGATGGTGGCGTGGGTGGTGGTCAGTTCAAAGCTGTGGAAGTTGGTCACCTCGCTGCACCAATTGCCCTCCAAGGAGTAAAAGGCGCCGTTGTCAAAGCGCACCAAGCCGCTGATGAGGTCTTCGGCGTCGTAGCGCGCGCGGATGGCGGCATCGACCTTGGGGCCGCGCTTGCCGGGGAAGAGGCGGCGGGTCGCTGCGCTGACGGTGAGCGGATTGGGCGAGCCGCCGACCCACATCGCTAAGTCGAGCGTGTGGACTAAGGTCGAGGCTAGGACCCCGCCGCCGGAGGTGGCAAGGTGGTAGTGCGGCCCCCAGACAGGAGGGTCGTCGTGGCAGCCCCATGCCTTGGCGAACACGGGCTCGCCGATGGTCCCACCTTGGACTAGGTCGTGCAAGTACTGCGAACTCGGCATATAGCGCATGTTGGTGCCGAGCTGGACTTGCAGCCCGGTCGCCGCGGCCTTGGCGAGGACGGCTTCGGCTTGGGCGGCATTCATCATAAAGGGCTTTTCGCACAGCACGCAGGCTCCGGCGTCGAGGCTGGCTAACGAGATGGCTTCGTGCGTGTTGGGCATGGTGGCGACGATGACCAAGTCGAGGTCGCCGGGCGCGAGCATGTCCCGGTAGTCTTTGGCCGCGCGGGCTGCAGGCCAGAGCTGGCAAGCGGCAGCGAGGCGCTCGTCGTCGAGGTCGCAGACCGCAGTAACCGTCGCTTGGTCCGCACCCAGTGCTTTGATACCGGCAAAGTGGACGTTGGCTTGGGTGCCGCAGCCGATCATCCCGATGCGCACGGCGCGATCTAGCATGGATAGTTCCTTTCTGCTGGTAGCTCTACGTAGATTTTCAGCGTATAATCTCCCTGAATACGTAGAGTGAAACACAACCGGAGTCAAGGTGCCGGACAAACGCGAGGCTTGGCTATGACGCAACAGGTAGATGTGCTGGTCATCGGCGGTGGCGTCGTCGGTATTTGCGCGGCGCACTTTCTCCAGGAACAGGGCCGCGAGGTTACTGTAGTCGAAAAGGATGTGGTTTGCGCGGGGAGTTCTTATGGCAACGCCGGGCTGATTGTGCCTAGCCACAGCGTGCCGCTGGCCGAGCCAGGGGTTATCGCCCAAGGCTTGCGCTGGATGTTCGACCCGGACAGCCCCTTCTACATCAAATGGCGCTGGGATCGCGACCTTGTGGCTTGGCTGTGGCAGTTCCGCAAGGCCAGCACCATGCGGCGAGTACGGCAGGCCATGCCGCTGTTGCGCGATATGCACTTGGAGAGCTTTAGGCTCTATGAGGCGTTGGCTGCTGAATTGGATTTTGCCTTTGGACACGAGGGCCGACTTCTGCTGTGCAAGACTGAGCAGGGGATGGAAAGCGTCCACGAAGAGGCTGAGCTGATGCAGGAGATAGGGATTGAGGTGGAGATGGTCGATGCTCAACAGGCGCAGGAGTGCGCCGCGGTCGTGGAATTGGACTGCGTGGGTGGGGCGTTTTACGCGCAAGATGCCCATTTGGACCCGGCGCGTCTTGTGCGGGCCTTGGCTGCGCGCTGCGTCGAACGCGGGGTGCAGCTCAACGAGAAAACCGAGGTATTGGGGTTTGGCAAACAAGGGCGTCGCATCCAAGTGGTCGAGACGACGCGCGGGGATTTTGTCGCGGACGAAGTCGTGCTGTGCAGCGGGGCGTGGTCGCCGGGCGTGGGCCGCGGATTGGGCCTGTCCCTGCCGGTACAGCCGGCCAAGGGCTACAGCGTCACCGTCCACAAGCCGGACCCGTGCCCAGAGGTACCGCTGATGTTGGTGGAGGCTCGCGTCGGCACCACGCCAATGGGGGACAAGCTGCGCTTTGCCGGTACGCTCGAATTGGCGGGCATGGATACGTCGATCAACCGCCGCCGGGTCGCCGCGATTGTCAATGCGGTGCCGCGCTACGTACCGGCGTGGACGCCGGATGCGCTAGAGCTCATCGAAGTGTGGCGGGGCCTGCGGCCCTGTACGCCGGATGGCTTGCCCTTCTTGGGGCGGCCGCGGGATTATGACAATCTCACGGTGGCGGCTGGACACGCCATGGTTGGGGTTTCGCTAGGGGCGGTGACCGGGACGGTGATCGCGCGGGTGGTGCAGGGGGAGGAGCCGGGTTTTGATCTGAGTTTATGCAACGTGGATAGGTTCGGATAGGAGGGTTAGATGCGTTACGGACTGGGCATTGATTTGGGCACGGGAAGCACCAAGGCCGTCCTCATCGACGAGGCGGGCGATCTCATCGGCAGAGGGCAGGCCGAGTATCCACTCTACAAGCCGCATCCTGGGTGGGTCGAGCAGGACCCGGAGGATTGGTGGCGAGGGCTGTGCGCGTCGGCGCGTCAGGCGATCGCTGATGTTGACCCAGCGCAGGTCGCCTGTGTCGGTCTGTCGGGGCAGATCAATGGCGCGGTATTTGTCGATAGCGCCGGGCAGCCCCTGCAGCGGGTGCCGATCTGGCTCGACCACCGCTCGCAAGCAGAGTGCGATTGGGCCGAGCAGCGCGCGGGTGACTTGCTGCGGGAACGGACGCTAATGCGGTTGGGGCCGGTTAATACGCTGGCGAAGGTGTTATGGGTAAAAGACCATGCGACAGATAGTTACCAGCAAAGCCGCTGGATGCTGTTGCCCAAAGATTGGCTGCGCTACCGGCTCACCGGACAAATAGCAGCAGAGGTGTCAGATGCTTCGACAACTGCGGCTTTTGATCTGCACGAGCGCCAGTGGTCTGGGGAAATTTTGGAGGCGTTGGAAGTCGATATAGGGCTGTTCCCGGACTTGGCCGATTCGCCAGAAGTGGTCGGGGCCATAACCCAAGAGGCTGCTGAGCAGACGGGGCTGGCCGAGGGTACGCCCGTCGTCGCTGGTGGTGGAGACATGCCCTGCATGATCCTCGGTGCTGGGGTGATTGAGCCGGGCATTATCAGCTTGGGGATCGGCACGGCCGCGCACGCCACGGCTTTTGCCGATACGCTGGATCCACGGGCCTTTAACAAGCTCTGGCCGATGTGCCATCCCATCCCAGGCAAATACGCTTGGCTGGGTTGCTCGTTTACTGGAGGGGCCTCGCTCAAGTGGTTCAAGGAGGAATTCGGGGGCAGCTACGGGGAATTGACCGATGCTGCGGCTGCGGTTCCCGCTGGTGCCGAGGGGCTATTTTTCATGCCTTGGCTCGAAGGAAGGGCCACGCCACGTCCCGACGCCCACGCTCGTGGCGGCTTTGTCGGGCTGTCGCTGGCACACACGAAGGGGCATCTGGTGCGGGCGGTGTTGGAGGGAGTCGTCTTCGACTTGCGGCACTCGCTCGACTGCTTCGCCGAAATCGGCTTGCCCATCGACGAACTGCGGATCGGCGAGGGCGGCTCGCACTCAGAGGTGTGGCGGCAAATCCAGGCCGATATTTTGGGGCGCGATGTGGTGCGGATCGCCACGGACGATCTGTCGGCGGTCGGGGCGGCGTTGTTGGCGGGCGTTGGCGGCGGACTCTATGCGGATTTTGCCACCGCCTGCCAGCGCACGGTCAAGTTGGCTGAGACGGTGCGCTGTGACCGGGAGCGGGTAGAGGAGTACCGACGGGCTTTTGAGCGCTACCGGGCGCTCTATCCGGCGTTGCGGGACTGGTATGGGGGATAGGCCTAGGGCGGCGAGTGCGACTGCGGATAATTGGAGCGAGAGGTAATATCGCATGATTACGCAAATTGAGATTGGGGGCTATAGACTTCTCGACGGGTTTGAGGCCGACCTTGAGCCGCTGAACGTGGTGATCGGTGCCAATGCCGTCGGCAAAAGTACGCTGATCGATTGTCTGCAACTGATTGCCGAGTGTTGCGAGTATCCGCTAAATAACGCGATTAGTTGGCATCATGGGGCCGCGTCTCTGCTGACAGCAGGGAATGGGGATGGGCAGTTGGCTTGGAGCGTCACTTTTCACAAGCCTCCTACATGGGATGGTTTTCCATTGGCGGAGGGAGAGGCCCTTGTGTATGAGGTCATTCTGGAAGCTGATGAACAGGGTCAGATGCACCCGCAATACGAGGTTCTAAGAACTCAAGAGACAGTACATGGAGAACCGCTCAAGTTTCTGGAGGCAACCCCGTACCAGCAACACATCTTCGACACAGAACAGCTTCAATTGATACCGTTTAATGAAGCGCAATCTCCGCCTGATGTCGTCCGCGATGCCGACTCGGCGGCAGTCCCCTCGGGAAGCGGACGGGCAGGCACACAGCAAGAGGCCGCGCTTCTGCTTTCACAAATCCGATTCTTCAACGAGTTCCCCGTTCCCTCTTGGGTACGCTTTATATTGGCAAATATGGCATTCTATCCGGGTTTCGATGTGACTCGATCTTCCACGCTTCGTACTAAGGCTGCCGAAATCAAACCGGATACAACATTATGGAAGAACGGCGACAACTTGGGGACCGTGCTGCACGAAATACTGACCCGCTATGATTTCCGGCCAGCAGCGGACGAGTTGCGCGACTTTCTGCGCGTGGCGTATCCCACATTCGAGGAAATTCACTGCGATACTGCGTATGGAACACCACCGCAAGTACTCGTCCGGGTGCGCGAGAAGGGCATGTCTCGCTCTATGGAGATGTGGGAGTTGTCGGACGGCATGCTGCGGTTCTTATGCTTGGCGACGGCGCTGCTAAATCCAATTCTGCCGCCTCTAGTGGCAATAGACGAACCAGAATTGGGCCTGCATCCCGGGCTGTTGCCGGTTGTGGCAGAAATGATCAAGACGGCAGCGGAACGCACCCAGGTGATCGTGACGACGCACAGCCCGGACCTGCTCAACTGCTTTGATATAGCCGATGTTGCCGTGATGGCGAGGAATGAGGATGACGCAAAAGTCGCGTGGCATCGTCCCGCTAATCGCAAGACGCTTGTGGAAATGCTCAATAATGTTACTGGAGAAACGTTGGGAGACCTTCACCGTTCCGGCGAATTGGAGGCCGGGGCATGAAGGTATGGATTTTTGTGGAAGGGAAGTCGGACGTTCAGGCACTGTCAGCATTGTGGGGCGGCTGGAAGCAGCAGCTTAGGAAAAACGACTGGGACATTAAACCAATACCTCTTGCAAACAAGTCCAACTATTTCAAAAAAATTGGCTCACGAGCGACCGAGAAACTGGCAAACGATGCCCGTGACCTCGTTGTCGGCTTACCTGATCTCTACCCGAATCGAGACTATGCGAATACAGATTACAGGCACAACAATCTGCAGGAGCTTCAAGGCGTTCAAAGGCGCTTGGTGAAACAGCACTTGCAGCAGCAGATGGGCAGACGGGCTAATGTTGACGGTCATATCGCGCGTTTTTATGCCAGCGCGTTGAAACACGATTTGGAAGTGCTGCTCCTTGCTGCGACGAGTCAACTTCAATTCCGACTCAATATGTCAAACAGGCCTAGCGGGTGGCGGCGGCCTCCAGAAGATCAGAACCAAAACATGCCGCCCAAAAAAATCGTTGAGAGACTCTTTCGGACGCATCTGAAGCGGCCTTATCGAGAAATTGCGGACAGCCATGCCATTCTCAGTAAAGCAGATCTGCGAGAGGCGGTGTTTGACGAGCACGGGACAGTACAATGCCCGATATTCCGTGCTATGAGCGATTGGATTGGCAATAAGACCGGCGTACCCGGGTATTGAACGACGTAATCCACCCTATCGATTCCGTGAATTCTGCCCTCTAAAGAAACACTCGGCGAAGCAACACAGATCCAATCCCAACCAGCGATACTGGCAAAGCTCACTTTGCCTCATCGGTTGCTTCCAGAGAGGGATTTGCGTTCTGGGAGCCTACCTGTGCGTCCGGCGTGGTGCTTGGCGCGTTTAACCCTTACTTGAGGAGATCATACGATCATGGAAAACTATAACAACGAACAGGAACACGACTGGTGCCTGATTTATTTGGTCAGAGCGCTGGACGAAACGGGTAGACTTGACATATTCCGAGACGCCTTTCGCATTGAAGAAGATCTTGGCCCCTTGAGATGGTCGGGGCGTAGAAGAGCCTTCGATGTGGAATTGGAATTCGCCAATCTATCTGTTGCGATCGAAACAAAGGTCCATTCCAATGAGGATGGAGGAGACGGGGAGCAGTGGCAGACAGAACGCATCGCCGAGCAAAGAAGAGGTGTGAGAGGACAGAATTTCTTCATTACCTACGGGACTTCCGAATTCTATACGAAGCCCTACGAGCCGGGACCCGCATCCCCGGAGTTTCAGCACATTACGCTGGAGAGAATGATCCATCTAGTCGAGTCGTCTCTGGCGGCTCTTCCGCAGATCAGACAGAGTACCGATTCAGTCGAGTGGCTGCGGCTCATGAGGCTCGAAAAGGAGAAACGCGAGAAAGCTCAGGAACTCCTACATTCGTTTGCACAGTTCCGTACGCGTTATCTCGAGGTTCATGGAGAGAACGACTTCCCGAGAGGCCGCGTAGCGTTTTCCGCCCCCGAGCTAGCTTTTCCCGTCTTTTCGAAACTGGTGGAGCATTGGGACAAGTCGGAGTATGTCGCTAAATTTGGACGGCTCTCGGTCTATCCCGTTGGCCGGCGTCCTCCGGTGGACTCCATCCTCAATTTCTGGGAAATATGGGATGAGGGACCAGCACTGGCCCCGGACATTGTTGGGTCTGAACAATCCCTGTACCTCGAAGTCAACGAGGACTTTAATCTCAATTTGAAGCTGGACGAGGGGCAAGCTGGGCCGGACAAGGAACAGAAAGAAAAGATCTGGGAACGCCTGTGCGGTGCTAGATGGCCTTCAAGCGTGAATGCGTGCCGCCGCGATTACCGGCAGAATTCTCGGGTGTTGTACGAGGTAGATTTCGGGTTTCTGGCGAACGTAGACTCTCTGTCTGAAGTGGTGAGCAACCTCGGCCGCACGCTTGAAGTTATCTTTGGCGCGCTGAACAATGACCGTGAATGACCGGCCTCGGGCTCTATGCGGGATTTTACCACCGCCTGTCAGCGCACGGTCAAGTTGGCCGAGACGGTGTGCTGCGACCAAGAGCAGGTCGAATACTACCGGAGAGCTTTTGAGCGCTACCGGGCGCTCTATCCGACGTTGCGGGAGTGGTATGGGAGATAGGCCGGCGAGTGAGAAGAGCTATGCCTGCCACTCAGGCGGACAAGTCAAGTCTTTCCCGTTAGACAATTGTACCGGATTGGGTAATTGGCTATTGGCTAAATGGCTTTTTTTGATGGTGTGATGTGCATGGCAGGCTTGCATTAACGCTTTGGCCCGGCTACTAGGCGGGATAAGCACATGGACTTGTTTGTCGGGGTAAAGGCGCTCAACCGCTTTAATGCCCGGAACCATATCGCTATCACCTGTTACCAAGACCGCCGTATCGTATTCATCTTTCACGGCTAATTCGAGCAACTTGATAGCGATATTGACGTCTGTCTGCTTTTCTTCGTGTGTCAAATAGGTTCGCTTACACACCGCCCGGCATCGTTTTTTTATCTTGTGGAATTCCCCGAATTCTACCGCTACGTCGCGATTGCGCTGTGCCTGAATATACGTCCGGTGCCGATTGGTCTTTGATTGAGACCAATCGGCGTACGCGGTGAAATAGATTATTTGCCCGATACGTCGAGGGTTATAGAAACACTCGGCTAAGCGACGCAAATCCAACCAGCGATACTGGCGAAACCCACCGCATACAGGTAGGGAGTGGTAGAGATTACAGCCATCTATGAAAAAGGCAACTCGGTCTTTGTCTTTGGGATTATTTGGCATAAAATCTCGTACAAAAAAAACCCCCGCTCCGGCTACGCCGGGGTGACGGGGGGGCCTAGGGCACCTACGTCCCTAGGGGGGTGTGTCTATTAATGTAAGCAATAATATGCAAAAATCAAGTTGAATGGTTCCGCTTACCAGCGGGCAAAAGACAAGGCCAATGGTAGTTATCGCATGATTACGTAGCGAGTGATATGCTTGACACTTGAGATTAAAATTACGTAATTTTTTAGAAAAATGATACGTATAAATACAATCCAAAGGAGGCTAAGATGGCCGTTAAAAAGCTGACCCTGAGTGCTCCAGAGGAAGTTATCGCCGAGACCAAGCGGATCGCAGCTAAAAAGAAAACCAGCGTTTCGGCACTTTTCGTCCGGCTTTTTCGCACGATTGACCAAGAATGCGATCCTAAAGACACCTTAGGCCCGATTGCGCTCAGTGCGTCTGGAATCGTGAAGTTGCCAACGGATCGAGCGGAGAGCGAGTTGCTCGAAAACGCGCTTGCGGAAAAATATGGGGTGCGGTAGTGATTGCGCTGGTGGATACCAATGTTCTGCTGGATGTACTCACGCGCCGCGACCCCCACTATCGAGCCTCTGCATACGTTTGGACGCTGGCCGAGCGCGGGGAAATTACGGCGTTCATTTCAGCCATTAGCTTCAACAACATTTACTACATTGTGCGAAAAGCCGAAAGCAAAACAAAGGCCGAAAAAGTATTGAAACTGCTACGGGATACATTCGATTCCGTGGCTCCCGATGCCAAAATCATCAATCAGGCTATCGACTCAGCCTGCGACGATTTCGAGGATGCCATCCAATTCCATTCTGCCATTCGAGTTGGAGCCCATGTTCTTATCACGCGCAATCCGAGCGACTTCCCCCAGCTAGGAGTGAGCATTGCGACGCCTGAGGAGTTTTTAAGAATATGGGCCGATCGACTCAGCGAATGCTCATAAACGCTCCATCATACCGTTTTGTTAATCGTCAATCATCTCGCATTGAGAAATCATGCTCCAACTCGCCACGTTCCAATCCGACGTTACGCCGCCGCTGGGCCATCCGCTCTGTGCAGGGTGGTATCCACCGGCCAAGGGCATCGCCGAGCCGTTGTCTGCCTTGGGGCTGATTTTGGTGCCGGACGATCAATTGCCGATGGTCTTGTGCGCCTTGGACTGGGCTGAGTTGAGCAACGGCGATTACGACCGCTGGCGCGGGGAATTGGCTCAGGCCGTGGGTACCGAGGCCGAGCGGGTGGCCGTGCACTGTATCCACGCCCACGATACGCCTTGGCCCGACCGCGATGCTCAGGACATTCTCGACGCTCACGGCTGTCCCAATATCATTATGGCCGGCGATTGGGCTGAAAAAGTGCGGGCGCAAGCGGCGCAAGCGGCGGGCGCGGTCGTGACCAAGCTGCAACCCTGCACGGATATTGCGGTGGGGCAGGCTAAAGTCGAGAAAATTGCTTCCAATCGGCGGGTGATGGGGCCAGACGGCAAGGTGGCCGGGGTGCGCTGGACCCAGTGCCGCGATCCACAAGTGCGGGACGCGCCCGAGGGTATCATCGACCCCATGCTCAAGACGATTGGCTTTTATCAGGGAGAGACGCCCTTGGCGCTGTTACACTACTATGCCGTCCATCCCATCAGTGAGGACGGTACCGGACTGGTGACGCCTGAATTCGTCGGCTTGGCGCGCAACCGCCGCAGGGAGGAAAGCGGCGTGCCGCACATATACTTTACCGGCTGCGCGGGCAATGTCACTGCGGGCAAGTACAACGATGGTATAGCTGACAATCGGGAGTTGTTCACCAAGCGCATCCACCGGGCCATGTTAGAGGCGGAGCAGGGCAGTGCGCGGCAGCCGCTGGAGCGCGTGCGCTGGATGGTTGAGCCGGTGCGGCTACCGCCGAGGGAGGATATGGACGAGGAAAACCTGCTGGCGCAAATCGCCTCGGCGGCCACCGGGGCTAAAGTACACAGCAAAGCCGCCCTCATGCTGACGTATCTGCGCCGCAGCGAGCGGCCCATTCCCGTCACTTGTTTGCACCTCAACGACCGGGTGGCGGTGGTCCATTTGCCGGGCGAGATCTTTATCGAATACCAACTGCACGCGCAGGCGAGTCGTCCCGATGCCTTTGTCGCGGTGGCGGGATACGGGGATTTGGGGACTGGGTATATAACCTTGGCGAATTCCTTTGCCGAGGGGGGATACGAGCCGGTGGATGCCTTTGTGTCGGGGCGGTCGGAAAAGATTGTGCGCGGTGCCATTGAGAAGGTGCTGCGGGGCCCTTAACCAACGAGAGTAGGAGAAAAGGATAATGAACGACTTACTGGCCGGAACCGGCGGTGCCCGGATCACTCCACCGATCGGCTGCCCCATGGGCGGATACGGTGCTCGCGACCACGGGGCCGAGGGCGTACACGACCACCTCAACACCCACGCCCTGTTCCTCGACGACGGCTCGACCCAGGCCGTGATCATTGCCAACGATCTGCTCGGCATGAGAGCGGAGCAGGTCGCTCGCGTGCGCGAGTTGGTGCACGCGGCGACGGGGGTACCAGCGGCCCACGTATTCCTCGCCTTCTCGCACACGCACGGGGGGCCGCTGATGTACTCTGACTTTTCGGCGCTAGAGGAACAGGTCGCTATCTACATCGACGCGGTGAGCCACTACATGGCCGGTGCGGCTCTGCAGGCGGCCACTTCGGCGGTGCCCGTGCGCTGGGGCACGGGCCGTCATCCACTGCAGGTCGGCGTCAATCGCCGGGAGCGCCAGGCGGATGGCACGACTCGCATCGGCGTCAACCCCGACGGAGCGGTGGCACCTTGGGTCGATGCGGTGTGGTTTGAGCGCGAGGACGGCGGTCCGCTGTCGGTGATCTATCAGCACGCGGCTCACGGGACCTGCCTAGTGAGCGACAACTACCTGTTCACAGCCGACTGGATCGGCCATGCCATGCAGTTGATCGAGGCCCAACTGTCGGGCGTGACGGCGCTGTTCGTCAACGGCTGTGCTGGCAATATCAACCCCCATCCGCGCGGCTCCTTTGCCCTTGCCGCGCGCCACGGTACCAAGGCTGGTGATGCGGTGCTGCAGACGGTATTGGACCGGGCCGATTTGAGACGGGGTGGCCGGTTGCGCTGTGCCCAGTACGCCTTTGAGCTGCCCCTCCAGCCCATGCCGTCGCAGCAGGAGTGCGAGCGCGAACTGGCGGAGTGGGAACCGGCCCTTCGCCAGCTCAAGGGCGAGCACCACCGGAGCTGGCAGGTCTGCCGCCGCTACTTTGCTGCAAAGGAGCGGTTTGAGGCATGTCAGAGCGGCTCGGTGGCTACGGGCCTGCCCCTTGAATTGCAGGTCGTGGCTTTGGACGACGTGGCCCTCATCGGCCTACCGGGAGAGATCTTCGTCGAGACGGGGCTGGCTATTGCCGAGGCGTCGCCCTTCTCCTTGACCTTGCCCGTGGGGTACGCCAACGGTGCCATCGGCTACGTGCCGACGAGTGAGGAGGTGCCCTACGGGGGCTACGAGGTCCTCGATGCGAGGGCGAGCCACCAGGGGCGCTTTCTGCGCGATGACGCGGATCGGGTTCTGATTGACGGGGCACTTCGGGCTTTGGAACTGGCTACTGTCTAGTCGCGGGCTGTGAAAACCAGTGCGATCAGCTCTGGATTGGCCCCTTCTCCACCACGCACCCCGAGCGGATCCGGGTTTTGCACGATCACCAGCTCTTCGTCGGGGAACACTGCGGTATAATGGCCGCCGGCACCCCACGAATGAAAGCCGTCGCGCGGCAACTCGGGCCAGATCATGCCCTCGGAGTTGCTCCAGAATCCGTTTCCGTAGAGCCAGTCATTTTCGGGGCAGTGCGTCTTGATATGCGGCGCGACCTGAGTCGAATCGCGCATCCACGCTTCCGGCACGAGCTGGGCATCCCCCCAGCGGCCGTAGTTGCACCACAGCCACCCGGCGCGAGCCAAGTCGAGCGCGGTGGTCGAGATCCTCGTGCCATAGCCGAAAATATGCTGTCGCGCCGAGGGGTGCAGCTCCATGGTGCCCGATGAGAACGACCATTTCGCGCCGAGCGGCTCCGCCAACTTTTCCCGCATCAGCCGCATGCAGCCGTCGGACTTCTCTGGATCTTGCGCGTCGTAATAGCCGTATAGGTGCGCCACGGCGTGCGAAAGGATATTCATTCCCCAGCTCTGGTAGTGGAACACCGTCCCAGGCTCTTCGCCGGGCTTCATATATCCAGAGGTATTCGATATGAGCTGGCGGAAGGTAATCTGGCGGTCTTTCGGGAAGGCGTAGCGGCCGTCCTTCGGGCCTGTCCCTTCCGGCACATCCATATATTCGGGCCAGTAATCGTAGATCGCCGCGTCAACTGAAGGCAATTTCCCTTCGGCGACGGCGATGCCCAATACATTCGACAGCATCGACTTCCACGTCGAGGCTATCGCCAGCTGCTCATCGCGCTCGACCCGATGGTTCCACTCGACGACGAGCTTGCCGCTCTGCACGATCGCGAAGCGGTACTTGCGGTCTGCTACGCGCTCGTCCAGCCAGACTTTGGCTTTGTCCAAGCGGTCGGGATCGAAGTCGGCTTCATCAGCAGGAACCGTCTCCCAGTTATCCTTTGGCAATGTCATGGAGGCCAATGGCTTGCTCCTCGTCGATGGATGGAGTATTAGCTCAGATTTTATTCTTCTCGATGTAATCCCAGTTGATATTCATCCCCAAGCCGGGCCGTTGGGGGACGTGGACAAAGCCCTGATCGTCCATCAGTTCGCCGTGCTCGTGCAGCCACGGGGCAGGCTGGTCGAAGTCGATGAAGGGATGCAACAGGCCGCGTTCGTAGAATTCGCCGTTGTGCATGGCGCACAGGGCGTGTAGGTTGCCGGGGCCGCCGCCGTGGATTTCGCAGCGCATGCCAAATGACTCGCACAGATGCACGGTTTTCATCAATGGGGTGAGGCCGCCTACGTCGCCTACGCCGCAGCGGCTGATGTCGCAGGCACCGGCTTTGATCCACTCGGCGCGCACGTACATTTTGCCCTCGCAGGTCTCAGGGCCGCAGATCGGCAGACTGGTCTGCTCGCACAGCCAGATGTAGGACGACATGCTGTGTTCGTCCATGGGTTCTTCCATCCAGTAATAGTCGAGCTTTTCCAGTTCCTTGGCTAGGAATAAGGCGGCTTCGCGGTCGTAGTAGTGGTAGGGGTCGAGCATACAGGGCACGTCGGGGCCGACTGCTTCGCGCACGGCGGCGCAGGCTTCAATGTCGCGTTTGGGGTCGGGTGCGTCGGCATAGGGTGGCTGCCAAGTGTGCAATTTGAAGGCGGGGTATCCGCGCTCCATGCACCACTGGGCGAAATTGGCGTAGTCCTCGGGCGTGGCCAAGCCGCCTTTGAGGTCGTCGCCGCACATGGTGGAGGCGTAGGCTGGCACTTTGTCGCGCAAGCCGCCCAACAGTTTGTACACGGGTTGATCAAGGGCGCGTCCGGCCAAGTCCCACAACGCTAGATCAACGGACATGAGCACTTGGTCGGATAGCGTGCCCAGATTGAGGCGCTGGCGATGGTTGAGGTCGCGCCAGATTTTTTCGCGGTAAAAGGGGTCTTCGCCGACGATGGCGGGTTTGACGATGCTGTCGATGGCTTGGGCATTGGCACCAAACCAGTAGCCGGAGACGCCTTCGTCCGTGTCTATTTGCAGCAGGGTCTGGATGGTTTCGCGCTCGGGGCCGGGATGGCCGTGGCCGTCGGAGTCGCGCTCGGTATTGGTGGTGGTCTTGAAGCGAATGGTCTCTACTTGGGTGATTTTCATGCGTCGTCCTTTTGAAGATGGCGACCGCGGTCGCCGGTTACAGTAATCAAACTCCGCTCTCTGCAATTAGTCGCCCGACAATTTCCACGGACCGCTCCATGCACTCGCGCCCGTGGGCGGCGCTGGCGTCGCGCGGATCTTCGCCGCCGACTCCTTGCGGCCACACGCTCCGATCTGCCGACAACTGCCCGAGGTCCACCAACTCCTCCCGATAGTGCATCACCAGCGATGTTTCGTTGCGCGCGGCGTGATCCATCTGGCTTTTCCATTCCTGCGCGACTTCGTCCGTAACCCCCGCCAGCTTGAGGCCGAAGCGCTGCTCCCGCTCGGCCATGGCTTCGCGCCAAGCCCAGCGGCTCGGCCCGTGTCCGTCGGCGAACACGAACTTGAAGCCCGCGCGCTTGATCTGCGCTAAAATCGCATCGACTAGGGTTCCGAAAAACCCGTCCGATACCCAGTAGCAGCTACCGTCTAGCTGCCGGTGTGGCTCGGTGGTGTCGGCGTAGTCCATGCCGTGGAGTACTTTGCCGCCGCCGCGATCCCACGCCCGATCCGGCCCGAGGTGAATCGGCGGCATGACGATGCCGCCAAAGCGCTTGGCGCACTCGATCATCAGCCCTTCGCTCTGGATCGCGTCGCTGCCCAAGGGCAAGTGCTCGCCGTGCCATTCGAGTGTGCCCAGCGGTAGATACGCAACCGGCTTAGCCGCCAGCCGCTGGCGGAATTCCCACGGCAGCAAATCGGAATATCTGACCTTTTCCATTGAAAATTTCTCCGTCAAAGTTTTGCAATCAAGATATGTTGAAACGCCTCTTCACTGTCCGCTTACAATACTAGGGACACCTTTATCTTTTACAACGGTAATGTCCGAGCCGCAAGATTAGCAATAGTCTGATTATCGGATTTCCTACAACTTAAGGCTTCTCATTACCCGTAAGCCGGGACCTTGTTTTTGAATCACCTCTAGGGCTATCTTGTGTACTAAGGAGAAGGTCGTCCTCCTTGAGTGCAGCCGAAATACGAGGTGAATGTTGGACGGCTTGGGTATTTCTTCCTCAACGCTTTGAAATCCGGTTCATAGCCAGACATGTCAGATACTCGTCTAATAACCCGCGTAGCCATCCGCAATTACAAAAGTATTGGCGCGTGCGATGTGAGCATCGGCCCTCTGTCGATTCTCGTCGGACCCAACGGCAGCGGCAAGAGCAATTTCGTCGATGCCCTCCGCTTTATCGCCGACGCGCTCCGCTATTCGCTGGACCACGCCCTCCGCGACCGCGGAGGTATCCACGAGGTGCGCCGGCGGTCGAGTGGGCATCCCACGCACTTTACCATTCGCATTGAGTTTCAGTTATCTAAAGGCCGCTATGGCCACTATGCCTTCAGAATTGGTGCGAAAAGGGGGGCCTATCTAGTCGCCGAAGAGGAATGTGCAATTCATCCGGGGATAGATGGTGCGGGTAAAGCCTACTACCGAATAAAGGAAGGCGCACTTGAGCGCATCAGTATTGAACCCGTCCCTGCCATTCCCAAGGACCGCCTCTTTCTAGTCAACGTCTCCGGCATAGAGGCTTTTCGACCCCTGTATGACGCCCTCATTTCGATGGGTTTCTATAACCTAAATCCCGAACGCATCCGAGAGCCGCAGCCGCCCGACCCAGGCGAACTGCTCAACCGCGATGGCTCGAACATGGCCAGCGTTCTTGCTGCTTTGAAGGACCGCGCTCCAACAGTGAAGCGCCGCGTGGAGGAATATCTCGCAACGGTCGTGCCGGGCGTCCATGCAGTGGATCCCAAGGCCGTCGGCCCACGCGAAATGCTCGAATTTAAGCAGGACGTTAGGGGATCTTCTCATCCTTGGCGCTTCCTCGCCACCAACATGTCAGACGGCACCCTGCGTGCTCTCGGCGTACTCGTGGCCTTGTTCCAGGGGCCGGCGGAGTTGGTGGCCATTGAAGAACCCGAGGTCGCCCTGCATCCGGCCGCGGCCGGCGTTTTGACGGATAGTCTGCGCGATGCAAGCGATCACCGACAGGTGCTCATTACCAGCCACAGCCCCGATCTGCTCGATGATGCATCACTACCCGACAGCGCCATACAAGCCGTCGTTTCCGAGGACGGCGATACAAAAATTGGTCCCTTAGACGAAGCGGGGAGATCAGCGTTGCGCGATCACCTATACACCGCCGGCGAGCTACTTCGCATGGACCAGCTTAGGCCGGATCCCCAAGCGACAGAACTTAGCGTTAAACAATTGAATCTGTTCGGGTTGGATCTGTGAAATTGATCGCCATCGTAGAAGGCCACGGCGATGTCGAAGCAGTACGGGTTCTATTGCGCCGAGTCTTGCAAGAGAGATTGCAGCGCTACGACGTTGCGGTAGAACGTTCCATTCGCGTACCAAAGGGCAAGCTGCTCAAGCCGGGCGAGTTGGAAAGAGCCGTCAGTTTAGCGGCAAGCCGCATCTCCGCGCCAGACGGGATTGTCGTGCTAGTCGATGCCGACGACGACTGTCCTGCGGAGTTAGCACCTGCTATGGCGACTCGTGCAGCCCAAAGCCGTCCCGATAGACGCATCTCGGTCGTCATTGCAAAAAGCGAGTTTGAGTCGTGGTTCGTTGCCGCCGCCAATTCGCTGGCGGGCTTTAGAGGGCTTGCTGATAGCCTCGTAGCGCCTGCGGATGCTGAAAGCATTCGAGACGCGAAAGGTTGGCTGTCGAACAATATGCCTACGGGTTTGACGTATCGCGAGACCATTGACCAAGCGGCATTTGCGAGCAGGATTAATTTGGAGCAAGCGCAGCAGTGCCCTTCATTCGACAAGTTTGTGCGCGAAGTTCGTACACTCGCAAGTCTTTGAAAGAGGCAATCAATGCTGCGAAATCCGATAGCCCGGCCGTTCCGGCTTGAACAAATCGGGATTTAGTCGAACTCCCAACCCGCTGCCTTGGGGTAGATTCACATATCCGCCGCTAATCTCCACCTCGACGTCGATTAGTTCTCGATACACCGTCTGGATCTGCGCCCGCACAGTCTCCTGATAACAGCAGTTCGCCACCGCTGCTCCCACGTGTAAGCCGGCAAAGAGCGTCAGCGGGCCGGTGCAGTCGTGCATGCTGACTGGTACGTTATAGGTCTGCGCCAGATGGGCGATTCGCGCGGTCTCGGAAATGCCGCCGACCCAGGTCGGGTCGATCATCACGTAGTCGGCAGCTTGGTGCATCAGCACGGAGTTGTAATCGGCGCGGCTCAACAGCATCTCGCTGACGGAAATCGGCATCCGGCTCTGGCGGCGGAAGTCGGCGACCGTGTCGAGGTTGTCCATTTTGATCACGTCCTCCAGCCACAGCGGCGCAACCTCGCGCAATGCCTCGGCGATGCGCAAGGCCGCTGGGAGCTGGAAATGCGCGTGGCCATCGACGAAGATGTCGAGGTCCATGCCCACCTTGTCGCGGATTTCGCGCAAGGGCTGCACGCCTTCCTCGATTGCGCGGTGCGGAATGCGCGCCGGGCCGTACTGGATGGCCGCTTGGTCAAAGGGCCAGACTTTTAGGCCGCTATAGCCCAACTCGACCAATTCCTCGGCCAGCGCCACCGGCTCGTGGAACAGCTTCCACGAGTCGCCCAGCGGTCCTGGCTCGCCGATGGCACCAAAGCCCGGCCAGCCCTTGCGCCCGGTGGTACTCGGCCCGTATTGCGGGTTGCCGCAGCTATTGTACACCAGAATTTTGTCGCGTACTGGCCCGCCGAGCAGGCGATAGATCGGCTGGTTGCAGACTTGGCCGAGAATATCCCATAGCGCCACGTCCAGCGCTGACAAAGCGCGGATTTCCGTGCCGCGGACGCCGAAATTCGCGGCGCGCTCGTACAGGAAGCGCCAGTGCGATTCGATGGCCAGCGCGTCTGCGCCGAGCAGCCGGCGCGCCATCCAGTCGTGCAGCATGGCCTGCACGGCTTCGGCGCAGTAGTACGTTTCGCCGTGGCCGATGAGTCCGGCGTCGGTGTGGATGCGCACCAGCAGCAAGTCGGGGAACAGGTCGAGCGGCTGCACGGATTCGATCGCCGTTACGGTGACTTTGCCCTCGTCAATGGGGGACGGGGGCAGGTGGGGTTTTGCCGTCATCTAATATCCCTTCTCTAAATCGCATACGTTCAATAGCGCTTCGCCGGCCAGATAGCGGTGCAGATTTTCCACGAAGATGGCCTTGCGGCGCTCGATCAATTGCACGGACTCGGCCGATGTGTGCGGCGAGATTAGCATGTTGGGCGCGTCCCACAGCGGGCTGTCGGGCGGCAGCGGCTCGACCTCCGTCGCGTCGAGTGCGGCCCCGCCGATTCGGCCTGTGTGCAAGCCCTCGGCTAGCGCTTCTTCATCGACGATTCCTCCGCGTGAGACGACTACGACAAATGCCCCTTCTTTGAGCAGGGCGAGCCGTTGGCGGTTGAGCATTCCGGTCGTCTCCTTGGTGCGCGGGGCCGTTATCACTAGCCAATCGATCATCCCGAGCATCTCGTCCAAGCGTTCGACCGGCCACACTGCGCACACTCCCGGCGGCGGCTCCATCGGCAAAATATCCACCGCGTACACCTCGATCCCAAAGGCGGCGGCCCGCGTGGCCACGCCCCGGCCAATGTCTCCCATGGCCAGCACTCCCATTTTGGTCCCGGCCAATTCGATGATGCGCCGCACGTAGCGCTTGGTATTCCACTGGCGGTTGTGCTGATCTTCGAGTAGTTCGGGGATGCGGTGGGCGTACGCGAGGATGGCGGCGAAGACGTGGTCGGCCATGGGCACGACGTGCGTCTCCCGCGCATTGGTCATCGCCACGTCACCCGTGCGTAATTCCGGTATATCGCGCACGATTGGGTCGAAGCCGATGCCGACAAAGTGGAACCACTTAAGTTCTTTTGCCGCCAAAAATACCGGTCGCCTCATCAGCCCAAACACAACCTCCGCATCGGCGACCTCTTGCACTTGCTCTGCTTCGTCATACGCTGGGTAAAAGTCCAGCTCGGGAAACGCCGTCTGCAATTCTTCGACGAAGGATTCCCCCATATCATATGTCAGTATTACCTTCACGCTGATTGTCCTTTCTGAAGGGGCGGATTTCGATTCCGCGCAGATTTTTCTATAATGCCGGTTAAGTTAGCGAAAAAAGAGGCTGTGGAGAAAAGTGGGCGAGTAGTGCGGAGATTTTTATATAAATATCACGCTGGAAGACAGGAGTTTAAAAAATGAGTCAACAATGGCGGGAACGGCTGGGGACGGTGACGCTGGAACCTTGCGTCCCGGTAGTGGCCGGTAGCTATCAGCAATGGACCTTGACCCTGACTGTGGGCAGCTACGGCATTGACGAGGGCGGCACCATTAAGATCGCCCAGCGCCTCGCCTGCGATATGCAGCCAGCCCAGTTTAGCGATCCAGCCGCGCCAGCGTATTGCACGGTGCAGACCAATGGGGCGGCCAAGCTGGCACCGCGCTTTGCTCCCAAGGGGCACGAGCGGCCGTGGATGATCTGGTGCGTGGTGATTGATGTGTACGACGGGTCCCTCGCGCCCGGCGATACGGTGACCGTGGTCTTGGGTGAGCGCGGCGGCGGTTCGCCGGGGATTCGGGTGCAGACCTTTGTCGAGTCGGCCCACGAGTTCCGCGTTTTCGTCGATCCGACCAATGCTGCGGTGGCTCGGGCCGTGGCGGATTCGCCCAAGTTTCCCATTGTCGCGGGAGAGGCCGTGGAATTGGTGTGCATAGCGCCGAGCCAGGCGGTGGTGGGCGAGGCGGTCGAGGTTTTTGTCAAAGGGCAGGATATGTGGGGCAATCCGACGGCGGTGGCAGAGCCGGTTGAATTGGGTTGGGAAGGGGAGGGGGAGGTCGTGGTCGAGGGGTGTAGGGTGTCTTTTTGCGCTCCGGGTAGTGGACGGTTGATTGCGGCGGCAGACGGCTTGCGCTGTTACAGCAATCCAATCGCCATTTCTGAGATAGCGCCTCAGTGGCACCGCTACTGGGGGGATTTGCACGCCCAGTCCGACGCTACCGTCGGCATAGGCACGGAGGAGGAGTACTTCACTTTTGCGCGCGACTGGGCGAGGGTGGATTTCGCCTCGCATCAAGGTAACGACTTCCAGGTTGATGACGAGGACTGGCAACGGCTCAATGAGACAGTGCGGGCTTTTCACCGGGACGGAGAGTTCGTGGTCTTTCCCGGCTACGAGTGGTCGGCCAATTCTCCGGCTGGTGGGGATCGCAATGTCTTTTACTTTGCCGAGGGGCTGCCTATTGTGCGCAACAGCCACTGGCAGATCCCGCACGTGCCCGAGGACGAAGTGTCGCCCGCGCATCCGGCCGATGTGTTTTTCGCCCGGCTCGCTCGCTTGGTGCCGCGCGACCAAGTGATTATCGGCTCGCACGTGGGTGGGCGCTGGGCCGACGTCAAGGCGTATTTCGACCCCGAGGCGCACAATCTGGTGGAGGTCGTCTCGAGCTGGGGCGTATTTGAGTGGATGCTGTTCGACGCGCTGGACTGCGGCCACGTGGTCGGGATCATGTGCAATAGCGACGGCCACAAGGGGCGACCTGGTGCTGAGGGGCCGGGGGCTGGTGAGTTTGGCATTGCTGGCGGTTTGACATGCGTGTTGGCTGGCGAGTTGTCGCGTGCGGGCGTGTGGGAGGCTCTGTGCAGTCGGCGCTGTTATGGCACAACTGGTGCGCGCATACTTATAGATGTACAGATAGCGGGTGCGCTCATGGGGGCGGTGGTGCAAGATGTGGACTCGGTGGATATTCGCGCTCGGGTTGTGGGGGCGGCACCGCTGGAGGCGCTGCAAGTGTATCGCGGTCGGGAATTGATCGCCGAGGTGCAGCCGCCTGAATTCCGGGATTTGGGGGATTCCAATAGATTGCGCTTGATGTGGTCTGGCTCGCGGATGCGCGGGCGCGGTCGGCGAGTGGATTGGTCCGGGGTTATCCGCACCACTCAGGCGACCATCTTGGAGGCGACTACGGTTAGCTTTGATTCTGCGGCCGATGGCATTACCGCGACTGAGCCGCAGGCCGTGGCTTTTCAATCGCAGACTACGGGGGATTGCGACGGGATTGAGTTGGTGCTGGATGATGGGCAGGTCGGCAGCTTGGTATTCGAGTCGGCGGCGGGGACGACGGAGATTGATCTGGCGGGGCTGGGTCACGAGCCGCTATGCTTTGACTACGGCGGCTTGGACATGCAGTTGGTGGTGCAGCGCTATCCCGGGCGGGTAGAAGCACTGGAATTGACGTTGGAGACTGTGGATGAGTCTCCGGGGGAGGAACAGGCTGCTTATTTCGTCAAGGCCATTCAGTGCGACGGGCAGATGGCTTGGTCGAGTCCGGTGTATGTGTTGGGGTGAGGGGGGAGGTTTCCTTTTGCGAAAATAAGGCGCTTAGCCAAATTTGTATCGACTCCGTTATACACGATTATGCGATTTGAGACCTCGAGATGAACAAGAAGCTCCTGAACGAAGCGGAGATATGCAACGCCTTTATCACCCCGGCGATCATCGGGGCCGGATGGAATCAGCGCACGCAGATCCGCCGCGAATACACCTTTACAGATGGCCGGGTTATTGTCCGGGGCAAGCTAGGCTCGCGTGGCAAGAAGAAGCGCGCTGACTATTTGCTATTCTACCAATCCAACCTACCGCTCGCCGTGGTCGAGGCCAAGGACAACAGCCACCTGGTCGGCGGCGGGATGCAGCAGGCACTTGGCTATGCCGAAGCTCTCGACGTGCCGTTTGTGTTTTCGTCAAATGGCGATGCCTTTCTATTCCACGATCGCACCGGCCAGTCGGACTCCATAGAAAAGCAAATTGGTCTGGACGAGTTTCCATCCCCGGCCGAGTTGTGGCGGCAGTACCGGGCTTGGAAGGGACTCGACGAAAAATCTGATAGGCTCGTCCGTCAGCCCTACTACTCAGACCCCGGCAAGGAGCCTCGGTACTATCAGCGCGTTGCCGTGCAGCGGGCGGTCGAAGCCATTACGCGAGGACAGCGCCGGGTGCTGATGGTCATGGCCACCGGCACCGGCAAGACGTTCGCCGTCTTTCAGATTATATGGCGGCTGTGGAGGGCCGAGAAGGTGAAGCGGGTGCTGTTCCTCGTGGACCGGAATATTCTCGCGGACCAGACTGTCACCAACGACTTCAAGCCTTTTGGCCCGGTGATGACCAAGGTTCGCAACCGCGATATGGACCCGAGTTACGAGATTTATATCGCGCTCTACCAAGCCGTTAGCGGCAACGAGGAGGAGAAGAACATTTACCGGCAGTTCAGCCGAGGATTTTTCGACTTGGTGGTCATTGATGAGTGCCACCGAGGTAGTGCCCGTGAGGCCAGTGCGTGGCGGGAGATCCTCGATTACTTTGAGCCGGCCATCCAACTCGGCCTTACGGCGACACCGAAGGAGACCACCAAGGTTAGTACGCTCAGTTATTTTGGCGATCCCATCTATACCTATAGCCTCAAGCAGGGCATTGACGACGGCTTTCTTGCGCCGTTCAAGGTCGTGCGCATTGACCTCGACAAGGACTTGCAGGGTTGGCGGCCTCCGGTGGGCATGACTGACGACCTCGGCCAAGAGATCGAAGACCGCGTCTACAACCAAAGCGACATGGACCGGGTGCTGGTCCTTAATGAGCGGACCCGGCGCGTCGCCGAGAAGATCGTCTCGTATATGTTGGAGACCGACCCCTACGGCAAGACCATCGTCTTCTGCGAAAACATTGACCATGCTGAGAGGATGCGTTCGGCGCTGGTCAGCGAGGTTGCCAAGTGCCTGCCGCAGGAAGCTCGTAATGCCGCGAAGTTCGTGGTCCGCATGACTGGCGGCAGCGAGGATGGCCGGCTCGCGCTCGACGACTTTATTCACCCCGAGCGGCGCTACCCGGTCATCGCCACTACCTCGAAGCTGTTGTCGACCGGAGTAGATGTAAGGACCTGTAAACTCATTGTGCTCGATCAGCGCATTGAGTCGCTTATTGAGTTCAAGCAGATCATCGGGCGTGGCACCCGTATTCACGAGGACGCGGGCAAGTTTTGGTTTACCATCATGGACTTCAAGAGGGCGACCGAACTGTTTGCCGACCCGGATTTCGACGGGGAGCCGGTTGTCGTCTATGCGCCCGAGGAGGACAGCGGTCCTATGCCGCCGGATGATATAGGAGGGAACGGGGGAGGCGAAGAAATCGGCCCAGACCCACCGCCAGAGGGTCCCAAGAAATTCGTCGTCAGCGGCGTCGAGGTCGAAGTTATCGCCGAACGCGTCCAGTACTATAGCAAGGACGGTCGGCTCGTCACCGAGTCGCTGGCCGACTACACTCGGAAGACTGTTCAAGCGGAGTACGCGACTCTAGACGACTTCTTGCAGCGCTGGTCTGAAGCAGACCGGAAGGCGGCGGTTATCGACGAACTGAGCGAGCAGGGCGTGTTCTTTGAAGCGTTGCGCGAGCGGGTCGGTCGGGACATGGACGCCTTCGACCTGATCTGTCATGTAGTCTATGGTCAGCCTCCGCTCACCCGGCGAGAGCGGGCTGCGAACGTGAAGAAGCGGGACGTATTTACCCGCTACGGCGCACAGGCCCGTGCCGTGCTCGACGCCCTGCTCGATAAGTACGCGGACGAAGGGTTGACCTCAGTAGAAGACCCCGGCGTCCTGCGCGTGCAGCCGTTGTCTGACCTTGGTACACCGATGGAGTTGGTTCGGCACTTCGGCGGCAGGAACGAGTACATTGCCGCCGTGCAGGAGCTTGCAGAGGCCCTCTACGATGCTGCCGCCTAGTGCGACTTGCAATCAATGCGCAATACCACATCTTCATCTTAATCGCAATAATCAGCACACATTCTGGGGGATAGTGTTATGGCTACACATGACGACAACCAGACCGATGTTCGGACGATCAAGGCATCTGAGTTCAAGACCAAATGCCTCAAGCTGATGGACGAGGTCGCTAACAGCGGCGTCGAGATCGTCATTACCAAGAACGACCGCCCCGTGTCACGCCTCGTACCCTATCGCGACGAGGAGCCGAGCATGTTTGGCAGGGATCGGGACAAAATTCGCATCCTCGACGATATAATTGAACCGATCGATGTGCAGTGGGATGCGGAGACGGGTAAGACATGGGAGGAAGAGGATTGATCCTACTCGACACCCATGTTCTGCTGTGGCTGAGGACCGGAGACGCCAGATTGGGACCGAGGACTCGCAAAGCGATCGTCCGCGCTGAAAGCGAAGGCGAAGTGGCAGTCTCCGCGATTTCATTCTGGGAAGTCGCAATGCTAAAAGACAAAAGGCGAATTGAACTGGACGAGTCTGTCAGTTCATGGCGTCGCAAGCTTCTTGATGAGGGCATTGTCGAAATCGCAATCAATGGTGATATCGGCGTTCGGGCTGTTCGTCTGAGGGATTTCCACGCTGACCCGGCGGATCGCTTGATTGTTGCCACCGCGTTGGCTGGCCACCAGTTGGTTACGGCGGATCTGCGCATTCTCAATTGGTCTGGTACGCTGAATCGTCTCCGAGCCAAGGACTGACTCTCGTGGCCCTATCTACTACCATCAAGTCCATCCAAGACATAATGCGCAAGGATGTGGGCGTCGATGGCGATGCCCAGCGCATTGGTCAACTCGTCTGGCTGCTGTTTCTCAAGATATGGAACGACCGCGAGCAGGAATTAGAGCTGATTGAAGATGACTTCGCGTCTCCGTTGGTTGACGTAACTTGGATGGAGGAAGGCGAGACCCGCACCGCAGAAGACCTGCGCTGGAGTGCTTGGGCCGCTGACCGAGAAGGTGCCACCGGCGACAGACTGCTCACCTTTGTCAACGATACGCTGTTTCCTGCGCTCAAGGGCATGGAGGTCGAGCCGCCGAGTGGGGAAGAGGATGCGCGGATGAGTCGCCGTCGTTTGGTACGCGGCGTCTTTGAGGACGCTTACCAGTACATGAAGTCTGGCATTCTGCTGCGGCAGGTGGTCAACAAGATCGAGGAAGACATTGACTTCAACGACGCTACGAACCGGCACTTATTCGGCAACATCTACGAGCAACTGCTCAAAGACCTTCAGAGTGCCGGGAATGCTGGCGAATACTACACGCCACGGGCGGTGACTCAATTCGCGGTGGATATGATTAATCCTCGCCTTGGGGAATCTGTTCTCGACCCGGCCTGCGGCACTGGCGGCTTTTTGTCTTGCGCCATTGAGCACATTCGCCAGCAGGATGTGAAGACGCCAGCGCAAGAGGCGCAGCTTCAGGCCAGTATCCAAGGTGTGGAGAAGAAGCCCCTGCCGCACCTACTCTGCACCACCAACATGATCGTGCATGGAATTGATGTGCCGACCGGCGTTCGGCATGACAACACCCTCGCCCGGTCCCTGCGCGACATCAGTATGCGCGACCGGGTCGATGTGGTGCTTACCAATCCGCCTTTCGGCGGCATGGAGGAGGACGGCATTGAGCACAATTTTCCGCGCGAGTTCCGCACCCGCGAGACCGCGGACTTGTTCTTGGTGCTAATCGTCGAGTTGCTCAAGCCCGGTGGTCGGGCTGCGGTGGTGCTGCCAGACGGCACCCTGTTCGGCGAGGGGGTGAAGACGCGCCTGAAAGAACGCCTGCTCACCGAGTGTGAGTTGCACACCATCGTGCGTCTGCCCAACGGGGTGTTTGCGCCGTACACTGGCATCAAGACCAATGTGCTGTTTTCCGAGAAGGGGAGGCCCACCACCGAGGTTTGGTACTACGAGCATCCCTACCCGGAAGGCTACAAGTCCTACTCCAAGACCAAGCCGATGCGGATTGAGGAGTTTGAGCCAGAGAAGGCGTGGTGGGAGAATCGGGTTGAAAACGAGTTCGCTTGGAAGGTCAGTATTGACGAGATCCGCGAGCGCAACTTCAACCTCGACATCGCCAATCCCAACTCGGTTGAGGGAGGCCACGGCGACCCGGATGAACTGCTGGCGTTGTATGAGAAGGAACGAGCGGCAGCGGCTGCGGTGCGGGAGCAGTTGAAGCGGGCGTTGGCTGAGGCACTGGAGCGGACGGCATGACGCCGGGGGAGTTCATTGAGGCTTTTGATACGGTTGCGGAGGCACCGGGGGGCATTGAGCGGTTGCGGGAGTTGGTGCTTCAGCTTGCGGTGCGAGGGCGGTTGGTGCCGCAGGATTCGGGTGACGAATCTGCCGCAGTGCTTTTGGAACGCATCGCGGAAGAGAGAGCGAGACTTGTCCGAGCAAAGAAAATTGGCAAACAAAAGCCCGTGCCCGACTTGGATCATTCGGCAACTGCTGTTGAACTACCGACAGGTTAGATTTGGACTTGCACGGCGGCTCTTGGGGTTGTGAATCCGCGAAATGTGGCTGAGGACGATGCGATGGTTTCTTTCTGCCCAATGCCCGTCATCCCCACTGATTATCGGCAGCCAATCGTCCCCGAGACTCGACGTTGGGGTGAAATCAAGAAAGGCTACACACATTTCTCAGAGGGAGATGTGGTCGTCGCCAAGATCACGCCTTGTTTTCAGAATCGCAAATCGTGCGTAATGACCGGACTCGAAGGTGGCATAGGTGCAGGTACCACCGAGTTACACGTTATCCGTATCATCGCCAACAAAGTAGTGCCAGAATACCTCTTGCTCTTCTATAAGTCGCCAGATTTTTTGCAGATGGGCATAACAACGATGACCGGGACCGCTGGACAGCAGCGTGTCCCACGCGAGTATTTTGCCTACACACCGCTCCCGCTTCCACCTCTCGCTGAGCAGCATCGTATCGTCGCCAAGGTCGATGAGCTTATGGGGATGATTGACCGGCTGGAGCAGCACCTTGTTGCTAGAAGGGAATATCACGAAGCCTTTGCCGCTGCCGCTGTTCATCATCTCTGAAAGAATAAAGAGATAATGGATCTAAAGGTGACTTCAGATCAGTTGAAGATTCATAAGGCGGTAGGTCATTGCTTGGGGGCTCACTTTGAACTTTCTAGCGAGCTTTTCTAGGCCTTCGTCTTCGGTTAGATCAAAGGGATGCTGTTTGAAGGCTTCCCGGACCCACTTAGAGGGCATGAGCAGTGCCGCCGCAAACGCATTAGCTGCCATCTCTTCCTGTTTGGTGCCGGAACCAGACTTCCGGTCGCGGAAATGCACGAGATACCCCTTGTCGATGTACGTATCGCCTTTGTGGAGAACGAAATGGGCAATTTCGTGTGCAATACTAAAACGCCGCCGGTTAGGGTGGTGATCTTGGTTCACACCAATGACAGCACGGCCTTCATTTCGGACGAGTACTCCCGAGCACTCTTCACCAAGCTCTGCCAACTCGACCTTTATGCCTAGGTAAACAGCGACTTGCTCCACGGGAATTGGAACAGTATCCAGTCCCGCCTCTACGAGTAACTGTTCAGCTTTTCTCTCCAGCAACATTGGGGCTGACCTTCTCTAGACTCTCAGCGATGAAGGAATTAACTTGGTTTTGGCTCCTGCCTGCCTCATCCTTCAGCCAACCTGTGATTTTAGAGGTTGCGGTGTATGTCTCGCTCTTTAAGAACTCATCACGCGAAGGCAAGAGCGAGCGCATATCAACTCCGAGCGCATCAGCGAGCGACCAGAGCGTGTGGAGCGTCGGTCGCTGATTTCCGCTCTCAATATTAGCAATTGAGCCTCGGGCGAGGCCACAACGCTGCGCGAGTTGGGTTTGCGAGAGCTTCGCCTCGCGCCGCTGCCGTTCCACTTTCTGACCTACGAGTTCGTAGAGTTTTTCTGAGTTCGGTCGCCGTCGCATTCATATATAGGTATAGGATGTCAGGCAAAATGTCAAGCAATAAAAAGCAAAGGGCGGATATTTATATAATCGCAAGAGGAACATTTTTAATGTGAATGTTTGTAATAAAAAGCAATTTATGCTTTTTCATCATTGACATCAAGGTGCGCTTATACTATCTTGATGATCGGTGCCCAAGGTAGCTTTCAAAGCCTGATGAGGTCGAGAATGGCCCCTTGCGCTTGCGGACGTCTCTTGTACACTAGACAAGAGATCCATTTAACACAACATCAGAGGGAATCAACATGAAACCGACTATCCAGATTGACGGGCAGGAAAAAACAATTCATTCGGGGCTTGTTTCCGTCGATGATCTCTACGAAATCGCCGATTGCAGTGAGGAACGAATTTTTCTGAGCCGTGAAGACGGCATAGATATTCCTCTCCTGTCGGGGGAATTCATCCTCATTCGCGGAGGAGAACGATTGGTCGTCGGGAAAAGCTCCATCGAGGATAACCCGCCGTTGCGCAATGAAGTGCGGCCAGAGTTCAACGGATCGCGCAATCTTGCCCTGCCAAAAGCAAAAATTACCGGCAAAGCTCTCAAAGAGCGGGATGACAAGTTCCCGCAGGGGCGTCTATTTGCCGACATTGAAGACGGTGTGGATGTGGAAATTGCGGATGACATGACGATTGTCATCCAAGATGCGGACTCGTATTTTGTCATTCCTCCCGCCTCTGACGATGCCATTGACCTTGAGGAATGCGGCAAGAACGACCGCCGTCCACCCAAAGGGCACAAATACCGCATCCGAATAGACGGCGACAAGCACACCGTGGACTCTGCTGAAATCACCGGAGCCGGTATTTTGGCATTGGTCGAAAAGCGCGATGATGAATGGTCTCTCAACCAGAAATTGCACGGTGGTAAAAGAGAAAGAATCGAGGCCAATGACCAGGTCGATTTGTCCCGTCCTGGCATTGAAAGATTTGAAACTGTCCGGCGACAGGCGCAGCAAGGCCATGATTAATCCCTACGAGTTGCCGCCGGAGGATACTCAATATCTAGAAGGGAATTATCCGTCCAAATGGAAGAAGGTCACTGAGGGCAACGGCAAGTATGGCCTACTCATCGATGACTTTCCCATTCCCCAAGGCTATACGGTAGAAAAATCCACGCTGATGGTACTCATTCCAAGCGGCTATCCTGGATCAATGTTGGATATGTTTTACTTTTACCCTGCGCTTGGTAAATCAGACGGATCATCAATAGGTGCTCTGGCCTCTGAAACTCACTTTGGTCAGACTTGGCAGCGTTGGTCGCGTCATCATGACTCGTGGCAGCCAGGAGTCGATTCCATCGTCAGACATATTGAGTACGTAAAAAACCAGCTAGACACTGAAGTCGGGTGATGACAACCGCAATCCTGACTATGACCGCGAGTCGGTATGAGGCGGTTTTTAACCACCTTTTCCCTGGAGACGGGCTGGAGGCTGCCGCCATTTTGTTGTGCAACCAAGGGAGAGGGAAACGGCATCGTCGCCTTATCGTCGCGGATGTTTTGTACCCACCACATCATCTGTCGGATAGAAAAGAAGACTTTGTCTCTTGGCCTTTTGGTGACTGTCTGTCGCCGGAAAAAATCTGCGATATAGACCGGGACGGACAGTCTATCGTCACCATTCATTCCCATCCCAACGGATGCGGTCGATTTTCAAAACTTGACGATCGTAATGACCGGGAATTATTTCCTTCTGTATGCAATTGGTTCGACGACGGACGACCAAATGGATCTGCCATTATGTTGTCGAATGGCCGGATTGAGGCTCGCACGGTGGACGCACACGGAACGTTCTCCGATATGCCAACCGTTTCTGCCATCGGCGACAATATCCACATATGGAAGTCCCACAAATCCCAACGGCAAACGGCGTACCAAGAGAAGCTAGCGCAAACTTTTGGCAAGGGCACGTTGGACTTATTGCGTACTATGCGGGTAGGGGTTGTCGGTTGTTCGGGCACGGGCAGCATAATCATTGAACTGCTTGTGCGTAATTGCGTGGGCGAGTTGGTGATTGTGGACGATGATATAGTAGAAGAGAAAAATCTGAATCGCCTCATCAACAGTACCATAGATGACGCTTGCAATAAGCAGCCGAAGGTGTTGGCGATTGAGCGGGCTACTCAAAAGATCGGCATGGGAACCAAAGTAGATGATTGCCAAGGATTGACGGATTCACCAGACATCGTAGCTGCTTTAGTAGATTGCGACGTGATCTTCGGCTGCGTAGATTCCGCCTTTGGACGGTACCATCTCGATTGCTTGGCAAGTGCCTACCTGATTCCCTATTTTGACGTAGGAGTCCATCTTGAGGCCGACGGTAAAGGTGGCATCACCTCCGCCGATGCCGTGTCGCATTACATTCACCCAGAAGGCGAAAGCCTGCTGTCGCGTGGCGCGTACACTATGGAGCAGGTGACGGCCGAAGATTGGCAGCGAAAAGACCCGGCATACTACCAACAACAGCGCGTGGCTGGCTATTTAGCCGCCGTCGGTGAGGAACAGCCGGCGGTCATGTCCGTCAACATGCAGGCAGCGTGTCTGGCGTTTAACGATTTCATGGCCCGCATTCATGCCTATCGCTTTGACGCCAACGCTGAATTTGCGACTCAACGATTTCGCCTAGTACACGGATGCTATGAAAATGCCGTGGACGAGGGTGGTCCACATCCATTGATGAAACGATACATGGGAACAGGCGACGGAAGTTTACTCGTCAGAAATAATACCAGTCATGTTTAGATGGATTTTCAATATATGGGCGCGTTTCCGTCCCTACAGCACTGAGTGGGTAGAGGACTTGCCGGACGATCCTCAAAAAAATACGGTGTACATCATTGGAGGACGCAAACATCCGTTTTATGCGGCGGTTGTATGCCCTCGTAAGGCATGCCGACAAGTTGTCCACTTGGATGTGTCGCCCCAGGTTGACAAACGGTGGCGCATAACAGAACATGCGGACGGACAGATTTCGCTGGCACCCTCAGTTCACGTGACCGGCTTGCCTTGTCGTTGCCACTACTGGCTGCGAAAAGGGCGCATTGTCTGGAGCGAAAGCCCCCCTCTTTTTGTACCAGAGGAGAACAGATATGATTAACAAAGTAATTATCAAGAATTTTAAAAAATTTGAATACCTAGAGTTCGAACCCCAAGACCACCTTGTCATTGCAGGACCTAACAACTCTGGCAAAACGACGCTGCTCCAAGCTATCGCCACATGGTCGGAGCTCGCCTTCCAATGGACTGAAAGAGATCCTGGCTTGGCGCGAGACGAAGATAGAAATTATCCGGGAACTAATCTTAATTCAGAGCTATTCTACTCGGTGCCAATAGCTGACTTTGAGCATCTATGGAAAGACAAAGATGTACAAGAATCTGCCTCTGTATGCCTGCACACCGATCGCTGGAAGATCGGATTTGAGATTATCTACAAGGAAACAGAGTTAGCTTCTATTCGTCCGACGAAGGATGTAGACGAAAATGATCTTGAAAAATATATCGATGATCCGCTCATCCCCATTTACATTCCCCCTCTCTCGGGTGTGTATATTAAAGAGTCTCCTTTTGATCCCGTAGTTATCCCGGCGCGACTAGCGCGAGCGCAGGCCGGTAGCGTGCTACGCAATTTGCTTCTTGCTGTCAGTCGGGATGCCGAGAAATGGCAGAAATTGCAGGAGGTCATCCGCTCTTTTTTTGGTTACGAATTGGATTACCCAAGCGGCGGGGCGGAAATACTTGCTCGTTACCGACATTCAGAACAAAGCCCATCTTACGATCTGAGTAGCGCAGCAAGCGGTTTCCTACAGGTGTTACTAGTCCATGCCACATTGCTGCATAAAGAAGCATCGGTTGTGCTCATAGATGAGCCAGATGCTCATCTGCATATTTTGTTACAGGATAAAATGTACCACAATTTGCGCGAACATGCTCGCCAAAACAGATATCAATTAATTATTGCTACGCATTCGGAGCGACTAATCGACGCCGCTGAACAAGGCAACCTACGCTTGTTAGCCGGTGAACTGAGGAAGGTTAGTGATAAAAGAGGGTTAAAAAGAACCTTGTCCTTGGATAATACAGAAATCCTGCTCGCTGAGACCGAACGAAAAATTTTGTATGTGGAAGGAAAGACGGATATAGATATCCTGAGGGGGTGGGCAAGTGTTTTGAAACATCCCTTGTTGCAGTTTCTGGAAAAACCATTCTGGCGTCCAACTGCAGAAAAGGAGAAGCATTTTGTGACAAACCATTTTTCCTCTTTGCAATTGATCGTTCCCGATTTTCAGGGTATAGAGTTGTGCGACGGCGACAACAAGGGATCTCGCAATACGTCTTCGGCTCCTAAAGGTATGAGACGGCTGTTCTGGGATCGGTATGAAATTGAGAGCTATCTCATTCACCCTGAAGCTATCGCTCGTTTTGTAGAAAGTGCTGATGGAAAGCAAGCGGCTAGCCAAACAGAGGCATACATGAAGGGGTATCTACCCCCGGCGTTATACAAGACCCCATTTGAGTCTTTCGCTACTTTGAAACAGACAAAAGGGAAAGATATTCTTGCCGAGATCATGCAGGAAGCAGGGCTGATTCTCAGAGAAAATGAGTATTACCAAATTGCAGAGCAGATGACGAAAGAGGAAATTCACCCGGAAGTGGTCGAAAAATTGGATGCCATTGCCAAACAATTTAATTATATGAGTACTACATCATAAGCATTTCAGTGCTAAATTCTTTACTGAGAATACTTGTGAAGTGAAGATATAGCTTGTAACGGTGATTCAAGCTGCTGATCCGTTTCCACTTCTGGATACTCCAACCACTGCCGTCCATCGAGCGTATTCCCGCCCGCTTTCGGTGTGCGCCCACCCCATTGCTTAAAGAAGAAGGCGACGCGCTGAGCCTGACACTGGTCGCGCAAGGCCCGTACCCATTCTGCTCGCACCGGACGCGCTCCCGGCCCGCTTTCGCCTCCGGCGATTACCCAATGAATATCCTCCAAGTCCACCGCACCTATTGGACCGAGCAACGGCTCGAAGGAAACGAAGCGCACAGAGGCGTTGGTCTGTTGTAAGTGCCGGAGGCGCGTCAAAGCCCCATGATTTTCGACGGACACGCCGAGCCAGATATGCGGGGGAGCCGCTTGGCCCTGGTAGCGCCCTTGGACGAAACGGCGCATTAGCGAACTGCGCTTGGTAAGCACCTGATAGATGTGCCAATCGGCGCGCTCCATCGTGTCGAATACGCGCTCGATGTACTCGGTGGGAATGTCCTTGTGGAAGAGATCGCTCATAGAATTGACGAAGATGAGCTGTGGACGCCGCCACTGCATGGGTTGTTCGAGGCGTTTGGGGCGAAGGGTCAGATCAAAGCCGGTCTCGAAAGGGTGTCCCTCGACGCCACGGAAACGCTCAGAAAGGCGCTCGGCATAGCAATGGTCGCAACCGGCGCTAACCTTCGTGTATCCGGTGACATCTTGGGGGATATAGGGCCAAGCGTCGTTTTCTGCAGTAGCCCTGTGCCAGACGCGGCGACGCCTCTGGATATTGATTTGAGTGAGGCGACGACGGCGACGAGGCTTGACAGGTTCTGGGCAGGACGATACGTTGGCCATTACAGGGTCCTTGGAAGAGACGGCAGCGGTTTTCTTGGTCGGAAATCAGGCCCAATCTACTAAGGAATCTGGTGCTATTCAGCAACTCAATCCAACAACCTGAGCCGATTCATGCACCAACGCCGAAACCATCTATAAGATGCAAGGAGGCAATTGTGATTAGAAATTTCACATTGGACTTTTGGCTAGACGAAGGTTGGTATGTTGGGAAACTGCGTGAAGTTCCTGGCGTATTTAGCCAAGGTGAAAACTTGGAAGAATTGAAAATGAATATCAGGGACGCTTATGATCTGATGCTGGAAGAGACGCCGCCGATGCCTGTGGGAAAGTTCGACTCAGTAGAGTTGAAGATGGAAATACCTTGAAGCGGAGAGAGCTGATAAAAGAATTGACTGATGAAGGATGCTACTTAAAAAGACACGGTGGAAGGCATGACATTTATGCCAATCCTCAGAACGGTAGGCAAGCACCAATACCAAGACACCGAGAAATCAGGGACAGTTTGTGTAAGCTGATCAAGCAACAATTAGGGATAGATTCCTGATTAATGCTGAATATCGGCGATCACAGGATTGTTTCTCTTTAAGATGACTCTGCACTGCACAGTAGGCAAGCGGCTTGAATCACAACTCACGTAGCTGCCAGTCGCTCTAAAATCCTTCCTACAACTCCACCCGCCGCCCGCTCCGCGCCGATTCAAAAGCCGCCTCGACCACTCTGAGCGTGCCGTCGGCGTGATCGGCCATATAGGCGGGGGTTTCTTCGCCGCGCATACATTGCTGGAAAAAGTCGATGGCCGGCTGGAAAGGCGGCGTACCGGTCTGGAAGGTCTCGCTGCGGCTCTCATCGGAGCCGATGACCACGTCAAAACTACTCTCCTCACCGGGATGGTACGGAGAGGGCACAATTAGGCGGCCCTGATCGCCAGTGATGAGGGCATGAGCACCGCCGCGACCCTCGAAACTGCAGTACAAGGTTGCGGTGAGGCCGTCGGGGTATTCGAGGATGAGCGAAGTGGCCACATCTACTCCGGCTTGCGCGTCAAACCGCATGTGCGCTTGGACGCTAACCGGGTCGGTGCTGGCGATAAAGCGCGAAAAGGTGATGGGGTACACGCCGCCGTCGTAAATGCTGCCGCCGCCCAGCGCTTTAATCAGGCGGATGTTGCTGGGATCGTCGATGACGTAGGTCATGTCGGCGTTAATGTGGCGCAAGGTGCCGATCTCGCCCGATGCGATGATTTCCTTGAGGCGGTGGCTTTGGGGATGGTGCATGAAGACAAAGGCCTCAAAGAGCAGCACGTCGGCCTTGCGGCAAGCCTCGACCATTTGCCGGCCTTCGGCTGCGGTGACGGCTAGCGGTTTTTCGCAAAAGACGTGTTTGCCGGCCTCGGCGGCTTTGATGGTCCATTCGGCGTGCATTGAGTTGGGCAGCGAGATATAGATCGCGTCGATGTCCGGGTGGTCGAGCAGGGCTTGGTAACTGCCTAGCGCCACGGGAATGTCGTGGGCGCGGGCAAAGGCGTCGGCGGTGGCTTGGCTGCGGCTGGCCACAGCGTGGACTTGGGCACCGGGCGTGGCGCGAGCCGAGGGTATGAAGGCAGTGACGCCGATTCTGGCGGTGCTGAGGATGCCCCATTTGATGGGGCGTGAACTGGTCATTGGAGAACCTCCTGCAATCTAATTTTATGTGGTTTTAACAGTAGGGAATATTATAATGTATATATCCGTCTTCGACACCGATATCGGCAGCCACGTCCAACAATAGAGAGGCAACCATGGCCCAGCGCAAAAAGATCGCCGCTATTATCACCGAATACCGCGTCCCGGCGCACGCCGACGTCATTGTCGGCAAATTCATCAAGGGTTTTCCCACGGACGAGGGCATGCAGGAGCCGCAGGTGGATATCGTCTCCATGTACCTAGACCAGATCCCCGACAATGATATCGGCCTACAAGTATCCAAAGAATACGATATACCCGTGTACCAGAGCATCCCCGCGGCTCTGTGTCTGGGGGGCAACAAATTGGCCGTCGATGGCGTAATCTCCATTGGCGAACACGGCAGTTACGCCTTCAACGAGAAGGGCCAGCACCTGTATCCCCGGCGCTTTTTCTTTGAACAGATCTGCGGCGTTATGGCCACTTCTGGCCGCTCGGTGCCGGTGTTTAGCGACAAGCATCTTTCCTACAACTGGTGCGACGCCAAGTGGATGTACGACCGGGCAGTGGACCTGAACGTCCCCTTTATGGCCGGCTCTTCAGTGCCCCTGGGCTGGCGCGACCCTTGGCTCGAACACGAGCAGGATGCCCCCATCGAAGACGCCCTCATGCTCAGCTTTGGCGGCATTGAGTCCTACGGCTATCACGGCTTTGAGGGCCTGCAGGCCATGGTCGAGCGGCGTCGGGGCGGCGAGACAGGGCTGGCGGCTGTGCAGTGTTTGGAAGGCGAGGCCGTGTGGCAGGCCGGCGCCGACGGTCTGTGGTCGCGCGAGTTGGCGGCTGCGGCTGCGGCCGTGGGCAAAACCTCGGCTGAACCTATGGAGAAGGCTTGCGAAAATCCAGCGGCCTTTCTGCTAGAATACAGGGATGGTTTTAAGGCCGCCCTGCTGCAGTTGAACGGGTACGTCGAGGAATGGTCGTACGCGGCCCGCGTCAACGGCGAGGTACAGGCCACGGGCCTGCGCTTGCACGGGCCGCCCTATCCCCACTTCAGTTACTTGGGACTCAATATCCAAGAGATGTTCCTCACGGGCCAGCCGCAGTACCCGGTGGAGCGCACCCTGCTGGTAAGCGGCGGTCTGGACGCCCTGATGGATTCGCGTCACCAAGGCCATATACGGCTGGAGACGCCGCATTTGGACGTGCAGTACCAGGCCCCCGAAAACATGCCCATCCGTCCCACCGGACCCCGGCCGCAGGGGGCGAGCACAGTGCCTTTCGACAGGATTTAGGACTAGGTCCGGCACAACGGTCGCCTTGCTCCAATAGCAGAAGCGGCCTTGTCAACTTCGGTGTCTGCGCTTTGATTTGCTGTTTATGAATGATTCTCAAGAACAACTCGTCTCTGAGCCACGCAAGGTCGGCTACATCTGGATCGTCTATTTGCTGCTCTATGCAGCGGCCGTTCCTTGGTACTGGCCCGAAGGGTATCGGGGGCCGCTGGTGTTGGGTTTCCCTCTGTGGGTGGCAGTGTCGCTGGGGGCGGTGCTGCTGTTGGCCGCTTGGACGGCCTTTGTGATCCGTCGCTACTGGATTGAAGGCGAGGAGGAAGCGTGATGGGTGGCATGGTGTTTGGTCCGGGCGCGCTCATTGCGGTAGGATTGTACCTAGTCTCGATGATCGGCGTGGGGTGGATTGCGCGTAAGCGCCGCCGCTCCAATAGCATGGCCGACTTCTATCTGGCAGGGCGCTCGATGGGTCTGCTGGTGCTTTTTTTGACGCTCTATGCGACCCAGTACAGCGGCAATACGCTCTTTGGCTATACGGGCAAGACCTATCGCATCGGCTTTGAGTGGACGGCGTCGGTGCTCTTTATGTTCTCGATCATCGTCGGCTACATGCTCTTTGCCCCGCGCTTGGTCGCGCTGGCGCGCAAAGAGGGGTTTATCACTCCTGGCGACTACATTACGCATCGCTTCCGCTCGCCGGTGCTGACCTTGCTGAGCACGATTTTGATGATCTACGCCTTGTGCAACTACGCGCTGGCCCAGCTAACGGCCATGGGTGTGGCCGTAGAAGGGATCACCAATGGAGCCGTCCCGGCCGCGTACGGCATCATCGGCTTGGCCGTGATTATGGTCGTGTACGAGACGCTCGGTGGGATGCGCTCGGTGGCGTGGACCGATGTCATGCAGGGGTCGGTCCTACTGCTGGGATTTGGCATCTTGGTCTTCCTCATTCCCTCGAAGTGGGGTGGCTTGGGGCAGATAGTCGCCCAGCTTAGCGAAATGGATCCACCCAAGGTCCAAGCGCCGAGTCTGGAGGGAGCTAACAAGTGGATTAGCTATGCGCTACTGTTGGGCTGTGGGGCGGCCATTTATCCGCAGGCCATTCAGCGGCTCTACGCTAGCCGCTCGGTGGCGGTGCTCAAACGCTCGTTGATCTTGATGGCCTTCATGCCGCTTACCACTACATTGGTGGCCTTGATCTGCGGCATTACGGCGGCCGTGGCCTTGCCCGAGTTGAGCCGAGCAGACAGCGACCAAGTGCTGGCTCGGCTCTGCGCGATGGTGATGGGCGATTCCGTGCTGGCCTACTGGCTGGTGGTGGCGGTCTTTGCCGCTGCGCTGGCCGCGCTGATGTCAACTGCCGACTCGGCACTGTTGTCGATTTCGTCGATGTTCACCAAGGATGTGTACCAGCCCTATTTCCGGCCCCAAGCCCAAGAGGCCGAGCTGACAAAAGTGGGCAAAATCAGCACGTGGGTGATCGTCATTATCTTAGTCTGGGTGGCGATTGGCGTGGACATCACCTTGGTCCGTCTGCTAGAGTTGAAGTTTGAGATTCTCATCCAAGTTGTGCCCTGTTTCTTTATGGGGCTGTACTGGAAGCGGCTCACTACGGGCACGGCGTTGGTGGGCATGGTGTGTGGATTGGTGGTGGCGTTGGGCTTGACTTGGGCTGGGCACAAGATGGTGTGGGGATTTCACGCCGGGGTCGTCGGACTCATTGTAAACTCGGTGATCTGCGCGGTGGGGACTGCGCTTAAACCGGCTAAACCATAGGGGTACTCATGCGTCCAGCATCTAAGCGGTTTCTCGTCGATCTACTCAGTGCTCCTAGTCCTTCGGGTTACGAAGGGCCGGTGCGAGCGGTGTGGAAAGACGCGGTAGAAAAGTACGCCGACCGCGTCGAGGTCGATGTGCATGGCAATACTATTGGCGTCCACAACGAGGCTGGCGGCCCCAAAATCATGTTCGCCGGGCACGCCGACGAGTTGGGTTTCCAAATCGTTTACATCGACGACAAAGGCTATTTGTACTTTGACACCATCGGCGGCTTTGACTTGCAGATCGTGCCGGGCCGCAAGGTGCGCATCCACACCGCGCAAGGGCCGGTCTTGGGCGTGTTGGGCAAAAAGCCCATCCATCTGATGAAGGCAGCGGATCGCACCAAAGTACCGGACAAAAACGACTTGTGGATCGACATCGGCGCTGCCGACGCGGACGAGGCGAAGCAACTAGTGGCCATTGGCGATCCGGGGACCTACGACGCTAACTTTGAAGAGTTGCGCAATGGGCTGGTGGTGTCGCGGGGGATTGACAATAAGGCCGGTGCTTGGGTGGTCGCCGAGGCGCTCAGGCGGGTCAGCCGCGCCAAGCGCAAGTGCCGCGCCGCGGTGTATGCGGTGGCCACCGTGCAGGAGGAAGTGGGGCTGCGGGGAGCCAAGACCAGTGCGTACGGCGTCGATCCGCTGGTGGGCATTGCCGTGGATGTGACGTGGGCAACGGACCATCCAGATATTGATAAGCGCCAAGTCGGCGAGTGCAAGCTAGGTGGAGGGCCGGTCATTTTGCGCGGGGCCAACGCTAGTCCGGTCGTGTACGAGCGGCTGGTGCAGGTGGCCGAAAAGAAGAAAATTCCCTATCAAATCCAAGCCGAGCCAGGAGGCACGGGCACGGACGCCAACGCCATCCAACTCAGTCGGGCTGGGGTGGCCACTGGCTTGGTCAGCGTGCCGCAGCGCTACATGCACACGCCGGTCGAGATCGCGTCCTTGGCCGACTTGGACCACACCGCACAGCTATTGGCGGAGTTTGCGCTGACCGTCGATGGAAAGACGAGTTTTATACCATGAAAATAACGTCTGTCGATATTTGGACCGTCGTGGTGCCGACGATCCCCGGGCGGGTACACAGCCCGGAATGGGTCGCTGAGACTGGGTGGGACCAAGTGCCCAAGCACATTGTGCGCCTGAATACGGATACGGAGTTGGTCGGCTTGGGCGAGACCGGGCGAGGCGAGGCGATAGAACAGGTCCGCGCAGGGGCGGCTCAGCTTTTGGGCAAAGATCCCGAGCAATTGACCCTGCAGGATATTTTCGCCGCTCGGCACGACGGCACCGAGAAGTTGCCGACAGTGGGAGGCGGGCCGGCGTACGACGCCTTTGAGATGGCGGTCTTTGACTTGGTGGGCAAGGCTCGTCAGGTGCCGGTACACGCACTGCTGGGCGGCGCGGTGCGCGACCGAGTGCGGGCCGATTACTGGATGGGGCACCAGACGCCGGAAGACGGCAAGCGGGCGGTCGAGCGGGCGCTCGCTCACGGGTTCAAAGGCGTCAAAATCAAGTGCAAGATCGAGGAGCCGATGGTCGAAAGGCTCCAGGCCATGCGCGAGGTCGGCGGCGTGGATTTCAAGGTGACGGTCGATCCCAACGAGCGCTTCCACACGGCTGAGCAGACCATTGAGTTAGCGCAACAGCTAGAGGCCGTGGGCAATGTCGAGGTCTTTGAGGATCCCATCCCCAAGTCGGACTTGGAAGGCTACATTCAGATCCACGAGGCGATCAATCTGCCGGTGGCCATGCATGTGGGGAGCGGGCCGCAGATTATCCGCGCCATCAAGGCCGAGGTCGTCGATTGTCTGAACTTGGGCGGCAGCCTCGTGGGATTTCAGAAGAACGCGGCTGTAGCGGCGGCCGCGGGCCTGCGCTGCTGGCACGGGTCGGGCAACGATTTGGGAATTGTCGATACCGCGTACGTCCACGCGGCCGCGGCCGCGCCCAACTGCACGATGGCTTCGGATTTTGTCGGGAGTTGGACCCGAGAGGACGACCTGATCGTCGAGCCGATCCCCTTTGTCGATGGATACGTGCCCACGCCCATGCAGCCGGGCTTGGGTTGTGTGCTGGACGAAAAAGCCCTAGTGCGCTACGTTCGGGGGCACGAAACTGCTTCTTGAGCGAGGCAACTATTTACCATCCTGTGCGTCGGGCAGACGCTTGGCGTACTTAATTCCTTTAGGAGGATAATATCATGCGCAAATGGCTGGATAAAACCACGGCCTTGGTTCTGTGCGGTACTCTGGTGCTGGCCGCCTGTGGTGGCGACGACGACTCCGATCCAGTGGGGCCCGAGCCGGAACCAGTGGCTGAGATAACGCCTGAAATCGTGGGTCTGTACGGCACGCTGGTCTCCAGTTTTACGAGCGTCTTTTTTGCCGTAGTGGTCGGTGGGGATTCGGTGGAGGGGGAAGGCGGCGGCGTGGTGGAAATCAACGGCAACGAATGGATGATCAAGGACTTCTCACCCGATGGCGCGTTGATAATTAACGGCACCTTGAACGTCAACGTGGCTGAGACGCCCGTTCCGCTGACCGGGACGGTTACCCTTTCTGGATCACAGGAAGCAGAACTGGTGTTCAATATGGCGATCGCGGTTGAGGGCACCGAGTTATCTGCTACCGGGACAGTAACCATCGACGGCGCAGAATTTGACGTCGCGGAACTCTCGGCTGCTGCCGCTGCTGCTGCCGAGGCTGCCGCTGCTGCTGGCTAGTAGGCCGTGCCGTTTTGGTGTTTGGTCGCGGCCCTAGCCTTGTGCTGGGGCTGCGACCGCGGTCTCGATGCCGAGGCCACTGGGCAGACCGGGATCGCTGGCCGGCTGCACTTTGTCGGCGAGTGGCCCGCCAACGTGGGGCAGGTGGCCGTGGCCGTCTATCGCGAGCCGCCGGCTTCGCTGGCCGATTTTTTTCGCATCAACGGCTGGGACACCGAGGTCGCGCTCGGGGTCGAGTCGTACGACTATTTCGTTCCCTTAGATGGGGAAGGCGTATATCAATGGATTGTCGTGGCTTGGCGCCAAGAGGACCAGTTCTGGGATCTTACCTCGCTTTTGGGCTGTTATTACCTGCCTGACGCCGACCGCCCCTCGCCAGTGGAAGTAGGCCCTGGGGAGGTTGTCTCTGACATCGATATCGAAGTCAACTTCGCTGTATTGGACCATGAGACCGAGCTTAGTACTGCTCTGTGCGAGTGCGCTTTGCCTGCTGAATTGCTGGCCGAGCTCGGCCGCTGATATCGTCGTCCGCGTCTTCGACGCTAGCGACCAAACCCCGCTGCCCGGCGCGACGTTGGCGGTACTGGGGACGGAATTTGGGGGGTACGCCAATGAAGAAGGCTACTGCCGGGTCGAGGGCTTGCCTGACGGCCAATACGATCTGCTCTGTTCGCATATTGGCTATCGCTCGCACACCTTGCACGGCGTTGCTCCCGGGGAGGAGGAGCGCGTTGTCGCCCTCGAACCTACGGCCGTTGAAGTTCCCGAGCTAGTCGTTTCTGCTGCCCGCCGCTCCCAGACTTTTGCCCAAGCTCCCATTAGCATCTCAGTAGCCGATGCCGAGCGCATCGCCGATCACAACGCCTTTTCGCTGACAGGCCCCCTGCGCTATGTCTCGGGCATCAGCCAAGTAGGGAGCCAGCCCGTCGTGCGCGGGTCGAGCGGCTACAGTCGCGGGACGGGCAGTCGGCTGCTGATGCTGGTCGATGGATTTCCCATGCTGTCGTCGGATTTAGGCGACATCAAGTGGGATGCCGTGCCCTTGCAGCAAGTCGAGCGCGTGGAGGTGATCAAAGGGGCTGGCTCGGCTTTGTACGGCACCGGGGCTTTAGGCGGGGTGATCAACGTGCTTACCCGCGATCCGGCGCGCGAACCGGGCACCCGCTGGCGGCTGCTCAGCGGTCTGTATAGCCAGCCCGCGCACAGCCAGTGGCACTGGCGCGAGTCGCCGATGCACTTTGTCGGGTTTGACGTAAGCCACAATCGGGTGTTGGGTCGGACTGGCTTGGCGCTGAGCGGAGGCCACAACCGGGGCACGGGGTACCACCAAAACGGCGACAACCGCCGCTATCATTTTTACACCAAGGCCGTGCATCGCTTTTCGCCGACGAGCTATTGGCGCGTGATGGGCAACTGGGCGCTGGACGACCACGGGGTTTTCATCCAGTGGCGCGACCGCAGTCAGCCCTTGGCCGTGCCGGAAAACGACGCACCGGCCCATTCTTCCTCGTGGAAACTGCATCTCAATTCTGAGTATTACCGATTGGTCCACAGCGAGTTGGGGTATCGACTCAAGACGGGATATTACCGCACGGGCTTTACCAACAACGCGGCGGCTGGCGGCTTGGCTTCGGATGGGCACAAAATTTCGGGCGAAGGGCAGTTCGACTACACGGGATTGCGCGGTTGGAATTGGACGTTGGGGCTGGCCTTGGTGGCCGATCTGGTGCGCTCGCCCAGCGATTTCCTCGGTACGCGTTCCCTGATAACCACCTCCGGCTACGCCCAAGGCGTGTACGAACTCAATCCACTGGCCGAGTGGACGGTCGGGTTGCGCTACGACTGGAGTCGGCGTTCTGGGGCTTCTGGATTGGCAGCCGGGCCGTGCGGAGCACCAGCGGTCGCGAGCAAAAGCACCGGGGAATTTAGCCCCCAGACCGGCTTGTCCTATCGGCTGTCGGAAACGACCGCGCTGCGGGCTTCGATCGGTCGGGGTTTTCGCGTGCCGGCGGTGGTTGAAGTCTTTTCCCAAGCCGAAGCCTCTGGTATCCGCGTCTGTCCCAATCCCGCCTTGGATCCCGAGCGGGCTTGGTCTAGCGAGGTGGGGATCAAACAGGAACTGGCGAAGTGGTTGGCTTTGGATATGGCGCTGTTTTGGAACGAATACCGAGGATTCATTGAGGCGCGGCCAGACCCCTATGCTGGAGGGACTGTGCCCATAGCCCGCTTCCTAAACTTGGCGCAGGCGCGGGTCGGCGGGTTTGAAAGCGAGCTATTGGTCGCCTTGCCGCTGGGTTTGGGGGCTAGGGCGGCTTATACCTTGGTGGATGGCGTGGAATTTCTCGATGCGGATCAAGTGTTGCCGCCTTATTGTCACGGCGACTACGGCGATCAGGCACCGCTGCCTTACCGGTCGCGCCACGTCCTCAATCTGGGTCTCCAAGGGAAGCGCGGGTCCACGAGTGGGCGGGTAAATTTCCAATACCTCAGCCGCTTTGAACGGGTATCCGGCCTGTTTGCCGAGTGCGGGCGCGACTATGTGCCCATTTACTTGCTCGACGTGCAGTTGAGCTGCAAGCTAGGCCCCTTGCAAATCAATCTGCGGGTCGATAACGCGCTGCAGTATTACTACGCGACGATCGAGCGCCAAATACGCCCCTTGCGGCGCATTTCCTTGAGCGTGGATGGTGCGCTCTAACAATCCCTATACAGCTAGTCTAACCCAGTGGCAGGCCGCCCTTGAGCAGGGCCGCTTCGACGGCGAGTTCGGGCGGATCTACGGGCGGGAGCAGGTGGCGGCTTGGCGGGCCAATTACCTAGAGGCCCTGCGGCACTTTGCTGCTCGTTACGGCAGTGAAGGCTGCGTGGTCGTGGCTCGCTGTCCCGGGCAGATGAACGTCATGGGTATGCACATTGACTACGGAGGCATGCCCTCGGTGCGGCTGGCCGTGCGCGGCGCGGATACATTGGTGGTGGCGCGGGAAGCCTCCAGCCGGCGGGTGCGGCTCGCCAGTTTACTGCACAGCCCGGGTGCGCCCGCAGATCGCTTCAAGCCCGTTGAAATAGACTTGGAGGCTATTCTGCCGAAGGCCCGCGTGGCCGAGCGGCAGGCGCTGATGGACTACGCAGGTCAAGTGTGCCGCCAGCGCCTAGAGCACACGGGTAGCGCCTTGGCCCGAGATTGGTCGGCGCTGGTGGAGGGGCAGCTCGTGTACTTGGAGAGTTATTTCCGCGATCGCTTGGACTTGGGCGGTTTCGATGGGCTGGTGTGGAGCAGTGTCTCGCCCAGCGGGGGGATGAGCTCGTCTTCGGCGCTGGTGGTGGCGACGGCGTTGGCGGCGATGGGGGTTCACGGATTGGTGCCGCGGCGCGATATGCCCGAAGCGGACTTGGTCGATGGGCTGGGCACCTCGGAGTGGATGCGTGGCACTCGCGGCGGCACGGCTGACCACGGAGGGATGATCTTGGGTCGGGCGGGCAAGCTGGTCGGTGTCGGCGTCTTTCCGGCCCGCGTGCAAGGGGAGGCTGCGTTGCCCGACGAGTACGCGGCCATAGTGCTCGACAGCGGCGTCGTACGCGAATACGATGAGGCCGTCAAGGAAGAGACGGTCATCGCCTATCCGCTCGGCGCGTTTATCGCCCGCGAGTTGATTTTGCCTCGGTTGGGTAAAAGCAGCGACGTGTGCGAGCGCATCCGCTATATCCGGGATATTGAGCCCGAGCCGCTGGGGCTGTCGCTTGCGGAGCTGTACCAGGTCTTGGGCCAGTTGCCTCGGCAGACTAGTCTGGCGGAGTTAGCTGCCGAAGCGCAAGCGGCTGGCGTCGGGGAGCATTTCGACGCCATGTGCCAGCGGGAGGTCGCTGGCAAGTTTCAGCTTTTATCCGAGGATACGCCGTTGTTTATTCGCCGACGCTGCGTTTACGGCTTGGCCGAGCAGGACCGGGTGGCCGGTATGCTCGAATATCTCAATGCGGGCGATATGGCCACGGCCTTGGAGTTGATCCGCATCTCGCACGACGGCGACCTGGACCGGGAGGTCGAAGACGAGGTTTTGGCGCAGCTTGTAGAGCGAGCCGAGCGCGAGGAGGAGCGAGCGCAATTGCGCTTTTTGCCGGGGGGCTACGGGCGGATGACGCCGGCCTACGATCGGACCGTGCGGGTGGTCAATCGGTTTCTCACCGCCGAGGGACCAACGGCGGGAGCCGTGCAGCGGCTGGGCGCTGGTTGGGGCGGCAATATCGGCGGGTTAGTCCATCGTGCGTTTGTCGATGGGGAACGCCGCGCCGCGTTTGCAGAGATGTTGCGCACGGAGCTGGGCCATGAGCCAGAGCTAGCCGTGGCTGTGCCCGGCGAAGGGGCTGGTTTGCTCGCCGCGCCCCAAGGAGATTGAGATGGAACATTTATTGGATGGCGTGCGGGTGCTCGACTTGACGCGGGTGTTGGCCGGGCCGTACGCGTCCATGGTGTTGGCCGATTTGGGCGCGGAAGTGATCAAGGTCGAGCTACCGGGTACGGGCGATGAGGCGCGGGGATTTGGGCCGTTTCAAAACGGCGAGAGCGCGTACTTTGCCAGCGTCAACCGAGGTAAGAAGAGCGCGACGATCGACTTGCGGCAGGCGCGGGGCCAGGATTTGGCGCGGCGTTTGGCCGGCGAGTGCGACGTGTTGATTGAGAACTTTCGTCCCGGTAGCATGGACCGCTTTGGGCTGGGGTACGCGGACCTGCACGCGCTGTATCCGCGCTTGGTGTACGCGTCGATTTCGGGTTTTGGCCAGACCGGCCCGTACGCGCAGCGGCCCGCGTACGATGTGCTCATTCAGGCGATGGGGGGGCTAGCCAGCATTACCGGACAGCCCGATGGGCCGCCGGTGCGGGTCGGCTCGTCGATTGCCGACTTGAGCGCGGCGCTCTTTGGGGCCATTGGCATCCTCGCGGCCTTAGAGCGGGCGCGACGCACTGGTGAGGGGCAGCAAATCGATATTTCCATGCTCGACTGTCAGGTGGCGCTGCTGGAAAACGCCCTTGCCCGCTACGCCGTATCTGGCGAAGTGCCCCAGCCGCTCGGGTCGCGGCATCCGGCCATTACGCCTTTTCAGTTTTTTGCTGCCAGTGATGGGTACGTCGTCATTGCCGCTGGCAATGATAGGCTCTGGCGTCAGCTTTGCGATGCTTTGGGCCTTGGTGCGTTGGCAGATGATCCGCGCTTTGCCAGTAATGCGCTTCGCACTGAGAATCACGCGGCCTTGGAGCCGGTGCTGGAACAGGTGCTGGCCGAGAAGACCGTTGATGAGTGGTGCTCTATACTAGCTGAGGCCGGCGTGCCGAGCGGGCCGTTGTGCGATATGGAGCAGGTCTTTAGCGATGAGCAGGTGGCGGCGCGGGATATGATCGTCGAACTGGAGCATCCAGTCGCGGGCCGACAGACGGTGGCCAATTCGCCGCTGCGTTTTTCCGCGACACCGGTCGAGTTGCGCGGGCCAGCGCCCTTGTTGGGACAGCACACCGAGGAGGTTTTAAGCGGCGTTTTGGGACTGACGGAGGGGGAGATGGAGGGGTTGCGGGATGAGGGAGTGATATGAGAGACGAGGAACGCGCTCTAAACAGTCCGGTTGGGATCTCGGATCGCATCGAGAGCTTGGATGTGCTACGCGGCTTTGCCGTGCTCGGTATATTGGTCATGAACATCCAAGCGTTTGCCATGCCTATGGCCGCGTACTTTAACCCCACGGCATACGGCGATCTCAGCGGTATCAACTTTTTTACTTGGCTGGTTGGCTACTTGTTCGTTGACCAGAAGTTTTTGTCGATGTTCTCGCTTCTTTTTGGTGCCGGCATCTGCTTGTTCCCGAGAGGATAGAGGGAATTTTATCACCCGCTTTAGGGCCGCTTTTCCACGAAGCGAGTACTGAGGGGACTGATGCCCGCTAACGAAAAAGGTTGACTTGGGTTGGGTGTTCGGCTAGTATCAGATCTAACTCCAACAGCAAAGTTTCTATTATGACTGAACAAATGGTTGCCCCGATGACCGCCGCCGAACTGCTGGCGATGCCGCACAATGGATATCGCTACGAACTTGTACAAGGAGAATTGCGCCAGATGGCACCTGCCGGCAGACAACACGGACGTATTGCCGCCAATTTTATTGGCAGCCTAATTGCATTTGTCAAAGAACATAATCTGGGGGAAGTGCATTCGTCGGAGACCGGCTTCATCATTGACACCGCGCCCGATACGGTCCGTGCGCCCGACGTCAGCTTTGTGTCGCGGGAACGCGCTGAGGCGACCGCAGAAGAACGGGGTTTTTTCCCCGGCGCACCCGACCTCGCCGTTGAGGTCATTTCGCCCAATGATCGCTACAGCGAAGTAGAAGAAAAAGTGTCCGACTGGCTGCGGGCGGGAACGCAGATGGTCGTTGTGATTGACCCACTCCAACGCACCGCAGCGGTGTACCGCGCTCCCGACGATATTTGTATTCTCACCGAAGGGGATGTGCTCGACGGCGGCGATGTGGTGCCGGGGTGGAAGATGCCGCTGGCAGACGTGTTCTAAAGGCTGGATCAGGATTTGGTGCTGTAGTCAGATCGGAAGGGACAACTGTTTATCCTTCGGACTCGTTTGATCGGACAGTTCAAAACACACCGGCCGCAACTTCTTGATGACCACTTTTTCCTCGATAGCTCTCTTCATCCAAGTGTCGAATTGCGACTTCTTAAGGCCATAGTGTTTTTCCAGCTCTGATTTTTTGATAGACCCATTGGCAAGTTGTGCGTGGAGCGACTGAATGAAGTGTCCGTATAGATCAGAGCTGTCTGATGGCTCCTGCGGGCTGATGTGCGCGGGTTGTTCCGAGACTTTACCGGCACCAGAAGGAGCGGCCTCTACTTCAGGACCTGCATATAAGGAGTTGTCCTCTATCTGCTCTGATGAGGCGGCTGGTTGATCCGAGGCACAGAGCCGCTGGATTACCTCCTGCGGGGGACCTTGTGCATGATGGACGCTTAAAAGGGCCGCATTGCCAGAACCATCACTGTCTTGGCGGACCCAGATTGGCACCCATTGTTTCTTCATGTTCTCAATGGCACCTTCCCAAGTGCCACCTTTTATACCGGAATGAACAACTAACGCTCTATCGGACAGGCAGTAGATGTACTTGTTCCTTTGCATGGCCCTGCCGACGGTGAAACCTGCCTCGGGGTTAAATGACGAGATCAGCACCAGATCCTGGGACCGCAGATGGGAGCGGTACATCTTACTTGACGACGCACGTAGCAGGCTGTCCGCAAGAATGCCGACAACAGTGCCTCCCTTATCCAGTGCCCCGAACATTGCGGCTTGGTCAATTCCCCTTGCTCCGCCCGATACGACGGAGTAACCGGCTTCGGCCACAGCTCCGCCGAACGCCTGAGTCCAAGAGAGATCATTCTCCGAGGCATCTCGAGAACCGACGACCGCGATTCCTCTATAGCTCATAGAGCACAGCAGCGTTCGGCAGCCGCAGCCGTATAGCACCGCAGGGGATGCCCGGCCAAGCCGCTTCTTTAGGCGGGCTGGATAGTCCTCGTCAGCACTGGTCAACCACCACAAGCCAGCTTGCGCCCATCGATCCTTGGAAAGCCCCAAGGCACTTCCTCGGTCTAGAAGCCTTTTAATCCTCTCTGGAGTTCCCCCAGAATCGGACCTTCCTCCCAAGACTTCATCCACATTCTCCAAGAGGTATTCTAGGGTTGCATCCCGTTCCTTGAGCCAGTTTGCGAATGCCCACCATTCTTCCGTCGTTAAAGGTTTCGCTCCGTTGTCATCAGAGCCGGAAAGGTGCGCCGTCAGGAGCAGCACCGCATCGCTGTTGCCAGATATAGCCATTTCAACCTCCTGTGCTTGCTGATGCTAGCCCCCTAACGAAGCGAATAAAATAGCGTCAAGCTCAAGCAAGGGCGGCCATCTCGATGTGCTGAGATGGCCGCCCTTTTTGTTTTACTCTCAGGATAAGCAGCTTTGAGGATTTTGAGGCGAGGATGTTAGAATGGTATATCAGAAAGCCTCATCGTCTTGAGCTGACTGGGCCTCATCCATAATACGACGAAAACTAATAGCTTCATACATTACACCTAAGTAACTCTCAGAAGAGGAAGATGCCATTGCTGTTACAAAAATGTAAGAAAGAGGATCATACCCCTCAAGATAATAATGCTTTAATAACAAACGGTCGCCGTTTTCCAACGTGGTCAAAAAGTCGCCATCGCGATTCCAGATACTAGAGGACTTTAAATAGTCATAAGTATGGGCAAACCCTGATGGATCACTTACTGGCACTGGTTCATTTACAATATGTCTGAGATTCGCCCCGTACTTGCCGTCTAGGGACTTAACAACACGGTCAAAGTCACCTCTAACAGCCTGACCATATTTATCATTCTTATTAATCTTTCCTATCCCAGTGATTTTGAGTATTCCTAACTCATTATGTAATGAGACAAGATAAAAGTCAAATATAGGATGGGGGTTCGGGGGATTATCAACTCTGTATTCAGACAGAATTCCACCTATTACATTCGAGGGATCACCTAACTCTATACCTTGTAAGGGTCCCGCCTCAAGTGGAAGTCCAAAAGGAGAGGGTGTATTACTCATAACAACTCCTGCGAGTGGGTTAATAGAGCGTGATTGCTCTACAGGACCTTTAGGATGGGAAGAAGGTTCAGAAGGTGGCTTGGAAGACGACGCGGGCGGTAAGTAGGTCGGACCACTGCCAATGGGGCGTAATTTGTCAAGCTCTCCACCCGGAACAACGCGCCCCTGCTGTTTCATCTTGAGCAGAATGCTTCGCAGAAGAGAGCGTGCTGGCAAGCGCTTGTCTAGGTGGGTCAGATTGGCAAGCACCACAAAGTGTTCCTGCGCTCTACTAACCGCGACGTTGATCAGACGCGCCCCAATATGGTCAGGCGGCACCCCCCGCACGAACTGTCCCAGATTCCTATGTGCGCTGCTTTCGGGGATTTCCAACAGTACTATTCGACGTTCGTCTCCTTGAAAACGATGAACTGTTCCGCACTGCACTAAGTTGTCGAGGCTATCCTCTTTGAGCAGCTTTTGAATATGGCGCGCCTGCTCGGCATAAGGTGTGCAGATGCCGAGGTCGTGGTTGGTTTCTACCACACCGTTCAGTCGAAGATGCCGCACAAAGTTCCTCACGAGCAAGGCATGGATTTTGTTGAAGCGTGAACCATTATTCTGGCTTTCGACCGATCCAATATCCGACGTGTCGATGATCGTGAGAGGCTTTTCAAACGGATTTGGTGGCAAACGACCAGGCACCTTTTTTCGTAATGGGGATGTCCTCAGTTTATCTTCGTACATTGGCCCGGAGATAAGTTCACAGATCTCAGGGTGCATCCGATACTGGGTGGTCAGCATTGCCAGGCCGGGAGCATCGGGTTTCGTCCGTTCCGTTGCGGTGAAGGAATCGAGCTCTAGCTCTTGGAGGATTGCTTCCTGCTCGGTCGGCACAATAGATGGTATCTGACGAAAATCGCCCGAGATCACTACTCGCTCACTCGCTAGACCAGCCGAGAACCATATTGCCGGCCGGATAACCATTGACGCCTCGTCAACGATAACCAAGTCAAATTCGCCGATCTCTCCTGTGAGGTATGCTGTAGTGCAGGTCGCGCCAACGATCCTCGCATTCCTTAGCACTGTCTTCCGAAGTGCTGAGCTCTCCGCCTTTGTTTCGCGTATTTCGGCAACCAACTCATCGCGTTGCTGTTTGGCTTTGTCGAGGCTGGCTTGGGCTCTCGTCCTGTCTTCAACGGCCTCAGCGGATCGGCGCTCATCGCGCGTTTGCCTCGCCTGTTCAAAGTGCTGGCAAGCCGTCGCATACTGCTCTTTCAACTTCTGAGTATAGGCATCATTCCGTGCGATCTCTGCTTCGAGTTGACTCTTTTTTCCCTCTAGCTCGGCTGAGCGCCGCTCCGCAATCTCGTCGATTGCCACATATTTACCATATTCGGACGCTAGTTTGTCATCGGCGATTCGACCTAAACGGACAACTTTACCCCCCTCCATGGCAGGGTGCTCATGGGTAAGTGCTTCGCAGATTTTATAGAGAACCTGATCTACGGCCTTGTTCGTGTTGGAACAGATCAACGTTCGCTTTCCACCATCGAATGCCGAACGCACAATCGCGCTCAACGTCATGGTTTTGCCACAACCGGGAGGCCCCCAAATGAACGTTAGTGCCTCTCTAAGTGCAGTCTGGTAGGCTATACGCTGACTATCGTCTAGTTCAGAACCGCCATTCGCTTGGATTGGATGAACCGGTCTGTTGGGCAAGGGACCCGGCTGGACCACCGCGTCGGCGAGAGTGCGATTGAGCGTGATTTCTCCTGTATTGACCGCTTCGATTTTCTCCTTGAGTGCCTCCAAAAAGGCGGTCGTATAAATCAGCAGCACGGCAGAGCTTACCTCGTCGCCGATGTCCTCCTTCAGGGCCAACATCAGATAGCCAGCCCCAATCGACGCGATTGTTCCCTCGACTCGCCGCTGATCGACTTGAAACTCGACTTGGTCTTCCCTCTCTATCTTATCGGTAAAAGGGAAACGGTAGAGAATGTCGTCACCAGCAATCTCGGTACGACGACCTTTCTTAAGCTCATAGCGTTTCTGACCTGCTCTACTTGTCTTCATTTCTCGGATTAGCTCTCCGAGTGCCGCAATGAAGCGATCGGGAAGATCCGCATCGTCTGGGCGAATCTTGGGAGGAGAAGAGACCTCAGATGGTGGCTTAGGAGGTGGCGCGGATGTCTGACGCTTTTCTGGATTAGGCGGTTGGGCGGACGTCATCTCCTGATACGCTCGTTGAAGCCCTCGTTCATGTGCAGTCGGCAAATCCGTCGTTTCAGTAGGACGAATCTTGAGACGGGAAGAAGCCTCAGATTTCGGTTTCGTCATGGGGATTTTGTCTCTTTTATGACGTAGATGATGGCTGCTTGAACTCGACTCGCAAGCCGTTTAGAAACAGCGGATTAATATAACTGCCAGCCGAGCCAATGCCTAAAGGCGATGCGATTTTGCAGACCTACACGGTGCCACAGGATCCCCTATTCATAGTGTGTCCACAGGCGGAGCACTTGACGATTTTTTTTGTAAGTCCTGATAAACTAGACGGTGCTGGATATTGATTCGACGGGAGTAGGCACCACTTACATCGCCGAGCAGTTTTTCAAATGGGGGCGGCGTACAGAAAGGATTTTCTTTAAGCAGGTCTAACAGTTTTTCCGCTCGGGGCCGCAAGCCCGCCGATTGGAGTTTTTTGGCGTCCCTCTGAGCTTGCCGGGTAAAGACTGGCTTAACTCACCAGTCGAATTTTCCGAAGCACTCCTCTACAGGCGTTTTCAGGCCCTCGACGATAGATTCACGCATTTTAGGAATGGATAGCAGGTGCAGCGTCTCCTGAATCGAGCGCCAATCGTCCTCGGCGATGAGCATCGCTGATCCTCGCTTGCTATGGAGACGAATTGGTTCTCTGCCTGCGGCTATTTGCTCTAGGAGCTTGTAGAGCTCAGGACGTGCTTTGGTTACGTTGATCGTCGTCAAACCTATGACCTACCGGGGTAAAATTCGGCTAGATGTCCGGGATTGAGTTTATAAGTTGCATGTCCTATGCGTCAAGCCAGTGGCATAGCCTTACACAAACGGATTGATCTGCTGCCGCTTACCGACGTATTCTGGCCTGCCGATGGTCGCATTTCAGCCGGTCCGTAGTCACGCCCGCTCCACGTCAAACGCCGTTACATTGCGCTCGTCCTTGCTAAACTCCACGCCAATCAGGTGAATCGGCTGTCCCAAGGCGCGGTACTTATCTGCGTAGCGCCGCTCCTGTAACTGCGCCATCGCCGCACCCGCTGACGCCAGTTCGACGACCTTGAACTCAAACAGATAGACGTGGTTGTTGAACAGAACCGCCATGTCCAAGCGGCCGTGGCTGCTGCTGTCCTCTACCGCGATGTTCAGCCCCAATCCTGCAAAGTAGGAGTAGAACACGCTGGCGTAGTAGCCCTCGTAGCGGGCGATGTCGTTGTTGGTGTACCATTCGTAGGGAATGCTAGCGAAAAAGGCGTGAAACAGCGTCTCCAGCCCGGCGAAGTTGTTGGCTTCTAATAGCCTATATAGCTGTGTGCTGTTGGCCATCTGCCGCGTCGAGTCCTTTACCAAGTAGCGCAGCAAGCTGCGATTGAGGCTCTGGCGGACCTCTCGGTTGGGATAGCCTAAGTGATAGACTGGCTCGCCGCCCAAGTCCTCCTCGTCGGTTATCGTCAGGTAGCCGGTCTGGAACAGCAGCGCCTCGGTGGCGATGTCATCGACATCGAAGGTCGATAGCAGTTCGTCGCTGCCCTCCATCGCCCCGAGTTCTAAGGAACTGACGCGGCGCTTGAACAGCGTTTCGACTAGGAATGTCGGCGTCTTGGTCTCGAACCAGTACGCACCAAACTGGCGCTTGTCGAACAGCAGCAGGATGTCGAAGGGGTTGTACACCTTCTCATCGCCGAGCCAACTATAGCCGTTGTACCGGTCGCGGATCTGGTCCCGGTCCAAGCCCGGCAACTCCGGCGCGAACACTCGGTCCAAGTCCGCGTCCGTGTAGCCGCAGATAGCCGAATAGCACGGGTCCAAGGTGATGTCGGTGAGATTGTTGAGGCCGGAAAATAGGCTGCCCTTGAAAAACTTGCTCACCCCGGTGAGGAACGTGAATTGGATGTGCGCGTCGCAGTCCTTGATGCCCGAATACAGGCCGAGCAGAAAGTCGCGATGGGCACGGGCGACCTCCGGCGTATCTAGCGCATCCAAAATCGGCTTGTCGTATTCGTCGATTAGCACGGCGACCGGCTGCCCGGCTTGGTCGTGTAGGGCCTCCAGTAGAAAGGCAAAACGGCCGGGTGCCGTGGCGTACTCGGAGACAATCCCCGCCCGGCGTTCGGCTGCGGCGAGTTGCTCCATGAGCGTGGCCTCTAAGTAATCGGGTTCTTTGAAGTTGCCGCTGCCAAAGCTGAGACGCAGCACTGGATGGCGAATTGACCAGTCCCAACGGTCGTGAATGTACAGTCCCTTGAACAGTGGCTCGTTGCCCTCGAACAACTCTTTCAAGGTGTCTAAAAACAGGCTCTTACCGAAGCGCCGTGGACGCGACAGGAAGTAGTGAGTGCCCTCGTCGAGCAGCCGGCCGATGTAGCCGGTCTTATCGACGTAGTAGCAGTCCTCCGCTCGAATTTTATGGAAGGTCTGAATGCCGATGGGCAGTCTGCGTTTGCTCATGGCTATCTCCTTGGCTTTTGATCTGCTTGCGGCCACTTCAGCGCAGAGTTGGGCGACGGCTTTGGTAGGGCTGGCTGGGTCCTCGTATTATCTTAAGGGTCGGCGTTAGCGTACTCAATATCGACGAGAGTACAAAATAGCGTCAAGCTCAAGCAAGAGGAGAGCGGATGGATGATCCGCAGATGGACGCAGATGGACGCAGAGTGGAAATGAGACGATCCCCAGTTCAAATCGTTCAATCGTGCAGGATTGCTATATGAGCGGTCCGATTGGGCGTCTCGCCAAGCTCGCGCGCAAGGCCGTAGAGCCGATCGCGATCAAGGCGTTGCTGGCGCGGGAGCGGCTCGAATCGGGGGTTTCCTACCATCCCGGCTCAGCCGAGATCCTAGCGGACCCGTATCCAAAGTACGCCCAGATGCGGCAGCAGGATCCCGTGCATCGGATGCGGCTACTGGACGGGTGGGCGTTGACGCGCTACAAAGACTGCGACGCGGTTTTGCGGGACCACGCCCGATTCTCGAATGCCATCCCCAGCGTGGTGCGCGAACAGACCGGCCTCATCAGCATGCTGCACCAAGAACCGCCCGAGCACACGCGCCTGCGGGCGCTCGTCTCGCAGGTGTTCGCGCCACGCGCCATTGAAAAGCTGCGCTTTAGAGTGGAACAGACCGCCGAACAGTTGCTCGACGCGGTCGCCGGCCAGCGCTGCTTCGATCTGATCGCCGCTTTGGCGTACCCGTTGCCGATTACGATCATCGCCGACATGATGGGCGTCCCACCCAAAGACATGGACCGCTTCAAGGACTGGTCCAACGACCTCGCGCTCAGCGTTGAACCGTTTTTGCCTGAAGACGCAATCGAGCGCGTTGGACGCGCCGCGGAAGAATTGACCGAGTACTTTGAGGCCATCATCGCCGTGCGGCGACAGGAGCCGAGGGACGACCTAATCAGCGTCCTGCTAGCGGCCGAAGAGGAAGGCAGCAAGTTGACGCACGACGAACTCATCAAGACGCTAATGCTGTTGCTGGTTGCCGGGAACGAAACGACTCGGAACCTGATCGGCAACGGCATGTTGGCGCTGCTGTCGAATCCAGATCAACTGCAACGCCTGCGGCACAACCCGGACTTGCTGAATTCAGCCGTCAAGGAACTGTTGCGCTACGACCCGCCAGTCCAGCTCGACGGGCGGGTCGTGAGTCGAGATGTGGAGATTGGCGGCAAGCACATTCGCGCCGGGCAACTGGTCATTTCCTTGATCGGCGCGGCCAACCGCGACCCAGCCGTTTTTGAGCAGCCGGACGTGCTGGACATTGGCCGCAAGGGCACCAGCCACCTCTCATTCGGGCGCGGCATCCACTACTGTTTGGGCGCGTCGTTGGCCGAGATGGAGGGTCGCATTGCGTTCAAGACCATACTGCGGCGGTTTCGGGCGCTGCGCTTGGCGGGCGAGCCGAAGCGCAGGGAGCAAATATCCTTACGCGGGGTCGAGGAACTCTGGGTCGAGGTGGAGGCGGGATCAGACGGGTGAATGTGCATGTCGGTGCTTACTGCAATGCATAAGGTGCGCGGGGCGGTCGTCTGCGCTGTATTAATCGGGGGCTGTGCGCTGATTGCCGCGCCGCCTACAACATCCCCGGAACCCTCGCCCAAAGCCGCGCAGCTTTTGGCCGAGGGCGGCTATGTGGAGGCACATCTGATGCGCCGCTTTGCCGAGGGGCGCTTATTAGTGCGGTTGCCAGATGGGGCCGTCTGGATGCTCGACCCCAAAGAGCATTGCTCTTGGTGCTGGATCTACGTCGGTCAGAGGGTATGGGTCAAGCTGGGCAAGCGCTCGGCCACGCTCCTCAACCCCAAGGGCGAGACGGCCGAGTGTTGGAACGGCGGGCAGATGAGCAAGTACTGATCAGGTCTTGAACTTCAGGTAGCGGCCCGGACAAGTCGGCCCTAGGTCTTCGACCGCACATCCGTTGTGGACGATGGGAACCCCGTTGACGAGAACGTGCTCGACGCCGACCGAGTACTGGTGAGGGTCGGCGTAGGTGGCGCGATCCGCAACCGTTGCCGCGTCAAAGACGACCAAGTCCGCGTAGAAGCCTTCGGCGATTTGCCCCCGTTGTGTCAGCCCAAACCGCGAGGCCGGGTGAGCGCTCAGCTTATATACGGCGTCTTCGAGCGAGAAGAGCTGGTGGTCGCGTACGCAAGGTCCCAACAAGCGCGCGGCCGATCCGTATAAACGCGGGTGAACCGCGCCGTCGGGGAAGTAAATTCCATCGCTGCCCAGCATGTATTTTTCATGCGATAGGAAGGGATGCACCAAGGCGTCGTCGCCGTGGTGGAAGACGAGGAGGACCGCCAAGTTTTCCTCGATCAGCAGGTCGCAGAGCGCGTCGGTCGGGGAGGCACCGGCCTGTTGGACGTACTCGTCTATGGTGCGGCCGATAAAACGGGCGTTGTCCCGCCCGGGCAGCCAGGCAATGGTCATCCGGTCGAGGGGGTTGGTGTAGCGGTCGAGGACGAGGGCGAAGCGGCGGCGGATTGCCGGATCGTTGAGTTTGGGCAAGACGCCCAATGGGCCATCCTCCCACACCTCGTAGGGCAGCATGAAGTTGAGCATGGTCGAGCCGGGCAGGTACGGGTACACATCAAAGCTGAAATCGACCTCATTGACCGCGACTTGATCTACGTATGACAGCAGTTCGTCAATCTGCTGGGGTGAGGTGCCCTTGAAGTGGGAAATGTGGACTGGAACGCCGGCGCGGCGACCGATTTCGACGGCTTCCTGCACCCCGGCGAGAGTGCCCTTTTTGTAGCGTACATGGGTGGCGTAGAGGCCCTGTTGGGCCGCCATGGCGGTGCAGGCTTCGACGAGTTCGTCGGTGGTGGCAAAGCATTCGGCGATGTAATCGAGTCCGGTCGAAATGCCGACTGCGCCTTCGGCCATGCCGCGCTCGACTCCAGCGAGGATCTCTTCCATCTGCACATCGTCGGGGACGCGGCGGTCCCAACCACAGGCCATGGCCCGAAGGTGGGCGTAGGGGAGGTGGGTGATGGTGTTTTGCGCGGTGCGGCCGTCGAGTAGCTGCATGTAATCGGCGAGGCTCTCCCAGCCTGAGTAGTGGCTTTGCATCAGGCCGTTGAGGGCGCGCATGTAGTAGAGCCAGTGGGCGCGAGTGGCGGCGTCAACCGGGGCGTAGGAGATGCCGTCGGCCATGAGGACTTCGGTGGTAAAGCCTTGGAGGGTTTTCGGGAGGAAGTTGGGCTTTTGCAAGAGCCAGCCGTCGGAGTGGTTGTGGACATCGACAAAGCCTGGGGCGACGATTTTGCCTTGGGCGTCGATGCTGTGCTGTGATTTAGTGTCACCGAGGTCGCCGATGGCCGCGATGCGGTCGGCGCGGAGGCCAATATCCGCGGGATAGCGGTCGGCGCGGGTGCCGTCGATGATGGTGCCGTTGCGAATGATTAAGTCGAACAAGACAGGTCTCCTGTGGGAAAAGGTGCCGGTCAATCTAGGTGGGTGGACGCGGCCTCGCAAGCTGGACGGGCGTAGCCCTTTTTCGCATGTTATCGCGCCGACACTTCTCAGAAAGGATGCTCAATGCGCATTATCGACCCTCATGTCCACGTATGGATCAACGATCCGGCCTTTCCTTGGCCAGCGGAAAACCCCAATCCGCCCGCCGAAGACCACACCGCGGAAGACCTACTGGCGCTGATGGACACCAACGGGGTGGAAAAGACCGTGCTGGTGCAGGTCATCCACTACCGCTGGGACAACAGCTACGTCGCCCACGTCATCAAGAAGTATCCCGACCGCTTCATGGCCGTGGGACGGATCAATCCCGAAGACCCGGCCTCGCCCGACCACATGTCCATGTGGACTGAGGAACACGGTCTGCATGGGATGCGGCTCTCGCCGTCGCGGGATGCGGCGGGCGATTGGTTCAAGGGGCCGGGGATGGACCCGATTTTCGCCCGCGCCGAGGATTTGGGGATACCGATGTTGATCCTGACTGGAGCGAGCCGGATGCCGGATTTGGCGCGGATACTCGACCGCTACCCGGATGTGGATTGCTGCATCGACCACATGGCTGACGCCCACCCCGACAACCCGGAGGAGCGACAATTGTTGATAGATATGGCTCGCTATCCTCGCGTGCATGTCAAAATCAGCCACACGTGGTCGATTTCCCAGCAGGGCTATCCTTGGGCCGATACGCACGCGATGGTCAAGGAAGTGTATCAGGCTTTTGGTCCGCAGCGCATTATGTGGGGCACGGATTGGCCGGTGTGCCTGTCCAAGGCTCGCTACGATCAGGCCCTGACGGTGGTGCGCGACGAGATGAAATTTATCGCGCCGGAGGATCTGGAGTGGGTGCTGGGCAAGACGGTGTTGAAGCTGTGGCCGTTTGGGGAGGCGTAAGGTGCTAAACATCGGCATCGTCGGGGCGGAAAACAGCCACACGGCCGCTATTGCCAAGGTACTCAACGTCGAAAAAAGGGTGCGAGGGGTGCGGGTGACTCACGTGTGGGGCGAGACCGCTCAATATGCGCAAGCTGCTGCTGCCGCCGGTCAAATCCCGCACATCGTTCGCACGCCTGAAGAGCTGATCGGCCAAGTCGATGGGGCGGTGGTCGATCACCGCCACGCCAAGGAACACCTTCCAGCGGCCCGACCGTTGCTGGAAGCCAAAATTCCGCTTTTTATCGACAAGCCGTTTTGCTACCGCCAGGCCGAGGGGAAGCGCTTTTTGGCGCGGGCTGCGGAGTTGGGCGTGCCGGTCTGTTCTTTTTCTACGTTGCCCAAACAGGCTTCGTACCGGTCCTTTGCCAAAAAGATGCGCCAGCTCGGCTCCATTCAGGCCGTGGTCTCCACTGGTTCTTGCGACATCAAGTCGAAATGGGGCGGCGTCTTTTTTTACGGCATTCACCAAGTGGATATGGTGCTGCGCCTGCTCGGCACGGACATACGCTGGGCCGAGATCCATCGCGGAGCGGGTGCTAACCACACGGCTACCCTGACTTACCGCGACGGCTGTGTAGCCACCCTGAACTTGGTGGGGGGCGCTGCACCAGGGTTCCATCTGAGCGCCATCGGCGAAAAGGGCCGCATGGACGAGCCGATCACATTCGACGAAAGCTCGTATCTGAGCGGCATCCGCGATTTTTGCACCATGTTCCGCACGGGCAAAACCGACGAGACCGCGCAGACCATGCTGGGGCCGGTGGCGGTGCTGGAGGCGCTGGAGAAATCTCTGGTAAAAAAGAGCCGGGTGCGAGTGCAGCTATGACCGAGAAAACCATTTGCAGATTGAAGATCGAAAACTTCAAAAGCATTGACTCTTTAGAAGTAAAGGGGCTTGCTCCCTTTTCGGTATTCGCGGGAGCGAATGGCTCGGGCAAGAGCAATTTTTTTGATGCGCTAGACTTTGTCAGTCTCTTTGTGCGCGGCGGGGTTGACATCGCGCTACGAGAGCATGGGGGTTTTGCAAATATCCATTCAAGGAAACGCGAGGGGGAAGATTCCAAAACGTTTAGCTTTGAGATCGAATGCGATCTTTTGGAAAAGCGGGAAATTTACCATTTGAGCATTGACGACCTCGATAATGGACCCGGAGTCAGGGAATCATACAAACTCAGTAAGAAACCAACTATTAAGGGAAGAGGGGTTGAAATAACGGACAGTATCTATTCAGCTCTATCGCTTTATTATCGAAAGCATCCGCTTACCAAACTCCTGAGAAATTTGAATGTGTATCGGATTGACCCTATGGGAGCAAAGGAGCCGGATAGATCCGACCTTGATCCAACAATGCAGTTAGAACGTAAGGGAAACAATCTGGCTAGTGTCTTACATCGTTTAGAGGGCGATGAAGCGATATACGAAGAAATTCAGGACTGGATGGAAATGATTGTCCCGGGGTTCGAGAAGGTCCAGACCGAGCAGCAGCGGCTGGATGGCAGCACCGCTCTGCGATTCAAGGAGGAAGGGATCGAGAAACTGTTCCCAGCTCATCTAGTTTCAGACGGGACGATGTACGCGCTTTGTTTGCTGGTCGCTGCGCTCGACGCGCCTTCAGGTTGCGGAATGACGTTGATTGAGGAGCCGGAAAGAGGGCTGCATCCCAAAGCCATCCGCAAGTTGATAGATTTGATGCGACAGCAGGCTTCGCCTGAAAATCCTATATGGTTGACCACTCATAGCGAGTCAGTTGTTCGGGCGCTCAATCTCGACGAACTCATTCTCGTAGATAAAATTGACGGTCGCACTACAATGAAGTTAGCCGATGACGGGAACATCTCCCAAGAGGACCTAGCTCCGTTGGGTCTCGACGAAGTGTGGCTATCGAATCTGCTGGCCGGGGGGATTCCATGGTGATGACTGTGGGGTTCGTAGTGGAAGGGGCCTCAGACAAGTACTTGGTCGAAAGCGAGTTATTTCGGAAATGGCTACGCGAAGATTGCAACTTGGAAGTGGTTGATCGGGCGGTTGATGCCGCTGGGAACGGTAATATGTGCAGCCGTAATATCGGCGACTTCGTCCAGCAGCTTAGGACGGAGAAAAATCCCGACAAGGTGGTGGTGCTGGCCGACCTCGATCCCGAGATCTGTGCGCCGTGTGTGCAAGAGCGCAAGAAAATTATTGGTTCCCAAGACATTGATTTAGTAGCAATTGCAAGAAAGGCGATGGAATCTTGGTTTCTCGCTGATACGGAATCAATGCGCCGATGGTTAGGTGACGATACCTTCTGCGAGGTTAATCCAGAAACGCTAACCGGAATGCCCTGGGATCGGCTAAGAAAACTCGGCAGCAAAAAGGGTAGTGGGCCGGGGAAGAGCAAACCTAGATTTGTCGAAAGATTCATTTGCGATCACGGATTTGATGTCAGACGAGCAGCTCAGCACACCAATTGCCCCAGTGCCCGTTATTTTGTCGAACGGCTCTGTGCGTTGGGCAACTGACCATAACGTCAACAACACAAGGAGGAAGAAGGTACATGAGCATCCAACTTAAATCAGCAGACCAAACTCACTACGACGCCATCGCCCTAGGCGAAGTCCTCATGCGCATCGATCCTGGCCAAGTGCCCACGGCTCGGGCGCGCACGGGCCGGATATGGCACGGCGGTGGCGAGACCAATGTTGCCGAGGGGCTGAGTTACTGCTTCGGCTTGCGCGCCGCTGTCATTACGGCTCTTGTGGACGACGGCATTGGCCGCAACATCGAAAACCAACTGCGCGAAGCTGGGATCGACACTGGGCATATCATCTGGTTTAACAACAGCGGCAAGGGCCAATTCAGCACCGACGCCAAGGGGACTTTGCACAATGGGATCAACTTTACTTGGGCCGGTAAGGGCCTCTTGCCTTCGGTGACCGAATACTATCGTGCTCATACCCCGGTGCGCGAAATCGGGCCTGGCGATGTGGATTGGGATCACCTCTTCGGCGCGTTGGGAACGCGGTGGTTTAGCACCGGCGGGATTTACACCTTGCTCTCGGAGAAGACGGCCGCGCTGGCGCTAGAGGCCATGCAAAAAGCCGGTGAGCACGGCGCAGGCCGCTCCTTTGACCTCAACTACCGCTCCAAGGTGGAGCCGGACAAAGAGCGCGCTCGCCAGATCAATCGCTCTATTGTGCCGCATGTCGAGTTCCTCGTCGGCAATCAGGACGATTTTGACGACGCGCTGGGCTACGAAACCGAAAAGGTGGCCAAAGACGCCAGTTTTGATCAGTGGTTGGCGATCTACACCAAGATGCTGCACCAAGTCGCCAACGACTATCCGAACCTCAAGTACATCGGCACTCAGTTGCGCGGTGCGCTGACCGCGGATCGCATCAACTGGGGCGCAGTGCTCTTCGATGTCGAGGAAGGCGAGATATATCAAGCGGCCGTGCGCGAAAACATTGAAATCGCCGATCGCACCGGCGGCGGCGATTCCTTTGCCTCGGGCGTGATCGCGGCGTTGCTCGATGGCCGAGGGGCCGCCGACGCGGTGCAGTGGGGGGCCGCCCACGGCATCTTGGTGCAGGAGTGCATTGGCGACACTACTATGGTCACGCGAGACGATGTCGAAAAAGAAGTCGCCCGCGCCATCAAAGGCGGCGGGGTTTCGGCGCTTAGATGAGGAAGCAGAAAATGAAATTGTTGCAGTGCGTTATGTTGGTGGCACTGGCTGCGCCCGCTATGGCTCAGGTCACAGTCGAGGAAATCGAGTACAAAGGCTGGGCAAGATCGATTGAAATTGCCAATCCCGATGTGCGCCTAGTCGTGGTGCCGGCCATCGGTCGCATCATGCACTACGGATTCGTCGGGGGCGAAAACATCCTCTGGTCCGATCCCGACCTCCACGGTCAGGTGTTGCCCGACGGCCAGCCCAACGTCAATGAGGAAGACCAGTACGTGTGGACCAACTTTGGCGGCGACAAGGTCTGGCCCAATCAGCAGAGCGAATTTGTCAAAATCAACGGCCACTCTTGGCCGCCCGACCACGCTTTCGACGGCGCGGTACACGAGGTGGAGTTGCTGCCCGGCGGAGTGGTGATCACCAGCCCGGTGAGCGAGTACAATGGGGCGCGCAGCGTGCGCGAGATCCGCTTGGCGGAACGGGGCACGCGCGTAGATATTCTCCAGCGGATCGAAAAGCTGGCCGATGCCAAGGTCGAGCCGTTGCGCTACACCATTTGGAACGTCACCCAGATCCAGCCGCCCGAGCAGACCCTCTATCCGCTCAATCCGCACAGCCACTTTGATCTGCGCTATCATCCCTTTGGCTTTGCCGAGGGCGCGGCCATGCGCAACTTCACCATCGAGGGCGACATTGGCATTTTTGTGCCCGACCCGGAGGAGGCGCAGAAGACCGGGGCCGACTCGGACCGCTGGCTGGCTGGCATTGTCGGCGACGTGGTCATGGCCGAGTTCTTCCGCCGCGATGCGACTCAGCGCTACCCGGATGGGGGCCTGAGTGCCGAGGTCTATACCTGCCCGGATTACACCGAGCTAGAGCTGTTAAGTCCTTGGGTCTATTTGCAGGTGGGCGAGACCTTGACGCACGAGATTGCTTGGGAATTGCACCGCTTGCCAGTGAGCGCGGACACGCCGCAGGCGCGGCGGCAAGCCGCAGTCGAATGGATCGCCACGCGGTCGGAATGAGGAGCTAGGTTGTGAAACCCAAGGTGTTGGTAGATCCACATGGTTATGCGCAGTTAGAGGACTTGGCGCGTCTAGGGCAAGTAGCCGAGGTCGTCGAGCCGACGGAGCGCCTGTCCGAACAGGCCTTTATTGAGGCGTTGGCGGGCTGTGAAGGCGTAATTCGTCTCGGGGGTCGGCTGCCCGAGCTGACGCGGACTGTGTTTGCAGGGGCTCCCGACTTGCGGATCGCCGGCGTCAGCGGGGATCGCTTTGGCACGGGCATCGATTTGGCGGCTGCTCGGGAGCGCGGCGTGCTGGCCGTGGATACCGACAATATCGCCTCGGCCGCGCCGGTGGCCGAGTGGGACCTGGCCCTGATGCTGTTTTGTTTGCGCAATGGGGCGGGGGTCTATCGGCAGATGATGGCGGGCGAGGAACAGTGGGGGCGGGCGGGCAACGACGATTTTGTCCACGGCGAATTGACCGGGAAGAAGGTTGGGTTAGTCGGCTGCGGGCATGTGGGACAGCGGTTGGTCGAATTATTAAGCCCTTTTCGGGTGGACCTGCGCGTCGCCGATCCGTATTTGCCCGAGGAAGTGGCCGCCGAGTTGGGTATTGTGCGCGGCTCGCTCGACGAGGTGTTGCAACACGCCGACATCCTCGTCGTCCAAGTCCCGCACACGCCCAAGACCGAAAAAATGATCGGGGCGCGGGAGCTCGATATGCTGGGCCGCGGCCGAATCCTGATCAATTGCTGTCGCGGGCCGGTGGTGGATTACGAGGAACTGACGCAGCGGCTCATACGGGGTGAGCTAATCGCCGGCCTCGATGTCTTCGACCCAGAGCCGCTGCCCAAAGAAAGCCGTTTGCGCCACTTGCCCAACGCTTTTGTCAGTCCCCATGTAGCTTGGTATGCGCCTGAGACGTTTGGCCGCTATTTCTCGATAATGGTCGATGAGTTCGTGCGATTCTTCAGCGGGGAAGCACTGCGGTTTGAACTGACGCAGCGGATGGTGGACATCCGGCACGGGCGGATCTAGCGAGGAGAGGGGCAGGTCTGTGGCGACCTACCCCTCGGAAAATGGTTCCTACTTGGAGCCTTTGCGGCCGGGAAAGGTCAGTTCGGCAATGCCCGATTTGTCGAGGTCGCCGAGACCCAGCGTTTTCATTTTCTCGTATTGATCCTTGGTCGCTTGCGCCAGCGGTAGGCTGAGTCCGGCCTGTTGCGCCAGTTCAAGGGCGATGCCGGAATCTTTAGCCGCGTGGTCTGCGGAGAAATAGCATTCGTGGTCGCGGATGGTCATGTCCTCGCCGTCGGTCTCCAAGACCCGCGAGTTGGCACCGGTCTGGGAGAAGACCTTCATCAGCATTGCTAGATCTAGTCCGAGGGCTTGCCCTAGCCCCAATCCTTCGGCTAGCCCGGCGGTGTTGATGTTCATGACCATATTGACGAGGGCTTTGACTTGGGCGGCTTGGCCGGCGGTGCCGATGTACAGCAAATCAACGCTCAGGGCGTCGAGGATGGGCCGCACTTGGTCGAAGACGCTGCGTTTGCCACCACACATCAGGTACAGGGTGCCCTCACGGGCTTGGGTGATGCTAGAGGCCATGCAGCCTTCGAGCGAGGAGGCACCGACTGCTGCTGCGCGCTCTTCTACCTCGACGTGGACGGCAGGCGAGATGGTGGCACAGTTGATAAAAGTCGTGCCCTCGGCATCGACGAGTAATGAGTCGCCGGAGGTGGCGAAGATCGAGTGCATTGATGCGTCGTTGGTCACCACGGTGATGACCACGTCCGATTGAGCCGTAACCTCGGCTAGGGTTTGGGGGGCGGCGCAGCTAAGCTCTTCGGCTAGAGCTTGGGCGGCGTCGGCATTAGCGTCGAATACCGCCGAGATGTTGAAGCCTTTGTCCACGAGGTTGCGGGCCATGTTGGAACCCATGCGCCCGACGCCGACAAAGCCGATTGTTTCTGCCATGATGGCCTCCTATTAAGTTGAAGTTAGGAGGACAAACGTAGCGATTTTGCATCCGGACTTCAAACGGGTGTGGAAGACCAGTGGGCTAAGCTGTAAGTTTCTGTCTAAGAGGAGGTACTATACCAATGAAAATAGGAATCACGCAGATCATTTTGGGGAGCATGTCGCTGGAGGACACGCTGCGGCTGTGCGAGGACGCTGGCTACCAAGCCGTAGAGCTGGTCTTTGCCGAGGGCAAGGAGCTAGATCCGAACATGAGCGCCAGCGAGATTGCGCAGGTCGGGCAGCAGTGCGCGGATGCTGGCGTTGAAATCGGCAGCGTCATCGTCTGGTATCAAGAGCGCGGCAATCTGCTCAGCCGCGATGCCGGCGAGCGCGAGCGGTGCCTCAAGTGCTTGCGGCGCTCGCTCGAGGTCGCCGGTGCGCTGTCGGTCGATGGGGTACTGCTGCACCCAGGCCAGCTAGCGGTCGAGGGCACTTATCAGCAGGCTTGGGATGGGTTGCGGGATGCGCTCATTGACACGGCTCCTTTGGCCGAGGAAATGGGGGCGGCCATTGGCTTGGAAAACGTCTGGAATAAATTCCTGCTCAGCCCGATCGAAGCCCGGCTTTTCGTCGATGAAATCGGCAGCGAGTGGGTGGGGATCTACCTCGATACGGCCAACATGATGGCCTACGGCTACCCAGAGCACTGGATCCGCGAGTTGGGACCGCGCATTAAGAAGGTGCACTTTAAGGATTTCCGCCGCAGCGAACACAGCTTCGTCAACCTGCTTGAAGGGGATACGGACTGGCCGGCGGTCATGGCCGAGTTGAGGGCGGTGGGATACGATTCGACGCTGATCCACGAAGTGGGCGGTAGTCGCGAAGAACTCATTGATCTCGGTGCGCGCATGCGCCAGATCGTCGCTTTGTAAACATCAGGAGGAATAAGACATGGTGTACATCATCAATTGGCGCGATGTCCAACCCAACATAGCCCACCTGAGCGCCGTGCATTGGGGCGGGTTGCGCGACCGCGATGGCGACGACGATCCGCGCAATTGCCTAAAGCGCCTGCAGGGCTTTGCCCGCCACGCGCTCCAGGGCCGCAAGAATTCGGATTACCACAAGCACGAAAACCTCGAACAGGTGTACTACATACTCTCGGGTAGCGGCCACGTGCTCTTTGATAAAGAGCGCTTCCCCGTGCAGGAGGGCGACGCGGTGTACCTGCCGTCGGGTATCCACCACCAGATGTTTAACGACACCAGCGACGATTGGCTTGAACACCACGTGATTAGCCAAAAGATCGCGGCCAACAGCGGCGAGTTTGCCATCCGCAACTGGCGCGATGTGCCGGCGATGGGCGACGGTGCGGGCGCGGTGCGCTGGCATCAACTCGGTCCGGTCGGCGAGGAGGGAGTGGGCTTTACGCAGGGGTTGCGCTGTATTGATCGGGAGGCTGTACAGCCGCGTGGACAGACGGTCGAGCGTTGCGAAGAGCAAGAACAGGTCTATTACGTGCTGGAAAAGAGCGGCGTCTTGGAAGCTGATGGCGACGAGCAGGAAATTCGAGAAGGGGATATGATCCACCTGCCACCGGGCACGCGCTACGCGATTCGCAACCCGCACGCCGAGTGGCTTTCCTACCTCATCATGGCGGCTTGAGCTATGGCACTAGAACAAGTACACATTACCCTGCAAGCGCTGATGGCGGCTATCGACAACGGTGAAGGCGAGTCGATTGCCGCGCATCTGCGGCAGCTTGACGAACTTGGTCAAGAGCTGGGCAAGGAAGCTCCGCCGAAGTTGCGCCACTATTTGGAGAAGCGCAGCTATGCCAAGGCCCTGGACCTTTTGGAAGGGCGCGATGAGGCCGCCGCTCCCAACTGCTAAAAATCCCATGCGCCGGGCGTTCTACGAGACTATCGCCTGCGTGCCCTACGGCAAGGTAGCCACCTACGGGCAGATCGCCACCTTGGCCGGGTACCCGGGACGGGCGCGGCAGGTCGGGTTCGCCTTGGCGGGGATGCCCGGGGAGTCGGACCTGCCTTGGCACCGCATCATCAACGCCCAAGGCAAGGTCTCGCCGCGCGGCGGCAGCAACCATCTGCTGCAATACGAGCTTTTGGCCAGCGAGGGCGTTGTCTTTACAGCGCAACGCATCGACCTGAAACGGTTTGGCTGGCGACCTGAGGCGGAGGATTGAACGCACTCGACCGCCGGATTTTCAGCCTCGCCGTCCCCAATATCCTCGCAGCCCTATCTGCGCCGCTGATCGGTATCGCCGACACTGCGATGATCGGCCATTTGCCGGAAGTGGCTTTTATGGGCGCGGTCTCTACGGCGAGTTTGATCTTCAATGGCATATTCTGGTGTCTAGCCTTTTTGCGGATGGGAACCACGGCACTGGTGGCCCAGTACAGCGGGGCAGGGGATCGACGGCAGAGTGCCGGGGTATTCTACCGCTCGCTTATTGTGGCCGTCTGCCTCGGCATGGGGATCGTGGTGGCCAGTGGCTGGATCAGCCGGATTGGGTTTGAGTTGGCCGGTGGGTCTCCCCAAGTCCAGCACTGGGGCATACGCTACTTCGCCATCCGGGTCTGGGAAGCGCCCTTGGCCCTGAGCATTATGACGCTCAACGGCTTTTTCCTCGGCACCGCCAATGTCATAGCACCGCTCTGGGTTATGACCGTTGCCAACTTGGTCAACATCGGCGCGGACTATGTGCTTATCTACGGCAAGTTGGGTGCTCCTAAGCTGGGCGTCGAAGGGGCGGCGTGGGCGTCTGTCCTGGGCAATGCGTCGGCGCTGGCCGTTGGGGTTTTTTGGTTGCTCTCCCGCTACCGCTCCTATCTGCGGGAGTGGCCTACAAGGCTGTGGGATTTGCGTGCGATGAAGCGCTTGATGCAGACCAACGCCTTCCTCTTTGGCCGCACCCTCTGTCTGCAATTTGCCGGTTTTTTTACGCTCGGCATGGTCTCGCGGATGGGCGAAGCACCGCTGGCGGCCAACGCCGTGATTTTGCAGGTCTGGGGGCTGACTAGCTTCGCCGTTGATGGCTTTGCTCACGCGGCCGAGACGCTGGTCGGCCGCTGCCTAGGAGCGCACCTTTTTGCCGAAGCCCGGCAGTTTGCTTGGCGGATCATCTGCTGGGGTTTGGGTTTGGGAGCGGGGTTTGGCTTGGCGTACTTCGCGGCCTTGGAGCCTATTGCCGCGCTGTTTACTCCGCATCGGGAAGTTGTACAACAGGTCGGCGCGCTCTATGTACTCATCGCGCTGCTCCAACCGCTGAACGCCGTGGTTTTTGTCTTTGACGGAATTTTCATCGGCGCTAGCGATATGGGATATCTGTTCAAGGCTATGGCGCTGGCCACCTTTGGGGTGTTTTTGCCTTCGGCGTTGGTTTTTATATACTGGTTGGATTGGGAATTGGCCGGTGCTTGGATGGCCTATAGCGGCCTGATGGTTGGCCGCTTTGTTACGCTGTGGCCGCGCTATCGCGGCGATGCTTGGTTGCGCAGCTTTGTCGAATAGGAGAGGAGACTATGCCTTTTATCAACCCCGCAGAACTTGCGGCTGTGGAGCTTTTTCCCCAAATCAACAGCGGCTTGGTGGCTGGCGAGCGGCTGATGCTTTCGTTTTTGGACATGGAAGAAGGTTGTGAAGTGCCCGAGCACAGCCACCCGCACGAGCAAGCTGGCTTGGTGCTCGCCGGGCGTTTCCGCTTTCGCATTGGGTCGGAGGAACGCGTCACTGGCCCGGGCGATGCCTTTTTGATTCCGCCGAACGTGGTCCACTGGGGGATCGTCGAAGAAGGGCCAGCCAAAATCCTCGACATCTTCAGTCCGCCGCGTGAGGATTACATAGAGCACTACAATAAACACGCCACAACTTCCACCGAGACCGTTTGGGCCTAGCGATAAGGGAGAATACTATGCAGATGTTGCAACAGGAACACTGCCACAACGTGCTGGTTGTGGCGATCACGCCCCGAGACGCGGGAAGGGGCATTGACTTGGCAGGGATTAGCCGCAATGTGCGCTTTCTCTGTGAGCGGGGCGTCGATTTTATCATGCCAGCGTGCGGTACAGGGCTGGTGTACGATATGACGTTAGAGGAGTACGAGGCCGTCGTTGGGGCCTTTGTGGAGGCGGCAGCCGGAGAGGCGTTGGTCGTGCCGGGGATTGGGCCGGGGTATGGTCGGGCGCTGGAAATGGGGCGGATTGCCCGCTCTTTGGGCGTCGCTGGAGTGATGATTATGCCCATTGTCGGGCCGGCTTCAGCCGGGGGCGTTGCCGTCGGCTTGCGCGACATTGCCGAGAAGACTCAGTTGCCCACGATCCTGTATCAGCGCCGACTGGATATTATGCCGGTCGAGCAAGTAGTGGCGCTGTGTCAGCTGGACGAAGTGGTGGGGCTTAAATACGCGGTTGAAGACTTGGAAGCGTTCCAGCGGATCGTTGCCGGTGCTGGGGAGGACGCGGCCATGGTCTGTGGCATGGCCGAGGATCCCTGTATCGACTATATGGCTGCTGGCGCGGTTGGGTTCAGCTCGGGGATGGCCAACTTCGTTCCCGGTATGAGCCTGACGCTGCTAGAGCGCTTTGCGGTGGGGGATCGCGCCGGGGCAGAGGAGATTCGGCAGCAGATGGTGCCGTTTGAGGATCTGCGCGGTGAGCGGGCGGCGCGCTATAGTGGCTCGGCGCTGCACGCGGCTATGGAGCGGTTCGGGCTGGCCGGAGGGCCGGTGGTGCCTTTTGCCGAGGATGTAGCCGCTGAGGATCTGCCGGGGTTACACGCGCTCGTCGATAAGCTGGCCGAGACAGAGAGGCAAATGCAAATGGAAGAGGTCGTATGAATCAAGATGCACTGCGCGTAGGGTTGGTGGGCACAGGCGGCGTCTGTGCAGGAGTACACTATCCAGGGCTGCGGCTGATTCCCGGGGTCGAGATCGCGGGTATCTGCGAGCCAGACGAGACGCTGCGGCAAGAGCGGCAAACAGAGTGGGGCATTGAGGCTGCTTTTGACCGGATGGACGCGCTCTTAGATGCGGTGGCTCCGGATGCGGTTTGCATCGCCGTGCCCAACGTCTATCACCATGAGTTGATTGTCCAAGCTTTAGACGTTGGCTGTCACGTGCTGTGCGAGAAGCCTCTGGGTATGGACTTTGCCCAAACCCAGGAAATATACGCTAGGGGCAAGACGTCAGGGCGTCGCCACATGACGGCGTTTACTTATCGCTTTGTGCCGGCTATGAATTACATCCGTCATCTGGTGCAGACCAGGGCTTTGGGGCCGATTCGCCACGCCCGATTCCAGCGTCTGCAAGATTGGGGAGAACGCGCCATTGGCTGGCGGCAATACAAGCGCTACGCCGGGTCGGGCGAACTGGGCGATATGGGTATTCACCGCATTGATTTTGCCGAGGATCTGCTGGGGCCGATAGAGGCTGTGTGCGGCGCAGCCAAGCAGTTGGTGCCAAGAGATCAGACCCGCGAAGGACAGCCGTGCCCACCGCAGGACGTGGAAGATTGGATCGCGTGGATCGCCGAGTTTGCAAGCGGCACCACGGGTGTCTTCGAGATGGGCAAGCTGAGCAAGGGCTACGGTCCGAAGGGCGACCACGACTTAGCCGAGTTCAACGGGGAGGACGCCTCGGTCGTCTATCGCCTGCACGCGCCACACGAAGTGCTCTTCGCGCCCCGCGGCGAGCCCTATCAGAGCCAGCCCGTGCCCGCAGAATTCCTCAAGCGACCCAATGCGCCGCGCGATCCGTCCGTCGGCGATCCCGTGCAGACCTTCCGCTACGACCAAGCGTGGGAATTTGTCAGCGCCATCCGCGAGGGGCGCGATTGTGTGCCATCGTTTTACCACGGGATGCGGGCGCAGGCCGTGGCCGATTCCATCCTCCAAGCCGCGGCCGAGCGGCGGTGGGTGGATATTCCCGCTTGTCCGGTTTAGGAGGGACTTTTGCGGGCCGCGGCTAGCGTTAGCGCGAGGGCGCAGAGCAGGAGCGGCCAGTCCCCCCAGCGCGTGTAGATCGTCTGTCCACGGTGCAGGGGCACGTCTATGGCAAATCTCACGGTGGCAAAAAGCGGCGTGCGATAGGCAATGCGCCCGTTCGGTTTGATTAAGCCGGAAATGCCGGTATTGGCGGCGCGGACTACGGCCCGCCCACTTTCTACGGCTCGTAGGACAGCTTGTGCAAAGTGCTGATGAGGGGCCGCGGTGGTGCCAAACCAAGCGTCGTTGGTGGTGTTGACGAGAAAGTCCGGGTCTTGAGCCATCAGGGTGCGGGTGATTTCTGGAAAGATGGACTCGTAGCAGATAAAGACCCCAAATGAGGTGTCGCTGCGCGGAAGCCGCAGTACTTTGTGCCTTTCCCCGTGGGCGAAGATGCCACTTTCCGCCGTAAGTCCTCCCAAATACTGAAAGATGGATGGGAAGGGCAGAAACTCGCCAAAAGGCACCAAGTGCACTTTGTCGGCGTAATCGACTACTTCTCCTTGAGCGTTGAGTAGGAACGCCCGGTTATAAACCGGAGCCGTGCGGTTTTGCGAATCCCCCTTGAGGCTGCCTACTAGCATGGGCGTATCTAGCTCCGGTGCCAGAGCTGTTATCGAATCGACATAGGCCGCGTACAAAGGGTCGCCAAAATAGAGCGGCAGGGCTGTCTCGGGATAGATGATCAGCGCTGGTTTTTCCGCAGCCGCCAAGTCCCGAGTGAGTGTAGCGTAGTGCCGAGCCGTCCAAGCCAGCCGATTCTCCTTCCACTTGCGGTCTTGGGGGATATTGCCTTGAACGACGCCGACCTTCAGGGTGGATGGCGGCGGGTCCGGCTCGTCGTGCAGCCGATAGAAGCCCCATAGATGAACGGCGACTATAAAGAAAAGGGGCAGGCTCAGATAGGGAATGAAGGCCCGGTGCGTGAGGGCTTGGGCCAACGCGGCGTTGAATAGGACGATGAGGAAACTCAGGCCATAGACGCCGGTGATGGTAGCCCATTGTAGGAAGGGCAGGTTGAGGTATTGCGAGTCGCCCAAGAGTTGCCAAGGAAAGCCGCTCAACATCCAATTTTGCACCCACTCTAACAGAACCCAGATGCTAGCCGCCGACCAGGTAAAGAGCGGAGAAGAAAAGTTTAGACGGCGGCACACCGCGACAAAACAGGCCAGATACAAGGCCATGTATAAGATGAGTAGCGCATTCGTTGCCGCAGCGGTTGCCAAGGACAGAGCACCGTACAATTGCAGGGTCTCGGTGATCCAGTAGGTGCGTCCGGTGGCCCAGGCGAGGCCGGCGACTAGCCCGAGGGCGAAGTGGCTTTGGGCGGGCAGCCAGTTTCGAGCCCAAAAAAGCGGTAGCAGACAAATCCAAGCGAAGTAATACTGATCGAATTTGGGGATGCTAACTACGAAGAGCAGGCCCGAGAGTAGGGCCGGGGCGAGCAGAGGAAAGAGCCGCTGCGGCAATTCAGACGCCTCGGTGCCAATCCTCGAGCCCTTGGCGCAATTTTTCTAACCCGCTCTGCTCTAGTGCAGCCATTGCGTCGCGAGAAATGCCTAGGTGCGCTGCGACTTGGCCGGGCGATTTCTTGTACTGATAGCGGAGTTGAATAACGCGCATCTCGTCGTCGGAGAGGGCTTGGAGGGCACGGTGGACGAGCTGGCGCAACTCTTGGGCTTCGAGGCGATCTTGGGCGTCTTCGGCGACGAGCAAGGATACGAAGCGCTCGTCGAGGCGGATGCGCTCGGCCGGAGCAGTGGTGGGATTGTCGGGAACCTTATTGTAGATAGGCATAGAAAAAATCAGGGAGCCGCAAGCGACTCCCTGAAAAGGTGGTAGCGGGGCTAGGATTTGAACCTAGGACCTTTGGGTTATGAGCCCAACGAGCTACCAGACTGCTCCACCCCGCAACAAGCTATGTGGCAATTAATCTAAAGGATGGGGCAGGCGGGCGCAACCCTCTCAATGGCCGACGGGTGTCAAGCGCCGGAGTTTGACTTGGGCGATGCGCTGGCCCTCCACTTTGAGAATGTCGAGCTCTAGGTCGTTTACCTTGAAGGCTAAGCCCTCCACGGGAATGCTCCCCAAGTGGTCATAGATAAATCCCCCCAAGGTTTCAAAACCCGTCCTCGGTAGATCGGTAGAAAGCAACTTGTTGAGATCGTCTATGTCGATGCGGGCATTAGCGATGAGTATCTCGCCGGGGACCTCCCACTGGTGCAATGCTTCTTCCTCGTCGTACTCGTCTTGGATTTCCCCAACGATTTCCTCGACGAGGTCTTCGGTGGTGACCAAGCCCGCCGTGCCGCCGTATTCGTCGAGGACGATGGCGAGGCGAATTTTGTTGGCTCTCAAGTCGTTGAGCAGGATGTCGATTTTCTTGGTCTCAGGGATGTAATAAGGCTCATGGGTAAAACGCAGGCCGTCCTCTTGCTGGCTGGTCAGTAGTTGATTTATCGGCGTCGATAGATCGATTTCGGGACGGGATACCAATATCTGCAGCAGATCTTTGGCGTACACGATCCCTTGGATATGGTCGAGGCTTTCTCGGTAAATGGGCAGACGCGAGTGCCCCTTGTCCCGGATGAGATCGATCAAGTCTTTCAAGGAGGCCGCTTGGTCGATGGCAACCATATCGACGCGGGGAATCATGACTTCGCGGACGACGCGATCGTGGAAACCAAAAACGCCCTCAATCATCTCTCGCTCGCCTTCTTCTAGGACGCCAGACTCGCCTTCTGACTCGACGATGCTGCGCAGTTCTTCTTCCTTTTCCGCGCGGAAGTCCTCATCGCTGTAATCGAAGCTGCTGAGACGTTCGAGGAGATTGGTCAAGGGAAGGAGCAGAGCGTGTACCGGCACATAGGCTAAGGCGACGATGGGGACGCGTACTTCGTCGCCTTCTTCGTCAAAGCGAATGCGTCGAGGTGTCGCTACGACCATAAAAAGCCCTAGCGCACCCAATAGGGCTACGGCCGCGGAGATATAGCTCGCAAGGGCAAAAGCCTGCGAGAGAAAAAATAGGGAAAGAGCGAGGACGATGATGCCGATGGCTTCACCGAGGCGGGCCATCAGGCGCAGGCGCAGGCGCGGCTCGTAGATGCGGAGCATGGCCTGCGTATGGGATACGCCGCTTTCGGCCATTTTCTCCAGCACGGATTTGGAGATAATGGCGAAGGTTGTCTCATAGCTGGCTACCACGAAGAGCCAGACGAGACTAATCGTGCCGACCAGTGTGGCGTATGCGACCAAGGATAAGTCAACTTGTGGGGGTTCCAAAAAGGCTCCTTTCGGTAAAGCGACCGGCCAAGGTCGCTTAGGGAGAGAGGGAGACTGTGGTGAGAAAGTGGTCTGTTTCGCGCTCCATAGCGTCTAGTTGCTCGGATGTGTCGTGTACCCAGCCGGCTAGGTGCAGTAGGCCGTGTACCAACAGGCGGGCTAGCTCCACTAAGAGGGGGACGCTGAGCGCGGTAGCTTGCCGTTGCGCTTGGGGTAGTGAAATGTACACTTCGCCGCTGCTGTTCTGACCCGGTATAGTTCCTAAGTCGAAAGACAGGACGTCCGTGGTGCCCTCCTTGCTGCGATAGGTGGTGTTGAGATCGCTCATGTCGTCGTCGTCGATGAGGACGAGCTGGACTGCGTCTGGCAGTGTGTGGGCGTAAGCGACTTGCGCAGCGATGTGATGTAGGGCTGCAAGCGCGTCTGCAGGCAAAGGGGTTAGGCCCGCGTCTTGGACTATGTGGAGGGAACTCGCTAGACGGTCTGCCATTTGCGATTGGCCTTCTGCCAAGGGTATGCCATCCGGCTGTGAAGGACGCCCATCAGCACGCGGATGAAGCTATCCTCTATTTTGAGCAAATCCCGCAGGGTCAGCGCGCACTCGTCGAGTTCGCCCGCAGTGAATTTCTGCTGGATAATTTTATGCACTAACTGGCGCATCCGGCTGGGCGTGCGCTCGGCGAGGGTGCGGGCCGCCGCTTCGACCGAGTCGGCCAACATCAGGATGCCGGCCTCTTTGGTCTGGGGCTTGGGGCCATTGTACCTGAAATCTTCCTCGCGCACGTTGCGGTCGCCCAATTCTACGGCGCGCTCGTAAAAGTACTCAATGACGGTGGTGCCGTGGTGTTGGGCGATCAGATCGCAGATAGATTGGGGGAGGCCGTGTTCTTCGGCCAACTCGAGCCCCTCGCGGATGTGCGAGGCGATGATGAGCATGCTCAGGTAGGGCATCAGACGATCGTGGGGGTTGCGTCCACCTTGCAGTCCCTGATTTTCGCTGAAGTACTCTGGCTTGTTCACCTTGCCGATGTCGTGGTAATAGCAGCCGACGCGGGCCAAGAGCGGATTAGCGGCAATGGCCTCGGCGGCGCTCTCAGAGAGGTTGGCCATAATCAGGCTGTGAGTATAGGTTCCTGGTGCCCGGACAGCCAATTGTCGGAGCAAGGTCCGATTGGGATCCGACAGTTCCAGCAGGGTGATATCCGTGGTGATGTGGAAGAGACTTTCAAAGATTGGCAGCAGGCCGATGGTGAGGATGGGGGCGGCCGCTCCAATGACGATCCCGGGCAGAATATGATCGTATATCTGTTCGACCGGAAAGAAGCGCAATAGATCCGCCGCCGCGATGAGCAATGCGTAAGAGATCGGCAGGAAGATCATGGGCCGATAGAACTGATTGCGGTGCCGCACGTGCCGCACCGCATAGACGGCGATGGCCGCCGTTAGGGCGCAGATTATGACTACGTAGAAATCGGCGAAGAGGTTGCTGACAAAAAGCGCGAGCACAAACGAAAGTACTAAGCCAATTTGTGGTGTTAGCAGGATCGTCGCTAGCATGGCGGCGAGAGGGATCGGCACCCAGTAGGGGGAGAGGTCGTGCGTTTTGATATAGGAGGCCGCGACGGCTGTGGCAACGGTCAGGATGGCTAAGAGGACGAGTTGGCCGGGATGGTCAAAAACAGCGCGTTCGTGCGTGGCGAGGAAGTAGCCGAAGACGAAGATCAGGAGTCCGGAAATCGTCGCGGCCGCAGCCAGTTGAATCAGGCGCTTAATCGGATGTTGGGATTGATCTTGGGCGATGCGGGCGGCCAGTGCGTCGAGTGCATCGACGTGCTCCTCGGTGACGGTGGCATTTTTGTCGATGATGAGGTCGTTTTGGGCATAGATCCGCTTGATGCTGGCCACGCCGCGCCGCGCCGCGTCCCTGAGGCGGGCAGTCTCCGGCTCGTCAATGGTTAGATTGGGAACCACAAAGAGGCTTAACAACTCGTGTACGGCTTGGACAGCGTTGCGGTCGGCAATCGTGCGGTACGTTTGGATGTGAGAGATTAATTCGCCTTGTTTGAGTTTTTCTTCGCTATAGAGGGTTTCTATGTGCTGTTCCCGATCTTCGAGGCGGACTTGGGTCGAGGGGCTTAGGAGGATCGGTTGTTTGGAGGCGATGATGCCCGCAGTGTAGTAATTGGCCAGAATCTGCCGACAGATGGCTTGGAAATCGTGTACATAAGGCTCGCTGGCTGTGGAGAGGACGTCGATGAGGGTCGAAAGCGCATCGAGCGAGAGCGAACCGATAACTTGAGGGAGTTCGCGTTGGAGTTCGCGTTGCTTGAGCGAGTCGGCCATCTGGACCCGGATCCTTGGGATCATCACCGCAAAGACCGAGTCTAGCTGGGCTAGCTGTCGCTCTTGAACTAAGGGACCGCGGTGCAAGATGGTGGGTATCTCGGCGCTAGCTGCTTGTCGTTCGCGCTCCAATTCGGCATCGCTTTTGGGCACATTAAAGAGAAAAGGAGCCTCGATGCGCTCTTGAGCGACGCTGCCTACGCGTAGCTGGGCAACGTTGTAGGGACGTTGGTAAGGCGATAGATAGGTGAGCAGGCCGATGACTAGGCCTGCCAAGACAATGTGGAACACCCGCGAGCTATGCGGGTGCCAAGGTTGGGGCTGATTGCTGCGGCGTTTAGAACCAAACCACTTGAGTTTAAGCGCGTTCATGGATCGGCCGAGGTGTGGGCATCCTCATAGCTGTCGTAGGCTTTGATGATCTTCTGCACGAGCGGGTTGCGCACCACATCCCGTTCGTTGAGCCGAACAAAGGCCAAGCCAGCGATCCCGGTCAGAATTTTGGGTGCGACGACTAAGCCCGAGGGTTGGTCATCACTGAGGTCTGTCTGGGTAATATCGCCAGTAACTACGGCCTTTGAGTGACTACCCAATCGAGTGAGAAACATCTTCATCTGCTGGGGCGTAGTATTTTGGGCTTCGTCGAGAATAATAAACGAATCGTTGAGAGTGCGGCCGCGCATGTAGGCCAGCGGAACGACTTCGACAATTTTCATATCCTGCATCCGCCGCAGGCGCTCGGGTTCCATGAGATCCTGTAGTGCGTCGTAGAGTGGGCGCAAGTAGGGGTCAACCTTATCTTCAAAAGAGCCAGGCAAAAAACCGAGCTTCTCTCCGGCTTCGACAGCGGGCCGAGCGAGCAGGATGCGAGATATTTGCTTCTGCCGCAGCGCAGCAACGGCCATGGCCACTGCAAGATACGTTTTGCCGGTGCCAGCTGGGCCGATGCCGAAGACCACGTCGTTGTTGTCGATAGCTGCGAGATATTTCGCTTGGCCTTCGGTGCGGGGATAGATGGCTGTCTTATAGGTGTGAGCTGCGGAGTTTGAGAGAGTGCTGTGGTCGCTCTTAGGCAGAATCGAGTTGCAGTGAATCAAGCTCTCTAGCTCGGCTGCTTCGATAGGCGGACCGTGGCGCAGGCGTTTTATAAGGGGACTGAGGAAGCTATCGGCCTCGCGCACCGAGGCATCGGATCCCTTAATCGTCAGCTTGTCGCCGCGGGCGACTAAGCGAATGCCGTATCTCTCTTCAAGATGAGCCAAGTGTTGATCGTTGCGCCCGAAGAGAGAGCGACGATCAATGCCGGCGATAGAAATGTCCTTCATAGTTCTGGTAGCTGGACAAAAATACAAAAAGGGGTTTGAAATCCTTTCCTTAAACCCGGAAGGATCAAACCCCTTTAAGTCTTGAAAAGTATTTAAATCAAGTAGTTGTAATTACTTGGGAATTTCGAGGACTTGAGCAGGAAAAATCATATCTGGCGCGACGATTTGCTGCTTGTTGGCCTCGTAGATTTTATGCCATTTGCCAGCATTGTTGTAAAGCTCGGCGGCAATTTTGAAGAGGAAATCTCCTCGGGTGACCAAATACTGATTTTCGGCTACCCCGAACGGTACGGCCAAGACTTGTTTGGGATAGATTAAGTCCGGGTCTTTGATTTGGTCCTTATTCTTTCGGTAAATCCGGGGCCACATATACGGATCGTCGTAGATTTGTTCTTTTTTGGAGATATTCCACAAGTTGTCCCCCCGCTCGACCTTGTAGTCAATGACCACGGGTTGGGCTACGCGCGCTTTGAGCTCGGCGAGCATCTGGTCAATGGTAGCTAGCTTGTCCATCATTTCGGGCAAGGCGGCTATGTTGCTCTGCTTGAGCTCGGCGACTCGGGAATCGATGGCGGTGACTTCACCGCGACGCATAATGAGCACTTCTGGAGCTAGTGCCATCAGCCCTTCGAGTTGGGCGATAATAGCGTCGAGTTCGCGCCCAAAGGCCATGACTTCGGATTCGGAGTGGCCGATTGCTGCGAGGATCTGGTCATTGAGGTCGGCGTTGGCCCGGTCAAGCTGGGCAATCTGCATATTAAGCGCTTCAAGCTGGGCGTTTAGTTCTTCAATCTGGGTGTTGGCTGCGTTTTCGCGGTTGACAAGTTCGTTCCCCAGAGCCATGTACTCCTCACAGGTCATCTGCTGCTCTTGAGCAGAGATGTTTCCGCTCGCTAGCACTAGCAATGCTAAAGCCAACCCACCAACGGACAACTTCTTCATAGTCGGACCCTTTCTTATTTGCCTTGGTTGGCGAGGTTGCTCTTAGTAGCGGCTAGTTTTTCTTCTAGTGCTTTCTTGGTGGCTTGCCGCTCGGCGAGTTCGCGCTCAAGCTGTGCTTTTGCGGCCTGTAGCTCGGTTACTTTTACTTCGGCGGCCAGAGTGGCTTGGCGCTGTTGTTCTAGGTATTCCATATCCTCCTGCGACGGAACACGCGAACAGCTAGCTACCAACGACAGAATCACTACCGCCAAGGCGACGCCTGAGTATCTCAAATTGGATATAGTGGAAAGACAGCTCATTAAGTAGTTCCTCCACCTAAGCTTAAGGATCAAACAGCGATCTTACATTAATATACGGGATATGGGCACAAATATAGGCGACCTAGAGTGGATGTCAAGCAGAACAAGTGAAAATTTGCCCCACTTGCTGAAGTTTTCAGGCAGACCGAATACCCAATTCGCGCAACTGGCCCAAATCGACGGAAGAAGGGGCGTTTTCCATCAAACCCACGGCCTTATTGGTCTTGGGGAAGGCGATGACTTCGCGGATTGAATCTTCGTTGGCGAGCAAGGCGATTAGCCGGTCGAAGCCAAAGGCGATACCACCGTGTGGCGGGGCCCCGTAGTCGAGTGCTTCAAGCAGGAAACCGAATTTGGCCGCGGCTTCTTCGGTGCCGATTTCTAAGAGTTGAAAGAGACGGGCTTGTACTGAGCGCTGGAAAATCCGCATGCTGCCTCCAGCAATTTCATTGCCGTTGAGGACCAAGTCATAGGCTCGTGCCCTAGCGTCGGCAGGGGCACTATCCAATAGGGCGAAGTCCTCTTCTAGGGGAGCTGTGAAGGGATGGTGCACGGCTGTAAAGCGGTCGGCTTCCTCATCGCGTTCTAGCAGTGGGAATTGGCTGACCCAAAGGGGCTGCCAAGAATCCTCGGGAACCAATGAGAGGCGCTGAGCCAGCTCCAAGCGCAGTGCTCCGAGTATCCGGGCGACTTGCTTGGGCTGGTCGGCGACAAAAAGCATCAGGTCGCCAGGGACGGATTTGAGAGCCTTGATCAACTGGGTTTGAGCGGCTTGGGGGAAGAATTTGACGATGGAGGATTCAAGGCCAGCGTCGGTGTGTTTGATCCAGCTAAGACCCTTGGCTCCCAGCTCTTGGGCAAAGGCGATTAAATCGTCGATTTGTCCACGTGAGAAGCCACTACAGCCCTTGACATTTATGCCTTTGACTTGACCACCACTGCCAAGAACGGAATGAAAGACTTGGAATTGGGAAGCGCGCGCTGCCGCCGCTACATCTTTGATCTCTAGGCCGAAACGCAGGTCGGGTTTATCGGAGCCGAAGCGCTCCATGGCTTCGCGATAAGTGATTCGCGGAAAAGGGTTAGGTAAATTGATTTGGCGCAACTGAGCAAAAAGGGCGCGGGTCAGATCCTCGGCTATGGCCATGACGTGATCCTCGCGCACGAAGGCCATTTCGATGTCGATTTGGGTAAATTCGGGCTGGCGATCAGCGCGCAAATCCTCGTCGCGGAAGCACTTGACGATCTGGAAGTAGCGGTCATAGCCGGCGATCATCAAGAGCTGTTTGTAGGTTTGAGGTGATTGGGGCAGAGCGAAAAAATGCTCAGGATGTACTCGACTGGGGACGAGATAATCTCGGGCTCCTTCGGGGGTGCTCTTGGTCAGAAACGGAGTTTCAACTTCAATGAAGCCTCGCTGGTCGAGTAGGTGGCGCACGATCTGATAGCCCCGGTGCCTGAGTAGCAAATTGCCTTGGACACGAGGCCGACGCAGGTCCAGATAGCGATACTTGAGCCGAATTTCCTCTCCAGCGTCGGTTTGGTCTTCAATGAGAAAAGGCGGGGTCCGACAGCGGTTGAGGAGGCGTAACCGATCGCAGTTTACTTCAATAGCCCCGGTGGGCAACTGCGGGTTGACCATACCTTCAGGGCGGGCCTCGACTTCGCCTTGTACGGCGATGACGTACTCGTTGCGCAAGTGGTCGGCCTGCTGGTAGGCGGTGGGATCGCGCTGTGGGTTGAAGACGATTTGGGTAATGCCGTAGCGGTCGCGGAGGTCGATAAAAATAACGCCGCCGTGGTCACGGCGGCGCCAGACCCAACCCATTAGCAGGACGCGCTGACCGATGTCTTTATCTGTGAGCGTGCCGCAGTCATGCGTACGCTCACAGTCTCCTAAGTCTGCGCTCGGTTTTTCCATAAGTTACACCTAAAGTTACACCTAAATGATAAAATTGGATTTTAAGTGGGAAACAAAACAAAATAGAATGCAGTTTGGAGAGTGTCAAGAAAGGATCGGGTTGGTTGACATGGTGGATTTTGGTTCTTTTAATCGTAAGGGGAGATTTTTGTGATTGGCCTATCGGTCGTCGAGCAGATTGGTGATACGCCGCTTTTGCGGCTGAGGGATCCGGCGATTCCACCAAAGGTGGAAGTGTATGCCAAGCTGGAGTTTTTCAATCCTGGGGGGTCGGTCAAGGACCGGCCAGCGCGACGGATGATCGAGGAGGGCGAGCAGGACGGGTCGCTGGGGCCGGGCAAGGTCATTTTGGATTCCACTTCTGGAAATACAGGCATTGCCTACGCTATGATCGGTGCTGCTAAAGGCTATCAGGTAACATTGGCCATGCCGGCTAATGTCAGCCGCGAGCGCAAAGCCATTCTCGCCGCCTATGGTGCTGAAGTGGTGTACACCGATCCAGGGGAGCTTTCCGACGGAGCTATACGGGAAGGGCGGCGGATATACGAAGCCGACCCCGACCGGTACTTCAAGCCCGACCAATACAACAATCCCGCGAATTGGTACGCCCATCGCGACACTACGGCACCCGAAATCTGGGAGCAGACCCAAGGCCGTGTCACTCATTTTGTCGCCACTATCGGCACTAGCGGTACCCTGATGGGCACTGGCCGAGGTCTTAGGAAGTTCAATCCGGCGATCCAGATCATTGCCGCTGAGCCGGCCGAGCCGTTTCACGGCATTGAGGGCCTTAAGCACATGGAAAGTTCAATTGTCCCTGGTATCTACGACGAGGCGCTCCTCGACTACAAAATACCGATAGATACCGATGATGCTTATGATACTGCACTGCGTCTGCCGGTCGAGCAGGGGATTCTCGTCGGCCAGTCTTCGGGTGGAGCTTATTGGGCCGCGCTGGAAGTTGCTCGTCAGCTAGATACAGGGGTAGTGGTGACGATATTTTGCGATGGCGGCGACAAGTACATGAGTACGCCCATGTGGCGGCTGGCCCTTGAGGGCATTACGTAAGTGAAGGGATAGCTGAATGCTGCGCATTGCCCGCAGGGACTTTGATCGGATCTGCGCCCAAGCCTTGGCCGAGTACCCACACGAGTGTTGTGGTCTGTTGGTTGAGGAATTGCCGAGTGGGGTGTCCGCTGCCCATGCTTGTACCAATGTACAACAGCAGCGGCACGAAGAAAATCCCAACCGCTATTCCCGCGATGCAAGCACGGCTTATCTGATTGACGCCGGTGAGCAATTGCACATCGCGGAAGCGGCTGAAAAGGCTGGGGGCCGGGTCTCGGGTTGCTACCATTCCCACATTGATTGCGCGGCCTATTTCTCGGACGAAGACGAAAGGCGCACTTGGATATTCAACAGCCGAGAGGCAGGAGACGACCCAGACGACCCGGATGCGATGTATCTGGTGCTTTCAGTCTATGGCGAGGAGACGGGTAGCCCGCGGAAAGTGCAAGGCTACAAATGTTTTGCTTGGGACGGCAACCACTACGCCGAAACGGGTGTTGAAATAGTTTAGTCACTAATAGAATGCGGGCGGTGGAGCCGCTCAAATTACCACATGGAGGATGAAATGCCGGTTACTGTTCACATTCCCACGCCGTTGCGGAAATTGACCCACAATCAGGCCGAGGTCGAGTTGGAGGCAGGGACTATTAGCGAGTTGGTAGATGGTCTCGACGGTTCCTACGAGGGCTTGGCTGGTAAACTGCTCGACGAGGACGGAGAGGTACGCCGTTACGTCAATATCTTCGTCAACGACGAAGATATTCGCTTCCTCGACGGCAAGGATACGCCCCTTAACGACGGTGACAGCGTCTCTATCGTCCCGGCCATTGCTGGCGGCAGTTGAGGACTACCACAGGCGATTGGCGTTAGGTTTGGTACAGGATGAAACGCGCCCACAATGTGCTGGAGTTAATCGGGGCTACGCCTATGGTCCGTCTCAGCCGAGTCGTCGGGGAGGGGGCGGCCGAGGTGTGGGGCAAGTTGGAGGCGACCAATCCGGGCGGTAGTGTCAAGGACCGCATCGCTCTGGCGATGATCGAAGCTGCCGAGGAGCAGGGACTGCTGGCCAAGGGCGGCACGATCATTGAGCCCACTAGCGGCAATACCGGCATTGGCTTGGCCATGGTGGCTGCCTACAAGGGCTACAAGCTCATCGTCACCATGTTCGACACGGCTAGCCGCGAGCGCCGCTTACAGATGCAGGCGTACGGTGCCGAAGTTGTGTTGACGCCAGCGGCCGAGGGCATGCGTGGCGCTATCGACAAAGCGCTTGAACTCAAGCGCGAGCATCCAGATTACTTTTTGCCACAGCAGTTTATGAATGCAGCGAACCCCGAGATACACCGCCACACGACCGGCCGTGAGATTATAGAACAGCTAGATGGCCGAATCGATGCCTTTGTGGCAGGGGTGGGTACTGGGGGATCGTTGACTGGCGTCGGCGAAGTACTCAAGGAAGCTCTGGCCACAGTGAGGGTCATCGCCGTCGAGCCTGCCGGGTCGCCCGTACTTTCAGGCGGGAGGGCTGGATTCAGTTATATAGAGGGTATTGGCGCGGGTTTTGTACCGCCAATTCTCAATCGCGAAGTTATCGACGAGGTGCGGGTCATTACCGACGACGACGCGTATGAAATGGCCCGCCGCTTGGCGCGAGAGGAAGGGCTTTTGGTGGGGATTTCAGCAGGGGCCAACGCCTATATCGCCGCCCAAGTTGCTCGCGAAATGGGCGGAAATGCTCGGGTCGTGACAATCCTCTGCGACAGCGGATTGCGCTACTTAAGTACTCGTGCCTTTGAATGAGGGAGCATCAAGCCATTGTCTGCACGAGATGGCTCAACCGCGACTTGTAGCGGGCGGCGGCATTTTTGTGGATAATGCCCTTGTTGGTGGTCCTGTCGATGATCGAGATCGCCGCCTGTAGCGTGATCTCGGCCGAGGCTTTGTCCGGAGCTTGACGGACTTTCTTGAGGGCCGTACGCATCCGCGAGCGGATTGCGCGGTTGCGTACGTAGGCTTTGGCACTAGTGATTTGGTGCTTCTTGGCAGACTTGAGTTTAGGCAATTTTGCGCTCCTTCAATGAAATTCTAAATATAATAAGAAGTGGGGAGAAGGGGCAAGGCGGGTCTTCAAAAAGAGGCTAGCGAAAGCTGGAATGAACTGGAGCCCCGCATAAAATTATGCCCTGTGGTCTTATCATGGCTTCTTCTAGTGATCAGATGGGATTTGATTTTGGCGAACGATGCCCCCCTAGCGACAGTGCGCAGATCGCTACGCGCTGTGCGCACTGTCGGCTAGAGATTGAGGTGCCGGATTGGTATGCGGGCCAAGCTCAGTTACACTTTTGCGACGCGTTTTGCCGCCGCGCTTGGACAGAAGCTATGCCTTCGTTAGAGGTTTGCTTGGGGGAAACTTCCAAACGGCGGGGGGCCAATTGGGAACTCCAAGCATTAAAGGCGCGGACGCGCGATGGCTTCATTTGCCAAGTATGCGGGGTTAGCGAAGAGGAACTTGGGCGCCAGCTTGACGTACATCACAAGATTCCCTATCGCAGTTTCTCTTCCAACATAGAGGCTAATAAACTGGAACATCTGATTTCGGTTTGCCCCTCTTGCCACTCTAAGTTGGAGGCCGAGTTGCGCCACGATCTTCCTCTTTTTGCACGATATTGACCTTTCTGCGTGCTAGGTGCTGATAGACCATATAGTTTAGAAACTACCTCTTGCATCCTGGATATTAGATGCGTATTTTGTATTGAGTACGTGAAATGATCTCAGGCTTCTCTACACGCTCTTCAATTAAGCTATTGTTGTAAGGGTCGCTAAGGGAGAGGAACCATGAGTGCGGTGGTGGAACGGTGGTTGCGGCCTTAGAGCGGCGAGGCGGCGGTCTAAGGCACAAAGTTGCGCTACAACTTAAACTTAAAACTTAAATCTCTCATTGGAGGGTCAATTATGAGCGGTTGTGTAGTTAGTAACAAACTCATTTGGAATAGATCGCTGTCCTGCCTGAGTATGCTTTTTCTGGCGGTCACTTTGATGCTGACTCCGGAGGCTGAAGCGCAGGATGTGCCGAGCTTTGACGGTGCGACGGTTGCCAACCAAATGTACGAGGCCGGAGTGGAGATAGGGGATCTGGTGCTACCTGAGGCTACAGGTGGCAGTGGCGATTTGACATATGCTCTGAGTCCCTTGCCGCCGGGATTGGCATTTGATGCCGCGACTCGGACGCTTTCGGGCACGCCTTCGGATGATGTCACCTTCCCGAAAAAGATTTTTTACTCGATGGTCTACGAAGTGACGGATGCCGATGGTGCTACGGCCACATTGACGTTCAATATTTCAGTAGAAGAGGAGGATGTAGCGCCGAGCTTTGAGGGGGTGACGGTTCCTGATCAGATGTTCTCGGACGAGGTGGCGATAGAGGCTCTGGAGTTGCCTGCAGCTTCGGGAGGTAACGGGGGCTTGACTTATAGCTTGAGTCCCTTGCCGCCGGGATTGGCATTTGATGCCGCGACTCGGACGCTTTCGGGTACGCCTTCGGAAGTGGCTATTTCCTTGATGACGTACGAAGTGACGGATGCCGACGGCGATACAGCCACGTTGACATTCGAGATAGAAGTCGATACGAGGCCGAGCTTTGACGGTGCGACGGTTGCTGATCAGTCGTACCGGACAGGCGATGATATAGGAGTTCTGGTATTGCCTCCGGCTTCGGTGGGAGAGTATGAGGAACCTCCGAGATATAGCTTGTCATCTATGTCATCTAGCTTGGTCGGGGAGTTGCCGGAGGGTCTGTTGTTTGATGCCGAGGCTCGGACGCTTTCGGGTACGCCGACCATAGCCGGGACGTACGAAATGACCTACCGGGTGGAAGATTCCGATACCAATATGGAGGACAGCGATGCCGAGGAATTGACCTTTACGATCTATGTAGAGCTGACCTTCGCGGCGGTCGCTGCGCGTCAAACAACCTTTACTGCAGGCGAAGAGATAAAACAGCCTTGGGAGTTGCCAGTAGGTCGGTCCACCGACGCTCTGACGTATAGTTTGATTGGGGAATTGCCTGACGGTCTGTCGTTTGATCCGGCGACTCGGATGATTTCGGGTACGCCTCCGGCTGATGTGTTGTATGACGCGTCATATGAGTTCATGTATCGGGCGGAGGATTCCGATGGCGATTCGGCTGAGTTGACCTTCACGATTGTGATAGCTGCTATGCCCAGCTTCGTCCGGGAGGAGGAAGATCATCTGTACCCGGCGGGTGATGCGGTGAGCTTAGAGTTGCCGGAGGCGGAAGGTGGGAATGTAGCGTTAACCTATACGTTGGAAGGGGCGTTGCCTGCGGGTCTTTCGTTTGATGGGGCGGCTCGGACGATTTCCGGTACGCCGCCGACGGATGTGACGTATGATGAGTCCTATGGGTTGACGTATCGGGTGACGGATGCGGATGGCGATACGGTGACGTTGACCTTCTCGATTCGGGTGAATGGTATCCCCAGCTTCGTCCGGGAGCAGGACGACCAGCCGTATCTAGCGGGCGAGGCGGTGAGCTTGGAGTTGCCGGAGGCGGAAGGTGGGAATGTGGCGAGGACGTATCGCTTGGATGGGGAGTTGCCGCCGGGTCTGTCGTTTGATCCGGGGACGCGGACGATTTCGGGTACGCCGCCGGAGTTTGCGTGGTATACCTTTGACGGGTATACGGTGACGTATCGGGTGGCGGATGTCGATGGCGAAGAGCCGGCCCCGTTGGTGTTCACGATTCGGGTGGATGGAATTCCTCGCTTTGACGAAGCCGTGTCGAGTCAAGTCACTTTTGCCGAAGGGCAGACGATAGATCCTTGGGTGTTGCCTTCGGCTTCGGGTGGCAACGGCGAGGTGACGTATGAGTTGGCTGGGGAGTTGCCGGAGGGTCTGAGCTATGATAGCGCGACGCGGACGATTTCAGGTATGCTGTCGGCGGATGCGACGTATACTGCTGAGAGCGAGGGGTATGCGTTGACGTATCAGGTGACGGATCAGGATGGCGATGCGCCGGCCGTTTTGGAATTCACGATCGTGGTGCATGGTATGCCCAGCTTCCACGCTCAGGTCATAGACGACCAGTTGTATGAGGCGGGCAATGAGGTGAGCTTAGATTTGCCGGAGGCGGTCGGTGGGAATAACGGTTTGACCTATACGTTGGAAGGGGCGTTGCCTGCGGGTCTTTCGTTTGATGGCGTAGCGCGGACGATTTCAGGTACGCTGCCAGCCGATTACTTGTATCTTGCCGAGGGCTATGCGTTGACGTATCAGGTGACGGATGTGGATGGCGATGCTGTGACATTGCGCTTCACGATTGCGGTGAATGGCATACCTAGCTTCGGCGATCAGGTCGTAGAAGATCAGCAGTACACGGTGGGCGAGGCGGTGAGCTTGGAGTTGCCAGAGGCGGTCGGTGGGAATGTAGCGTTGACGTATTTCCTGGATGGGGAGTTGCCGCCGGGTCTGGCGTTTAATCCCACGGCTCGGACGATTTCGGGTGAGTTGTCGCCTAATGTGTCATATTCTCCCGAGGCATATGCGTTGACGTATCGGGTGGCGGATGTCGATGGCGAAGAGCCAGCCCCGTTGACCTTCACGATTGCGGTGAATGGCATGCCCTTCTTTGAGGGAGCCATTACGAATCAGTGGGTTCCTGAAGGGGAGGAGATGGCCCCGTTGGAGTTGCCTGCGGCTTTGGGCGGCAACGGCGACTTGACCTATAGCTTGAGTGAGGAGAATTTGCCTCCGGGTCTGGCGTTTGATGCCGCGTCGCGGACGATTTCGGGTACGCCGGAGCTTCATGTGTCGCATCCCGCCGAGGGATATGAGTTGACGTTTCGGGTGGAAGACCAAGATGGCGATTCGGCTGAGTTGAGCTTCTTCCTGACAGTCGACGGTAATCCTACCTTTTTTGACGCGGTCATTGAGGATCGAATCTTGCGTCAGAATGAAGCGATGGATTCGTGGGAATTCCCTGCGGCTGCGGGCGGCAACGGCGACTTGACATATACTTTAGATATGAATGTGCCGGGTCTGAGCTTCGACGCTGCAGCGCGGACGCTTTCGGGCACGCCGACGCACACTGGCGTGTATCGCTTGATCTATCAGGTGGAAGACCAAGATGGCGATTCGTCTGAGTTGACCTTTCACATAACGGTAGATGGTGCGCCTAGCTTTAGCGGAGATGTGGCCAACCAGACGTACATAGATGGTGAGGCGATTGAAGACTTGGTGTTGCCTTTGGCTTCGGGCGGCAACTTGCTTTCGCTGAATCCGGATGGCGAGGTCGATTTCGGCGAGTTGACGTATACCTTAGATAACGTGCCGCCGGGTCTGACGTTTGATCCCAACCCGATGGCGCCGATGCTTTCAGGTACACCGACGGAGGTCGGAACGTATACGTTGACGTATACGGCCCACGACTCCGACGACAATATGACTGCTGAGGACGCAGCTATCCTCAGCTTCGAGGTTCGAGTGGAAGAATCGGCTACGGACCGTTTTGCGGAACTCAACGAACAGATCTTGTCCAAGTACGCATTGGCTATTGCCGATGGAACGAATCGCGCCATCGAAAATCGCCTTGAGCATATGGACAGAGCCGGCGATGTGAATAGGTCTTTTCGCTTCGCCGCTGAGTCCACTCTCCACGACATGATCCAGTCCGGTCGGATCTTTGAGAATCGTCCGGTCAATCTAGCACAGGTTATGAATGGCTCGTCCTTTGCAGCGCCGTTTGGTTTTGGCAGAGGATGTATTCTTTGTCCCGGCAGTCCTACGTTCTGGGGTCGGGGAGATTACGGCCAAATGTCTAGCGACGACGGTTCACTGGATTGGGAGGGCAACCTAAGCCGTGCTCAGATTGGTTTGGACGCCCGGCCAGGTGCCGAAATGCTAACCGGTTTGGCTCTGTCGTGGGCCCAAGGATCGTTCGATTATACTGCCCCGTTGCTCGGCGAAGAGCGAGTCGACGGTACCTATGAGACTCGCATGTTGAGTCTGCATCCGTACGTCGGGTTCTCGCCAGGGCGGTTGGGGGTATGGTTGACGGCGGGCTTAGGGCGCGGCAACCTTGATATTGACGACGAACAGGGAACCGTAGGCCAGCAGTCGAGCGACACATCGCTGAGGACTGCAAGTGTAGGGGCTAGCGGTGACTTGCTCGCCAGTGGGCCGACTCAGTTGCGGGTCAAGGCTGCTGCTACTGTAGCACAGGTCGAAGTCGAGGGGGGAGCAGTCGAGAATGGACAAGGAAACCGGATCGCCGAACAGACGGTGAGCGCTAACCGCTTAAGGCTGGCACTTAAAGCCTCCCATGCTTACGAAGCAGGTATGGATGGGGAGGTGACACCCGAGTTAGAGGTTGCTCTACGCCAAGATGGCGGCGACGGACTGACCGGGGCCGGCGTAGAAGTTGGCGGAGGCTTGCGCTATGAGGGCGGTGGCTTCACGCTGGAAGCTATGGCGCGGAGTCTGGTAAGTGATGGCGACGACGCGGTCGAATACCAAGAATGGGGGGCACATCTGCTGCTCCAGCGCTCGGCTGGCACCAATGGTCGGGGGGTGTCGTTGCGGGTGATGCCGACCTACGGTACGCAGGCGAACAGTTTGACGCTGTGGGAGCGCAGCGTAGCCGAGGTAGCGGACCGGGGTGCTGGGAATGCGCAAGGCCAGCTCAGAGCCGAGGTCGGCTACGGTTTAGCCGCACTTGGTGGTCGGGGAGTATACACTGTATACAGCGGGATGACGCAAGCACTAGAGCGCATGCAGTTGCGCTTAGGTACGCGCTTTGAGGTGGACTCGTCGATGTCAGTGAGCCTCGAGAGTTCGCGCTGGCAGCGCATGGCGGGTGCCTCGCATGGACTTCTGTTGCGTGGGCGTCTGGTCTTTTAATTAATTCATATATATGTAGCAAAGTACACGACGCACGCTTCCGGAGCTAGGCTTTGGGAGCGTGTGTCGTGTCATGCTGTCTCTACTTTGTTTTCTCATACCACCTCACTTCCACAGCCGGACGAATACATAACTATTGTGTCCGGTCTGCCTCGTTCTGGCACCTCGATGCTGATGAAGATGTTGGCCGCGGGCGGCTTGCCGCCCTTAACAGACGGCATTCGCGGGGCCGATGCCGATAATCCCGGGGGATATTACGAGTTCGAGAAGGTTAAGCAGCTAGAAAAAGACACTACATGGCTTGAATCGGCGAAGGGTAAAGTCGTTAAGGTCATATCCCAATTGCTCGACCAATTGCCGCTTCACAAGCCGTACAAAATCGTATTCGTCCTCCGGAAAATGGACGAGATTTTGGCTTCGCAGCGGGCGATGTTAGCGCGGCGAGGGCAGCCCTCTGATCGGGTTTCCGACGTCGAGATGGCCGCCGCCTTCGGTCGGCACTTGAATGCAGTGCAACAGTGGCTGGCAGAGCACCCGCAAATGGAGGTTCTCTATGTCAACTACGCCGCTGTCTTGCGCGACCCGCTTGCCACGAGCCACGAGATCAAGACCTTTCTCGCCCGCCCCTTAGATGTGCGGCAAATGGCCAGCGTAGTAGACGAGAGCCTGTATCGCCAGCGTATATCCTGACTGCTTGCTGAGTCCTTCGCACTAACCTTACCGACCAAAGCGTATGAGTATCGCGCAGATTCGCAATTTCTCCATTATTGCCCACATTGATCACGGCAAATCAACGCTAGCGGACCGCCTGCTTGAAAAAACTGCGACCCTGACGGCCAAGCAGATGCAGGAGCAGGTCCTCGACAGCATGGATTTAGAGCGCGAGCGGGGTATTACAATCAAGGCCCACGCCGTGCGAATGCACTATCAGGCAGCCGACGATAGGATCTACCAATTCAACTTGATCGACACGCCGGGGCATGTGGATTTTACCTATGAGGTGTCGCGTAGTTTGGCCGCCTGCGAAGGGGCGATCTTGGTCGTTGATGCCACACAGGGCGTGGAAGCCCAGACCGTGAGTAATTTGCTGTTGGCGCTAAACAGCGACCTAGTCGTCATTCCGGTGCTCAATAAAATCGACATGCCCGCAGCTCAGGTCGAGGCAGTGCAGCAGCAGGTGCTTGATCTACTGGGAGGGGAAGTCGAGGATATTTTGCAAATCAGCGCCAAAGAGGGGATTGGGGTTGAGGAAGTGATGGAGGCGATTGTCGATCGCATACCACCGCCGGCTGGGCGTCAGCAGGAGCCGTTGCGAGCACTGATTTTTGATTCGCTCTACGACCAGTACCGAGGTGTAATTTGCTTTATCCGAGTCGTTGATGGACGCATCCACAAGGGTCAGAAAATTCGCTTCTACTCTACTGGACGGCTCTACGAAGTCGAAGAAGTCGGCCACTTAGTCTTAAACCGAGTGCCGGCCCAAGCACTTGAGACCGGTGAAGTCGGCTATTTCATCGCTGGAATCAAAGAGCTAGCCGAGGCTCACGTCGGTGATACGGTCGTCGATGCGGAGGCGGAAGTAGAGCCGTTGCCTGGATACCAGCCGCTCAAACCTATGGTTTTCAGTGGTCTCTACCCCGTTGTCCCAGAGGAATACGAGGTGCTGCGCGACGCCTTAGAGCGGCTCAAGCTCAACGACGCCGCATTCTCCTATGAGCCGGAGACCTCGCCAGCGTTAGGCTTTGGTTTTCGCTGCGGCTTCCTAGGCCTGCTGCACATGGAGATCGTCCAGGAACGCCTCGACCGCGAGTATCAGGTCGAGATCATCACGACCCTGCCCAATGTGCTCTACGAGATTCTGACCAAGGAGGGGGAACTGATCGATGTTGACAATCCCTCTTTGTTGCCGCCCGCTACTGAGATCGACGAGGTGCGCGAACCGATTCTCGCCGTCCAGATCTTGGTGCCGAGGGAATATATCGGTGCCGTGATGAAGATCTGCACTGAGCGGCGCGGGAGCTACCGCAACACCGAGTATCTCGACGGCAGCCGGGCTATCCTGAGCTTTGAGATGCCTTTGGCTGAAGTGGTGATTGACTTTTATGATCGCCTCAAGTCAGTGTCGCGAGGCTATGCGTCATTCGATTATGAGCATCTAGCGATGCGGGCCGGGTTACTATCTAGGCTCGACATTATGATCAATGGTGAGCCGATGGACGCGCTCTCGGTGATCATTCATCGCGACAAGGCCTATGAGTGGGGCCGGCAGCTCTGCACAAAGCTCAAGGAGCTAATTCCACGGCAGATGTTCGAGGTGGTCATCCAAGGGGCGGTAGGAAGTAAGATTATCGCTCGCGAAGTGGTCAAGCCATTCCGCAAAAATGTAACGGCCAAGTGCTACGGCGGTGATGTGACCCGCAAACGCAAATTGCTCGAAAGGCAGAAGGAAGGCAAGAAGCGCATGAAGCAGTTTGGGAAGGTGGAAATTCCCCAAGAAGCGTTTTTGGCCGCGCTCAAGATGGAAGCCTGATTTATGTGCAAGAGGCATACTGGCCGATCTTGCGTCCCCTAATCCCGAAAAAGCAAATAATGGCGTTGGGCCTCTATATCCACGTGCCGTTTTGTCCCCAACGCTGCCCTTACTGCGCCTTTGCTACGGTCGTTGGCCAAGCAGAACACCATGGTCTATATGCCGAGGCGATCTGCCGCGAAATCGAGTCTTGGGCCCATTTGTCGGGGCCGGTGGAGACCGTGTTCTTGGGCGGAGGTACCCCCAGCCAAGTTGAGCCGGCACTCATTGGGCAGATGCTCAAGGCAGCTCAGCGGTATTTGGGGCTACACCCAGACGCGGAAATTTCTATTGAAGTCAACCCTGGGACCGTTGACCGCGATAAATTCGCAAGGCTAAAGGCGCTGGGGTTCAACCGCATCAGCATTGGTGTGCAGGCTTTTCGCGATACTGATCTGCATCACTTAGGTCGGCAACATAGCGCAGCCGATGTCGAAAGGGCGTATGCAGCAGCCAGAGCGGCTGGTTTTACCAATGTGAGCTTAGACTTGGTGGCCAATGTACCTAGAGCATCGGAGGCCGATTGGCACTTTAACATCAAGCGGGCTATCGCTTTGGTCCCAGAGCACCTTTCGGTCTATAGCCTTACCATTGAAGAAGGCACGATCTTCGCCCAACGACAGCGTCAGGGGATGTTAGAACCTGTCGTGGACGACAGGCAGGCTCACACCTTGGAATGGACCGATGCGCAGTTGGTAGCGGCTGGCTACGAACACTACGAGATTTCAAATTACGCTCGGCGTGGCTACCGCTCGCGCCACAACTGGGGCTACTGGACGGGAGTTCCTTACTTAGGTGTTGGGCTCGGGGCCCATAGCTTCATCGATGGGAAGCGTTTTTGGAATACGCGAGATTTCAATGCCTATCTCGACGCTATGCACCAAGGCCGGTCACCGTGCGCAGGGGAGGAGACCATCGCCCCAGACACGGCCCGCAGGGAACGTCTGTGGCTGGGTTTGCGCACCATAGAGGGGGTTGAATTGACCGAAGAAGAGGTCGGCCGCATGCAGGGTAGTAAGCGCTTTGATGATCTGGAGAAAATTGGATACGTCGTGCTTGAAGGACAGAGATTGCGTTTGACCCGGGCGGGATTTTTACTGGCTGACGCCTTGAGCTTAGAACTGGACCGGATCGTGGAGGAGGGGTAATAAACGCGCTTGGACCTTACGGCAAAAGAAAAGGCCGTCCCCTAAACGGGACGGCCTTTTCAGCGTTAGTGGTGGGGGGAGCAGGATTCGAACCTACGAAGGCATAAGCCAACAGATTTACAGTCTGCCCCGTTTGACCGCTTCGGTATCCCCCCGGCGAATTTTCAGGTGCCGCTAGCTAGCGTTTTAAGCACCTGGTGCCGCGAAGGATGGCGCAGCTTGCTGAGTGCCCGCTCTTTGAGCTGGCGGATGCGCTCGCGCGTGAGATTCATCATGTCGCCGATTTCCTCGAGCGTCAGAGCTTCGTTGCCGTCGAGGCCAAAATAGAGCCTGATAATGCGCAATTCGCGCTCCTCGAGGGTTTCCAAAGCTGTTTCGAGCTGCTCCCTTGCCGATTCGCTCAGGATATCGGCATCCGGGGCTGCGGCCGTATTGTCGGCCAAGGTGTTGAGCAAGCTGCGCTCGTCGTCGTCGGTAAAGGACTCGTCGAGCGAACACACGGCGCGGGCGCTGAGGATCGTCTCTAGAACCTCTTCAGCCGGGACTTCAAGTTCAGCGGCGATTTCCTCTATGGCAGGCTCGCTGGCGCGATGTTGGCCCAATTTGCGCGAGGCTTTGGAAATATCCTTGAGCAAGCTGACCTTGTTGAGAGGAAGGCGCACGGTGCGCACATGCTCGGCGAGGGTTTGGAGAATGGACTGGCGGATCCACCAAACCGCGTATGAAATGAACTTGTAGCCCTTGGTGCCATCGAAGCGATCGGCCGCCGTGATGAGGCCGAGATTGCCGGCGCTAATTAGGTCGGATAGAGACAACCCGCGGTTTTGGTACTTCTTGGCGACATCGACGACAAACCGCAAATTGGCACTGATCATTTCTTCGCGAGCGTTCATATCGCCATTTTTGATGCGATCGGCCAGTTCCACTTCGCGTTCTCTCGAAAGGGGCGTGGACTCAGCAATATCGTCGAAATAGAGTCTCAGGGTGTTTTCTTCGTCGTGCAGATTGTGCATAGAGCCTCTCATCTTTGACGTATAAAGGGGCTACTTTACCGTTCACCACCGCACCGAAATCTCGGTACACATGGTAAGCGTAGAATAAGTATTGGCGAAACTAACTGATTATACATAAGGAGCAGCGCCGCGTCAAGTCGTTTGCAAGGCCTTAAGTAAGGCGGCGGTATTCGCCAGCCTCGTCCCAATCCATTAGGCTGCGACCGTTTAAGTCCCAGACGACTTGGCCTGCTCTCAACGTTAGCTCGCATTCGAGTTTTTGCCGGCCCTTCATGCGCGCCCGGCCCGAATCGACAAAGGCAAAATCCCCTTCGTGCAGGGCAAAAGCCGCTAGATCGGCTTCGGCTCCAATGCTGAGGTGCCCTAGCTGGGGGTGCCTGATTACTTCGGCCGGTTTGTGCGTCGAGCGATAGACGACCTCTTGCAAGGGCATGCCGAGGCCGAGGAATTTGGACATAGTTATGGGCATGGTGGCGTTGGGTAGCATGCGACTGGACTTGTGGAGGTCCGTGCTGATGGTATCCGGAGGGAAGTCTTGGGCCATGGCGGGCACGGCAATGCGAAACCAGAAGGAGCCGTTGCCATGCCCAGTGTCAAAGATGATGCCGCGCTGGCGCGCTTGGCGCACGTAATCTGCGACTTTTTTGTCCGCATCGAGCAGGGGGATGTGGGCGGCGTAGAGGTGCGTATGGATGTCCCCGGGACTCATACGCTCGAGCAATTCTTCGTACGAACGAGTGGGTTGGGGGGCAAAGTCGATCATGGCAATGGAATCGCTCTGTCGCGCCGCCTCGATCGCACCACCTGCCGACTCCCAACCCGGGCCGCCGAAGTGGGCCGACTTAGCACCGACGACGTGCTCGCGGTACTGCTCAATCGCCGCGGCGCAGAGCGCGGGATCCATTTCGCTGACGTCTTGTTCGGGAGCACCGATCATGCCAGCGCCGACGATATTGACGAAGGCCAAAACGCGGGTCTGGGCAGGGTCGATGATGGTGCGCTTGAAATCGGCCATATCTTTCCATCCAGCCCCGCCTGTATCTACTACGGTAGTCACGCCGTAGGGCAGGGCGTGCTGGTCGGGGAAGAGCCAGCCCTGATATCCTCCATAGACGTGGACGTGGATATCGATTAAGCCTGGGGTGACATAGAGGCCAGACACATCGATGACCTTTGCTGAAATGCACTCGATTCGGTCGGCGACCGCAGCGACTAGCCCGTCCTTAATGGCAATATCGGCGGGGCCGTTGAGGTCGTTTTTTGGGTCAATGAGATGCCCCCCTTGGATGATAAGATCAAAGTCGCCGCTCATAATGGCCGTCCTTTCGCCCGTGGGTCGTGTGTTGGAAGCGAAGCGGTAGAATAACTAGCGGACCGAGGTGGGGTCAATGGCTGGGGGCGCATTGCACGGAGTGCCTTTTTGGGGCAGATTATTAAGGATAGGATGCCGACCACCAGTGGAACTTCCAACTACTCCGCGGATTCTGAAATAGCATCAAGGTAAAAAGACGCAAGCCGAGTTCGCCGCCTTGATGAATTAAAAAAGAAGGGTTTTAGCTGGATATGACGGACAAGACCTATCGCGAGTTGATTTTACAGGTTGTGGATGGCGTTCCGCGCACGACAGGCGAAATCTGCGATCTAGTCAGGCAGAAAAGAGGGGCCGACTTGAATAAGCACTCGTGCAGGGAAGCACTTTCTACAATGGGCAAGAAAGGCTTACTGGAACATCCAGCAGACGGGGTATGGAAACGGGGTATGGGCAATAACGACGAAGATCGCCCGAAAGAAGAAGTGGAAGACTTAAGCGGATTTCCTGAAGGGGCAAAGACGAAAATTACGGTCAATCGCTATGAACGCGATAGGCGCAATAGAAAAGCCGCCATTGATTTTCATGGGAGCGCTTGTCTTGCCTGTAATGTTCGGATGGCGGAGCGATATGGGGAGATTGCCGATAATTTTATCCAAATCCACCACACGAAAAGCCTGTCAACAAGTGACGAGTACACTCCCAATGTCGAGACGGATTTGATTCCTCTGTGTCCAAATTGCCATGCTGTTGTTCACTTGGTAGATCCTCCCATGACACTTGAAGACCTGAAGCGGCGGCTGGCTGAGGCGACCAAGCACCGAGAATACAAGAATTAAGCCGAGTTCGCCGCCTTGATGAACCAGAAAAAGAAGGATTTATCATGGATATGACCAAGATCGAAGAGCTACTTAGTAACTGATGTTACGCAGTTTTGCTTTATCCTAGGTATATTCTCGACATGGACAAAGCCCTGTTAGAATTATATAGCGATTATCTGCTCAGTTCGTTTGGCGCGACCACGGCCACGGGCTTGTCGGCGTTGGTGGACGGGG
>JAJDVZ010000105.1:0-12158 GCA_022825835.1 Candidatus Latescibacterota bacterium
CGTTCCCCGGAGACGATCCAATTGGTCTTACGCAACGCCGCAACAATGCGCTGCTTCTCATCGTCGCCCTCGGCAAGCGGCAACTCATCTTGTTCCGCCACCGCCTCGGCAACCGGCTCATCCGACGACGGCAAAACCAACTCTATATCCTCCGCCGACCACACATCTGCCATCTCCATGCACTCACCCTCACACACAATCACCGCCCGCTCCACCCAATACTCCAACTGACGCACATTGCCCGGCCAAGCATACCCCTGCAAGTAGGCCAGCACCTCGTCGCTCAACCGCCGCATCGGTCGCCGGTGCTCGTGGGCATACTGATGCACAAAATGCTGCGCCAACATCGGAATATCCTCCTGCCGCTCTCGCAGTGGCGGCACCGTGAGGGGGAACCTATTCAAGCGGTAGTATAGATCCGTGCGGAACGTCCCTTCCGCAATCGCTTGTTGCAGGTCGCGATTCGTCGCCGCAATGATCCGCACATCGATGGCGATGGAATCCGTGCCGCCGACGCGGGTGATTCGATCCTGCTCTAAGACATGCAGCAACCGCTGTTGCGCCTCCATCGACATGTCGCCGATTTCATCGAGGAACAGAGTGCCGCCGTGGGCCTGTTCAAAGCAGCCGGGGTGCCGCGTTAATGCGCTGGTAAACGCCCCTTTCTCGTGGCCAAACAGTTCGCTTTCGACCAAGCCAGCGGGCAAGGCGGCGCAATTGACCGCGCGGAAGTTTTTCGCACCGCGGGCACTCCGGTGGTGGATCGTCCGGGCGAGTAGGCCCTTACCGACGCCGGTCTCGCCTAACATCAGCACTTGGATATCCGTGCTGGCCACCTGCTGCACCCTTTTTAGGAGTAGGGCAATAGCCGGATTGCTGCTGAGTACTTTGGCCGGGGGTGTGTTGCTCGGTTGCGTCATACTTCATCCCTCAAGCCCCCGACCTCTTCCACGCCAACCCTCCGTTAGGGCCTACCCGTCAGCTAATGCACATTCCGTGCCAACGAGCAGGCCGCGCACAAAAAAATCCTTTAGGAAAATCCTAAAGGATTGAAAACATACAACTTAAAATGATAAGAGGGAGATTACTGTGCTGCGCCGTTTAGCCCCTGTTGTGCGTCAGTTGCACAACTTTTTGTTCATGGTGAACAACTTTTTATTTACTGACTGATGTTACGCACCTTGTATGGCCGATAGCATCTAGCGGGTCATGCCTGCGGAAGCAGGCATCCAGAGTACCCCCGCCAGCTCGTCGGCACGCCTGAGCGCACCGAAATCCACCTCGGGTGCAAGGCTGGATTCCCGCTTGTGCGGGAATGACCATTCGGGACAGCAACGGCAGGAAGCCGCAGACAGTAAAAACTGCGTAACAGCAGTGAGTAATAATTTCCCCAGCTATTTTTCCTCGATAGCCGCGATCAACTCGGCAGCTCGCTGCCGCTTGTCGGGATCTTTGTCGCGGGCGATGATGCGCTGGAGCGCCGAGACCGCCAGCGGATCGCCTTGCTCGCCCAGTTCCAAGGCTTGGCGGTCGCGTTCCTCGTGATAGCTATTGTCGTATTCAGCCACGTCCAATTCGTACTCGCGCCAGTAGTATTGCAAGCGGTCGTCGGGCCACTCGGCGTAGATGGCCTCCCAAGTATTGGGCTGGCTGTGCGGCAGCAGGCTGCCTGGGGCGATGGGGTCGGCCACGCGCTGGTAACGAGCGTCGATGGACAGGCGCAGTTGCTCGCCGGTGTTGGGGACGCCGCGATGGGGCATCATGCTGTGGAAAAACAGCACGTCCCCTTGCGCGAAGGGGCCGCCGGTCCATTCAAAAGAGTCGGTGATCGCCAACCCTCCGGCTCCCAAGGCCGGCTGGAAATTGTAAACGCCCTCCCGATGCGCCCCCGCGGCCACCTCCAGCCCACCCATCGTCGGCGGCAGATCGTGGAGCGGGAACCAAGCTGTATAGGTTTCGGCCGTGCCCTGAATGGGGATGAAGTCCTGATGCGGCGGCGTGGTAAAGGACTCGCGCTTGGGAAAGATGGTACGGCCGATGAGGCGAGGGTGCGGCAATACCGGGCCGTCGAGCAGTTTTTCAAGCAGGCCGACGAGCGCGGGGTGATGCTGCAAGGCGTGGAATTCGGGCACCGCGTACATCCGGCTATAGACATCCATGTACTCGGGCGTCGGCTCGACGCAGAAGCCATCTTGGTCAGCAATGGCGTTTTCAAGCGGCGCGGCGGCCTTAACCCAACCAGCGTCGCGAGCAATGGCCAAAAAGCGCAACCTAAGCGCTTCGAGTTCATCGGTGGGCAGCAAGCCGCTGACAAAAAGATGGCCGTCGCGTTGCATGCGGTCGCGGAGCGCAGGTGGGTCGTCGAGAAGTGGGGTTGAATCGATAAAGGTCGGCATAAGAAGGCTCCCAAAATAGAGAAGAATGCTAACTTCGATACGTACTTCTGTAATAGTACGGAGTTTTGCCAGAGACCAAAAGATGCCGTCGGCACCTCACTCAAAACCGCTTATAATTAGCGCCTCCCAAAATAATCCCCCCCAGCACACAAGGCACTGGAGGGGAAAGAAACCGCGATCTTGCAAAAACTAGGCGGTAAAAAACGCCACGGTCGTCCAGCACAAAGCCGCTGCGCCCGCCGCAAGCGTCGCCTGCGGGATCTGCGTCTTGACGTGGTCCATCAGGTCGCAGCCCGTACACATGGAGCTAAGCACGGTGGTATCCGAAATCGGCGAGCACTGATCGCCGTACACACTGCCGTCCATGACCGCAGCAAAACACAACGTCATAAAAAGCTCAGGATGCGCTAGGCCATTGGCACCAGCCACCGCCCAAGCCAGCGGCATGGCCAGCGGGAAAGCCACCGCATACGTGCCCCAACTCGTGCCAGTGGAAAAAGCAATGACCATCGTCAGAAGCTGAAGCAACACCGGCAGCAGGAAATACGGAATGGCCTCGCCGAGCTGTTCGACCAAAAAGATGCTGCCGCCCGTCTCCTTGCTTATGCCGCCGATGGTAATGGCCAGCAGCAAAATGACCGAGCCGAGCACCACGCCCTTAATGCCATCGTGAAATCCAGCGATGAGGTCTTTGAGCGCCATGCCCTTGACCAAGGCCATGCCCGCAGCTAACAGGAGCGCAATGCCAAAAGCCCACTGCACATTGGGCGATCCACTGACGATAAAGGTGCCGACGGCAATGGCGATAAGCGTGCCCAGCGGCAAGAAGAATTCGAGGACGTGCGGAGTATAGCCTTCGGGTACGTTGCTCCCTTGCAGTTCCTTGGCACTCAGCGGATCGGCACCCGGGGCGTCGAGCTGACCGGTCGCACGCGAGCGCTCCATCGCCGCCTTGAGTTGGCTCCCCAAAAAGAGCGGTTTTTCAATGCTGAGCAGGAACGTGCCCAAGACGGCAAAAATGGCGTAAAAACAAAAGGGTACGCTTTGAAAGAAAAAGGCAATGCGATCGGCTTCCGTCGCCAAGAAACTGACGCCAGAGACGAAGATGAACGCCTGCACGTAGCCGGGCCAAGCGTTGAACGCGAGCTGGGAGGCAATCGGCGAGGCCGTTGAATCCACCACATACGCCAGCTCCTCGTGGCTGATTTTTTCGTTATCGGCAATGGGCTTGACCGTAGTGCCGACCAGCACCGTGCTGACCGTGCCGCCCTGAAAGAAGATGACCCCGAGCATCCAAGCGACCAGCTTGGCGCTTCTGGGGCCGCGCACAAAGCGCACGGTCATAAACTCGGCAAAAGCCTGAGCCGCGCCCGTGCGCGACCATATCCCCATCAGCCCCCCCAATAGCCACAAGTAGAGCAGCAGGATTCCGGCCGCGCTTTCGGTCGCCAATGAAGGGATTAGCACATCGCCAGTGAAGTCGTAGCGGCCCATCAGCAGTGCACCAGCGATGATGCCGCCCAACAGCGAAGTGACCGGTTCTTTGGTCAGCCAGCACAACAGCACAGCCACCACGGCCGGCAACAGCGACCAATAGCTCCAGTGGCGCTTGGCCACCAGTTTATAGTAGCGGCCAGTCTCCGCCACAGCGACAAATTCTTCCGTGACCGACGGTGCCGTCCGCGATCCCTCAATTTTAGCCGGATCGAGTTGGGCTTGCGCCATAGGCACGGCCTCAAAATAGGCGGGTTTTTCGCGATAGATGTAGTACAGTTTGCCGTCGTCGTCCGTTTTCACGTCCAACTCGGTCCGTTCGACCGTCCACGTCGGTGCTACATTGATACCTATGATCCACGACGCGAGCAGGGCGATGGCAAAAATGGCGAAGTTGCGAATGCCTCTGGGCATGGGGTTCCTTTCAGTTTGATAGCGGCCAAGCGACAACGGGCGCTGATCGCCGACCACTATACTTTTATTTCAACAAAAGTAGTTTGCGCGTTTGCACGCCCCAAGGGGTTTGCAACCGATAAAAATATAGGCCCGCGGCCAAGGTGCGCCCGCCGTCGCTTACTCCATCCCAGCGTAGGGTGTATGAACCGGCCGGATAGGTTCCCTCGGCTAAGACGGCGACCTGCTGGCCGAGTGCGTTAAAAACTGCGAGCCGGATCGCCCCGGTGCGCGGCAGAGCAAAACCAATCGTCGTGGTACTATTAAATGGATTGGGGTAGTTCTGCGCTAGGAAGAACGCCTCTGGCACCACTCCGTGCTGCTGTTGCAGCACCGCCGTGGGGGCGGAAGTCCTAGCGGCGACCAAGCGCACATCGGCTAAGTAGAACGCGCCGCGTAAGTTGCCGAACAAGCGAATAGATTCAATCGGCCCGTCGAGCCGAAAGAAGCGCTCCAGCGGGATCTCGATCGCCTGCCATTCTTGCCGCGCCAGATCCAAGCCATCCCCTTCAAACAGCGCGACCAGCGATGGCGTATCCCCATTGACTACGACGTTGAAAACAGGCCGAGTGCTGCCTTCGGCATCGCCGGGATGGAAAGCCAACCGCAGAGCGCGGTACCCCACCGGCTCCACTGGCATGAGCGTCTTGTACTCGATGGTAAACGCCTCGGCGACAAGCGCCTGCGCCCAAGTGCCGGCAAAGACCTGTTCATCCACCTCGACATTGGAGGTAAATCCCTGAGTCCAGTTCTCGCCGTATTGGTCGGCAAAGATGACCTGATCCGCTACGGGCAGCACCACCAACTCCTTCACTAGCGTCGTCTCCAGTGGCCCGTCTGGCGTCTCCTGACGCAGGTGAATCCGCACCGACTTCAGGCCATTCGGCCCATCGGGCGTCAGCGTTCCCGTTAATTGGTATAGTCCCGCACCAACTCGCTCTAGCGCCACCTCAGTGTCGCCCCCCAACTCACTCAGATCGGCTAAGACCTCGGGCACAGGTCCATCGGACACGGGGCTAGTGACACGCAGATGCTCTCGCAGGACTAACTCGTCCCCAGCTATTGCGGAGTCCGGCAATGCACTCTGCCACTCGGCCACTAGGCGCGGAGGCGGGAACAGGGCGCTGACCAGTTCTATATCGTCGAGATAAAACGTACCGCGCAGATTGCCGAAGAAGCGGATAGACTCAATCGGCTCTTCCAGCGGCGCAAAAGCCCACAGCGGTACTTCCACTGTCTGCCACTCGGCTCGCTCCATGTCAATGCCGCGAAAAAAACCGTCGATTAGCGGCTCGATCTTGCGCGGATTCTCGTTGAGCTGCACGGAGAACGCCCCTCTCAAACCGACCGTCGCATCGCCGGGGTGAAAAGCAAAGCGCAGGGCGCGATAACCAACTGGTTCCACGGGTGCGGAAGGCAGCAATTCCAACGTGAAGCCGCGTGTCTCCACAGTTAATGGTGCCCCCTCTGACACTGCTAGCTCCGCACCAGTAGTAAAGCCCACGTGCCAACCAGCACCCAATCCTCCGTCAAAGACAACTTGGTTCTCGGCTGGCATCAGCACCACGGTCCGCTTGACCTCGACGGCGGCTTCGCCTTGGCGAATGTGGAAGACGACGGTCTTGCGCCCTGCGCTTCCACCGGCGACTAGGGTCTCCACCAAAGGATAAAACCCCGGCGCGGCTTCGGTCAGCACTTGAGCCGCCGGACCGCCCAACGCGCTCAGGTCGGCAGATACGCTCAGAGGCTCACCATCGGCCAGCACATCGCGGACGCGGATGCCACCGGCAAACTCCACCGCCGCACCCACGGCGACCGAATCGGAAAAGCTCCCCTCCCACTCGGCGGCCAACGGCCCCGGCGCAAAATAAATCTGGTGCATGCGAATGAAGCCCCGAGAGACGATGGCGTTTTCTACCGCGTCGCGGCCATAGCGCGTGTAGCGACCTATGTGCGGATCGTCGGTGTTCGTAAAACCCCCGTTGAGCCGCTCAGTCCACTGGCTCGCCGGATCCATCGCGTAGTAAAAACGCTCGTCGTACCCAACCAGCACCATTAGATGCCCGACCGTGGAAAAGCCGCCGTGGACGATTACTGGCCGGCCAGCGTCCAGCAGCGCGTGCAATTCCCGCAAGAGCCCAGTTTCGGTCGCTTGGTCGCGGACGCTAAGGCCGCGCAGCGCAGCTTCTTCATTAAAGACCTTTTCGAGACCACCAGTGCTCTGAGCGACGTACGTGCCCCATTTGGCGGAGATCATGTCGGGAGTAATGTCGTCAGCCCCGTAGTATTTGAGCACAATAGCAATGCAGGTGTTTTGGCAAGAGCCAGAGGGATTGATGCGATTGCTGTGCTGGTGAAAATAGGGCACATCCGGGATGTAGCCGGCCTCCGTCGGCCCCGCACTGCACCAGCCAGCAACACACGCCGCTAGCAGAATCCTATAGCGCCTGTTCAATATCATTCTCTGTCGTCCATCAACTCATATTCCCGACGGCTCGCTCGGCCCCAAATCTATGTCTTGGCCGCGGTGATAGTTGCGCCCCATCAGATATTTGATATCCAGTTCCACGTCGCGCACAAAAATATCCGGCAGCGCTTGGGCGTCCCGCCGCACCAATTCGACTGCGAGCGTGTTGTTCCCCTTTTTCGGCCAGTGTTTGGCATCTAGCCTAAACGCGTACCAATACCCCGATCCCGTGCGATAGCGCGGAGCCGACATTCGGTACATTTCGTTGATCTTGCGCAACAGACTGGCGGGCAACTCCCGGCCATTGAGATAGAACTTCAGCCGGTCGCGCTCGGTGTGGCTCATCACCCGCACCCGCAGCAACACTTCGTGTACCCGACCGACCTTGGCCCAGCGCCGCAGATCGTCGCTGACCGACAGGGTGATGGAAGCCTTGTGGCCCTTTTGCAAATAGGCCGGTAGCTGCATGGTCGTCCCCGGCTCGGTGGCGGGATTGGGGTAGCGCCCGGTCACGGTTGGTATGTAGTAAATTTTGTCGCGCGCGGCCATGACCTCTGGATAGGGTAGTTCCCGCAGCTTCTCGTAAAAGGAAGCCTGGTACGGCCAATTCCCAAACCAGTGTGCCAAGTACAGGCCATCGACGCCCTGCGCCCAGTAGTTGCAGGCGGCTCCGCGCACCATCTCAATAGTCGCCTCCCCCAAGCGATCCGAGTCCACGTGGCTTTGCAGGGCCGCGTGGACCCGACAACCTGTGCCCTCGGCCGCCGCAACCAGAGGCCGGAAATCAATGGTCGAGTCCTGCAGTTCAGGGCCGGAAAATGCCTGGCCGATCAACACATTGACCAGCCCTTCGCGCAACCACGCCTCGACGTCCATGCCGACGGCATAGCACCCCTCGATGCTATAGGGAATGCGGATGGCCAATTCGCGTTGCTTGCCGCTCCGCTTGACGGCGCGATACACCTTGCGCACCCACTCGGTCATAATCTCTCGCCCAGCGTCAACTTCATCTGGGTGGAAGTAATAGGGCTGGTAGTTCATCTGCAACTCAAAGCCATCGACCGGATATTTCTTTAGCGTCTCGGCAATCAGGGCAAAGCGCTCGTCGCGGACTTCTTGGTGCTTGAAGTCGAGACAGGTGTAGCCAGGATAGTCGTCGGGGACACCGTCTTGCGCGCCGATTTCGAGATGGGCGTTGTCAAAGCGGAAGTCCGAGCAGCGCACATCCTCTTCGCGCGGCCCCCGACCCTGCTGTACCAACAGCGTCGGATACACCTGCTTGCCGTACTGGTGGGCGCGGTCGCAAATCAGGCGCAGGGGATCGTGCCCTTTGCGAATTAGGTCGCGGGCATTTTGGTGGGCGCGGCGAAAAATCAGATGCGGCCACCGCTTCACATTGTGCCCCCACAACTCCCCGACCTCGGTGTCGTGCAGCACGGTGCGGCCATCGCCGAGGCAAAACATGATGGCTTCGACCGGCGTGCCCAACAGCTCGTCCACCCCCTGCTCGTACTCCTCCTTCTGCATCGGCGGCTCGTACATGTAGATCAGCGGGTGCCGACCATCGTGGTAAAACATGATTTTGGGTTTGGACATAGTCTCGCTCCTTTAGGTCCAGTTGCGCGAATCGGGCACGGCTACCCAAGCTGCCCCTTGGGCGATCGACTGTTGGCTGACGAGGCCGGGCAAGGTCATATCCATCGCCAAGTCGATGCCAATGGCTGGCTCCTTTTCCTCGCGGATGGCCGCAACAAAGTCCTGTACCTCCCAATAGTCGCCGCCACCGTGGCCAGCGGCAAGAGCTTCTGCGGGCGGATGCCGCCAATGATCGGGCAAAAATTCCTCTAGCGTCTCCAATGGCTCCCAGCACGGCTGCTCACTGCGATTGCGCAGCCAGATCTTGGCCGCAGCCTCAAAGCCGTCGACCGATTCGTACGCGCCATCAGTTCCCTGTAGCGCATAATGCACCATATTGTGCGGCCGGTCCGAGAGCATATCGACCCGGATGTGGGCCAATCCGCCGCCCGACAGCCGGCACATCATAGTCACCGAGTCCTCCATTTCGTACAAATCGCCGCGCGGGTCGCGATAGTGGTTCCCAGTGCCCACGGCGCAGACGGCCACCACCCGCTGCCCGGCAAACCACGTCAGCACCGGCCCCAAGCTGTGCGTGCCATAGGTGCAGCCATTGACGCCCGTCTGCCAACGCCGCCGCCAAGGCGTAGTCTCGTTGAGCTGTTTCAGCTCGTGGATATAAGCCCCTTCGGCGTAGTACAGCTCGCCGAAAAAGCCGCGCTCGACCAATGCTTTTACCAGTGTGTTGGGCTTGGTGTACACGTAGTTTTCAGCCATCATATAGACGGCCCGACTGCGCCGCGCCGCCCGCGTCAAATCGCGGCACTCCTCGACCGACACCCCGGCCGTCACCTCGCTGAGCACGTGGATGTCGCGCTCCAAGGCCGCGATGGCCTGAGGCGCGTGCCACGGCATGGGCGTGCCCACGACGATCGCGTCCACTCCCCCAGCGTCAAACATTGCGTCCGTATCTGTAAAGACCTGTTCGACGCCCAATTCAGCCGCGTGTTGCTCAACCTCTTCCCGGCGGATGTCGCACAGCGCGGTAACTTCCGTGGCCGGATGAGCCAGCAGGGTGGGGATAAAGCCGCTTCCGCGGCCAGCGGCACCAATCACACCAAAGCGTATTTTGTCCATGTTCTATACCGTTTGACAATCGGCCCGAACAACCGTACTGTTGTAGGCCATTTTTTCAACCCATTCCCTATAGGAGGAACCTCATGGCCACTATACCTAACATCAGCTCGGATATCGCCGGACCGCTCGGCGCGATTCACCTGCCCCGCTTGTGGTCCAAGCTGCGCTTGAGCGCGGCTGGCGAATTGCCCGCAGACTACCCGGAATGCGGCGCAGGCTTCGATCAAATGGTTCTCGACGGCCTCGGCATCGACCGCGACGCGGCCGTGGCTTACGTCAAGGACAACAAGGCCAGCTACATCGAATTTGAAAACTGGGTCCAGGACCAGCGCGGCGGCTCCATTCCCCAGAGCGAAATCGACGCTTCCAACGCCGCCATCCGCGGCTACAATCACGATGACGAGACCCGCACCGACATCCTCGGTGCCGCTGGCCTAGGCGACGACGGCAGCATTCTCGACGCCGTCAATCTCAACAACCTCGACGACTGGACTGAACTGCACAACGCCCTGAGCTAACAGGACGTGTCTCACTCGTCTGCCGGCCCGTTTCCTCTCTTTGGAGACGGGCCGTTTTGTTGTTTGCCGCTCGCCTATTCATACCGCCTTTTGGCCGGGCTGTCAACGCCCTTGATAGCCCCCTACTAAGTTTGTACCTTGTGCTACTCAACCTCTGCGAAAGCGAATCTGCAATGAAACTCGATGTCGTCAAACTGACCAAGGCATTAGTCGCCTATCCCTCGGAAAGCCAAACCAGCAACGTCGAAGTCACCCAACACGTAGCCGGAGTCTTAGACCAGCTTGGTTTCCACATAGAAGAGGTGCCCTACACAGATGAAGCTGGCGTGGACAAACTCTCCATCGTCGGCAAGTTGGGCACTGGAGAGGGCGGGCTGGCCTTGATGAGCCACGACGACGTCGTTCCAGCCAATCCCGCCGACGGCTGGCACCGCGATCCCTACGACTCATACGAGGACAACGGCAAGCTCTACGGCCGCGGCTCCTGCGACATGAAGGGGCCGCTTGCCGCTTCAATTTGCGCAGCCGCTCGCTTCAAGGCCACGGATCTCAAAGCCCCGATCTACATCGTCGTCACGGCCGACGAGGAGGTCCTCTGCGTCGGAGCGCAAAAGGTCACGGCCCATTCCAAGCTCTTTGCCGAGGCCAGCACTGGTTGCGGCATCATCTGCGAACCCACCAGCCTCCGCGTCGTCCACGCCCACAAAGGCTCGCTCGCCATGCAAGTCACGGCCAAAGGACGCCCCGCGCACACCAGCACCTTGAAGGGCACCAACGCCAACCTCAAGATGATCCCCTTTCTCGCAGAAATGAAGCGATTCAACGAGCGAGTGCTCAGTGCGCGCCGCTATCGCAACGAGGAATTTTCGCCGCCGCATTCCGAGTGGTGCATCGGCATCAACGACCACAACCGCGCCACCAACATCTCCCCCGCCCAGAGCATCTGCACCCTCAACTACCGCCCCATGCCCGGCATCGACGTCGATGATATCATTGACAGAACCCGCAAAAGCGCGAAAAAACACGGCCTCAACTTCGAACTCAAACATCGCGGCGAACCGCTCTACACAGCAGCGGACGCCCCGCTGGTCCGCACGGCGCTCAAGCTAACGGGCCGTCGCAAACCCACTACAGTGGCCTACGGCACCGACGGCATGGCTTTTTTCAAGAAGATGAAACAAATGATCGTCCTCGGCCCAGGCGACATCGCGCAAGCCCACACCGCCAACGAATGGATCAAAACCGACCAACTGCACGCAGGCGTCGATCTCTACGCCCGCTTCATCGAGCATATATGCGTGTAGGAGGCGGAAAGAGCTAACGATTGAGTTATGACTATTAATACTACTCGTTGGGATTCAGCAGAGTACCTCAAAGCTGAAGAAGATGTGCAATTATACTTGGAAGCATGTCTTGAAGAAGCTGGAAGTGATCCCGCTTTTATAGCTCATGTCTTGGGCATAATCGCTCGTTCCAAGATGAGTAAGGCGAAGATGCATGAGATCATATAAATTCTCTCAGGTTTGTCTTCTTCATCCCTTTTCTAATATATTCCAAACTCTCACTATTTGATAATTCCACTATAGGATGCTTAAAATCTATTTTCTCTGCTAATATGCTTGCTACTTCTTTCGTCCAGTGAGTCATACTCATTTGAACAATATCTCCATTTATAGCCTTGGCCATCTCGACAATACGACTCCTTTCACCAATCCTATCCACCAGAATAATTGTTGACATATAGTGCAATTGTCTCCCTAATTCCATCTCCTTTTCAAATCTGGATACTTTATCTAAAGAAATCTCCGTATTTCCCGGCCCAATAAAGCCAATATCAAACCTTACCCCAACGCCTGGTCTGTATAATAGAGTGGCATCACTTTCTCGCTTTTCTCCGCGTTCGGAGAGCCAAAAAACCCTATCAGTTTTATCAGTTCTAGGATCGACCTTTTGGAATCCTAATAGAGAAAGCAGAGAGCCTAAGTAGTTACCAAAAAGTCCGTTGACACTTTTCCCTTGTCCTCTCAGCTTAGTTGTATGCTTGGAGGCCACTTATGACTCAGTTTTCTCTTACCCGCCGCGAGCGCCGCTTGTTAGAGGCGTTGGTCGTCCAAACCA
>JAJDVZ010000011.1:0-61668 GCA_022825835.1 Candidatus Latescibacterota bacterium
CTTGGCGGTCAATGAGGAGTTTTACGAGCCGGGCCGCTTTGTGACGATTCCCGCGTGGGAAAGCTCCAATGCCTATGGGCACGCCAATCTCTATCTGCGCACGCCAGAGGTCGATGGCGGCACTTGGCACTGGAAACCGGATCTTTGCCCTTCGGAAGTGACTTGGGACGAGGACGTGGTTATGGTGCCGCACCATCCCAACTGTGGACAGCCCATAGAGTACGGCAAGCACCGCGAGGTCATGGGCAAGACGTTCTACTGGTCGCAATACCACTGGGAGTTCCCCAACAAGCGGGCTAGGTTGGTGGAAATCGTCCAGGGGCGGGGCAATTTTGAAGCCGACGCGCTAGACGAGTACTGGGGTATTCGTCTAGGAGAATTGGGTGCCTCGGTGCAGGATGCTTTCGCCCAAGGCTGGCGCTTGGGTTTTGTCGCCGGGACCGACAACCATCAAGGGCACCCGACGCAAAATCCGGGAGGCTACGTGGGGATGACCTGTTTCCGGGCGACGGAGTTGACTCGCGAGGCCGTGTGGCAGGCGATGGATGAGCGCTGGACCTACGCGACTTCGGGCGTGCCGATTGTCTGCGACTATGCGGTCAACGGCGTGCGCTCGGGCGCGGAGGGCGCACTGGCGGAAGGGGAAAAGGTGCATTTTTCCGCCAATCTGCACGGGACTGCGCCGATTGAGTGGGTGGAGATCATTGCGAACGGGAAATGCGTCTGGCAGGACTCGCCTGACTCTTGGGACGTGGAAATCGACGGGGCCGAATTGCCAGCACCAGAGGGCGCGTGGGCTTATTACTATCTGCGGCTGCGGCAGCAGGACGGGCACCGGGCGTGGTTGAGTCCAGTGTGGTTGGATCGGGGATGAACGGAACGAGACGGGCCGATATAGGGCGTGGAGTACGCGTTGCCATCGTGCAGAAGCAGGACCAGCGCACGGGGCGGCTAACCGAGGGCGTGGTGCGGGATATTCTGACCAAGTCGGCGACGCATCCGCACGGGATTAAGGTGCGCTTGGAGAGCGGCGAAGTCGGCAGAGTCAAGCAGGTGAGCGGTTAGAAGTAGTAGAACGAATAGACCAAAGACGACCCGCCCACGCCGACGCAGGCCCCCATGATAAATCCCAGAAAGAGCGGCCGCACTTTCCTGTATAGAATAACTCCTCCGTAGCTGATCAGAATCGACTTAACGAGCCAGGCGAGGAATATCCCAAACCAGTCGCCGCGCACGGTATTGGTCAGGGCCACGGCCAGCCCTACCGGATGTAGCGGCCAGCCGGCGAGGCGGTGTTGGGCAAAGGAGAGCAGTCCGGCGAGTCCTGCGCCGATGCCGGTGAACAGGGTGGTCAGGTGTTGGGGCGGGTGCGGGTTGTTGACCGTTTTGGCGACCCAGCCCCACTTGCTCAGCGGCGAGTTGATGTAGTACCAGCGGAAGCCGTGCATCATGCCGTGCTGATAGCCCAGCCAGATATAGACCACGATGGTGGTGATTGCGCTGACGACGAGGGCGGAGGCGAGGAAGAACAGCAGCTTGCGGGCGCTGATTTTTTCCTTGACCTCCTCGCAGACCTTGAAGGCGTGGGCCATCGTGCCCATGAAGAACAATTGCACGTCCGCGGCCCAGACCATGTTGAGCCCCATAGCGGTGAGGCCCTTATCGCCGAAATAGGCGGTGCCGAAAATGTTGGTAAAAAGTGGCGGAATGGAATGAGGCGCGCGCAGCCGCCCCAAGCCGGTTTGCACCAGCAAGCGCGCCGTGCCCAAGAAGACCAACAGCGCGACCAGCAGAAAGGCCAAGCTCCAGCCGAGGGAAAGGCCAGTGGCGTGGAGGAAATACGCCATATAGACCAAGCCGACGGCTCCCATCAGCGCCGAGGTGCGCGGCGAGGGCAGGTGTGTGTTTGGGCCTCTGGTGCCGCTGGCAATAGTGCGCCACTGATCTTTGAGGAAGTCGCGCGACATCCACAGCGACGAGAGGATCAGGAAGATGAGCGCTCCCATCTGCTGATGCGACATGAGCACTGAGACCTGCTGGTGAGGCTGGGCAGGGAGATTGACGACAACGCCTAAAAAGCCCAACAGGCCGTGTTCGAGATAGATGAGGATGTGAAAGAGCCAGACGCTCAAGAGCACATTGAGGTTGAGCAGGTAGCTCAAGCCGATGACGAGGAAGTTGACGTTGATTCCATAGGAGATGCCGATGCGGCGCAAAAAGATGCGCGTGGAGGGGATGCCGAAGTTGTTGATGGTCTCAAAGTCGAACACTTGATCGAGCATGTTGACGGTCGGGATGATCGCGGCGATGAAAAAACCGATCCAGAACAGCGGGTTCCTAAAGAGGCTTTTGGCCGGGTTTTCCACGCTCTCGACCATCGCCGTTGGCACTACTGCTAGGGGATAGACCAAGCGCTCGCCGCTGGCCCACTGGTGGTGCAGCAGGGCGATGAGCGAGAAGCTGACCAAGAAGAAGGCGACCATGAACAGGCCCCAGAAGATAGAAGGGCCGAGCCAGGCATCCCACGGCAGCGGCGCACCTGCTGGAGCACCCTCGAAGAGGTTGCGGATCATCTCTAGGTCGCGCGGGGCGGCCCAGTCGGGGATGTGATCCCAGAGCAGTTCGCGCCAGTTGTTTTCCGGGGTGGCGTAGTAGAAGACGCCGGCGAGCAGGGGGATAAAATAGCCGCCAAAGCCCATGGTCGGCATGACCGTGGCCACCATTAGCGCGGCGTAGATGAGGGCAAAAGTCGAAGTTGGCAGCCGCAGGAAGGGCCGAATCAGTGCGAGCAGGAGAGCGGTAAGCGCGACCCAGAACAGGGCGAAGATGACGCCGACGGTGTTGAAGTGATCGGCGTAGCCCGAGTAGCGGTCGAGCAGGATGTAGCTGCGCACCCCGATGAAGTTGTGGCCGACGCACAGCGCCATGGCCAGCGTCCATTCGAGGGCGGAGCGCATCACTTGCTTCCCTTGCGCCCGGCCTCCCAGTCGTCGTCGAGCATTTTGAGCAGCGCATCCACGTCGCGGTTGCCAGCTTGGACCTCCTGCATGATGCGGGCCAAGGTGAGGACGAAGCCGGTGGGGGGGTAGTCCTCAATCGAGATGAAGTAGCCGGGCGTCCAGCCCCAGTGGTCGAGGTTGGTGCTCATGCGCTCGAAGAGGCGCTGGGTTGGTTCCCAAGTGCTTTTGGGGCCATCGACGCCTTCGATCTGGGTGGCGTTGAGCAACATGCCCTCGGCGTTGAGATACGCCTGATAGACCTCTGGGTGGTAGTAGGCTTCGAGCACGGCGAGGGCTTTGTCGTAGTACATGCCTTGGGCGCTGGAGGTCATGGACCAGCCGCGCTGCTGGTTGGAGGTGTTGATGAAGAGGGGCTGGTGGCCGGTCATGGAGGGAATGGGCCAGTACTCGATTTCAAAGTCAACTTGTAGCGGCTCGACGTCGCCGCTCATCCAGCAGCCCATCATCCAAGTGGCGGCGTGCTCGTTGAAGAAGTCGCGCTGTTCTTCGTTGTACCCGTCGCTCAGCGAGCCTTTTTCGACGAAGTTGTCGATAAGCGCGATCATGTTTGCCATGATGAGGCGCATCAGGGGGTCGGTGGCAAAGGTGATTTCGCCACGGTCGCGGCGTACGGTCCAGGAAGGCTCGTCGGCGGGTCGGGTTGGGTCGTAGAGGTTGGTTTGGATCGCGTAGGAGAGAGGCACTCCGGCCGACCACTCGCGGCCTCCATAGACGAGCGGCTTGTAGCCAGCGGCTTTTATCTGGTGCAAGGCCGCGATAAAGGCATCCCAAGTTGGCGGCGGCTCGGTGATGCCGGCCTCGGCCCATAAGCGCTTGTTGACGGCGATGCCGGTGATCTGGCGGCCGACTTGGGCTGTATAGTACTGGCCATTGTGCAACGGCGGCAAGTTTTGGCCGACCCGGTCGTATATCGCGCGGGGAATGGGGAGCAGGTGGCCGCCATTGGCCAAGAATTTGGTGTAATCGAGGGTCATTACCACGTGGGGCAAGTCTCCGGTGGCAATGGCGCGGCGGTAGTACGCGCCAGCGTCTTCGTTGCCCAAGTCGATCAGCTCCAGCGTCCAGCCGGGGTTTTGGCGCTCGAAGGTGGCCTTCCAGATGTCCCAGTGGACTTGGAAGCCGGGTCGGCCGCCGATGTTGCGGGTGACGCGCACGACGCGGGCATCTTCCTCGCTGGCGCAGGCTCCGAAGGCGAGGAGGGCGGCGAGGGCAAAGGTTGTGAATTTGGCGAGAGGCATGGAGTCCTCAACGGATAGAGCCAGCGGTTAGGCCCTTGACGAAGCGGCGCTGCATGGCAAGATAGAGCATAGTGACGGGCAGCGACAAGACCACGACGCCGGCGAAGATGTAGTTCCAGTTCTTGACGTACTTGTCCGAGAGAAAGCGCCAGAGCTGCACAAAGGCTAGCTCGCCCTTGTTGGTGCCCATGAGGATGAACGCGTGGGGAAAGTCATTCCAAGTAAAAAGGCCCCAAAAGATGATGATCGTCACCGTGCAGGGCGTCAGCAGTGGGAAAATCACGCGCCAGAAGGTGCCAAAGGGCGTGCAGCCGTCGATCAGCGCGGCTTCTTCAAGATCGCGGGGGATGGAGCGCATGAAGCCGCTGTAGATGAACAAGCACAGGGGCAGGCCGTAGGATACGTAGTGCAGATAGAGGGCAAAGTACGTGTAGCCGATGCCGAGGTAGTTGAATTGGCGCAAAAGCGGCAGCATGAGGATTTGGAACGGCACGGTGATCCCGGCGAGAAAGAAGATCCGCCATAAATTGCCGGTGCTCATGCGGCGGCGCGTGAGCGAGTACGCGGCCATGGAAGCGACGACGATGAGGGTGGTGATGACGGCAATGCACATCAGCAGGCTGTTGAACATCGGCGCAGCTAGCTTGATGCCGGTGAAGATGTAGTGGTAGTTTTCGAGGGTCGGTGCCTCGGGGGGTGCTACGGGTGAGCGGACTATTTCCGGCAGGGTCTTGAACGAGTTGAGCAGCGCCAAAAAACAGGGCGACACGTAGAGCAGCCCTAAGAGCAGCATCCCGATCTCGAAGAGGGGCAGGCGGCGTCTCATAGGTCGGTCTCGCGGCGTTGGAAAAAGGCGACTTGCAGGGCGGCGACCAAAACCAAGAAGGCAAAGACGACAAAGGCGATGGCCGAAGCATAGCCTTGGCGGTCGTTTTCCGTGCCGAGCCAGTAGATGTAGTAACCGGCGGTAAAGGTGCGGTAGCCGGGGCCGCCTTGGGTGGTGACCAAGATCTGCGGGAAGAGGTTGATGCCGGTGATCAGGGCGATGACCGAGTTGGTCTTGATCATCGGCATGAGCACTGGGATTTGGACGCGGTAGAAGGTGGCTAAAGGGCCAGCTCCGTCGATTTGCGCGGCCTCGTAGAGTTCGTTGGGGATGGTTTGTAGCCCGGCGAGGAAGATGGTGGTGTAAAAGCCGAGGCCGTGCCAGAGGACCAAGGCGAGGATGAAGTAGGGCACCAGCGCCGGGTCGCCCATCCAGTCTTGGGCCAGCGCGTCGAAACCAAAGGCGCGCAGCAGGGTGTTTATGGCACCGGTGCGGTAGTTGGCCAGATATTGGAAGAGCAGGGCGCTGACGAGGATGCTGAGGATAAACGGGTAGAAAAACAGGCCGCGCACTAGGCCGCGCATGACTTTCATGCGGTCTAGGAGCACGGCTAAAACTAGCGACAGCGAGGTGTAGCCGACGACGATCATGGCCGTCTCAAAGAGAGTGAAGCGCAAGGCGGCGAAGAAGCGGTCGTCGTCGAGCAACTCGCGGAAGTTGTCCAAGCCGATAAAGCGGGGATCTTTGGTCCAGCCAGACCAGTCGGTCAGACCGTAGGCAAAGCCGAGCAGAGTCGGCAGGGCGAAAAAGGCTAGGTAGAGGAGTACGGCTGGGCCGCAGAGTAGGACTGAGGCAGTAGATTTTTCTATGGAAGCGCGCTGCATGACGGAGGGGGAACTAAACAAAGGTGCCTAGGATGTCAAGCGAGGGGACACTCCAGCAGGTCATGCTGAGGAAGCCGATAGGCGGACGAAGCATCTTTTACCTGCCCGCCTTTATTGGTAGGAGATTCTTCGACTCCGCTGCGCTGCGCTCAGAATGACAGAGCAATATCTAACAAAACGTAGATTACTTACTGAAGGCTATATGAGCGAAGTACTGACGCAATACCGCAGGCACAAGGGGCTGTTGCTGTTGGTGGCACCAGGGCTGGCCTTTTTTCTGGTTTTCAATTACCTGCCCATGTTCGGGCTGGTGCTCGCCTTTAAGGAGTTTCGTCTGAGCGCCGGCATCTTGGGCAGCGAGTGGAGCGGATTGGAGAATTTCTCCCGCCTCTTCGGCGGGGCCGACTTTCCCAATGCCCTGCGCAACACGGTTACCATCAGCTTATTGCGCTTGCTGTTCGGCTTTTTTGCGCCGATTGTGCTGGCGCTGATGCTCAACGAGATCCGCGTTTCCTGGTACAAGCGCACCGTGCAGACGGTGACTTATATCCCCTACTTTCTCTCGTGGGTGATCTTGGGCGGCATCTTCCTGATGATTTTCTCGCAGAGCGGACCGGCCAACCAGATCGCCCAGCTCTTTGGCGTCTCTGCCATTGAGTTCCTCACCAATGACTTCTGGTTTATCGTCGTGGTCATTGTCACCGGGATCTGGCAAGCGGCTGGCTATGGGGCGGTGATATACTTGGCGGCCTTGGCTGGAATTTCTCCCGATCTGTACGAGGCGGCCGTCGTCGATGGGGCCGGACGCTGGAAGCAGACTTTGCACATCACCATCCCGGGGCTGGTGCCGACGATTATCACGCTTTTCATCCTCAACTTAGGCCACGTGCTCAACGCGGGCTTCGACCAGATTTACAACATGTACAATCCCATGGTGTACGACGCGGCCGACATTATCGACACCTACGTTCTGCGGCGGATCGTGCTGATGGATTTTGGACTGGCTACAGGGGCCGGACTTTTCAAGTCGGTGGTCGGCTTGTTGATGGTGGTGCTGGCTAACTCGCTGGCCCGGCGGCTCAGCGGAGGGGAGCAGGGCATATGGTAAGCCGCACGCGAGGCGAGAAGGTCTTCAACGTCTTTAACCTGACGGTGCTAGGCTTGGTCGGGCTGATGGCGCTCTATCCGTTCGTGTACACGATCTCGATGTCGTTGAGCAGCGCCGCCGAGGCCATGCGCGCAAGCCTACACCTCTACCCGAGAGACATTTCGCTGACCTCGTACCGCATGGTGCTGTCCAACCCCGAGATCGTCACTGGGTTCACCAATTCGGTCCTGCGCACGGTCTTGGGCACGGCGCTGACGCTCTTTTTTACTTGCCTGACGGCCTACCCCCTGGCCCGACGCGAAATGCCTCACCGCAGCCCACTGCTGTTCTTGGTGCTTTTTACCATGCTCTTTAGCGGCGGCATTGTGCCCAACTACTTATTGGTCAAGAACCTGGGGCTGATCGATTCAATATGGGCGCTGGTGCTGCCGCAGATGCTGACGGCCTTCAACATCATCGTGGTCAAAAATTTCTTTCAGGCCATTCCCGAAAGCCTAGCCGAATCCGCCAAGATTGACGGGGCCAGCGAGTTCAATATCCTCTTCAGGATATACGTGCCTCTCTCCAAGCCAGTGCTGGCGACGATTGGGCTGTGGACGGCGGTGGCGCACTGGAATCACTGGTTCGACGCCATGCTCTATATCGCGTCGGACGAGAATCAGGTGTTGCAGACCTTTTTACAGCGGATCGTCATCGAAAACAGCATCGAGTTGATCGAGCAGGGATTGGTCGATCCGAATATCACCGAGTTCACGCCCGAGACGATCAAGGCGGCGACCGTGGTCGTTACCATCCTGCCGATGCTGTTGGTCTATCCGTTCGTGCAGAAGTACTTCGTGCGCGGGATCATGCTGGGGAGTGTCAAGGAGTAACTGACGTTACGCATGAGAATCGAGGTATAAGATGCTTCGACTCCAGCATCCCATACCTAGGGGTCTGTGCGTAACATCAGGGAATAGGCAAGCTCGGTCTCACATCTGAAAACCGCCAGCGACGACCATCGATACGCCGGTGAGGTACTCGGCTTCGTCCGAGGCGAGGAAAGCCACAGTGCGGGCTACGTCCTCGGGCGTGCCAATTCGACCTAGGGGCGTTTGCGCCTCGAGGTCGTGGACTAGGGCGGCGGTGGTGTCGGTGTCTGGCTCGTCGCGCTGGGCGAGGCCCGCGGCAATGTAGTGGGTGCGCTCGGTGAGGGTATTGCCTGGGCAGACGGCGTTGACGTTGATCCGGTGGGGGGCGAGTTCGCCGGCGAGGGATTGGGTAAAGCCGATGATGGCGAATTTGGATGTGCAGTACGCGGCGTAGCGCGGTATCCCTTGGCGACCGGCCGTAGAGGCCATGTTGATGATCTTGCCGCCGTCGCCGCGATCGATTAGATGCCGGGCCACGGCGCGCGAGCAGAGGAAGGTGCCCTTGACGTTGACGGTTTGCACTTGGTCCCAAGCGGCTTCGCTTAGATCGACGACTGGGACGCGGTCTGGTCCGGGGCGCGATCCGGCGTTGTTGACTAGCAAGTCGATGCGGCCAAAGCGGGCGAGCGCGTCTTGCACCATGCCTTCGACTTGGTCGGCATCGGACACATCGGCTTCCACTGCAAGGGCCTGTCGTCCGGCGGCTTCGATTTCGGCGACGAGGGCGGGCAGACCGCCCCAGCCAGACTCGCTATAGGGCTGGGCGCGCAAGTCATTGACTACGAGGTCGCAGCCTTCGCGCGCTAGGCGTTGGCAGATGGCGCGGCCAATGCCGTGTTCGCCGCCCGCGCCGGTGACGAGGGCGACTTTGCCGTTGAGATTGTACATGAGGTTCTCCACGTGATTAAGGAGTTGGATGGCAGCATTGCGATGGCGGTGTGTATATCTCCACCCTTGCGCTGTAGGAACTAGAAATGTCGATTACGTCAACTGCTCGAACAGCGTGAATTTAGATGCTTTTTTATCGAAAGTGAGAACACCATCACAATTTGAAAATTTTGCTGAATGTGCAATTAACAAATCCGCAAGATCTATTTTGTTTGTCTGAGCAGACGAGAGAGTACTTTGCAGAGCAGACTGGGCCTCAAATATCAAAATAGGCATAAGAAGGAGTTCCTGCAGAGAAGTGCGGATTTCTTCTCGTGAAATTTCATATACAGATTCGAGTACCCAGATGGTTTCAAGCACGACGAGTAAAGGAACAAAAAAGGGGTCGTTTTTGCCTTCTGCTCTCTTAAAAAGCCTGTACACAATATCTGCTTGTTTTTTATCATCCCGCACGAGAAAGCGAACAAGCACATTTGTGTCTAATGCTTTCACTTAAAACGCGCCCTCATTTTTTGCCTAATTCCAGACTTCATTTGTTGAACCGAAACAGGCTTTCTATCAGATTTATACAACTTCCCGAAAATTTCATCTACTTTTACTTTTTTAGTCATAGGTGTTAGGAGTGCTTCACCATTTTCCGTAAGCATAAAATCGACTTTATCGCCTTCGCGGAGTTGAAGAGCATCGCGAACGGTTTTGGGAATTGTGACTTGCCCCTTGCTTGTTAGCGTTGCTGTTGCCATGCTGAGATCTCCTTGTTGAGGGTTTATTTCTTACTTTAAAGTAAGGAAATAACACCTAGGCGCAAACTCCGCTAAGACGGAGATTAGCTGGCAGACTTTCCGAGCACAACCCCCGGTCCGTAATCCGCCATCGCGGTCATGATGTACTCGTTGAGCAAGTGTTCCTCGTGCGCAAGGCCGAATGTCCAGATTCGGCGATACATCTCCTCGATGACTGGCTGGTATTGCGGATCAGGTGCGAGGTTCTGCATCTGTCCGGGATCGCTCTCCAAGTCGTATAGTTCGTCGTAGTCAAATCCATTGAAGACGAATCGCCACTTGCCGGTGACGGTGGAGCGTTGGATGCCATAGGTCTCGTTCCCACTCGTCTGGAAGAAGAGCGCATCGCGCCAGTCGGCCGGTGTTTCGCCCTTGAGCAACGGCATCAGGCTGGTACCGGCAAACTCCACCGGGCTTTCCGCTGCGCCCATCTCAAGCAATGTCGGCGCGAAGTCACAGAGCGACACGAACTCGTCGCGCACCACGCCCTGCTGCCCGCCCGGCATCTTCGCGATCGCTGGCACGTGGTAGCAGCTTAGAAACGACGGCAGGCCCTTACACCACAGGCCGTGGTCGCCTAGGTAGTCGCCGTGGTCGGAGAGGTAGAGGACGATTGCGTCTTCGTACTCGCCGCGCTCTTTGAGCTTGTCGATCAGCCGCCCGAAGAGCCAGTCCTCATAGGTGCAGAACGCCAAGTAGTGTTTGATCGCGTCCCGATGTTCCTCGCGCGTCAACTGGGCAAAGCGGTCGCGGGTGCGGCGGTAGAGGGCCGGTTTGTCGTCCATCGGATCGTCGAAGGTGTCGGGTAGTGGGAACTCCACGCCTTCATACAGATCGAGGAAACGCTTGGGTGCGACATACGGATCGTGTGGGCCGAGGGTGCCAACATACAGGCACCACGGCTCTTTTCCGTCCAACTCATCCATTTTTGCTAGCGCGGCATCGACCACTGTGCGGTCGCCGAATGGGTTGTCTTCTTCCCCGTCGCGGAAGTACTGCGCTAGGAAGGGATGGGTGTTGTCGCCATAGTGGATGTACGGACGCATCCCCGCGCGCCTGATCTCACCGGGAGCACGCCCACTGTCGCTGTGGTCCCCAGCATGTCGTTGCAAATTGCGCAGTTCGCGTTCGCGGGCTGCAGCGTCCTGCTCATCGCGGCTCAGTCGTCTGCTGGGATGAGCGCTTCCCGGCGAGACGTGTTCCCAACCATAGTCGTGCGGCTGTTGATAGTTGCTGACGTGCCACTTGCCCGAAAAGAGCATGCGGTACCCCGCTTCCCGCATGTCCACGCTCCAAGGGCGGATGTGGTCTTTCAAGCCGCGGGTGATGGCATTGGCGACGTTCACGTTGTGCCAGACGCCGTGCTGGGTCGGCATCAGGCCGGTCATGAATGACGCACGTGACGGGCAACAGTGCGGTGACGGGCAGAAGGCGCGACTGAAGGTGACGCTCTCCTCGCGGAACTCGTCAAGCACGGGTGTCTTGGCCTTGTACGCGTCGTTAGGTAGCACGGAACACGCCCGTTGCTGGTCGGTCATGAAGATCAGTATGTTTGGCTTGGTCATTTTTTTGTAAGTCAAGAAGGATAGGGTCTGCCTCGATGGTATAAAAAGCTATTCGAGACGCTGATTTTCTCCTGTAACTGGAAACCACAGGAGTTGGAGGGCACCTTGTCGCACCTCGACGGAGAGATCGTCCGGCGGTTCCTCAGTTTCAATCGAGTAGGATCGGTGCAGGACCTTGGCCGGAGTCAATGAGGTAGTGTCTCGAACGGTCACTTTGCCATCCACTGACACTTCGATGACGAGATTGGGCACCTCGAGCGCGGGCGAAAGGGCGATGTCCAGCGACCCATCGTCTAGGCTGCCGCGAATTGCACCGACCTGCGATGCCGCACTCATCCCCTTCGTTTCCCGGTAGCTATACATCCACTCCGTCCACGCGAGCGAGCCTCCGGGCGGGAGTGGCCGCGTCTCATCGGGGAAAAGCACCGACGTGCCACCCCACATCTCGACATAGCCCTTGTTGGGCCGGCCAGATCCCATGGGAATCCCCGTCGGATGGAAGCCGTAAGTCCATACATCAACACCTGGGTTGAGGACGGGATCGAAGACGCGGACCACGCCCTCCTCAGCGTCGTGGGAGTAGGCGCTGTAATAGCCGGCCGTCAATCCGTCGGCCATGATATCGCCGGCCTTCCACCCCCGGATGTAGCGCAACGGACTCTCGCTCCAGACCTGTGGACTCGGTCCTAGGTTTTTCTGCCAGCGGTCGGCGATTAGGATGCTCTTTGTGGGGATGATGAACTCGGTGTTGTCGGTCAGCTCGTTCTCGCCTCCGGGGGTCCACATGGGATTGACCCAGTGGGCGAACTGAACGGTGTCGGCTCCTGGATTGTGGAGGCGAATCTGGGTCTCTAGGGCCGCTGAGCCTCGATGGACCGTCAATCTGACTCTCTGGGTCAGGCCCGTCAGCGGCTCCGTCGTTGCCATCGACATGGATACCTGTTCTGGGTGATTTTCTAGGATCTTCCACGTCCAAGGCATCGCGAAGGTCGTGCCGTGCTCGTAGGCCGGAAGCGTGTACTCAATCCCGCCGATCCAGAGCCACCAGCCAGTGGGGTTGTTCGCCCCTCCGGGGCGCACGATGTCGTTCTTCCACAGCGCGTCGTGACCGGTTCGCTTGTCGATGAGGGAGTACACCCGTCCCATCTCCGGCAGTACTTCCACGCGCACATAGTCGGATTCGAGCACCGCGCGTCTGTGCCGCTTGTCGACGATGCGCTCCCAGTCGATGCGCTCGAAATCCAGATAGGGCAGTGGGTCGCCTTCGTCGTAGTAGATCGCCGGTTCGTAATCGACTTGAGGTATGTCGATGTGATCGACGACGAGTGATGTGTCTGCGCCTAGGGAACTCGCCGACAGCGCCAGAATCAGGGAGGATATGAGCGGAAGGGTTCGACGTCGAGTCATCATTTGATCCTAGGGACGATTCGTCGCTGGCGTAGAGGGAGGGAATGCCTTGTTGCTGAATTTTGCGATGGCTTGGGCTGCCGCGGCTGAGTCGCCTGCTTGCCGATACGCGAGCACGAGACCTCGCTGTGCCGATGGCCGATCGGGATCTTGGACTAGTGCCTGTTCGTATTGCTCGGCCGCGGCATGGGCATCGCCTTGTTGCAACGCTAGGTTCCCTAGCGCGATAAAAACATCCACCGGATTCTCGGACAACTCCAGCGCTCGCTCGTACGCCTCGCGACTTAGGTCGATGTAGCCGCCAGTGGCGTAGGCCGTACCCAAGTTATACCACGCCAAGCCATAGTCCGGCTTGAGGTTCAGGGCTTGGCTGTACGCCGAAATCGCCTCGCCGGGACGACCCAAGCGGACGTGGGCATTGCCGAGGTTCTGCCAAGCGCGGGCGTTTTCTGGCTGGAGGGACAAACCGTCGCGCAGGTGTCTTACGGCTCCCGCGTCGTGACCGAGGCGGGCGTAGAGGCCGGCGAGGTTGAAGTGTGCGCTGGGATTGCGGCCCGGTTGGGCTAGTGTACGCAGATGCTCGATCTCAGCTACGTGCGGTTCGATGCGCCGATGGGCGGCGTGCTGTTCTTCGGCGTCCTGACTACGACCTAGATGGCGGTAGGCGGAAGCTAACTGAAGACGGATATCGGGATGCACCGGGTCGAGTTCGAGAGCCTGCTCAAGAGCGGAGGCCGCTTCGACATACTTTTCTAGCTTGGCTCGGGACACCCCGAGGCCGATATGCGCCTCCACTGAAGAGGGGTCGAGATTGACGGCTGTCGAGAATGCTTGGAGGGCCTCGCGGACCCGTCCTACCTGCAGGAGGGCGCGTCCTGCCGCTACCTCGTATCTGACACTGTCTGGTGCCAAGGCGATAGCTCGCAGGAGGAGGTCCAAACTCTCCGCACAACGACCTAGACGCTCGCACAGGAGAGAACCTAATGCGAAGCTCGCCTCGTGAGACGTGGGATCCAATTCCACCGCTCGCTCTAGGGAAGTCTGCGCTGCCGCTATATCACCGCGAGTCGCCTGTACCGCACCCATCAACTTGTGCAGCGTCGGGCGGTCTGGATCTAGCGCGATGGCTTCGGCGAGCGTGGACTGGGCATTCTCAAGTTGTCCAACCCCTAGCCACGCCACCGCTAGCCTCTCCAACGTCTCTGCATCGCGCTTGACCGCGACAGCTCGCTGCGCTAGGGAGAGCGCCGTGGTGTGGTCGCGAATTCGTGCCAGAACCTCGCTGAGACCCATCAGTGCCCCCACGTGCAGACTATCTGACCGCAGAACCATTTGGAATTGATCCATCGACTGATCCACGTGACCTAAATCGAACAGCACGTGGGCAAGCGACACCCGGGTCGCGAGATCTGCGGGTCGTTCGCGTAGTTGTTTTTCATACGTCAGCCGTAGCCGTCCCAACTCGTCGGCTGTGGGCGGCGCGTCCGCCGCAGGGCGTTGGCTTTCGCACCCGACGAGAGGCACGACTAGGGCAAGGAACCACGCACGTGCTTTCATAGTGGCGTCCACGGCTCGCCTTCTACGATTCGCACAAAGCGCCTTGCCGGCACCGGGCCTACGGTCTGCGATTCACCCGATGGCCAACGAATCAGGATCCGGTCCACCTTTGTCCTGCGACCGAGGCCGAAGTGCAGTCGCAGGTCGTTGTGAGACAGGTAGCTGCTGCCACCTCGCACCTCGGCTATTTGCCGCAGATCAGCGGAGAATACAGTGACGCGCGCTCCGATCCCACTGCGATTGCTGCGCGTGCCTTCTAGCTCGACTGAAATCCAATTGGCGCGATTGCCGCCATCGTTTCTGAGCAGGTGCGGGCGCTGGTTGTTGTTCGACACGAACAGATCGACATCGCCGTCGTTGTCGTAGTCGGCTGCGGCTGAGCCTCTTCCGACGCCCGCTGAGAACGTCGTTAGACCGCTCGCCGCGCTCACGTCGGTGAATGTGCCGTCGCGATTGCTCAGAAAGAGTTGGTCGTGCTGCGCATAGCGCGGACCGGCGCTGTCGAGAATTTCGATGTTGGGCTCGACATGGCCGTTAGCGAGGAACAGATCGGGGTACCCGTCGTTGTTGACGTCGAGAAAATCTGTTCCAAAGGTGAGGGTTTGATAGGTCGGGCCTCCCAGTCCGCTCTGTGCGGTGTGATCTGCGAATTGACCCGCTCCGGCATTGTGCAGCAGTCGGCAAGGCTCCCATTGGAAGTTGCACACACCTAGGTCGAGGCGACCGTCGCGATCATAGTCGGACCAATCAGTGCCCATGCCCGCCTCTGGGACACCATCGGGGCTCGTTGCGACGCCGGCGGAGACACCGACCTCGGCGAATCGGGACCCGTCGTTGCGGAACAAGAAATTTGGCTCGTGGTCATTGGCGACATAGAGATCGGGGTCGCCGTCATCATCGTAGTCGGCGAATCCCACGCCTAGCTGCCGACCTTCTTCGGTCCAGACACCTATCGACTCGGTGATGTCCGTGAAACGGAAGTCGCCATCGTTGCGGAACAGAGACCCGGAATCGCCGGGATAGGCACCGGGGCCACAGTAAATCTGAATCAGTCCGCGGTAGCACTCCGGGAGATCGTCCCCGGCAATCCGCACATCGTTGGCGACGTACAGATCCAAATCACTGTCGAGATCGATGTCGGCGAAGGCCGTGCTCGTCGATACCCGCAGATCACGGGTCCCCGACTGTTCGGTCACGTCTGCAAAGTGGCCGTTGCCTAAGTTTCGGTAGAGTCGGTTGGCACCCCAGTTGGTGACGTAGAGATCCGCGTGGCCATCGTTGTCGATGTCTCCAACGCCGACCCCCATGCCAAAGCTGGTGTCGGCGACCCCTGCTTCCGCTGCCCTATCGACGAAGGTCCCGTCGGTCTGATTCACGAATAGAGCATTGGCGGGTAGATGAGCGGTGAGGACGCCGTGGCTAGCAGCGCTGTTCACGACGTAGAGGTCGGGAAAGCCATCGCCGTTGAAATCGGCAAATGCGGCACCCGAGCCATGGGTTTCGGGATAGTGGTAGGCCCCGGCAGCACCATTGAAGTGGTGGAATTCGATCCCGGACTCGGCCGCGATCTCGCTGAATCGAGGGAGGGGAAGAGCCGGTTCTTCATCGGCGCTGCAGCCCGACAGAACGGGTGCTGCCACCAAAGCAACTCGCAGCATCTGACGGAGCCATTTTGTCTGCGTAGTTAGATCGCTGCTGTGCATCATTAAATACATCATCGTTAATCTGCGGCGCGTCGATACTCCGAATACGCGGAGAACCTCGCCGACTTCAAGTTACTCACCCTGCAAAGACGAGGTCAAGCGAGTGCGGGGAGTCATGGCAGCCAGCTTGGTCTTGCGCTGCCTGCTGCTGACTCACCAGTCAAAAAGGGCTTGAACTTCTTGCTTCACCTTTATATAATTATCGCTTCGCTGACCTGTATAATAGGTTGATTCACAAGTAGCGTGGAGGCCCATTTTTCCACGCCAATCCTACCGTCTTCCTTCGGCTAAAGGATGAAGCGAAGACATGAACGAGAGGAGATCTCATGCACAAGAAAGCAGTTCTAGGGACAATAGTCCTCGGCGCTGTACTGCTGGCAGGTTTCGCAGCTCCGGCAGCAGCATACGAAAACTGCAACGGCGTTGGCTATTTTGCCCTGCAGGTGCCCAATCCAGGCTCCATGAACCCCGATGGCGACAGCAGCGACTGGGGTTGGTTCGATTCGGATTTCATCATCGGTAATGACCAGTTGTGCGACGTGATCGGCAACAGTGAGTTTCCAGCGCGTAGCGACCTCGACATCGCTCACCATGTCGGCTGGACACCGGAGCCAGACAATCGGCTCTACGTATTTACGCGCGTCGTCGATGACACGCTGAACGCCGACGTCACCGAGCTGAACGATGGTTGGCACGACGATGACCTCGAGCTGATTCTGGATCCCGATCACGGTGTGTGGAACGAGGCACCTGATGCCCTCCGCACTGGACATCAGCAGTGGACCTTCCACTACGCTCGTCCCGGTGGTTATCCCCTCGTGTCCTTTTTGCGTTGGAACCAGCCTGCGGAGATGCAGTGGGGCCCCGAGACGGGCGCTGTTGAGGGGGCCGTTGTGGTCTCTCCAGCGGGTGCCGGGCACTTGGCCACGGACGTGACGGTGAACTACGAAGTTCGCATGGAGGCCTACGATCCTTACCTGCCGGATGGCCGCGACGCAAGCGTCCGCTGGGTCTTCGAGGCCGGCCAGACGATCGGTATGTCCCTGAGTCTCAATGAGGCGGACAGTGGAGGCCGGACGCACCAGATCACGACGCACATCCAAAACGGCGGGGCGCATAGCTCGGAATTCTCCTCCGAATTCACCTTGCTAAGCACCGATGAGTACGCTACTGCCGTCGAGGGGAGTAGCTGGGGCGCAGTGAAGGCGCTGATGCAGTAAGTAGAAAAGAGTCCCTATCTTTACGTCTAAGGAGGGAGGACCGTCCTCCCTCCTTAACTTTTATCTAACACCATATCCGAGCCTGCGCGGAGAAGTTGTTTTGAGAGCGCTTTGTAGCTGCCTACTAATTTTGGTCGCGTCCGGCTGTGGGCGCTATTTCCCAGGGCCTCTCCAGCCCAAGCCTGGGTCCGAGCAGGGCGAACACATGGTGGTCCACGACGACGGATCAGTGGCCTACGTCTTCGAGAGGCTCGATATCGCAATTCGACCGATGACGGACGCGGAGCTCAACCGCAGTTTCGCCACCAGGTCGGCCGATGGACCACTTTCTACTAATCCCTTCACATTCGGCGATTGGACTCCTCCAGGCGAGTCATTTACCCCCCAGCGATTTACCGTATTCCTGATTCGGGTTAAGAACTATGCGTATCCGAAGGTCAGGATCGATCCGTCTAGGATCGAGTTGCGATCCGCCAGCGAGCGTTTCTACAAGCCCCTGACATTTCTCGAAATCAGTGAGTACTACCGAGCCTATGCGTTGGCTTGGGCCGGAAACTACTATGCGCGTATGCGCGAGCGCGAGGATCTATTGCGTCTCCATATGTATGCCGACAAGATGATCTTCAGTGGCCAGGAGCACGAAGGTTTTATTGTATTCCCACCCATGCCTCCAGATGTGACCGAGTTGGCCATCCACGTCAACGACGTTGCCGTTCGCTTCAACTACGCCGATGAGCCCGTGGAGACCGTAAATCTGACCTACGGATTCCAACGCGAGGTCTTCAGGGGATACCAGCCACCCGCCACCGTCTCGGCACGCTGACGTGCCCCTTACAGCCAAACGCGCGGGTGTAGCCGTCCCGCTTATCCTGACGTTCCTCCTGAGCATTGATGCAGGCGGCCAGATCGAGACCGTGCGCATCGGACAGGGAGGCGACACTTGGCAGAGCGTGGAGCTAGTGGCCGCAGGAGCGCAGGTCACGGCCGACTCGCTGCTACCGGCTGGCTTCAAGGCCAACGAGAACATCGTCGCCGCTGTTCGCTGGACGGATGTCGGGACGGGCCCGGACGAGTTCATACCCGAGGGCGGAGCGCGGGTGTGGGCGCGCGTTGCCGACGGTCAGCCAAATGACGTTCTCATCGACGGCCGGCCAAACACATCCACTGGAGAGCGATTTCAGATTCCTGGTCAGTCTCAGGACGGCCGGATCTTCGTCTTCGATTTAGGAGCCTCGTTTCCCGTCGAGCGGATTGCCTTCTTTCCCAACCCGACAGATAGCACCGCCTTCCTGCGGGCTTACGAGATCAAGGTCAGCGACGGGCGCTCTTTTGGCGCGGACGAGCGGCCGATCTACGAGACTCTGGCACGGGTTGAGGTTTCCAACGAGATTCGGACGGAGGCCGAGTTTCCACGGCAGTTGGTTAGGTATATCCGCTTGGAAACGCTGGAACCGAATCCCTTTGACATCGCCGAGATTGAGGTGTTCGGTCGGGGATTTGTCCCCCGTGCCCAGTACGTCTCAGACTTCATTAGCTTTGACGAAGGGGAGGTGCGCAACTTTGGTCGCCTAACGGTCCGCGCGACCCGCGTGTCAACCGAGCCCGACGTGGTTTCGGACGATCCAGTGCAGGCTGTGTTCCAGGTGCGGGCAGGCAGCGATACCTCGCCTGAGTCCTATTTCCAGATCGATCTCGAAACCGGCAGTGAGACGGAAATCTCAGCGGAGGCGTACCAGAACCTCATTGACCGCGAGCGCACGGCGAGATACGATGCAGAAAACTGGAGTGCGTGGTCAAATCCGGTGACGATCGATTCGACGGGTTCCTACGAGATCAGCCTCGATTTTCTGCCGATGCCGAGGCCGTTCTTCCAGTTCAGATTCTTCTTTGAGGGCACTGCGACCGACGTGATCCGGATCGATGCGCTAGAGTTCACCCACTCGTCACCCCTTGCCCAAGGGACGCGAGCCGAGATCGCCCTCGTCGGCGATCCTTTCCCACCGGCCGGCGTGGCCACCGTTGCTACGGGCCAGCCGGCGACTTTGGAGTACGCCTTGACTGCGGAGTTGTCCGGCGACGAGGGATTCGATGGTTTGCGCATCGCAACGCCGGGTGCTGCTCAGTTGGAATCGGTGTTGATCGGCGACGACCGAGAGCAAGTGATCGTCGATAGCGTCTTTGTTGACGCCAGCGGCATGTCGCTTTTCTTCCCGAGCCGCCGGATCACGGCCGAGAGCAACGCCACGCTCTTTGTGCGGTTCACAGCAACGCCCTTGCGATACACGACTCTGTTTCAGAGCTGGCTCTTAGATTCAGTTGGCGCGGTTCCGCAGCGGGTCGCTCCCGGTGATGCTACCAACCTGCTCGGCACGAATTCCGTCCTCGTCTTCGGTTCCCTTGGCGATCCGCTTAGTCGATTCGATTTGGGCACCGGTGTCGTGACGCCGAATGGGGACGGGCGGAACGACGATTTGGCGCTGCAGTACGACCTCGTATTCCTCATCGAACCAGCACAAGTAGATATTACTGTACACGATCTCTCGGGTCGGCTCGTTCATACCCTCCAGCAAGAGGAGCAGGCGGCAGGCAGCTACCTAGCCACGTGGACCGAGGCCCACGAACTGCCTCCGGGACACTACCTCGTCCGACTGCGCGTCGAAACGCAGACCAAGACGTTTGAGCGCCTGCGGATCGTGGCGGTATCCTACTGAGGAAAGTAGGCAAGAGGAGGATTTATGCGCACGCGAATGATGCTTACCACAACGATCCTGCTAGTCGCGACAGCGGTTGCGGGCTACGGTCAGCGCCGCGTCGTGCAGATCGGCGGGGCGGCCGGGGATTTCTCATGGTCACAGGTGCGTCAGAAAGCCGTCGCCCTTGACGACACGACCGCTCCGGGTGCCTTGCAGCCCAGAGAGCTGCGGCCATGGGAAAACATCATGGTCGGACCCGGGGCCTTCGCCAATATATTCGGCCTATCTTGGGCGGAGGGACAGACAACAGGTAAGGCCTTCGGTTTCCAAGCTGGCGTTGACCCGCGCTTCTGGCACGGTGGCTACAGCCGCGAGGAGGCCGTGGTCATCGATGGCGATCCCGAGACGGCAATCTCGCTGCGGCAGCTAATCGGTGAGGGGCCGGTACAAGTCTTCAACCAAATTCTGCGGCTGCAGGAAGAAGTTTGGACCTTTGATCTAGTCTTGGAGACGCCGATTAACCGGATCCTGTTCTTCCCTCGGCAATCGGGCGTCGATAAGCGCGGCATCCCCAACAAGCAGGGATCGCCGCGGGCGTATCGTCTTTCGATACAGAACGAGGCGGAAGAATTTCTACTCGAAGGCTCCGAGCCGATCCCGAAGCGGACGCTTGCTACCCTCATCGAGGAAACCAAGTCCAACACCAAGAGCCGAGTCGATGTCAGCTTTCCGCTGCAACCGGCCAGATTCGTCCGACTCGACCTGAGTTTGGCGGACCAGTTCTACAGTATGGCCGAGTTCCAAGTCTATGGCGAGGGCGTCCCGACCAAGGTAAACTACATTTCTACCGCCATTCCACTCGACGAGCCTGTCAACTTCGGCGAGATTTCCTACTCCTTCCGCTCACTGCGACGAGACCGGGAAGCGGACGTGCTCGTCGAAGACCCCGCAGGCGATGCCCGACTACTCCTAGAAACGCGCTCCGGCACTGACGACACACCGCTGGCCTACTACGTCGTAGATGACTTCGGGCGCGACAAAGAAGCGACAGAGTCGGAATGGCAGCGCGCCTCGCTGCCCCGACGGGAGAGCCTCTCCGTCCGCTATCCCAATCAGCGCAGTGTCGTTCTCGACGACGAGACCAACTGGTCGCCGTGGTCTTCGCCCTATCGCTCATCTGGCCAATTGAACCGATCGCCGGACGGTCGCCAGTATTTGCAATTCCGGGCGACGTTCCTGACGGACGATGTGCTGTCCATCGGTCGTCTAGATTCACTACAGTTTGAGGTTTCTCCACTGCTCGCCTCGTCGCTCATTGGTGAGGTCTCCCTAGCGGGTGCTGCTTCGACGGGCCTGACGGCTGAGGCGCAGCCAGCAGAATTCCCCGTCGGAGAGCGACGTCAGCTACACTTTGACATCGCGGCGGATTTCTCCAGCGATTTACAGGGATTCGATGCCGTGCGGCTGACGGTTCCCTTTGGCACTCGCTTTGAGGGGCTGAGGATGGGCGATGCGGATCTCGTCGCGGTGGTTCCCGACAGCGTGTGGCCCGGGGACGGGATTGCCACCGACGGCGAGCTTTTCATCTCTTTCGCCTCCAATCGGGTGTCACGCGACAATGATGTTCCCGTCCGCATCGATCTCGAATCCTCCCTTTTTACCTCCTCCACGATTTTCGCCGGGGAGGTCATCGATGCTGCCAGTGCCAATCTGCCCCAGTCAGTGGACGGGGGGAATGCCCGGGACGATGTCCACACCAACAGTCTGCAGGTCTTCTCGCGCGATGCGAGGACGACCGTTCTCGATGGGGTCCGCCTCATGCAGGCGGCTCTGACACCGAATGGGGACCAAGTGAACGACGAAATCCACGTCGAGTTCAGCGTCCTCTTCGTCGATGAAGCAGACGTAACCGTAAAGGTGTACGATGTTGCCGGCCGCTATATTGCGATTCTAGACGCTGAGAATCGGGGCCGATCGGCCCAGCAGGTGTCTTGGGGCGGTCTCGATGATGATCGCAACTTAGTCCCTCCAGGCTTGTATCTTCTTGTGATCGAGGTAAATACCCAAAGGGAGATCGCACGGCAGCTACTGACAGTGCCCGTCGTCTACTAGGGAGTTAAGACTATGGCAAAAACAAGCTTGTATATCATCGCCATGGCCGTATGGCTGCTGTCTAGGTACGCCGTGGCTGATGAGATCCGCTTCGATCGTCTCAGTGATTGGCAGCAGTGGACGAGCCCGATTGGGGCCATTCAGTTGCGGCAAGACGGAAAGATCGAGCTGGGGTGGTACGGAACGGACACCGATCCGATGGATAACATGTCCCTGTTCTCACATCCCACCCGGAAAAGTGGTGAGGTCTTCGGTGGCCTGACGGCCCACTCGAACAACCGCGACGCTCGGTTGCTGTTCGATAACGACCACGACACGTGGTGGCAGCCCGATGCCGGTGCCGATCCCGACAATGCGTGGATACACATCGACTTGGGCCGCCTCGTCCTGCTGAAGGAGATCCGCTTGGTCTTTCCCGACACCCTCGACGTCCGTCCCTTTCGGGATTTCTCGGTTTTTGTCAGCGAAGGTTCGACGGTGTCTCCGTCCGAGGATGTCTGGCGATTCCAGCGCGTGTTCACGACTGCCGAGCCCAACGAGTTGGGTGAGATCGTCATTCCCTTGTCGATTGAGGATTTTGGAGACGTAGCGACCGGCGAGAACATGGTGCTGGGCAAGTCGCTGGACTTCAAGCCCGTACACTACATCCGCTTCCTGCCCCACGAGGTCGGGGAAGGCGCGGCGCTGGCCGAGATTGAGGTAACAGCGATCGGCGATAATATCGCGTTGACGACCTTTGATCGGGGGGGGACGATCCGCTCGGGACGTCCAAAAGTGGAAGAGCTGCGCGATGGAACAGTCGATAATGCATGGCCCTTGATTGCCAATAACCTTAATCGCTTCTGGCAGGATGGCGGGATGTGGTTTGAGTGGGATCTGGGTGCTCTCTTCCACGTCAGCCGGATCGTGCTCTACCAATGGCCTCCCAATCATCTAGGCCGAACGACGTTCGGAATCGGCGGTACCAACAACGGTTACAATCTGGAGATGACGGACGGGACGCCGATCGCCCGGGACGATGCATTCCGCAGTCCCTTTGACTACACGCGCGTTTCACTCGTCGATAACAGCCGGGCACCGGTGCGCTACGTCTTCGACCACCATCTAGAAGATCGAGTTGGCCGCTATCTGTTCTGGAACCACTTCGATGTCCAGGACAGAAGGGTTGGCTATATCATGCTGGAAGTATTCATCTATTCCGCTGGCTACCCGGCACAAGCGGCATTGACATCCGATTTCATCGACCTCGGGGGGGCCAAGAGCATTACGGGAATCTCGTGGGATGCCGACACCCCGCCGGGGACCCGAATCACCGTGCAGACTCGAACGGGCAATGAGCTCGATGTGGAGCAATTCTTCTTCAAGAAGAACGGTGAGCAGATCACGGAGGCGCAGTACAATAAGCTGCCCAAAGTGGTGCGGGGTGAGATCGTCGAAGTGCCTAAGGAGGGGGCGGACTGGAGTGGTTGGAGTGAGCCGCACCTTTCGTCGGGCCAGTCCTTTCGGTCGCCCACCCCTAGACGGCTATTGCGAATGCGGGTGAGTCTGGAGACCGACGATCCTGAAATCACGCCGGTCCTCAACGCGGTGACTCTGCACTTCGACGAAGCACTGGTGCAAAAGGGCGTTGAGGCCGCGATTTATCCACGCGAGGCCATCGCTGGCGAGTGGCAGGATTTTCGCTACGTGCTGCAACCGACCTTCACGGTCAGAGACCAAGGCTTCGATCGCGTGATTCTGCCGGTGCCAGGACAAGTGCGGGATGTGTCGCTGCGCATCAATGGTGAAGAGGTCGAAGGGTCTGTCGAGTCCACTGTCGATACGCTCATCGTCGCCATGCCCCGACGCACGCTGCGGGACTCAGTGGAGGTGATGTTCACGGCGCGGCCGCTGAGCAATCCCACCCGCTTTCTCGCATCTGTGGCAAACTCGGCCCAACCGGATAATCGGCAAGAGGTGAGGCCGCTAGACGTCGATGACGACGGCGATGGCGAGTTCGATCGCACAGATCGAGAGGCCCTCTTCGTCTTCTTGCCGAACACAACCTCAGGAGGTACTATCCGCAATCTCGTTGCATCGAGTCGCGTCATCACGCCAAACGGCGACGCTATCAACGACAATTTGCGCATTACCTTCGATCTATTTCGCACTACAGTCGCTGCTGAGCTACGGCTCTACAACTTGTCAGGGCACCTGCTCCAGGTCGTCGCTGGCCAGCCAAGGAAGACACAGCAGCTAGTGTGGGATGGGATGGTGGATGATCGGCCTGCGCCACCCGGGATCTATGTCTGCCGCATAGAGGTGCCGGCAGACGCAGGGGAGGAGGCCAAAACCCTGCTGGTAAGTGTAGCCTATTAGTTAGAAAGGTTGATTTAATGACGATACGCAGTGGTAAACTAATACAGGGGAGCTGGACATGAAGCGCAAATGGGTCGGCTCCATCCTAGCCGTCCTGCTACTGCAGGTGACGCCAAGTGGAGCTGTCGAAATTGGTCTGTTCAATCCCTACATCACGGACGGAGCCCGAATCAGTCCTGAGACACTGATTCCAACTTTGCGGAAGTGGTATCTGCCCCAAGCGCTCTACTCACTATACGGCTGGCAGGGGAGTGCTTACACCAACTATGCTCGGAACCAGTACCGGCGATATGTGAGGACTGAGCTCGAAGGCGACCGCTACTACGACCTCTACGGCAATTACTTCACCAAGGGCTGGAACATCTACAACTTCACAAATGAGTATCCGAGGGATTTCGGGAGCGGAATTTGGAAAGATCCGAACTTCAGCCAGTGGTTCAATCGTCTCATCGTGGTCTCTGGGGCCAAGGGGCAGTTCCACACCTCCCTGACCATCGGCGAGGGCATTCGCACCACGATGACGCCGCTCACTTTCTCCAAACCGCTGTTCGACGGTCTGCAGTGGGACTTCCAGACCGATAAATACGGAGTGAGCGTCTTAGCGGCGCGGGCCGATTCGCCCGGGCGCGTGGCCGTTGCTGTCGACCAAGGAGCGGCGCGCCAAACGACCTTCACTCAGCTACTCGGCCTGAACGGAAGCGTCGGCGTCGGCGATTTCGCGACAGTGGGTGGAACGTATCTGACGACCTTTCACCAAAACTCGGCACTCTCCCTCGACGAAAATTCGCTGCGTGGCGTCCTCGGCGGTCGCCTGAATGCGGGCAATGTCCAGCGGCTGATTGTGCGACTGTCAGACGACTCACCAGAGGATGGCGTTGGCGGCGCACTGCTGCTCCGCGAGCGCATCTTCATCAACGGCGTTGAGCATCCCGAGATCGACCCAATCATCGAAGGGGGTGTGGCGCGCGAAGGCCTGCTAGAGGCCAGCGGTTCCAATACGGTCACCCTGACATATAACATTGAGACTGATTTCCGACCGGGTCCCGGTGAGGAGATCACTGATTTCCGGGAGATCGAGCGCATCGAAGTGGGACTGGTCGTGGCCAACGACTACCTCGTAGAAGTCGCATCGAACTTGCAGACCAACGCGACGCTGGAGCCGGCCTTCCTGCCCGTCGCCCAAGCAGAAGGCAACGTCACGGATGCCTCCAATCAGCGATTCATCCGCTTTCAGTACGGGATTCCTTCGAGCAACGAACTGCGCGGAGTGAATCTGGCGATCAGCGACGTGGGGGGCTTCAACCTCCGTTCTGAGTACGTGAGCAATCGGCGCAACCGACGGTTCCCCAACCAAACCATCCGCAGCAACCAAGCCCTCGCTCACGACGCGTCTGAGGCTTATTACGCCACAGCGTCGCAGATTGCGTACCCCTTCTTCGGCTACGGGGAGTTCTTTAGCGTTGAGCCTGGGTACTCGACATCTATGTTCATTCCCGACTCGCAAGGCTTCATCGATTACGAAGACGAGAAGAATTATCTCTATGAGCTCATCGACGATAACGACGACCAAGATCGCTTTCCCGACTGGCAGCGCCGCGCCGTGAATCTGAGTGCCTTGTTTCCAAATCAGAATCAATTCCCCGACCGGGAGGTGTTTCCGGGTCTCGACGAGAACCAGGACTTCATCTCGGACTTCAATCAGAACCAGAACAACCAGCCTGATTACAGCGAGCCGTTCTTCCGTTACCATGTCGATCCACCCGAATTCCTTTTCGGTACGGACATGAACAACAATACCATCATTGACCGTTTCGAGAACGACACGGAAGCGGATTATCCGTACAAGCGAGACAGCAAGGGATACAATCTCTACGCTGGTGTCGAACTGATGCCAAACAGCCGCCTCATGGTTGGGCGCTCGCGGATGGAACAGCACTCCAGCGACCGCCGGGCAGCTTCCACATACGGTCTGCTGACGCTGAAGAAGGAATATCCGCAGCGCAGTCTGTCGATCCAGCTAATGGAGTTCGTCCGCGCGGTCAAGGACGATATCCCCGACAATCTCATCCAGTGGGTGCAGCCGGCCTTTTCTCCCGGTACGCTACAGGACTTCAGCGATCCGTTGATCGCACAGGATACCTTCATCAATACTCTCTATCTGCAGGTAGACTGGAATCCGCTATTTACGACGCAGACGAAGCTCAAGTACGACGCCTACAATCAGCAGGGAGATGCGGCGGAGGGAACGCAGAATGAGCGGTTCTTGGGTCTAATCAACAAGGCCGATCGTCAATTCTGGGCAACGCAGACTGTGCTTTTGTGGCCGCAGTGGAAGCAGCGGTTTTCTTCTCGTACGCCGACCAATCCACGTGAGCGCAGCACGCGCGATCTGGCTGAACTCTTCTTCTTTCTCGTCAGCTATAGCATTTCCCCGCAGATGACTCTCGGCCTTGGCAGCGAGTACGAGCTTTTCAACAACCTGAAGAGCCGCCCTGAGGGTGGTGCCGTTGACTACCAAGACGACTTCAGTCGCTTGACTTTGGCGTCGCAGTTTTCCAATCAGGCGGCGTATCTGGGCTACGAGCTGACCGCGAACATCGGCATACGGTGGACGCGACGCAGCGTTCACGGAGAAGATGCCGACACGAACACCATGATCTTCGTGGATGTGTTTGCGGGTCTCGGAACCGATCGATGATGAGGATCTCGTCGCGCGCTGTTATTTTGCTAACAGCGGGATTGCTGGCCTGCGAACAGACTGAACAATACGAGCCAGAGCCTATCGTCGTCGCCATCATCGACCGGGATACGATTGATGTCGAGGCATATGACGAGATGGCGACGACGCTTCTCGCCTCTTCCCATCGCGGCCAAGATCCCGCCAGTCTCGACACGAGACGCCAACTACTGGATGCGATGATAGACAGACAGTTGCTGGCGCTGGAGGGACAACGCAGGAAGCTGGACGCAGCGCCTAAAATCGCAACGGCCCTTGAGCAGCGCCAGAGCAAGCTCCTCTGGCGCGCCCTGTTCAACGCGGTCGCGGTTGACGCGGGGCTCGATACGTCAGGCATCCAGACCTTCGCCATTGAAGAAGGGTTCACCGAAGAGGTGCTGCTCCAGCACGTGATGCTGGCCAATGAGGCCGATGCGTGGAGTGTCCTCGAGGCTCTCGATGCGGGAGAGCCGATGGATGTACTCGCCGTCGAACGTTCGGTCCACCACGAGACAGGGGGCCTGGGGGGCTACTTTAGCTACATGTCTGTATCCCAGGTGCTCCCGGAGATCAGAGAGCAGATTCTGTCGCTGGAGCCTGGTCAAACCTACCCAGAACCTCTGACTTCCCGCTACGGGGTACACGTATTTCGCCTGATTGACCGTCGCCCCGCCGACCTTGCAAGTTGGTGGGATGCTGTGCTCAAGGAGTTCCGCGTACGCGAGAGGAGCCGCGTCTTCGAGTCCTTTGCCGACAGCTTGGCGGATGCGCATGGCCTAGTCTGTGAGTCTCTAGGCGAAGACCGCCCAGCGTCGGATCCTCTCTGTACTTGGACGGGCGGTCAGCTCTTGTCATCCGACGTCGATCTGGCCGCCGCCGGGGAGGATCTGCAGGGCTGGTTGCGCACGAAGGCCCGAGATCGGCTGGTCGTTGAGGAAGCCAAGCGTCGTGGCATGGACCGCGAATCCCTGGTGCGCGATCAGATCGAGGCGCTGAGGGAAGAAATGATGATCGACAGCCTCCGGCGGGTCGTCGTCGGCCACATTGAGGTAGCGGATGCCGAGAAACGGGCGTACTACGAGGAACACCCTGAGTTGTATGGTCCACGCCCAACGGTTCGCGTCGATGAGGTCCTCGTCGCTGACCTTACGCTGGCGCAACGACTCCGCGGCCAAGCAGAAGCGGGGACCCCCATCGACTCCCTAGCACGGGTACACAGCATTCGCGAGGTGACGAAGAAGAGAGGCGGGTCGATGTGGCTCGTCACGAGGGACAATCCGCTCTTAGGGCCCCTCGCGCCCCTCGCTCTCGACTCGGAAGTGGGTGCGCTCCTAGGGCCTCTCGAAGTGCCTGGTGGGTATTCCGTTCTGCGTATCGCGGAAAAGAGCCAGACGCCGGCGCGTCCCTATGAGGCAGTAAAACGGAACATTGAAGTGATCCTCCGTCTGCGCGCTGAACATCAGAAGATGGACTCGTTGCTGGTTCAACTCCGCGTGGACTTCGCCGACGAGGTCATGGTCCATGAAGATGCGTTGGGATCCGTACTGGCCGATTGGGGGGATCGCGAAGACGATGCCCAAAATTGAAGAGTACTTGGATCTGCAAGTGTCATGCCCGCCGTTCTCGTCTTCTTCCTACTGAGCGCTTGCAACGAGCCTGGGCCCAAGCAACAGACGGTTCGGCAGCAGGAAGCCGCGCGAGCCCTCCTCGACAGCGCGCTTGAGCATTCGGCTCGTGGTGAATCCGCCGAAGCGATTCTACTGCTGCGACGCGCGGTGCAGCTAGATCCACAGGATCCGGTCATCCACTACGATCTCGGCAACAATCTAGCGCGGCAGGGCCGTCTCGACCAAGCCTCGGCGTCGTACCAACAAGCGATATCCCTCAAGCCCGAGTACGCGGCAGCCCATTACAACTTGGCCTCCGTGCGCTCCGCAGCGGGACACCACGAAGAGGCGGAAGAACTGATGGCGCGAGCGATAGAAGCCGACAGCGGATATCAGCCCGCCCACAAGGCTTTGGCGCAGTTGCGGGAACGGCGAGGCGATTACGACGGAGCCATTGAAGCGCTGGAGATTGCGGTGGGGATCCGTCCCGACGACGTGGAGGCGCGCAACCTGCTGGGCTACCTGCTGGGGAAGCAGGGGCGACGGAACGCGGCCGCAGTGGTTTTGCGAAGAACGCTGCAGATCGACTCGACCCACGCGGACACTTGGGCGCACTTGGGTGCGCTACAGCTTGCCGCCAAGGATTTCGCGAGTGCGCGCCGGCATCTCGAGATGGCCATTCAGTTCAATGCGCACCACACGAAGGCGCACTTCGATCTGGCCAACTGCCTGATGCGGCTGGGGCAGAAGGAGAGTGGGCGAAAGATGATGCGTCGGTTCGAGATGCTGAGATCAATCGACGCGGACATTGTCAAGTACCGCGAGGCGATCCGCCACGACCCCACCGATCCGGCTCTCTATCGGGAATTGGCTCGCCTGTATTCGAGACGGGGCGAGACGGACAAAGCGATTCAGCTCTATCGACAGGCCATTTCACGAGATGCCGAATTTGCCGCCGCCCACAACAACTTGGGAAACCTCCTACTACAGCAGAATCGACCCGCAGAGGCTGCCCGGGCCTATCGAGCCGCATTGCGCGTCGACTCCACCTATGCCTTTGCCCACAATGGAATCGGCAATGTCAGGCTACTCGCGGGGAATAGGACAGGGGCCGTGGAGGCCTTCAAACGTGCGGTCGAACTAGACTCCTCGAACCAAACGTTCGCCGATAACCTCAGATCCGTACAGATACTACAGCACGCGGAGAAATCGCATGATCGCTGAAGTACTCTACGGGTACCGATAAGCCATTGATGACGCGACCTGTCTCGCTAACTGTGTGAACGGAGGAACTCCCACATGAAGATCAGACCTCTCGCCTTAGTCGCGCTGGTTTTGGCGCTGGTTGCGGGCAACGGGTGTGGGCCGCAGACTGCTGAATCGCCCGAAACCGGCTCCGCGCCGCCGGTCGAGGAAGAGATCCGGCTGGGGTTTCTGGTGAAAATGCCAGAGGAACTGTGGTTCCAGAACGAATGGAGATTCGCCCAGCAGTGCGCCGACAAGTACGGATTTGAGCTGATTAAAATCGGCGTTCCAGACGGGGAGAAACTGCTCGCGGCCATTGACGTCCTCGCGGCCAAGGGAGCACAGGGTTTTGTCGTTTGCACACCGGACGTGCGGCTGGGCCCAGCCGTGATGGCCAAAGCCGGCAGCCACAACATGAAAGTGTTCACGGTGGACGATCAATTCGTCGGTGCGGACGGCGAGTTCATGGACGTCCCGTACATGGGCATTTCAGCCGTGGAAATCGGTCGCCAAGTGGGACGAGAACTCCACAAGGAATTCGCCAACCGAGGCTGGCCGTTGGAGGAGACAGGTGCGCTCGGGATCACGTTCGACGAACTCGACACCGCGCGCGACCGCACCGATGGGACGATTGAAGCGCTGGTCGCGGCCGGCTTCCCACAAGAGCGCATCTACTTGGGGGCGGAGAAAACCACCGACATCCCAGGAGCGTTCGATGCGGCTAACATCGTCCTGACCAAATACCCGGAGATCAAACGCTGGTTGGTGTTCTCGATTAATGACGAAGGGGTTCTCGGCGCGGTGCGCGCCTTGGAGGGGCGTGGATTTGGTGCAGCGGAGACCATTGGTATTGGCATTGGCGCTGGTACAGGGCTGACCGAGTTTGAGAAAGAGGAACCGACCGGGTATTTCGCGACCTGTATGATTAGCCCTCGCCGTCACGGGTACGAGACGACGGAACTGCTTTACAAGTGGGTCAAGGAGGGCGTCGCTCCGCCCGCGGACACGCGCACGGCAGGCGTCATGGCCTACCGCGATAACTACAAAGAAATTCAGACTACGCTGGGGCTCGATTAGGTCGCGGTCTTGGAATCCTCGTCTCCTCCGGTAGTTGAGTTCCACGGCGTCTCAAAGACGTTTCCAGGAGTCCGCGCTCTAGAGGATGTCTCGTTTTCGGTTCGCCGCGGTGAAGTCCGCGCCCTGATCGGCGAGAACGGGGCGGGCAAGTCCACGCTGCTGAAGATCTTGAGCGGCGTCCATCTGCCCGATGCTGGAAGCGTGGTGCTGGAGGGGCGCGAACGAGTTTTTTATTCGACGGCGGAAGCCTTGGACGCCGGCGTTGCCGTCATCCATCAGGAACTCCAGCTCATCCCCGAAATGTCCGTGGCCGAAAACCTCTACCTCGGCCATCTCCCCGCAAGGCTAGGAGTCGTGGATCGTCAGCGTCTGCGCGAAGCCGCGCACCGCGAATTGGAACGTTTGGGTGAAGCCATTGATCCCGCCGTCAAAGTCGGTCGCCTGCCCATCGCGCAACGGCAGATGGTCGAAATCGCCAAAGCCCTGACTCGCGGTGCGCGAGTGTTGGCGTTAGACGAACCCACTAGCAGCCTTTCTGCCCGCGAAGTAGAACGCCTTTTTGCGACCGTGGAGGAACTCAAGCGCAACGGCTGCGCCGTGCTCTACGTCAGCCACCGCATGGACGAACTGTTTCGCGTGTGCGACTCTGCGACCGTCCTCCGGGATGGCCGCCACGTTGAGACGTTTCTCTCCTTGGAAGGAGTCTCCCACGAGACGTTGGTCAACCGCATGGTCGGCCGCGACATCGAAGATGTCTTCGATTACCATTCCAGCACGCAGACAGAGACCGCCCTAGAAGTTGTCGGAGTGGAGGGCCCGGGGCTTGCGAGGCCGGCCTCTTTCACCGTCGCGAAAGGCGAGGTCGTCGGCCTATTCGGATTGATCGGCGCGGGCCGCAGCGAATTGTTGCGCTTGGTGTTTGGCGCGGACCCCATGCAGGCTGGCGTGGTGAAAGTTTGCGATCGGCAAGTCCCGATCTCTTCCCCGAACGACTCGATCCGCTCCGGCGTGGCTTTTTGCCCAGAAGACCGCAAAAAGGACGGCATCGTGCCCACGGCGTCCGTGCTTGACAACCTGAACCTCGTCGCCCGTGGTCGCATCGCCCGGCTGGGCTTTGTCGTCAACGATGCTTGGGAGAGACGGAATGCTCATAGCCAGATCGAACGGCTCGGGATTCGCACGCCGTCGGTGGCGCAGAAGATCGTCAACTTGTCCGGTGGAAATCAGCAAAAAACCATTCTCGCACGGTGGCTGTCCGAGGACGTCAATGTGCTGCTGCTGGACGAACCTACGCGCGGCGTGGATGTCGGTGCCAAGAGCGAGATATATGCCATCATCCGCGATCTGGCCGACCGCGGGGTGGGGGTGGTGCTGGCATCTAGCGACCTCCCGGAAGCCCTCGGCGTGGCGGATCGCCTGCTAGTGATGCGCGAAGGTGCTATCGTAGCTTCTATCGCCCGAGGCGAAGCCGACGAGGAAGAGGTCATGCGGTTGGCGCTACCGGCGTCTCCTGCTTAAACCCGGCTGACGGAGAAGAAAACGATGACGGAATCTACAAACTCGCCAACAGCTTCCCTCGGCGCGATGGCGCTTCTCTGGGAGAAAGCTGGCATGTTAGTGGTTTTCGCCGTGCTGTTTGCGGCGTGTTCGCTGTTTGTCGAGGACTTTTTCTCGTGGGTAAACGTGAAGGGCTTGGCGTTGGCGGTGTCGCAGATCGGCATGGTTGGATGCACGATGCTGTTCTGCTTGGCGTCGGGGGATTTCGATTTGTCAGTCGGCTCGGTCGTGGCCTGCGCGGGGGTCGTGGCCGCGGTCGTGACTAACGCAATGGGCAGCGTCCTGTTGGGTATGTTGGCGGGCGTGTTGGTCGGTGGCGCGGTCGGGCTTTGCAACGGCGTGGTGATTTCGCGATTTCGCATCAATGCGCTAATCGCGACGCTGGCGACGATGCAGATCGTACGCGGGTTGGGCTTCATCATCTCAGGCGGTCGGGCCGTCGGCGTCACCGATTCGGGATTCTTCGCCTTGGGTACGTCGTCGTTTTTGGGCGTCCCGACGCCGGTCTGGATTGCGCTGGTCTGCTTCGTGGTATTCGGATTGTTGCTCCAGCGGACCACCTTTGGTCGCAATACCTTGGCCATTGGCGGCAACAAAGAGGCCGCCCGACTCTCTGGCATCCCCGTCGCGCGGCTCAAGACGATCATCTTCAGCATCCAGGGTCTGATGGCTGGATTTGCGGGCGTGGTCCTCGCCTCGCGCATGACCAGCGGCCAGCCAAAGCCCCCTGAGATGTTCGAACTCCAAGTCATCTCGGCCTGCGTCTTGGGTGGCGTGTCCTTGACCGGCGGCGTGGGATCAATTGGCTGCGTCATAGCCGGCGTGCTCATCATGGGCGTAGTTGAGAACGCCCTGAACCTGCTCAACGTCCCGACGTTCTATCAAAACGTGGTTCGCGGTTTCATCCTATTGGTCGCCGTCATGCTGGATCAACTCAAGAATCGTGCGAGGTAATCCTCCGGCTGCCCGGCGAGATTGACCACTCGGCGGATTCGGAGGTATATTGCGGCCCATATTCTCGTTGGCATGTTCGGCGACTTACTTCCTTTTTTGAGTCCCCCAAAGCTGAACCTGTATCATCGCTAGATAACGACAAGGAGCGCAATATGGACAAGGTGCGAATTGGTATTATCGGCCTTGGCGGCATGGGTAGCAGCCACGCCAGCTATCTTTCCCAAGGTCAAATTGCCGGTGCGGAACTCGCGGCTGTAGCCGACGTCGATCCGGCCCGGCTCGCAGGCGTGCAAGAAAAATATGGAGAGAGCGTGCAAGCGTTTGCCGGGGCCGATGCCCTGTTTGCAGCCCAATGCGTCGATGCTGTGATCGTCGCCACTCCCCACTACTTCCACCCTCCACTGGTGATCCAAGCGTTCGAAAACGGCCTGCACGCGATGAGCGAGAAGCCGGCTGGAGTCTATACGCGCCAAGTCCGCGAGATGAACGAGGCCGCGGCCAAAAGCGACCGGGTTTTTGGCATGATGTTCAATCAGCGCGCGCGCGGCGAGCACCAGAAGCTGAAGTCGCTGGTCGAATCCGGCGAGCTAGGGCCGATTCAACGCACGATTTACATCATCAACAACTGGTTCCGCGCCCAGAGCTACTACGATTCGGGCGGCTGGCGGGCGACTTGGGCTGGCGAAGGCGGCGGCGTGTTGGCCAACCAGTGTCCGCACAACCTGGACCTGTGGCAGTGGATCTGCGGGATGCCGCAGCGGGTGCGGGCCTTTTGCCGCTTTGGGCAATACCACGACATTGAGGTTGAAGACGACGTAACGGCTTATGTAGAATACGAGAACGGAGCTACGGGCGTTTTTATTACCTCTACAGGCGAGGCTCCGGGGACCAATCGGCTGGAGATTTCAGCGGATCGCGGCAAGGTGGTGTTGGAAGGCGGCAAAATCACCTTTTGGCGCACGACAGAGTCGGCGAGCAAGTTCCTTGAGGAGTGGCCGCATGGGTTTGGCAGCCCGGAGGTTTGGCAGTGCGAGATCCCGGGCGGTGGCGGCGAGGAGCACAAGGGGATTACCCAAAACTGGGTGCAAGCTATCCGCACGGGGTCACCGCTGTTGGCGGCGGGGACCGAGGGGATCAATGGCGTGGAGCTGGCCAACGCTATGTTGCTTTCGACGTGGACGGACGGCTGGGTGCATATTCCGGTGGATGAAGATTTGTACTACGAAGAGCTGCAAAAGCGGGTGGCTACCTCCAAGGTAAAGGAAGGAGGTGGACAGGTGATGGACGTGCAGGGGACGTTTTAATACCAAAGAGCGGCGGGGAGTTGTACTCGCCGCTGGCTCGAATCTTGAAAGGAGTGAACCGTGAAACTTGCGTTGATGTCAGGAAATCTGCTGTCGTCAGCAGAGATGCGGTCCGAGGGATTCGAGGCGGTGCAGATGTTTTTCGGCGGGGGAGCGGTCGGGGATGCGCGGGACCCGTCGGCAGAGGATATCGACAAAGCGTTACAGGCGGCCGATGTTGCGCTGGCGGCGATGACTTTGCACGTCGATATGGTCGGGCCAAAGGGGATGGTCCGGGAGGATGTCACAAGGGTGATGCGCTGCGTGAAGAAGACCGCAGCGCTCGAAGGGCGTTTCGGCGACAACCCGCGACCAGTGCTGGTGTGGCATCCGTCGGGGTATCCAGAAGAGGGCGTTGACGACCGGGCGGTGTTTGAGGGGCTATGTACTGGGCTGACGACGGTCTGCTCGGCGGCCGAGAGGCTGGGCATTGTCATCGCGGTGGAAATGACGCGGGCGGGGAGCGTCGATGGGGCGGAGCGCTTTTGGCGATTGCAGGACCGGGTGGGTTCCACAGCGCTCAAAGTCTGCATGGACGCGGCGAACTTCGCGCCCGACCGCACGCCACTGGTGCGCGCAGTGCGGATGCTCGGCTCCGATATCGCAATCGCCCACGGCAAGGACGCGCGCTTTGCCGAAAATGGCGAGGTCATCGACTATGGGCCGGCAGGGTCGGGGTGCTTGGATTATCCGACCTATATCGGTGCGTTGCAGGAGTGGGCGCAGGTGCCCTATTTCGTCTTTGAGTACTACAGAAATCGCAAAGACATGTTGAAGGCGCGCGATATTGTGCGGGCCTGTTTGTAGATTTCAGCCTCTCTTAAAATTGCCGGACATATACTGTGAAAGAAATCGCCGTTACAAACTTCTATTCTTGGTCCATCTTCAGCCAAGAGCGTCAGATCGACTTCAACGGCCATCTGTGGGTGCGAGATGAGGGCAATGTCCTGATCGATCCGGTGCCCATGACAGCGGCCGACTTGGAGCAATTCGACCAATTGGGTGGGGCGGCTTGGATCGTGCTGACCAATCGCGACCACGAGCGCGAAGCTGCTTTTTTTCAAGGCCGCACTGGCGCTAGCATCGCGGCCCACCACGCCGACGCCGACCTGTTTGACCAGCCACCGGACCGCTTGCTGGACGATGGTGAGGAGATCGTCCCTGGGCTCCGAGTAGTGCATTTGGCGCACGGCAAGAGTCCGGGGGAAATCGCTCTGTACTGGCCGGCCCTCAAGATGGTCTTAGCAGGCGATCTGGTCGTCGGTGCGCCGCTAGGTCGCATTACTCTGCTGCCGGACGCCAAACTCGCCGATCCGCCCCAAGCGGCCTTGGGTCTGCGCAAATTATTGCAGCTCGATTTTGACGCTCTGTTGATGGGTGACGGGCATTCCGTTCTGCACGACGCCCGCCGGCTGTTGCTCGAATGCTTGGAGGAACGGACCGACATTTACATCAACAAGATCAATGTAGAAGATATTCCTTGGACGTCGAGGAGTGGACCTGCGGGCTACCGCTGGGAGATCAAGGATATCGACCCGCTCATCGGTGGCCAGCATCTGGGCTACTGCCTCTTCCGCCTGCTCGCAGGCCAGTCGATCTGTCCGCAGCACTTTCACCACTTTGAAGAGGAAATGTTCTACATCCTCGAAGGGGCCTGTACGCTGATCAGCCCCCGAGGTTCAGTGGCGGTAGAACGGGGTGACTTTATCGCCTTCCCACCCGGTCCCCGCAGCGCTCACAAATTCACTAACCAAGGCCAGCAGCCCTGTGTGCTATTGGCCTTGAGCAATGTCTTGCCGCACGATTTGGCCCAATATCCCGATTCCGACAAAATTAACATCCGTTCCTTAGACCGACAGCGCATTTTCCGCCGCGCCGACGCAGTGGATTACTGGTCGGGCGAAACCGATTAAAAGGACAATATGAGCAACGTTTTGCGACTGAATCTGCGTTCCCAGGGCCTTGCACAAGACGAGGGCGGCCACGCTATCTGGCAGGTGCAGTCCAGTACTCAAGAATGGGCGGCGGATCAGACCGCGCTTTTGCTGTGCGATGTGTGGAACGGCCACTGGTGCCGAGGTGCGGTCGAGCGCCTCGACGCCATGATCGAGCGGATGGACGCGGTGGTCCGGGCCGTGCGCGCGGCTGGTGGCCTGATTGTCCACGCGCCTTCGGATACCATGGATTTTTACGCTGATGCGCCGGCGCGTCAGCGCGCGCTTGTGGCCCCCCAAGTTGCGCCGCCGCCCGATGCCGAGCGCCCAGATCCGCCGCTGCCGGTGGATGCTTCAGATCACGGGTCGGATACGGGCGAGACTGAAACCTATAAGGCTTGGGATCGGCAACATCCGGGGATTGGAATCGACCAAGAGCGGGATATTATTTCGGATAAGGGGACAGAGGTGTATAGTTACTTGCAGCACCAGGGGATCGCCCATCTGCTGATTATGGGCGTCCACACCAATATGTGCGTTTTGCACCGGACCTTTGCCATTAAGCAGATGGTGAAGTGGGGGGTGGATATGGCGCTGATCCGCGATTTGACTGATGCGATGTACAATCCGGCCATGCCGCCATACGTCAGCCACGACGCAGGCACGGGCTTGGTGGTCGAGTTTATCGAAAAATTTTGGTGTCCGAGCGTGGAGAGCAAAGATATTATATAATTAGAAGGTACATCGCGCCCCATTAACCAAGATCGCCTAGGCCTAGGCGATTCGCACCTAAAAGCAAACCTAAAGGAGGTGCTTTTATGCGACTCATTAGTACGTTTTGCCTCATGCTGGCCTTTGTGCTGGCCGGCAGTGCTCATGCCCACATCGGCGAAAAGGTCTATCTGATCTTCGAGATTCCGGACGCCGATTTGGAGGCTATTGACCTGTTTGATGCGGATATCTCCGACTGGGAGGACGTAGTCGGCGATGCTTCGCTCACGCCAGAGGATTTTTTCGCCGACCCGACTGTTGGCGAAGGTGCCTCGTACAACCCGGCTGATATGGACTACCGGCTCTGGCTTGGCTGGAACGAGACTAACAATCGGCTCTATTTAGCCGCCGAGCGCATTGACGATGTCTATATCAACGAGTACGGCGGCGGAGCGCCCGCTACGGTGTGGCAGTACGACTCGGTCGAGTTCATGGTGGATGGCGATCACTCTGGAGGTCAGTACAATTTTAATAACATTGAGGACATGACCGACGAGGAGAAGGCGCGCAACCAAAATTCTCAGGCCCAGAAGTGGAACGCTATTTTCGACGCGCCCGACGGACGCATTCTGGGGTATCCGGGTCGAGCTGAGTGGCTCAACTCAGTACCGCTGAGCGATGGCGGCGGCGGATCGACCGGCGGTGGGCCAACCGTGTCGATCCTCGAGATTTACGTGACGCCCTACGACGACATCATCTTCGCCGATCAAGAGGGTAGCGTGGCCACGGATCTAGAGGCTGGCAACATCATTGGCCTCCAAATCGCCATGCCCGACTTCGACGAAGAACCCCGAGAGTACCGGGGCTATCACACTCTCTCCGGTCAAGCGGCGACCTTTCGCTTTGCTGAGCGCTTTGTCGATGCCCGGCTAGTCGGTGCCGGTGAGGCCACTGCGGTTGCCGATCTATCTTGGGCGCGGATCAAGGCTAGTTTTAACGAGTAGGTTTTTTACTTTTACCCCTGCGAGGGAGGTCGCACTTTTCTCGCAGGGGTGTATTTTCATCCTAAAGACCAAGGAAAACAGTATGACTCCTGACGATAATGATGAATAGACGAGCATCTATTTATCGATCCTTATTATGAGAGGTTGCTATGACAAACAAGCTGCAAGATGCCTTTGAAAAGGCTTCGCGCCTGAGCGAAGAAGAGCAGGACGATATTGCTGCGGCCCTCTTGGTAGCGGTAGATAACACCTTGGGACCAGAAGATGAAGCGGATGAGGCGGAATGGGACGCTTTGGTAAGCTCAGCCCGCTCCCACGCCCTACTCAAAAAGATGGTAAAGAAAGCACAACAAGCTGTGGAACGAGGAGAAATTAGTAATTTCGATCCCGGCAATATGGCTCAATGAACTCCAGAGCAACCGCCGACTTTTGGGCGGCATTCTACCGTCTTCCCCGATCCGTTCAAGCCCAGGCTGTCGTTACTTACCGGAGATGGAGAAGAAACCCTCAACAAAGAGGGCTTTTTTTTAAGCAAGTCAAAAGAGGATATCCGCCTATCTACTCCGTGCGGATCGGACGTAGGTGGCGGGCTTTAGGCTATAAAGCCGATAAAAATATTATGATCTGGTTTTGGATTGGCTCCCATGCCGAATATGACCATCTTCTTTCAAGATAAAGAATTTCACGAGCGTAGTGGACAATTCCACAATCAAGACACAACAAGATATTCAAGAGCAACTTGAAAATAACAACACCTAACAAAGTCATCGGCTGGACGGCTGTTGTGCTGGGGCTGCTTTGTGGCTCGGTGACAGCGCAAGCGGCGACACGCGTTGAAGTGCCCATTTTTGAGGGCGGTGCGGGATTGGACTTTTTCTTTTTTGCCGCACGCGAGTACGAAAAAGTTCGTCCCGATGTGCAGATTGATCTCTACGGCGATCCGCGCATTGCCGACAAGGTGCGGGTGCGGATTCTCGAAGGGACGTTCCCGGAAGTTAGCAACGCGGGTCTCAATTATTGGGCGCTGATCCGCAATGGCGAAATTTTGCCCCTCGACAACTTTTTGGACGGGCCGAGTTGGGACGGGGACCAGACGTGGCGCGAATCCTTCCTGCCCGGCAGTCTCGACCGCTATGAGTACGAGGGCAAGATCTACGGCATTCCCTTCCTCTACTCGGTTTACGCCGTTTGGTACAACAAGAACATGTTCGAAGAGCATGGCTGGGTACCGCCGCGCACTTGGGATGAGTTTTTCGCGCTCTGCGATCAAATCCGCGCCGCAGGGGTCTGGCCGCTGGCCTTTCAGGGGCGCTATCCAGGCTATATCGGCGGCGTGACTGACAACGCCTATTATCACCTCGCTGGCCGCGAGCGGTTCTACGAGCAGAAGGATCTAGTGCCGGGCAGTTTTGCCAACCCCGAATTCGTGACGGCGCTCGGGCTTATTCAGCGCACGGCGCAGGAGTACTTCCAGCCCGGTGCCCTCGGCATGAGCCACACCGAGGCGCAACTCGAGTTTTTCTTGGGGCATACGGCGATGGTCTTTTGCGGCTCTTGGCTCAAGAGCGAGATGATGGGCAAAATCCCCGATGGCTTCCGCTTGGGAGCGTTTAATTTGCCCGTAGTCGAGGGCGGGGTTGGCGAACCCGGTGCCATATATACTGGTGCTGGGTATTACTTTGTCTTCAAAAACAGCGCTCATCCCGAGTTGGGCGTGGATTTTTTGCGCTTTATGACCTCGCGGGAGATGGCGGGCACGTTTGCCGAGATGCGCGATGTTTTGGTGGCTGTCAATGGGGCGATGGAGGGGCGGACCAGCGAGGATTTGCAGGACTTGGTGGCGCTGGCACAGCAGGCGACTACGACCTATGGCACTGCTCCGGGCGAGGGTTTCCCGGAGATGGATCAGTTCCTCAACGACGTGCGCTTCAAGATCGTCAATGGGCAGATGACGCCCGAGCAAGGGGCCAAAGAGCTGGAGTCTGCGGCTGAAGCGGTGCGCAACCGCAGCCAGCAACCCGATCAGATCACCAGCCGCCACCTGTGGAAGCCCGCGCTGCTGTTGGGCCTGTTGGCGCTGGCGATGGGCTACTGGTTTTATACGACGGCGCGACAGTGGCGGGAGAGACAGTCGGGCCAAGCTTCCCGGCCTACTAGCACTGTGCGTCTGCCTTGGACGGGGGTAGTGTTCTTCGTCGGTCCGGCGGCGGCATTCTACACGCTCTTCGTGGTGGTGCCCAGCATCAAATCCTTTGTCTGGAGCGCGATGCGCTGGGATGGGCTGACCGAGATGGTCTTCATCGGGCTGTTGCACTTCCAGCGGCTGCTGTTTGAGAGCGATGAATTCTGGATTGCGCTGTCGAACAATCTCTTCATCATGTTCGTCATCCCGCTCTGCGTGTTGCCGCTGGCGCTCTTTCTGGCGGTGTGCATCAGCCGCGAGGTCGTCGGGGCTAAGCTCTTCCGCATCGTGTTTTTCTTTCCCAACATTCTCGGCGGTGTCGCGGCGACGCTGCTGTGGATGCACTTGTACAATCCACAGGGTGGGCCGATCAATACGGTGTTGGTGGCCTTGGGCTTGGAGGGGTTTGCGGGGTTTGCTTGGCTGGCGCAGGACAACCTTTACTGGGCGCTGATACCCATGTCGATTTGGGGTGCGGCTGGGTTCAACATGGTGCTTTTTTTGGCGGCGATGGAGAGCATTCCGCAGAGCATGTACGAGGCGGCGGATATCGACGGGGCCTCGGCTTGGCGGCAGTTTTGGTCGATTACCGTGCCGCTGATTTGGGAGGTTTTGTCGATAGCGATTGTGTTTATGATCATCGGCGGGATGAAGGCGTTTGAGGTGATTTGGCTGTTGACCAATCAGCGGCCGACGACCGACAATCACGTGATTGGCACGCGGATGGTGCAGGCTATGTTTACTGAGTTCAAGGTAGGGGAGGCTACGGCGATTGCCGTGCTACTTTTCTTGATCGTCTTCTTTGGCACTACCGCGACCTTGCGTGCAATGAAGCGCGAAGCTGTGGAGTTTTGAGTATGGCGGAACAAGATAAATTTTCCATTGCCAAACCGTTCGTCTATTTGGCACTATGCGGCTATCTAACGGTTGTGGTCTATCCGATGCTGTGGCTGTTGTACACTTCGCTGAAGACGGACCGCGAGATTTTTCTCAATCCTTTCAGCCTGCCCGAGTTCGACGCCTTGCAGTGGATCAACTTTGCCAACGCTTGGACTAAGGGGCACTTCGGCGACTACTTCTTCAACAGCGTCTTTTTGACTATCTCGACGGTGGCGGTCTCCATGCTGCTGGCGGCGATGGCGGCCTATGCGCTGGCGCGCTTTAGCTTCTTTGGGGTAAGGCCGATGTTTTTCTACTTCTTGGCCGGGTTGATGATTCCGTTGCAACTGTCGATTGTGCCGCTCTTTTTTCAAATGAAGGACTTTGGGTTGCTCAACTCGCGGCTGGGTATCCTGATAGTCTATGTGGCCTTTGGGATGCCGTTCGCCATTTTTATTCTCACGGGGTTTTTCAAGTCCTTGCCCTCTGGGTTGCACGAGTCGGCGCTGATAGATGGAGCGGGGGAGTTTCGGGCGTTTTGGTCGATTATGTTGCCGTTGGCGCGGCCGGGGCTTATTACGGTGGGCATCTTCGCCTTTTTGGGGACTTGGAACGAGTTTTTTATGGCCTTTATGTTCCTGTCTGGGGAGGGGTCGCAGGCGTTGCGCACGCTGCCGTTGGGGCTGGCCAACATCACTATTGTCAGTCAGTATCGCAGCGATTGGGGGATGGCTTTTGCGGGGTTGGTGCTGATTATGGCACCGACGATGCTGGTGTATGCTTTCTTGCAGCAGTACTTGACGAAGGGGATTACTGTTGGGGCGCTTAAGGGGTAGAAAGGGGCCGGGACGATTGGTAAGCAAAAGTGAGGAAGTAATATGCCAAAATTGAAGAATATCACGATCAGGGGATTTCGGTCCATCAAAGAAATGACGCTGGAACTCAGGCCGCTCAATGTTTTGATCGGTGCCAATGGGGCTGGTAAGAGCAATCTCATTGCCTTCTTCAAGTTAGTAAATGAATTAATGGGAGGACGGCTTCAGCAACATATTGGGGCGAGTGGGCGGGCCACAGCCAATTTGCATTTTGGCCCGAGGATAACTCCTCAATTGGAAGCGGAGATGGCGTTTGAGGTAGAGCATGGAACAGACACCTATAGCATGCGACTGTTCCACGCTGCCGGTGATTCGATGATTTTTGCCGAAGAGACGCTGTCGTTTCATCAAACAGGCTATCCGAGACCAAGGGTCGTATCGCTGGGGGGGGGGCATCAGGAAACGCGGATTGGAGAGGAGGCACAAAAGGATGACCCGGTGGCAAAAATGCTCCGGTATCTGCTGAATCACTGTCGCGTCTATCACTTCCACGATACATCGCCGACTTCGAGAGTCCGGCAGTATTGTTACGCTGGCGACAACCGCTGGCTCATGCCCGATGCAGCGAATCTGGCGGCTTTACTATATGCTCTCAAGTCCTCCAAAGAAATGGCTTATCGCCGGATTGTGGGGACCATTCAGCAGGTGGCACCGTTCTTTGAAGATTTTGATCTGGAGCCGACCGATTCTAAAGACCTCATTCTCAACTGGCGGCATTGCAAGTCCGATCTGGTGTTTGGTCCTCACCAACTCTCAGATGGTACACTGCGGGCCATCTGCCTGATTTCGCTGTTGTTGCAGCCCAAAGAAGACCTCCCAATACTCATAGTGGTGGACGAGCCGGAAATCGGATTGCACCCTTACGCGCTCAACGTGATTGCCTCGCTACTTCGCGCCGCAAGCCACCATACGCAGGTTCTCGTCAGCACCCAGTCCAGCGCATTTCTCGACAGCTTTGAGCCTGAGGATATCGTAGTTGTCGAGCGGAATGGTGAAGCCACGGAGTTCTCCAGACCAGATGCCGAAGAGCTTGAAGCATGGCTGGAGGAGTACTCGCTTGGAGAAATCTGGGAGAAGAACGTCATCGGCGGAGGGCCGCACTATCCGCTCCAAATGTCCTCACTTTAAGGCGTGGGTTGAGCGGCTTGAGAAACTCGGAGCCACTGAAAAGCCATAATGCCTAATGACCAAAACGACGACCCGACTGACGACAGCGGTTGAAACCTACCTCGCCGATCTGCAACGAGTCCGGGCCTCCGGCGGCGCAACGGGTGAGCGGTCGAGCTATGGGCCGCTGGCGACCCTGCTAAATGCCATCGGCGCAACGCTCAAGCCCAAGGTGTTTTGCGTTGGCGAGTTGGCCGATCAGGGGGCGGGGCATCCCGATTTTGGGTTATATGCGGCAAAGCAGGTGCAGAAGGGGCAACCGAAACAGGGGCAGGTGCCCGAAGGCGGCGTGGTTGAAGTGAAGGCGGCTGACGATGACGCTTGGTTGACGGCAGCGGGCGATCAGGTTAGCCGCTATTGGGAGTTCTATCGGCTGGTGCTGGTGACCAATACGCGCGACTTCGTGTTGGTGGGCGAGGATGCGGCGGGACGACCGGCCAAGCTCGAAACGTTTCGACTGGCTGCAAGTGCGGAGGAGTTCGCGCAACGGTTGGAGACGCCGCGTGTTTTTGCCGGAGAGGTGGGCGCGGGCTTGGGGGAATACTTGTGCCGGGCGCTGGCGCATCGGGCGCGGCTGGCCGAGCCGAGGGATTTGGCGTGGCTGCTGGCGTCTCATGCCCGCGATGCGTTGGCGCGGGTCGAGGCGGCGGGTGATGCGCCGTCGTTGGAAGCGGTGCGGGCGGCGCTGGAAGAGGCGCTGGGCGTCCGCTTTGAAGGCGAACGGGGCGCACGGTTTTTTCGTTCGACGCTGGTGCAGACGCTGTTCTACGGGGTGTTTTCCGCTTGGGTGCTGTGGGCGCGGCAAACACCGCCGCCCGTGAGAGCGTTCAATTGGCGCGAAGCGGTTTGGCATTTGCGGGCACCCGTCATGCAGGCGCTGTTCCAACAGCTATCGCAGCCCGGTCGGCTGCAACCGCTCGGCCTCGTCGAAGTGCTGGATTGGACATCTGCTGCGCTCGACCGGGTGGATTGTGACGCCTTCTTTGCCCGCTTCAACGAGGGCGAGGCTGTAACCTATTTCTACGAGCCGTTCCTCGAAGCCTTTGATCCCGAGTTGCGCAAGCAGTTGGGCGTTTGGTACACGCCAGCCGAAGTGGTGCGCTACATGGTCGCCCGTGTCGATAAGGCGTTGCGGGACGATCTCGGCATTGCCGACGGGCTGGCTGCGGAAAACGTCTATGTGCTCGATCCGTGCTGCGGCACGGGGGCGTATCTGGCGGAAGTGCTGCGTCGCATTGCCGCCAATCTGGAAAATCAAGGCTTGGGTGCGCTGACTGGCGCACGGGTCAAGCAAGCGGCGACCGAGCGCGTGTTCGGCTTTGAGATTATGCCTGCGCCTTTTGTCGTCGCCCATTTGCAAGTTGGGTTGACCATGCAGGCGCTCGACGCGGCGCTGGCCGATGACGGGCAGGAACGCGCCCAAGTTTTTCTCACCAATGCGCTGACCGGCTGGGAGCCGCGCCCGACCAAGCCGCTGCCGTTTCCCGAACTGGAGGAGGAACGCGACCGCGCCGAGCGGGTGAAACAGGAGACGCCGATTCTGGTGATTTTGGGCAATCCGCCCTATAACGGTTTTGCTGGTATGGCAGTGGACGAGGAGCGCGAGCTGTCGGAAGCCTACCGCATGACCAAGCGGGTGCGCCGACCTGAAGGCCAAGGGCTGAACGATCTCTATGTGCGCTTTTTTCGCATGGCGGAGCGGCGCATTGCGAAGACGGGTCAAGGCGTGGTGTGCTTCATTTCCAACTATTCTTGGCTCGATGGGCTGTCGTTCACGGGGATGCGGGAGCGCTATCTGGAGACATTCGACGCGATACGGATTGACTGCTTGAATGGCGACAAATATAAGACCGGCAAGGTCGCGCCGGATGGTTCGCCGGACCCGAGTATTTTTTCGACCGAGGGCGATCCGGTAGGCATTCAAGTTGGAACGGCGATTGCAACACTGGTGCGCAAACTCGATCATGCGCCAACTGGAGAGGTCGGCTTTCGGCATCTGTGGGGGCAGGCCAAGCGCGAGGAATTGATTGAGACGGAGGAGGTGGAGCCGGGAAAGCTCTACGAAAGCGTCAAGCCGGTCTTGCCGCTCGGTTTGCCTTTCGTGCAAACGGTCATAAGCAAGGATTGGTTCGACTGGCCGGCGCTGCCCGATCTGTTTCCTCGGTTTTTTGCCGGAGTCGTCGCGGGACGAGACGGATTCCTCATAGATACCGACATTGACCGACTTCGCCGACGCCTCGCCGAGTATTTCGATGCGGATTTGAGCCATGAAGAAATCGCACGGCGGTATCCGCGCGTCATGGAGACTACTGCTCGATTCAATGCTCGTTTGGCACGGGATGCACTGCTTAAACGAGGAGGTCCTGTTGAAGCTGGATTCGTGCGCCACGCCTACCGCCCATTCGATAATCGATGGATGTATTGGGAGGCAGAAACGAAGCTTGTAGACGAGAAGCGAGCCGACTATCGGCCACATGTATTCAAGGGCAATCTGTGGCTGGTTGCTCAGAAAAAGTCATCGCAAGAATGGTGGCCGGCTCCAGTCATTTCTCACATGAGCAATAAGAAACTGCTAGATTTTGCTGCATCTTGTTTCCCAATGTGGCTTCGGGACGACGGCTTCGGAATCGGCGGCAGCGAAATACAACGCCGCCCCAATTTGTCCAGTGCCGCACAACGCTATCTCCACCGCCTCGGCGCGGATGTAGAGGATCTCTTCCACCACGTCCTCGCCACCCTCCACGATCCCGCCTACCGCGAGGCCAACGCCGGAGCGCTTCGCATGGAATGGCCGCGCATCCCGCTGCCGGGCTGGCCTGATGGCGAAGCTGACGACGCAGCCGAAACGCTCGCTGCATCGGCGGCGCGGGGCCGCGAACTGGCCCGCCTGCTCGACCCCGAAGCACCAGTGCCGGGCGTTACTCAAGGCACGTTGCGCCCGGAAATTGCCGCTATCGACGTGCCCGCCACCACCGACGGCCGCAACATGACCGGCGACGATTTCGCACTCACCGCTGGGTGGGGCCACTACGGAACAGGAGACGCCGTAATGCCGGGTCAAGGACGCATCGTCGAACGCGAATACACGGAGGACGAACGTACCGCGCTAGGGGATGCCATACCTGTGCTGGGCGAAAAGACGCTGGACGTGTATCTGAACGATCACGCCTTCTGGCGCAACGTGCCCACTGCAATTTGGGACTACAAGCTCGGCGGCTATCAGGTGCTCAAGAAATGGCTATCCTACCGCGAGCGCGATGTCTTGGGGCGGGTGCTGACGCCGGAGGAAGTGCTGTACTTTGCGGAGATGACGCGGCGGGTTGGGGGGATACTGGATTTGTGTGGAGCGGGCCGAGAGCAGGGTTTTTTGGGCCAATTCGACTGGGACGACAGCTTTGACTATAAACGTGAACGGAGCCGTGAGTGACTGTCGAATGGTTCGGGGCGATGTTGTCGTTGACTGCTATAACTGCGTAAGGCCGAGCCGTTGGTTCTCGATGAGACGATTCGGACGATGCACAAAGGAGGCGAACACGGTGGAAGAAGGACAGTGGCTATCATGGCCGATCGCTGGTTGAAAATCAGCTACTTTGCTACCGACGGATCTTACGTGCATAGTCTCCACTCTGCACATCTACGAACTCCCGATAGACTTTTTCCTTTCTTTCTTGTTGAGGGAACTGGAAGAACGAGTGGGGATGGGCGACCGACACCACTGTCTCTATCTCGAACTCATAAGTTTCAATGGTACACATGTGATCCTGAACGTGAATGGCCATACCTTTGCCCTTAATCTCTTCTAGTCTACCAAGACTCTCGCCCGTCTTAGGATCATGTATCTCTCCCCCGAGGCCAAATACGACGAACTTGTCTCCAGTAGATATACCATCTTGTGATCCCTTGTTGAGTATAATCTTCCGCCAGTCGTCGAGAATTCCGGCAACGAGAGCATCATGTTCTACTGCGTTATCAGACATTCTAAATGCCTCCTTGTTACGCCACGCTTCGCCTGTAGTTGTTCGATTCTACTCTCATCACTGAGATAGTCTAATAACGGTTCTTCAGTGAACCAGTAAAGCACTACACCTTGTGGGAAACTCTTACTGGTAATCGCCTCAACTGATATTAGACAAATAGGTATCTCTGCATCTCCTTCACGCACAAACAAGATCAGGATATCGCCGATAGCAATAGTATCACGTCGCTCCAAGATGACCATCACACGTTCCTCAAAGTAGTGTGTCCCCTGAGACACCTTACGCACACGCAAGGGTCGATCAACCTTCACATATAGAAAATAGGCTTCGTAGAGAACATAGATAAGTAAGATTAACAGTGGGGTCACGACTCCTATAAGTATTTTCGTAACGTCTGTCCAATGCTCACCCACGTTACTCCACGACAATACCGAGGCGAAACCAGTAAGCAATACCCACACGCCTGCTAGAGGTCGCCAAAAGACCTCGCGGGCAAAGCTTTTAAAGCCTCTGATCATTATGAAGCTCCGATTGAAAAGTACGCCTGCGACTAGACCTATGCCCCGTAACCAGTCTATAAGATTTAGTTGCCAATACCCAAGGCTCCGACGACTTCCTTAATTCGAGCGAGACGGGCTGAGGCATAGTCGGTGGCCTCGTACCGCTGTATCTGTTGCTCCTTCAGTCCGAGGCGTTCAGCCAGCTCTTTTTGGCTCAGTCCTTGGGCGATTCGTGCTTTAATTAGAAGAGTCGGCAGTTCGGCGACGGCCTTGAGTTGATCGGGTTGAAACAGGCCGGCCTTTAGAGATTCATATTCGCGCAACTCCTCTCTCAGGTCGGCGATCTGGCTGCTCAGGGCCTCGCGCTGCGCCTTAACGATAAGCGGATGCACTCCGTCGGCCTCGCCGAGATTCTGCAAGGTCTGCGAAAACCGATTCGCCTGCGCTTTGGTGAGCCGATATTGCCTTTCGTTTTTGATCATTGGAAGCCTCCCAAGTCTATGGCAACAATCCCTTTGGGTCTGCCAGTGCGCTTGTCTGTTTGGAAGAATTCGTAAAACGACAGTCCGTTTGGGTCAGCAGTAATTGATGCGGGAAAGAACTCTCCCATGTACTTGGCTTTCTGTGTGGCTCTGCCGGGATCGAATGTCAAAAGAACGGGGTCGAGAGCCGTCGGATCGACGCCCGTTTCTTCCCAGCAAGCGTCGTAGTCGTTTGGCCTGTTCTTACTTGTTACGAAGCTGCCATTGAGATAGACGGTCCGGCAACCTGCGCTCTTTAGATTTTTCAGTGCCGCTCTAAGACCAGTAATGAGGCGTTGTCTCCAAGGGCTACCCCCGAATCTACTTGTCACCTCGTCCCAACTGGCCCAATATACTCCTGGTGGAAGGATTCCGGTTGCGTCGAACGGAGGTATCATAACACAACATTATCATTGTGTTGGAATCTTGTCAAGGGAAGGAAAGAAGAGTCCCCGATGAACGAACAGGATGTGCGGGTTATCGAACGGGCATGGGCCGAGGACGCAGCAGGCGAGACGATTTCGGGTGAAGTTGTAAAGGCCATTCTCGCTGGCGAATCGCCTTTGCGCGTGTGGCGGAAGCACCGCGAATTCACGCTGGATGCACTGGCCGAGCGAGTAGGTGTCTCGAAAGGATATCTGTCGCAGATTGAGAAGGGACAGAAGCTTGGGACGCTCGGCCTATTCCGCCGACTCGCGGACGTGCTCAATGTGGCACTGGACGAGTTAGCACACCCAACGAACTAATGGAATCCAATCATGAAGACGCCACAGACGGACCCGATCATAGCTGAAGTCCGGGCCATACGAGACCAACACGCGGCCCGATTTGATTACGACGTCAAAGCAATTTTCAGGGACATTCAAGCCAGACAAGAGGCTTCCGGCCGCCAGTACGTCCGCTATCCCGCTCGCCGCATAGCCCCTGAGTCCGAAGTTCAAGCGACTCGGTGAGACCGGGCTAGGACCGCATCATCGAGCGCGGGTACATCCCAGACGAACGCACTGCTCTGGGCGGAAAGACGCGGGAATCATTCTGTTCATACGGATATTCTTTGAATGCCTACCAGTTCAAGCGGACTCGGAGAGTCTTCGCCCTCTTCGCCCTCGACTTCAAGCCAGAGTGCGATTGCCTCTTCCATCCGTTCGAGCAACTGGTCTATTGACTTGCCTTGGGTATGACAGCCCGGAAGGCCGGGGACACTTCCAACGTAATAACCGTCTTCGTCTTTCTCGATGACGATAGTGTATTCAGTACTCATTGGATTCTCCCATAGTGCAGCCTAGCCAGCCACTGGCGGGCAAGTTCAGTCTCGGCGGACATAGACGGTTTTGCCCTCGCGCAGCGCAGTGGAAACAAAAGAAAGAGGCGACTGTTGGCCTTTTTCTATTTCGTCCGGGGTATATACCAGCAAATCCATGCCGAATGGATATGGGCGTAGCGATTTATAGAGGGCGCGGCTGCGCTTGAAGCGCGGCAGGTCGCTTGGGGCGATCACGAGTAAATCGACATCGCTGTGCTCGGTAGCCTCGCCTCGGGCATAGGAGCCGAATAGGATGACCTGCTCGGCGTCTGCTTGGCGACCAATGCGCTCGGCGACGCGCCGTATCTCTTGCTCTCCGATTTTATTCATCGGAAACCTCTCAAATCCTAAGTTTTTTTAGAGGATAGCACGGCGACTAGGGGCCGTCAATCTTCTATCTTGCCCGCGTCATCTGTTTGCGATTAGTTTATGTGTAACTGTATGTGTCGGAGGTAACACAATGGCGACAAACTTGGCGATAGACCCAGAGCTGCTCGATAGGGCACTGGAAGTCGGCGGCGAGAAGACGAAGAAGGCGACCGTCAACCGCGCCTTGCAGGAGTTTATTGCGCGCCGAGAGCAGGAACGGCTCTTAGAGCTTTTTGGCAAATTCGACTGGGACGACAGCTTTGACTACAAACGCGAACGGAGCCGTGGGTGACGTTGTTTGTCGATACGAGCGTCTGGTCGCTGGCTTTGCGACGGGATACGGCACCCGAAAGACCCGAGGTCCAACGCCTGCGAGAGGCGCTCGGTGGTGGCGAAGCAATTTACACGACCGGAATCGTCTTACAGGAGTTATTGCAGGGTTTTCGGGGGCCGAAAGCCAAAACGCGGATCGTCGAACGGTTCGGGGCGCTCGCCATGATTGTGCCCGTGCGCGACGACTACATTGACGCAGCCGAGTTGCGCAACAAGTGTCGCCGCCACGGCATTCAGGTTGGAACCATTGACGCACTATTTGCCCAGCTATGTATTCGCCACAAACTGATTATGTTGGCGACTGACCTCGATTTCAGCCACATGACAAAGTGGACGCCGCTTCAGCTCTGGTGCCCCCCATGATCTTGGACACTCTCCTGCATGTCGTGCAAAAGACGAGCTAGCCCGTTTTTTCCCCGAAACTAACCATTAATCCTACACCGCTTGCCCCGTAGTAGAATTGACGCGGCGGAAGATGTGGATGAGGCGGTCGCGCGTCTCTTGCGTTAGCGGCGGGCGGGCGAAAGACGCGAGGTTGGCGTCGAGGTGGTCGGCGTTGCCCGTGCCGGAGAGGACGACGTGGACGCCAGGCTCGTCGCGGCAGAAGCGATAGGCAGCGTCGGGTAGGGATGGGGCTTCGGCTAGCAGGAAGTCGGGGAAGGCGTCGAGGCTTCGACCTGAGCTCAGCCGAAGGTCGGCGGGGTCGATTTGTCCCTTTTCGACGAGCGCGCCGGTGAATGCGCGCAGGTTGTCGGGATGGCTAAGCGCCTTGCGGACGGCAAACATGATTTGGATGCCGACGTTTTGCGCGATGGCTTGCGCGAAGACGTTGGCGCGGGCGGTCTGGTTGAGCAGATTGAAGCCGACCATCAGGACATCCCACAGGTCGTCGGCGAGAGCCTGCTGGAGCATGGTGTGTTCGAAGTCCTCGTTGAACATTTCGCTGAGGCCGACAAAGCGTATTTTGCCCTGCTGCTGCGCCTTTTGTAGCGCGGGGTAAATGTCGTTGACGAGATAGGCGTAGTCTTGGGGCACGACGCCGTGGAGATTGTAGAGGTCGATGTAGTCAGTGCCTAAGTGCTTTAGACTTTGGTCGAGGCTTGTCTGCAAGGCGCTGGGTGTGACCTGTTCATTGCGGGTGGATTTTTTGGTGGAGAGGACGACGGAGGAGCGGTCGCGGCCCTGTAGGGCTTGGCCGATGATGGATTCAGTGCCGTAGCCTTCGGCCGTATCGATGAAGTTGACGCCGTGGTCTAAGGCGCGGCGGACGAGGTCGGCGGATTGGGCGTCAGTTAGGCCGACGTTGCGCCCGATTCGGCTGTGACCGCCAGCGCCTAGGCCCATGCGCGAGACGGTTAGATTGGTGCGGCCTAAGATGGTAGTTTGCATGAAGGCTCCGGGGTGTAGTTTAGGGGATCGGCGCTTAATATAGGAGCAGGCTCAGGCCTTGACCATGACGGGAAATATAGGGAGAATCGAAGAGGATTTATGAAACTGTCGCCACGGGAAATTGAACAGCAGCACCTCGATGCCGACACCTTGGCTGAGGCAGTGCGCCAAGTGCGAGAAGCGGGATTCGTCATTTTGGAGGAGACCATGGACCGGACGTGGTGCGATTCGATGCGCGAGGCTTGGGATGGCCACTTGGAAGGCCGGACGCTGGGCGATTTGTTGAGTCCACCCTTTATTGATCCGCTGGCAATTGAAAACCCTTGGGCCGTGCAGATCTTGGATGTCATGCTCGGCGAGGATTTTTGGGCTAAGTTGCCCTACCACTGCAATTCCACGGAGCCAAACTGGCCGGAGACTCAAGTTGTCCACCGCGACCAACTGCACCTCTTCCCCGATTTGCCTATCGCCATGCCGCCGCATATGATGGTAGTGAACATCCCGTTGGTGGACTTTACGGAGGAAAATGGTAGCACAGAGGTGTGGCCGGGCACGCATCTGATCACGGATCACGAGGCGGTCATTGATCCGGCGGATGTCGGGCGAGCGGGCGGCCTGGAAGCGCGCGCATTGAGCTTGCCGTCGCTGCGCACCAATATGCCGGCCGGTTCCACTGTGGTGCGCGACATGCGCGTCTGGCACCGGGCCACGCCCAACCGCACGAACTGTCGCCGCACCATGATGTCGCTGGTGTACCACCGCTACTTCCCGACCTTGGGCTACCAATACAAGGCGGCCGACCCGCTGCCGGCGGAAATCATGGATCAGCTATCGGCGCGAGCGCAGCGGATTTTTCGCTTCAATAAGCAAGAAGCGCACGGGCAGGACTAAAGCACATCGGAAAAACTTTTGATTGGTAGCCGAAATCTGTGCTGATGCGCCCATGCTCCCTTAAGTTCATCCGCTTCCGCGACGCTCAATAGATTTTCATGGATCATTGTAACGATGAGATCCTGAGTTGTCAGGATACGAAGATTGCGACTGATCTTTCGTGCTTGATTCGTCGCTTGTCGGTCATCGATAGCCAATACGTATTCTCGGGATATAGCCAACGCAATCGCAGAACACTCACCGGATCCCAAGCGTCTGGATTTGCTCAATGAGCCGAACAAAGTGACTTCGCGTTGATCAGCAATGCTGACTTGTTTCAGAATACCAGACTGAAGCGCGGCCTTGAGACGTGTCTGCTGATCCGAATAGAAATCTTTGACTTCAGCCGCCACATGGTCCGTAACGATGAACTGATGGGAGTGGCGAGCAATCAGATCCATGCGATCAATGCAGAGGAAGTTGATGAGAACAGACGTGTCCATAGCGGTTGAACTCGTAAGGGTCATTATCTGTGCTCAGCCCTCGTGCGCCGCTTCCGCAAGGATCAGCAAGGTTTTACCATCGATCCCAAGCGTTTTGCTCAGTTCGAGAAGTCGTCCTCGGGAAATGTCCTCGCGGCGATAGGCCTCGATCGCCAAGTGTGCGATTTCGCTGCGGAGTTCACGGTCCCAGTATTGCCTTTGCTCCGGTTTTTCTAGTTCGTCGAGCTTGTTGAGAAAACGCAGATATTGTATGCCGAAATGTTCTTGTTCCAGAAGGCCGACGGAGTCAGGCTGCGAAACATGTCTGAGGCTCTTCAGACGGTATAGAGCTGCTTGGTAGCTCACGCCAAAATGATAGGCCACGAGCGCAACGTCCTTGTAAGTGATTTTCTGGGACTTAGCGGGCGGCCGAAACTCTGCTTGGATATGTCCTCCGCTCGCAGCATCGAAAATCGTTTGCTCATGGCGGGCAGGTAGTCCCTTGTCCAAGGTTCGCAACACTTCAGACACACCGGTTCTTGGCATGAGGAACGCCGCAGCAAAAGCATTTGCCCGCGTTTCCACCAGCTCCGCCGAATTATCGGTACTAGAAATAGAAACGGTCCGTTCCCGGTCCAACAGCGCATGGGCATACTCATGTGCGTAGGAAAATCGCTTTCGTCCACGCGGATGTGAGGCGTTAACGAGAATAGCCAAGCCGATTGAAGGGTGGCGCAGGAACAAACCGGACATGTCCCCAGGCAATTCAATACCGGAGGCCCAAATGCCCTGAGAACCGATCAGTTCCGAAACGTCGGCTAGAGGGGCATTCCCAATATTGAGTCGGTTCCGCTCCTCGTCGGCGAGTTGTTCCGCTTGAGTCACGGCTTGCCCGGCCGTGCGAGGAACCCGAACGTTATGCATCGGCGGGCCGGACCTTGGTCCCAGCCCCAAGATTTTCTCCAGCACGATCCCCTCGCGACACAGGGCGACGCAACGGTCTACCTGTTCACTAACGTCCGAATCCTGCTCTAGGCCAGGGGCGATTCGATGTAAGGCGACAAGAACGTCCTCGTTTTCGTCTTCCACGGCTTCCTTGAAGAAGTGAGATACAGGACGGAGATAGCATTCAGCTAGTTTCGCCAACTCCAGCGTGGAGACGGAACGCTTACCTAACTCGATTTGGGTGATCGCCGTGCGCGGTACGCCAAGGGCGTCTGCCGCTACTTGTTGGCTGAGCCCTCGAGTCTCACGCGCGGTTCGTAGCTGTCTTCCGAGCTTGATTGGGTCCATCAGAATATCCTTCCCAGTGTACAAATGAGTGGGCATCTCTAAGTCGACTCTAGTTCAAATATAATATTATATCGAACATATTTTGTCAAATTTATACTTGTTTTGTTCTATAATAGAACATATATTTTAGGCAAACCTAATTGCCAATGAAGCTCGAAGAAGGTAGGCGTGCGTAAGTATTGCGGTGCATTCCTCGTATTTTCCAAAGCCAAATACAAGGTGAAATGGTGAAATATATTGCATTGGTCTTGGCGTTACTCAGCGGCAGCGTCTATGCTGAAGAAGCGGACTCCAGTCGCGTCATTCTCTTTTTTGGCGATAGCTTGACCGCTGGCTATGGCCTCGACCGCGAACAGGCTTTCCCGGCTTTGGTGCAGGCGCGGATTGATTCGCTCGGCTGGAACTTTGAAGTCTTCAATGCCGGGCTTGGCGGTGAGACCTCAGCCGGGGGATTGCGCCGCATTGACTGGCTGTTGCGCCGTCCCATCGACGTCTTCGTCCTCGAATTAGGGGCCAACGACGGCCTGCGCGGCATAGACCCCAAAGACACCCACGCCAACCTGCAACAAATCGTCGAGCGGGTGAAAGCGAAGAACCCCGAAGTAGCCCTAGTCATCGTCGGGATGCAGATGCCGCCTAATTTGGGCGCGGAATACACAGAGGCGTTTGCGGCGATTTTCCCGGCGTTGGCGAAAGAAAACGACGCGGCCTTGATCCCCTTTTTGTTAGAAGGCGTGGGCGACCAACCCGCGCTGAACCTGCCCGACGGCAACCATCCCAACGTCGAAGGCCACCAGATCGTCGCCGAAACCGTGTGGGCGACGCTGGGGCCGGTGCTGGAGGAGTTGCGCCGCTAACTGAGCAGAGTATCCGCAGATGTACGCAGATGAGCGCCGATATGGGATTAAGTTCGCTAATCGAGCGAGCGCAGGACTTCGAGTGGTGGGCTGGTGTGGACGCTGCGGCTGGAGATCATGCCGACGGCGACTGTTAGCAGACTGACCGCGGCAAAGGCGAGGATCACGGGCAGGTAGTCGGGCGCGAAGCCGATCTCGAAGAGATAGCGATTCAAGGCCCAGACGCCCCCCAGCGACAGAATCACGCCCGTCGCCGCAGCGAAAGCTCCCAAAAACAGATATTCGAGCGCCATGATCGCTACCACTTGGCGGCGACTGGCCCCCAAGGTCTTGAGCAAGACGCTTTCCTCGATGCGTTGATAGCGGCTGCTGGCAATCACGCCGACGAGCACGATCAGGCCAACGGAGACGCTGAAAAGGGCCATAAAGCGGACCACCAGCGAGACTTTGTCGAGGATGGTATCGACGGTGCTGAGGATGCTGCCGAGATCGATGACTGAGACATTGGGGAATCGGTGTACGGTGGACCGCTGCAAGGCGGCCATTTGCTCAGTTGTGGCAGCGCGGGTGACGAGGACGTGAGATTGCGGCGCGGGTTCGAGGATGCCGGGCGGGAAGACCGCCAAAAAGTTGGGCATGATGCGCTGCCAGTTGACTTGGCGCAGGCTGCCGACGACTACTTCAATCGGGACTCCTTGGACGTCAAAGGTCAGCGAGTCGCCAACGCCAACGCCCAAGGAGGAGGCGACGCCTGTTTCCAAGGATACGTAGAGGGTGTCGCCTGCGGATTGGCTGCGCCATGTGCCGGCGACGATTTCTTCGGTGTTGGTGAGAGAATCGCGATAGGTCGCGCGGTACTCGTGCCGCAACGCCCAATTGCCGCGTCGGCGTCGGTTGCTAGTGGTATCGCGGAGTATGGCGCGGGCGGGTTGGCCTTTGACGCTGTGGACGTGCATGGTGACGATGGGCACTTGTTGCAACAGCGGCAGATCCATCCCGGCGACGAGGGTGCTTAGCTCTTGGCGCTGATCGGTTTGGATGTCGAAGAGCACGACGTTGGGGTTTTGGTCGGAGCCGACGCTTTTGATATGGGACAGCAGGTTGGTCTGGGTCAGGAAGAGGGTGCTGAGCAGGAAAGTCCCCAGCCCGAGGCCCAACATCAGCAGCGTGGTCTGGTTGTTGGGTCGGTAGAGATTGGCTAAGCCCTGACGCCAGATATAGCTCCAAGAGGCGGGGAAGAACCGCCGAGTGCCGTAGATAATTGCGCGGGCTGTAAGCGTTAGGAGCGCAAAGGCGGCTCCAACCCCGCCGACAAAGCCGATGGCCAGCGGCCAGCGGTCGGTGAGCCGGAAGGCGAAGAGCGCGATTATCAGTACGATCCCCAAGTACAAAGCCCAGCGCAGCCACCCGCTGTCGGCCGGTTGGTCGTCTTCAAACGAGGCGCGCAGGGTCAGAAGCGGCGAGGTCTTGCGAATGGCCATCAGCGGCCGGGCGGCAAACAGCAGCGACAGGCCAACGCCGAGGCCGAGGCCCTCCAAGACGGCGAGGAAATCAAAGCTCGGCTCGACTTGGAGGGGCAGCACGTCGGCGAGGACGGTAGGGAGTAGGTAGAGAACTCCGACGCCCAGTAGGGCACCGATGAGTGAGCCGATCAAGCCCATGCCTCCGGCTTGAATTAGATAGATTGAGACGGTCTGACGGGCTGTGGCACCGAGACTGCGCAGCACGGCGACCGTGGATAGTTTCTGCCGCGTGTAGGTGTGGATGGCGCTGGCCACGCCCACGCCGCCGAGCAGCAGGGCGATAAAGCTGCCGAGGTTTAAGAAGCGATAGAGGTTGTTGAGGGTGCGGCCGAGACGCGCCTTGCGCCGCTCGATGGTTTCGAGCCGGAGGCGGTCGCCTCGGGTATGCGGGCGGATGGACTTGGCTATCGCTTGGACATCCCGCTCGGGGAAGTGGAAGAAAGCGGTGTAGGTGACGCGGCTGCCCCGTTGGATCAGGTGAGTATCGTCGAGGTAGGACATCGGGATATAGACGCGCGGCTGGATGTCGCTGAAGAGGGCGTTCTCGCCGGGGATGCGCAGGAGCCGCCCGCCGATGCAAAAGACCGTATCGCCGATTTTGATTGAATCGCCGACTGCCGCGCCAAATTGCAACATGAGCGCCTCGTCAACGAGGGCATGAGGCTGGGTGCGGAAGCTCTGGGCGGCCTCAGCCGGTGCCGTTTTTAGCTCGCCGTAAAAGGGGAAAGGGCCGGTGAGGGCGCGGATCTGGGCGAGGCGGGTGCTCTGGGTCTTGGGCAGGTAAATCATGGAATTGAAGGCCACTTGGCGCGCCTGAACGCCGCCGAGCGAGTCGATGAGTGTCTCGGTGGCGGGCGTGAAGGGCTGGCGGCTCGTCAGCGCCATGTCGGCACCTAAAAGCTCGGCAGCTTGTTGGTCCATCGCCTCTTGTAGTGTGGAGCTGAGGCTGCTCAAGCCGACGAGCGCACCGATGCCGATGGAGATCGAAGAGGTAAAAAGCAGCAGTTTGCGGCGGTGGCTGCGGCTGTCGCGCCAGGCCATTTTGCCGAGCCAGCCTATCATGGGACTAACTGATCGTCGGCCACCCGGCCGCCTTGGAGGCGGATGATCCGCTGGGTGAGGCGGGCCAGTGTCAGATCGTGAGTGACCAAAATTAGGGTGGCGCCGGATTCTTCGTTGAGACTGAAGAGCAGGTCTCGCACTTTGCCGCTGGTGCCATCGTCGAGGTTGCCGGTAGGCTCGTCGGCAAAGAGGAGCGCGGGGCGGTTGATAAAGGCTCGTGCGAGCGCCACGCGCTGCTGCTCGCCCCCCGAAAGCTGCGCTGGGTAGTGGTGTAGCCGGTCGCCCAAGCCGACTCGGTCGAGGAGGTCAACGGCGCGCTCGCGGACGTTTGGCTCGCGGCGCAATTCGAGCGGCACCATGGCGTTTTCGAGGGCGCTGAGGGTGGGGATGAGTTGGAAGGTTTGGAAGACGAAGCCGACCTTTTCGCTGCGGAGATGCGCTCGCTGGTCTTCGTCGAGACCGCCTAAATCCACGCCGTCGAGCGCGACCGATCCCGAACTGGCGCGATCCAGCCCAGCGCACAGTCCGAGTAGCGTGGTTTTGCCGCTGCCCGAGGGGCCGACGACCGCGCAGGTAGCTCCGGTCGCGAGGGAGAAACTCACATCGTCGAGGACGGTCAGGGCGTTTGGTCCCGTGCCGTAGGTTTTGGTCAGGTGTTGTACGTTCAGGGCTACTGTGTCGCCCATGATGTCTCCTCTGCGGGCTGGCGGTTCAGGATGCGTAGTAGGCGGTCGGGATAGTCGGTGATTAGGCCATCGACGCCTAGGTCTAGGTAGTGCTGCATGGCGTCGGGATCGTTGATGGTCCAGATGTGGACTTGGATGTTGTGGGTGTGGGCGCGGGCGATGAAGCGCTGGTCTATTAGGTCGATTTTTCCCAAGCGGGCCGGGAACTGAAAGGCTTGGCTGACAGGGTGGTACGCCGCGTCGAGTCGCAGCCAGTGGAGAAAGACAAAGGACATGCCCGCTGATGAAGAAGCTGAAGTTGCTACTTCGGGGCAAGTCTGGCGCAAGTTCTCTAAAGGGCGGCTGTGGAACGAGGCGACGATGACGCGGTCGTTTAGCCCGAAGCGCTGGATCGTGCGGCAGAAGTCGTTTACTAACGCGGCGGAGTCGTTTTTGATTTCGATGAGAAAGTGCATGTTGGGAAAAGCTGTAAATACCTCGTCTAGGGTGGGGATTGCGACCCCTTGGCCGCGATAGGGAAAGGTTTGGCCGTCTGGGCTGAAGTGGTAGCCAGCGTCTAGTTGCTTCAATTGGGCGAGCGTCAAGCTGTCGGCTGCGCCTTGGCCATTGGTCGTGCGGTCAACGCGCCGGTCGTGCAGGATGATGAGTGCGCCGTCGCTGCTTTGGCGCAAGTCCATTTCTAACACATCGACTCCCAATGCGGCCGAGTGGGTGAAGGCCGCTAGCGTGTTTTCCGGCGCCAGTCCCTTGCCGCCTCGGTGGGCAATGACTAAAACGTCCCCTGATGTAAAGTAGGGATGCGGCTCTACGGGGTGCGATGTTAGGGCGAAGGCACCGTACAACACTAGAGCCAAAAGAAGCAAGGCGAGCAAGGCCCGCTTGAGGAATAGACGCATGGATTATGCAGGAGTTCTATCGGGAAAGTTGCACAAGAAGATACCTAGCGGATGGATTCGGGCAAGTTTTGGACTGTTCAGTTGTTCTTTAAGTTCCACCGTTACATAGACAATGGAAAGGAGTCGGCGATGATCGTCGATACACACGCACATATTTACCACGAAGACGAGACGCAATACCCCATGATAGGAGATCCTTTCCGCCCACAGCCGGGTGTGGGGACTATCGAACACTTGCGGCGCGAAGCCGAGATTAATGGCGTCGGGCGCGTGGTGATGATCCAGACTGGGTCGGCCTATCGCTGGGACAATCGGTTGTTAGCCGATACGGCTCGGGCCAATGCCGACTGGACGGTTGGGGTCTGCACGTTGGACCCGGCTGGGGACGATAGCCCTGACGAGCTGGAGCGGCTGGTGACCGGATATAACGTCAAGGGACTTCGCCTCGAAGCCGCACCTACGGGGTACGACCAGCCTGGGGCGGAGCGGCTCTGGCGTCGGGCCGGCGAAGTCGGCGCGGTAATTTGCGCCCATTTGCGCCGGGAACAACTCGGCGAGTTGGCTGCTTTGCTAGCGCGATTTCCCCACGTCCCGGTAGTGCTGGACCACTGCGCCTATCCGGTGGGGGCTAACGGGATCGAGGATGCAGCGGTGCGCCAAGCGGCGGAGTTGGCGCGCTTTGACCAACTTCATGCCAAACTCACCTTTGCGGTGACCAGTTCGGAGCAGAAGTACCCCTTCACTGATACGCACCCGCAATTGCGCCATTTGCTCGCCGCCTTTGGCCCCGAGCGCTGCATCTGGGGATCGGATTTTCCGTGCGAGCACTGGTTGGAAAATACGACCTACGCCCAGCACTTGGCGGTGTTCACTGAGGAATTGGGATTGAGCGCGGCGGAGCAGGAGCAGGTGTTAGGAGCGACGGCTATGCGGCTGTTTTTCGCAGGCTAGGCATTCTAGCCCGATCCGCTCTGTTCGCAGACGAGATCGAAGACGACGACCGCTACATGGGTGCAAGCGGCCGTCACCGCGTTCCAGTCGTGCCACTGTGGGGCGAGGTTTTTGTATTCAGAAAGTTCAGTGCCTTCTAAGTCGTAGGGCAAGGGACTAGCGAGTTGTACCTGTAATTGTTGCAGTGCGGACTCCCCATTGTCTTGGTGGTACAACCTGTCGAAAGGTCGCAGGGCTTCTGCTGTGGCTTGGTCGCCCATGCGATGGGCGAGCGCGGCGAAGTCGAGATAGTCGCGTGTTGCGTTGCGTTTGAGGATCAGCACTCCTTTGATGCGGAGGATTTCCGCTGGGGTTGGAATGGTCAACGTCGCGTCTCGATGTTGGAGCGTCGTCGTTTCCAACGGCTCGCTGCGGATCAGTTGACGCACCCCGGTCTCGATCCCGTCGAGGCTCCCGAGGATTTGCACCGGGCGCGTCACGCGGGCCGTTTGCCATCCAGCCGCGGATTCTAATTGGGCGAGAATGTGGTCGAACTGGCGGCGCAGGTCGGGCAGCACGTGATCCGCGTCTTGGGAAAGGCGATGCTCGGCATGGATGGCCGCTGCGGTCCCGCCTACCAACACGGCTTCGGGCAGGAGTTGCTGGAGGCGGCACGCCGAGGACAGGACGCGGTCCCAATCAGGAAGCGCTGCGGTGTTTTCTGACATAGTGCAGCCAAAAGCGATGACGCTGAGCGCGGGGGTCGGCGGTGCAATGGGCGCAGACGCGCTCGATTTTGTCGAGTAGGGCGCGGTCTTCAAGAGCTGCTCGGCGCAGTTTAGCCCAGTCGCTCCAGCGGCCGCGACGGATCACGTCGTCTATGGCGGCGAGCGTAAAGCGCTGGTGGTTCAGGTGGCGGTGCTGCACGGCTTGCTCTTTCCTTTGCGCGATGGTGCGGACGGACTAGTAAAATAAACAGCGATCCAAATCGGGTAAATTCCTCACGGCGGGCGACCACAAGCAACTGTCTTGGCGGTCAAGGGGTTTGTAGGGTCGGATTCCACGGTTGTTGGTCTCGTAGGATGGCATTGAGTATGATAATCAGTTTCCGCATGCAGGCGGTTAGGGCGACTTTTTTGGGTTTACCGGCCTCC
>JAJDVZ010000165.1:0-22554 GCA_022825835.1 Candidatus Latescibacterota bacterium
CCCCGGCGTATCGAGCACGAAGACGGCCTGGGCTATGGCTCCGTAGGCGAGACGGTAGTTCATGGGATTCTTGGCGACGATAAAGCGCGCCTGCGATGCATCCATCCCCAAAGCCGCAAACTGCTCGTTGTCCCACTCATAGGTCGGATGTGACGCCAACAGCATCTGTATCTGTCCTTCGGCTGAGCTCAGGTCGAAGCCCGAGCCAGCAGTCTTCGATTCTATCTATTTCGATTCTACCTATACTGACACTTTCATCTTAGAAGGAGTAAAAAATGAGTTTGAGCTTTACGGAGAAATGGAATCAAGCGATCCACAGGAATAACTCGCTGGTCTGCGTCGGGCTAGACACCGACCCCACTCAACTGCCCGTCAGCGTCTGCGCTAAAGCCGATCCGGTCCTCTACTTCAACCAGCAAATCATCGACGCCACCTGCGACCTCGTCTGCTGCTACAAGCCCAACTTCGCTTTCTACAACGCCCTCGGCGCAGACGGCTTTGCCACGCTCCAACGCACTCTCGATCACATCCCCGCAGACATCCCGGTGCTCATCGACGCCAAGGTCGGCGACATGGGCAATGTAGCCGCGCAATATGCCCGCACCTTCTACGAGGTCCTCGGCTGCGACGCGCTGACGGTGAATCCCTATATGGGCCACGACTGCGTCGAGCCTTTCACCGCGTACCAAAACCGCACCACCTTTCTCGTCTGCCTGACCTCCAACCCTGGTGCCGACGACTTTGAAAAACAGCTCATGGGCAATCGGCCCCTATACGAGCGCGTCATTGCCAAGGCCCACGAGTGGAACGCGGCCAACAACATCGGCCTAGTCGTCGGCGCGACCCAACCCGAGCACCTGACTCACTTCCGCTCCCTAGCGCCGGACATACCCTTGCTAATGCCCGGTGTCGGCGCACAAGGCGGCTCTATAGAGCTAGCGGTCAAAAACGGCTGCGACGCCCACGGAGCGGGCATCCTCATAAACTCCTCGCGCGGCATCCTCTACGCCTCCCAAGACAGCGATTTCGCGGCGGCGGCGCGGCAGGCAACCCTAACCCTGCGCGACGCCATCAACGCCCACCGCGACTCGGCTGAGCTCGCCGAAGCCCCTTGAGCCGTTGCCATCGTCTATAGCTATCTCTATTTTTTGCAGTGAGTCGGGGTGTGGCGCAGTCCGGTCAGCGCACCTGCTTTGGGAGCAGGATGTCGTCGGTTCGAATCCGACCACCCCGACCACTACTTTCCCTCCAGCACCCTTCCCTTCGCACAGCGAAATTCGCACTCCCTTCACGGCAAGGATGAACCATGGCACGAGAAATCAAGGCTTTGCTCGACGAAGAAATCGCCGCGTACGCAGTGCGCAATCCCCGCTCGCAAGCGATGTTTGCGCGGGCCGTGCAATCGCTGCCGGGCGGCAACACCCGCACCGGCGTCCACATTGATCCTTTTCCCCTCTACGCCGACCGCGGCGAGGGGACCTATCTCTACGACATCGACGGCCATCGCCTGATCGACTTCGTCAACAACAACACGGCTCTGCCCTTGGGCCACGCCCATCCCGCCATCGTCACTGCCCTACAGGAACAAATCGCCCGCGGCACGGGGTTTTCGCGGCCCCTCGTCCTCGAAGTAGAAATGGCCGAGATGCTCCGCACGCGCATGCCCGCGCTGGAGAAAGTGCGCTTTTGCTCCTCGGGCACCGAGGCCGTGCTCAACGCCTTGCGCATGGCGCGGGCGCACACTGGGCGCACCAAGGTCGCCAAGTTCGAGGGAGCCTACCACGGCATAGACGACAGCGCACTGGTGAGTTACTTGCCGCCATTGGGACCGGAACTAGGGCCAGCTAACAAGCCGCAGGGCGTAGCCTCTTCGGCCGGGCTGATGGCCCACACCCTCGACGACGTGGTCGTGCTGCCGTTCAACGACGCGGCCACCTGCGCCGAGATCATCGGCGACAACGCCCAAGACCTGGCGGCCGTGATCGTGGATCCGCTCTCCACCGCCGCCGGACTGGCGCTGCCAGAGGCCGGTTTTTTGTCGAGCCTGCGCGAGGCGACCACCCGCGCCGGTGCCCTATTAATCTTCGACGAAATCGTCAGCTTCCGCTTCGGCCCAGGCGGGACGCACACAGCCTATCAAGTGCGGCCCGATCTGATCTGTTTGGGCAAGGTAATCGCCGGTGGGACGCCCGGCGCAGCTTTCGGCGGCCGCGCCGACGCCATGGACCTGTACGATCCAGCCGACGGGCCACAGATCCAACAGTCTGGGACCTTCAACGCCAACCCCATCGCCCTAGCCGCCGGCTTGCAGACCCTCCAAGCACTGACCCCAGAGGCGTACGAGCAGATGGAAGAGCTGGCGCGGCGGGCGGCTGAGGGATTACAGGCCGCGTTTGGCGAGGTCGGAATCGCCGTGCAGGTGGTCGTGGCTGGATCCATATTCCGGCTGTATTTCCTCGAACAGCCGCCGCGCAATTTTCGCGCAGCAGCACAGGACGACGCGCAACTGCACCGCTGGTTGTTCTTCGCTCTGCTCAACAGAGGACTATACACGCGGACGGGCGGCAACGTATCGCTGGCGACCGAGACTCACCACATCGACGCGCTGGTGCAGGGGGTGCGCGAGGTGGTGCAGGTACTATAACGTCCCGCATGACAGCTAGCGCATGGCGGCGCGTACTTTTTTGCAGCCTGTCCCTGAGCATAGTTTGCTGCGGCGGTTGGGGCCGTCAGTCCTCGCCAGCAAAGCCGTCGGCCACAACCACCGCGACAGCCCACTACGCCTACTACTGCGCCGACTGCCACGGACCCGCCATGGACGGCGGCATGGCTAGCAGCCTGATTGACGGTCGCTGGGATTACGGCGCCAGCGACACGGCCATCTTCGCAAGCATTGCCGTGGGGATTCCCGAGGACGGTATGCCCGGATTTGGCGCGGTAATGGACGCAGCCCAAGTTGAAGCATTGGTGCGCCTGATGCGAGAGGCCGAGGACTAGTAGTGGTAGCGGCGAGTGATCAGTTTCCCACTAACCACTATTGCAACGAGAAGAAACATGAGATTTTGAGGAAATTTCATCCGCGACACTAGATCGCCTAACTGGAGGTTCGTCATGTCCAAAACGGTCACCCTTCGTCTCGATGACGCCGTGTACCAGCGCTTTCGCGTCATGGCTGAACGCGATAACCGCCCCCTGCCTAACTTCATCGAAACTGCGGTTTTGCGCTATCTGGAGCGCGAGGAATATGTGGATGAATTCGAGATGGAAGAAATTCGCGCCAACCGCAGCCTGAATGCCGGTATCGAGCAGGGTTTGGCTGATGCAGAAGCCCGGCGCGTACAGGTAAGCTGAGCGGCCCACTGACCACTATCATTGAGGAAAGAAACATGAAATACGGCGTTTTGCTTTGCATTCTCGCTGTCGTAGGAGACGCCTCAGCCCAACAGATTGTCCAATCTGAGGAACACACCTTTCGCGTCGAGACCTTCGCCACCGGCTTGGACATACCGTGGGGTCTCGCTTTTTTACCCGATGGACGCTTGTTGGTCACCGAGCGCGAGGGACAGCTACGCCTCGTCAGCACTGACGGCGCAGTCTCGCCGCCCATCAACGGCGTGCCCAAGGTGCTCGCCAAGGGACAGGGCGGGCTGATGGATGTGGCCTTGCACCCCCAGTATGCGGAGACCGGCTGGATTTACCTTAGTTACTCCGATCCGCTGCCCGGTCCGCTAGGCGGCATGTTAAGCTATACGGCCATCAGTCGCGGACGACTGCAAGATGGCGAGTTGGTCGATGTAGAAGTGATTCATCGCGTCCCAGAGCAATTCTACACTCGGCACTCCCACCACTACGGCTCGCGCATCGTCTTCGACCGCGAGGGCTACCTGTACTTTGCAATCGGCGACCGCGGCCAGCGACCCCTCGCCCAGAACGTGAAACTGCCCAACGGCAAGCTCCACCGCTTGCACGACAGCGGCGGTATCCCAACCGACAACCCCTTCGTCGGCAGCAACGGAGCCATTGCGTCAATCTGGTCCTACGGCCACCGCAACCCCCAAGGCATGGCCATGCACCCAGAGACCGACCAACTGTGGGCAGCCGAGCACGGCCCCAAGGGCGGCGACGAGCTCAACCTCGTACAGCGCGGCCTAAACTACGGCTGGCCGGTCATCACCTACGGCCTAAACTACGACGGCACGCCCATCACCGACCAAACCCACGCCGAGGGCATGGAGCAACCGCAGACCTATTGGGTGCCGTCGATAGCCGTCTGCGGCATTGACTTTTACACCGGTGATCGCTTTGGCAACTGGCAAAACGACCTGCTTGTGACCTCGCTGCGCTTCAACCGGCTGCACCGACTGCGCTTGGCGGGCACAGAAGTGGTACACGACGAAATCGCATACCAAGGCGAATCGCGGATGCGCGACGTGCAGACCGGACCGGACGGCGCAATCTATCTCGCGGTGGAAGACCCAGGGCGGATTTTGCGACTGGTGCCGATGGAGTAGGGACGGTGAGACGGAGACAGGCCCCTCGCGGTGTATTATACTCCCGGAGTAAAGGATGCCCCGACTCATAGAGAACGATTTTCCGTATGCTCGTCTTTCCGTGATTGCAGAGGCCGAATCGTGGAGAAAAGAGGTCCATCGTCCAGTCTATTACATCCATAAATGGTGGGCGCGTAGATTGGGTTCTGTTTTTCGGGGTGTTTTGCTGGGCGCATGTCTCGACGAAGGAGAGGACTTCTGGAAATGCTTCTATGGGAAGAACGATTTTGCTAAAACTGTAATTTTTGACCCTTTCATGGGAAGCGGAGTTACCATAGGAGAAGCGATTAAGCTTGGTTGTACCACTTTAGGCCAAGATATAAATCCGGTCGCGTATCTCGCCTGCCGCGCTGCCTTCACTAAGTACGATCCGTCCGAAGTCGTCGCTACATATCAACTCCTTGAGCACACGATCGCCCCCAAACTATTGAACTACTTCGAGACGCGTACAGAAGAAGGTAGTAGGGCAACCGTACTGTACTACTTTCTCGTCAAGGTTGTGTCATGTCCACAATGCGATGAACAGATCGACCTCTTCAAGTCTCGTATTTTCTCAAAGAACGCCGTCCCGCGCAAAGACCCTAGTGCCCGTGCACTTTGCCCTAGTTGCGGTGCCGTTAACGCGACGCTCTACGATGCTGATTACGTGAAGTGCTCGGATTGTGGTACGACGTACAACCCACAACAAGGCAATATCAAAGGGGCGAAAGTCGAATGCGATAAATGTGGCCATACATTCCGTCTTGTTGAGCGGATGAAATCAATGCGTGGGCCTCTTGGTTATCGCCGGTACGCCAAGATGATTCTCACCACGGATGGGCAAAAACGATACGCTTCTATGAATGCTTTCGATGACGGCCTTGCAGAACGCATTGCACAAGAGTTTACTGCCATCAGATCTTCCTTCCCTCAGATTGAAATCACGCCGGGTTATAACACAAACCAGATTCTGAAGCACAACTACCGCTTCTGGCGCGAGTTGTTTTCCGATAGGCAGCTCCTTTGCATCCACCACCTGCGGAAAGCCATTCGTCAGATTGACCACGCCGATCATAGGCTCCTCTTTGCCTGCCTGTTCTCTGGCGTGCTTGAGTTCAACAACCTATTTGCATCTTTCAAGGGTGAAGGAACAGGGGCCGTGCGGCACATGTTTTCACACCATGTCCTCAAGCCCGAAGTGATGCCAATCGAAGCAAATGTCTGGGGTACGAGTAAGTCGTCTGGATCGTTTTCCACCTTGTTTCGCTCTCGCATCCTAAATGCGCTTACCTACAAGGCTGATCCAACAGAGCTCTATGTAACATCGGGTAAGAACAGTAAAGTTGGAGGAATCAATCAACCTCTCGCCATTCCGGTGTCCAACGAGTTTGCCTTGTCCAAGAATGGGAACGACACAGTTTACCTAACTCAAGGCGATTCCAGTCGTACCAGTATTCCAGATCGCAGCGTGGACATCGTTGTAACTGATCCCCCATTCTTCGACAATGTTCACTACTCCCAGCTCGCCGATTTTTTCTTTTACTGGCTGAACCAGCTTTTGGATTATTCCAAAGCCGAAACGACGAGACGGAAAGACGAAGTCCAAGATACGAGTTCTGTCCTTTTCGCCAACAAACTGACATCCGTGTTCGCCGAATGCCACCGCGTTCTCAAGCATACCGGGCTTCTCGTGTTCTCCTATCACCATGCTCGACACGAAGGATGGACATGTGTCCACAGAGCTATTCGACATGCCGGATTCGTATGCAAACAGGCTTATCCGATTAAGGCTGAGATGTCCGTTTCCACGCCTCTGAAACAGGCAAAGACGCCGATACATTTGGACTTGATACTCGTCTGTGGCAAGGAAGATAACGGGGCTACCCATCACGTCCCCAAAGTCGACATTACTCATGTTCTGAGTAGTGCAGAGGACCAAATTCGCGTCCTCAAATCGGCTAATATATCTGTCTCACTTGGAGATGCGAAGGTGATTCTCATGGGACGTTTCCTATGTGAAGCTCACCGCCTGTGGGACTTAAGCAAGGAAGAGACATTCCTTTCCGATATTGAAAGACATATTGACGACTACGTAGCTGACGTGATCAAAGTCCAAGGAGAGGTTCTATATACACAAGATCCCTCTGAACAACTGGTCCTTTTTGAAAAGACGGCCAACTATTTGACCCATAGGGGAGAATTCGGAGCAAGGCGGTAAATCGCGGCCTTAAATGAGGTTGGAGGTAAGGGAAAGCAACAACTATGGAAAATCGAACTGTCGCTACCAGAGGCTGCACTCCGCATGATGGTGGCAACCCCGCAAATCTCCACGGTCTTGATGGGAGCGCGATCGGTGGAGGAAGTAGAGCAGAACGTCCGCGCGGTCGAAGCAGGGCCACTGCCGGCCGATGTCCTCGCCCAGCTTCAGGCGATCGCGGATATGGTGCCATTCCGGCCATATGAAGAGCCGTTTGGCCTACCGTTTGGACGGCCATACAAAGGGCCGGGCCAAGCTGGTAGGTAGATTTAGATCTTTCCTTGCAGCACCAAGCGCCGCATGACCTCGCGAGTTAATGCCACAGAGTAAAACAAAGGATGACGCTATGGCCGACGGCTTGTACGACCTAGTAATAGAACGCGATGTAATGGTGGAGATGCGCGACGGCGTGCGGCTGGCGACCGACCTGTACTTCCCCGCCCGCGATGGCCAGCCAGTGCCCGGCAAGTTCCCCGCCGTCTTTCACCGCACGCCCTACGACAAAAGCGACGTGGAGCGCAACAGCAGCTACGGCCGGTTTTTCGCCCAACGCGGGTACGTGGCCGTCTATCAAGACTGCCGAGGCACGTTCCAGTCCGAAGGAGATGTGAACTTCCTCTTGCCCGAGGCTGAGGACGGGTACGACGCCTTGCAGTGGATCGACCAGCAGCCGTGGAGCAACGGCAAGGTGGGGTCGTGGGGGACCTCGTGGTCGGGCTGGACGCAGACGGCCATGGCGGCGTTGGGGCCGACCAACCTCAAGGCCATGGTGGTCAACATGAGCGGGGCTGACGCGCACGAGTCTTCCGTGCGGCACGGCGGCGCACTGGAGTTGCGGTTTTTGGCGTGGGCGTTCTGGCATTCAGCAGCCAACACCCAGCGTGCGATAAAAGCCGATCCAGCGGTTGACGCAGCTCTAAACATAGGCGCACCAACCTTTGCCGACTGGCTCGCGCGGATGCCGCTCCGCAAAGGACAGACCCAGCTCAAATTGGTGCCGCCCTACCAGCAGTGGGCACTGGACTTGCTGACCAAGGCCGATTACGACGAGTACTGGCAACACCCGAGTTACGCGCCAGCGCTCTTCTGGGACGATTTCCCGGACGTACCGATTCTGATCCTTGGAGGCTGGTACGATTCGTACACGCGCTCGACGTGCAAAAACTACGAGGGATTGGCGGCGCGCAAGCAGGGGCCGGTGCGGATGCTCATGGGGCCGTGGACGCACGGGACGCAAACACTGGAGCAGAGCTTTGCCGGCGACGTGGAATTCGGCGAAGACTCAGCGCTAGACGACTTCCGCGCCCTGCATCTGCGCTACTTCGACTGGGCGCTCAAGGGAGTTGACAATGGCGAGGCGAACGCGCCGCTTGTGCGGATCTTCGCCATGGGTGGCGGCGGAGGCTATCGCACCAGCAGTGGCCGGCTTTTCCACGGCGGACATTGGCGCGACGAGGCCGAGTGGCCACTAGCCCGGACGAACTACACCCAGTACTATCTGCACGGCGACGGCACCTTGTCGCCGGAAGAGCCAGCCGCCGACGGCGGCGATACAGTCTATCGCTTCGACCCAGCCAATCCGGTGCCCTCTATTGGCGGCAATGTCTCCTCGCTTTCCGAGCTTGGCCCGCTGCCGCCGGGCGTGGGCACTTCCGCCAATGCGCCGTGGCGGGCGCGGACGGAGCAATTGATGGAGCCGGGTGGGTTCGATCAGGCGGAGGGCCCGGAGTTTTACGGCTGTGCGCCGCCCTATCTACCGCTCGGCTCGCGGCCGGATGTGTTGGTCTTTGCCACTGAGCCGCTAGCCGAGGACGTGGAGGTGACCGGACCGATTGAGGTGCAGTTGTGGGTCTCGTCGTCAGCACCGGATACGGATTTTACCGCCAAGCTGATCGATTGCTATCCCCCGAGCCGCTGGTATCCGCATGGCTACGCGCTCAACCTGACCGACAGCATCGCGCGCTTACGATACCGCAACGGGCGCGAAAAGGGCGAGCTGCTAACACCGGGCGAGGTCGCCGAGCTGACGATTACCCTCTATCCGACGAGCAATGTGTTTGCCGCCGGGCATCAGATCCGCCTCGACATTTCCAGCTCGAACTTTCCCCGCTTCGATGTCAATCCCAACACCGGAGACCCCATCGGCCAAGAGCGACGACGCCAAGGAGCGGACAATAGAATTCACCACAATGCTACACAGGCGTCGCACGTGGTGTTGCCGATTATTCCAACTTAGGAGAAACCATAATGGAACAGTTGCAGTTGGCCCTCGTGGGCTGTGGAGGCATGGCCGGGGCGCACGTGCGCGGCTTGGAGGAGTTAGCACAGGCCGGGATTGACGATATACAGGTGGTGGCTTGTTGCGACTTGGTGGAGGCGCAGGCGCAACAGCGGGCCAACGAGATCGCCGAGTTCCAGGAGCACAAGCCGGAGATCTATACCGACGTGGAGAGGATGCTCGCGCACGTAGAGGACCTAGACGCGGTGGACATCTGCGCTCTGCACTCGCAGCACCACATCCTCGCCGTTGCCTGCCTAGAGGCGGGCAAGCATGTGATCATCGAAAAGCCGCTGGCGATCACCCTGCGCGCCGGTCGCAAAATACTCAATGCAGCCGTAGATAATCGCTGTCAGCTCGCCGTAGCCGAAAACTATCGCCGCTCGCCGCAGGAGCGAGCCCGATCTTGGGCGGTAGCCAGCGGAAGGATCGGCCAGCCGCGCACCTTCTATTGGCTGGAAGCGGGCTTGCGATTGGGCAAGTGGGGCTGGCGCAACTTCAAGCGCGACGCCGGGGCGGGCTGGCTCCTCGACGGAGGCGTACACTTTGCCGATCTGTTCCGCTATCACTTGGGGACTGAAGCGCGGCAGGTAGTGGCGCGGGCGCCCAGCTTTGAGCCGTATCGCTACGACGAACCGGTCGAGCGCGAGGGCGCTTGGCCGGTGGATGTAGAGGACTGCGCCATGGCGCTGATTGACTTTGACGGCGGCGCAGTGGTGCAGTGGACTTGGCAAGGTTCAGCGCCGGGACAGGATTTCAGCAAGCGCGTCCTCTACGGCAGCGAGGGCTGCATCGACTGGGAGAGCGGGCTGTGGACGCGCACCGGCACGAACACGTCTAACGAGTCATTGATCGAGGAGTATCAGAACAGCCTCACAGAAGACGAGCGCGAGCGGCTCTTCCCCAGTGGCGTGGAAAATCCCATCTCAACCGAGCTGAAGGATTTCGCCGATGCCGTGCGGGGTCAGGGTACGCCCGAAGTGGATGGCCTAGACGGCTATCGCTCGCAGGCGATCTGCATGGCAATCTTTGAATCGGAGTGGTTTAGTCGGCCAGTGAGCTTGGCCGAGATCGAGCGCGGCGACTTGGAGGGCTATCAGGCCGAGATTGATCAGGCGCTGGGGATTGATTAGACAGCTAGGACTCGCCCAAAGCGTCTTACTTTCTGATCGCGTTGTTAGACGCACGAAACCACCAATTAGGCGACGCCCCTATAATACGCGCCATCTTGTAATAGCCCTCACCTCTCGGATGAGCACCGTCGTTCCCTGCCACTTCCCGTTTATAGGCGTCATCCGAACAAAGCGCAGAAAAGAGATCGATGTACGGAACGCCAAGTGCTTTTGTCTCGCGAGCAAACGCAAGCGAGAGGCTTTCGATTCTCTCATTCTGTTCGTCGTCAATAACCGGTGGTGGACCAACCATAAGCACGGTGTATCGCTTAGCTCCGCACAGAATCGCCCGGACGTTTGCGCAAGATTCCGCGGAATCGACGCGAACTTTTCCATTCTCAATGACCGTATCATTGACGCCACATGAGAGAACTATGCGGCCATCGCAGAAATCGGACAGCCGCAGGGCGCATTCGCTCTCCCAGCGCAGCAGAATATCTTTGCTCGTGTTTCGCCGAATACCAAGGTTGTAATAGGTAACGGATATATCGCTCGCACTGGCCATAGCACACAGACGCCCGGCCCACCCGAGAGCTGCTTCGTCACCGGTACCGTTGACCAATGAATCGCCGATAAAGCAGACTCTTATGTCTTGTGTCATTTCATCTGTCCAGTTGTATAATCGAGCAATCTTTCTGACTCGCAAAGCGATTAGGCATAGTATTTTTATATCAGCGAATTCTTATTCTGTCTGGTTCTACGAGAATTAGTTTGCCAGTAAGGTCAGACCTTTCCTGGCTTGCAAGAAAATCGAGGAGACGAGACATAATGTGCGGGATGAGGCTTGGGCGATTCTTGACCTGTAGTCCAATGATTCCATGGTAGTTGCTCGGCGGAAAGCGCACTATGTCTGAGAAGTCTCCATTGAGCGATATCAGTACCGCTTCAAACCTCCCGGCTTCATCAATGACAATCTCATCGGGCGATGCAGTGGGAAGGCGATCCTTTAACACAAGCACCTTGTAGCCCGCCTGTTGTAGCTCATCTACGACTACAGTCGGTACGCAATGGTCGGCAAAGAAAACGACCGCCATCAGGCCGCTACTTCAAAATCTGCCAATTCACGGGCATAATCTAGGCAGGCGGCGACACTCTCGGTCGTCAACTCTGGAAATTCGGCTATGATCTGATCGCCGGAATAACCATCCGCCAAGTAGCCGATTACCAGAGCCACAGGGATTCGGGTATTCTTTATACGCGGTTTTCCACGCAGCACGTCCGAAGTACTCTCAATGTAGTCTTTCCACGTCGTAGGCATTATCGTAAGCCTCCTAACAGCAGATTACCGTTTCGTCCTAATATATCATTCAGACCCGCTAATAGAAATCCATTGAGCAAAGTATGAACTCATGCGAGGTTGCGTATTGTGCTCGGCAACTCGTCGAGATCGTCAATCACCGCATCCACAATCTCAGGTGCCTCCCAATACGCATCGCGCTTCCAAATCGTTTTCATCCCGCAGAACTTGGCACCCCGAATGTCGGCCTCTGGATTGTCGCCAATCATGACAGCTTGATCTGGCGAGACACCCAAGTTGTCGGTCGCCCGACGGAAGATTTCCGCATCTGGTTTGGCGACCCCTTCGGCTTCCGAGATCAATACGGTGTCGAAATAGCGAGCGATCCCCAAACCATCAATTTTCGGTTGCTGTGAATCAACTGCTCCATTCGTGACGAGCCCCATCTTTAAGCCTTGTTGCCTAAGTGTGGTAAGCGTCTGGTGTGTCTTGGGAAACGGAACGCATATATAGAGAAAGTACGTCATAAAATCATCCAGCAACCTCTGCCAAGTACCAAACGAGAGAGCAAAGTCACGTTCAATGCTCCTAAACAACTCCTCCTTATCAGCGTGGCCATGTGCGTCCAACTCAATTACTCGCTCCATGTATTCGCCAAATGGAAGAGCGTGAAGGTCATCGGCTAGTCGTTCGACCTGACCGTACAGATACACTCTAAGGCAGCTAAGCCGATCCAACAGAGTTCCGTCAAGATCGAAGAGTACTGCTTGTAACATTGGCACCTAACTTCTGTGAGTCAGAGATTAGATAGTCGTCGCCAAAATTCGCCATCAACAATTCGTTAAAGTACGCCCAAGGTCTCCAGTCGTTTGCGTACTTCAACCTGCACGGGAGCCGTTAATTCCACCAATGGAAGTCGAATACCAACGTCAATCCTACCCATGGCGTTGAGCGCCCACTTGGTTGGGATAGGGCTCGTCTCCATGAACAGGGCCTCGTGAATCGGCTGTAACTTGGCATCCAATTCGCAGGCTCTGTCGTCGCCGTTGATGAATGCTTGGCAGAACTCGGCCATGGCCGCCGGCAAGACATTGGCGGTCACTGAAATCGCTCCAACGGCTCCGTAGCCCGCCATAGTGAGCGTCTGCGCGTCCTCGCCGGACAGCAGGACGAAGTCGTCGGGCACCAGCGCCTTGATCTCGGCGACGCGGCTGGGATCGCCACACGCCTCCTTGATGCCGACGATCGAATCGACAGCAGACAACCGAGCTACAGTCTCGGCCTCCATGTCGCACGCCGTGCGCGGCGGCACATTGTAGAGGACCATTGGCAAATCCACGGCCTCGGCGATGGCGCAATAGTGCCGGTAAAGACCCTCCTGAGTCGGCTTGTTGTAGTACGGCGTCACCGACAGGCAGTAGTCGGCACCGTCGCCCTGCGCCGCCCGAGTCAACTCGATTGCCTCGGCCGTCGCATTGGCACCGGTACCTGCAACCACCGGCACGCGGCCATTAACCCGGCGCACCACGGCTTCGATCACTTGTTTCTGTTCGGCGTGAGTCAGCGTGGCTGATTCGCCGGTGGTGCCCACCGGCACAATGCCATGCGTCTTGGACTCCAAGTGCCAATCCACCAAGCCGTCCAGCGCCGCCCAGTCGATCGCCACCGATGCCGTCATCGGCGTCACCAAGGCGACCAAGCTGCCCCTCAAATCATTCATTGCCTGCGACATGATACCCCCAGAGAGAGAAGAAGAATGAAGGGGGTGAATGAAAGGTACTATCGTAGTATGTCAAGGAGGCGATGACGTGCTATATTGCAACGTTCGGGAACGATTCACGCGCCAAACGAACTCTCACTCCTCAGTTTCAGAGTCCCCAAGCGGATGCAGATCTATCGGCGTGAGAATCCCATAGAAACCGTATTTGATGCCTGAGCGATCCCCTTTCCCCGGCGGAAAGTACTCTTCTATAAGTGCCAATAATCGACGACCAAATTCGGCTGTCTGTTCTTCCGATAGTCGTGCACGGTTGTGATTGATAGATTGCTGGAATGTCGAACCATACAATCCCTCGGCAGCTTCGCGAAACGCTTGATTGAACTGGCTAACAACATCCGTTGGCATGGCCTCCGCAATTTGATCCTGTGCCGCACTAGTATCTCGAACGCGAACTTTGCTCGCCGCTGGCAAACAACGCCATTCCTGGGGGTTTGCTCCGTCTCCCTCCAAATGCACGACACCTATTTGCTCCAGCCGTTGCAAGTGGTACAGCACCCGCGCGTCGGTAACGTCCAAAGTCTGCGAAATTTCTGCAACCGACTTCCCTGCTCCAAGAATTTCGAGGATGCGCCAACGAAGCGGATCGACGAGTACGTTCGCACGATCATCTTCGATAACAAGTACCGCATCCTTTAAGGAACTGTTTGGAAAGGTCAATTCACGCCACGTACTCATTTAGGCATCCTTAGTAGGTGTAAAAGCCAACAGAATCGTGTCGGCAAACATGCGCCAGACAACGGCCACTTCAGCAAACCCGGCCTCGCTCATGGCGTCAATCATATTCTCTGCGCTGTGCTCGTACTCGACATCCTCACCAGCGGCCTTCATCGCTCGCTTGTACTCCACCCTAGCATCAATCTCCTGCTGAGTAGCTACTCCTGAAGCAACGGCGTCTTGGAGATGGCGCTGGCGGAAGCGCGATGCCTGCTGCCGAACACTTGCTCCCCAGCGGGGGCCGACCGACATCGCGTCGTACAGGACGAAGCAACCACCCGGCCGGAGTCCGCCCGCAATCCGGGCAAAAAGTTCGGGCAAACTGGCCGGGGGAAGATGATGAAAGGTCTTGGCCGAGAAAATCACGTCACACGGCTGAATCTCACAACTAGTGATGTCCGCTTCCCGCACCTCAATCCGACCTGAATACGGCGTCAGTTTCCTCCTAGCGAGCGCAAGCATCTCCGGTTCGCTGTCGATACAGGTGCCAGTAGCGCGGCAGAAGTGTTCCAACACGCGCACAGCCGGCTCCGCCGTGCCACAGCCGAGATCCACAAATTCGAATGACTCATCGGCAGCAAAGGGAATCAGGTCCACAAGCATGTCCAAGCCCCTACTGTACGGTGGACTTAGAACGGGCTGGAGCCGATCGTACGAATCCGCGATCGTTGCGAAGTAACTGCGCCATTCAGGTAAAGATGAATCCATTTCTACTCCATTTGACGGGATTAATTCTGATTCCAGATGTCGAATCTAACTAGCTGCCTAGATCCCAACGCCAAACTTCTCCTCAAACGCCACCCAAATCTCAGCAGGCACTTCCTGCGTCGCCGCGTCGTACGCATCCTGAAGCTGGTGGCGGTCGGCGGGACCGCTCATGACGATGCCGTCGATGGGCGCGTCGAGACAGAACTGCATGGCCAAGTGCTTGATATCCACGTCCTGCTCTTGGCACCACTCCCACATGGCGTGAGCACGCGGCTCAGCGGGCCGATCCGGCTCAATGCCGGTCAAGCGGCCCATGCCAAAGACGCTAGCCAAAATCAGGCCCGTACCGTGTTTTTTGGCCAAGCGCATAGTGGTGCGGGCGACGGATTGGTCGAGTAGTGTGTAGTCGAGAAACGTGAGGACAATCTCGGCGTGGCCGGCCTCAATGGCAGCGCGGTGGAAGTCGTGATCGCGGACCCCCAAACCAATGTGCCGCACCAAGCCCTCTTCCTTCATCTTCTGCAACTCGTCGAAGGCGCGACCAGGGCCTAACGGATCGGCAATATCAGGCGGATCGTGAACTAACACGGCGTCGAGGTAATCGACGCGAATCGATTGCAGACTCTGTTCGACGCTCCAGCGCGTGGCCTCTGCGGAAAAGTCCTTGGGCCGCTCCGGGTGCGGGCCGACCTTGGCCTGCATGTAATAACTCGACCGCTCGACGCCGGCTAGCGCCTCGCCCCAGCGATCCTCGTTGCGGCCAGCATAGCTGTCGAAGTAGTCGATGCCTAAATCGAGCGCGCGTTCGATCGTGGCGATGGTCTCGGCCTCGCCGGATGCACCGACAAAGGCCGCGCCCATGCCGAGCACCCTAGGCTGCATACCGGTGCGCCCCATGTTGCGGCGCGGTAGCTTGCTCATGAATTTAACTCCCTTTTATTTCGTATAACTCGATTTCAAAAATTAAGGTCGCGCACGAAGGGATGCTGCCGGGCTTGCCCTTTTTGCCATAGGCCAATCCCGGCGGGATCACCAGCCGCGCCTGACCACCGCCTTTCATCATCTGCAAGCCCTCAGTCCAGCCGGGGATGACCCTTTTGAGCGACAGCGTGCTGGGGCGGCCCCGCTCGTACGAGCTGTCGAAGACCTCGCCGTCGGCAAACATGCCCTTGTAGTGGACAGTGACGCGATCTTTAGGCCCTGGCTTGGGGCCGTAACCCCCCTTTAGCTCCTGATAGATGAGGCCGGATTCGGTGCGCACGGCTCCTTCTTTGGCGGCTTCTTGGTCGAGGAAGGCTTGGTCGATGGATTCGGCGCAGGGGTCTGAGCAAGCGACTAACGCCAATAAGGCGAGGGGTAGTAAGGGGTTCATGGCGTTACCTCGGGGAGTGAGGGTGGAGAGGAACACCTTCCATATTAGCGCACGCAGCCCGCTCGCTCAAGGGACAGCGCGGGAACGGATATGGACAACGGAGAACTCCGCGCGTTATGTTACCTCCCGTTGCGCGTAACAAGTCTCGCACGGAGGAAAGTACGGCGAATATGGGAAAACAGCCTAGGGCAACTCGGGCGACGCGCGCTTGGCGCTTGGCCCTTCTCTGCGGTGTAGCCTTGGTAGCCTGTACTAGCGAACAGGCTACAGACGGTTTGCAGCAAGTGCCGCGCAACCGCACGCTGATCGTCGATTGCGCCGAAAACAACACCTGCGGCGGCCAAATCCAAGACTACAACACCTTCAACCCCTTCGTGCCGGGTGGAATCTCGCGGATCGGCTATCAGTTCCTCTACGAGCCGCTCTACTTCTTCAACGGCTACAAGATCGACGCTGAACCGCTGCCGTGGATTGCCACCGGGCACCGGTTCAACGCGGACTACACCGAAGTCGTGGTGGATATTCGCCCAGGTGTGGAGTGGAGCGACGGAATGCCGTGGACGGCGCACGACTTTGTCTTTACGGTCAATATGCTCAAAGAGCACGCGCCGAATCTGGTGTTTTCAACCGATATGGAGACTTGGGTCCAAGAGGCCGTGGCGCTCGACAGCCTGACGGCGAAGATCGTCCTCAAATCGCCTAACCCGCGCTTTCTGTTCAGTTATTTCACCCACAACCACGGCAACGGCGTGCCGATCGTCCCCAAACACATCTGGGAGGAGCAAGATCCCTTGCGCTTTGCCAATTACGATCTGGCCAGCGGTTGGCCGGTGGTCACCGGGCCGTATCGCATTGCGCTATCGGAGCCAGCACAGCGGATCTGGGATCTGCGCCCGGACTGGTGGGCGGCCAAGGCCGGCTTCCACGCGCTGCCGCAGGTCGAGCGCTTGATCTTTCTGCCCTACATGGAGGAGCACCAGCGGGTGCAGAACCTGCTGGCCAACAAGCTCGACACATGTTTGGAGCTCCGACCGTCCAACATCATCACCTTGCTCGAACAACACGACAAAATGAGCACTTGGACGGGGAGAGAACCGCCCTATAGCTACATGACGCCGTGGGCGATCACCTTGGGGTTCAACAATATGGAGGCTCCTTTCGACGATCCTGAAATCCGCCGGGCGATCAACTTCGCCATCAACCGCGAACAACTGGTCGAAATCGGCTGGCAGAACTCGGGCGATTACGCATTGTTGCCACTGCCGGACGTGCCGCAAATGCAGCCCTATTTCGCCGCGGCTGCGGATTTAGTCGCCCAATACGAGATCGGCGTCCACGACACCGCGCGCACGGCATCTATCATGTCGCGCAAGGGATGGACACGAGGGCCAGATGGCTTCTGGGAGAAGGACGGCGAGGTATTTTCGCTCGTCATCGACATCTTCGCGCACTTCCAGGACCTGACGCCGGTTTTGGTCGCCCAGCTCCAAGCGGCGGGTTTCGACGCCTCGTTCCGCATGACTTCGGACTACATTTCGCGGATGGCCCAAGGCGAAGCGCACGCTTTCATGTTTGGCAACCTAAGCTCAATGCGCGATCCCTACCAAGTGCTGAGCCACTACCACAGCCGTTTCGCCAGACCGACGGGTGAGACCGCCGAGCACTACTGGCGCTGGCAAAACGCCGACTTCGACGCGCTAGTCGATCGCATGGCGCAGACGCCCAACGATGCGCCCGAGATGATGGCGATTTACCGACAGGCAATAGCGATCTGGCTGGCCGAGCTACCGGCGATTCCGCTCGTGCAGTGGCCGCACCGAATCCCGGTCAACGAGACGTACTGGACGGGGTGGCCTTCGGCGCAAAATCCCTACATGAACACTTCGTACTGGGCGCGGTCTTGGCTGTTGGTGTTGCTCAATTTGCGCCCAGTTGGATAAAGCGTTCTCCATGTCCCCCACCCTGTTCGACCGCACCCTGTTGCCCGAGGCCCTAGGCGAGTTCGTCCTCATCTCCGATACCCACTATGCGCTAGCAGGAGGCGTCGGCATGGACGAATTCCCCTCCCGCGCCCAACAGAGCCAGCGGGCGGGCGCAGCGTTGCGCTTGGTAGCCGCCTTGGAGCCAGACTTTGTCATGCACATGGGCGACGTGGTACAAGAATACCCCGAGAGCGCGGGCTTTGTCCCGGCCTTGGACCAAGCCTTAGAACAGATGGCCGCCTGCGGCGTGCAACCGCACTGGGTGGCCGGTAATCACGACCTAGGCGACAAACCCGACCCCACCATGCCCACCCATCCAGTCACGGCCGAGGGGTTGGACGCATACCACCGGCGCTTTGGCCCGTCTTGGTACAGCTTTGACTATCACGACCTGCACCTAGTGATACTCAACAGCCAGATTCTGAACACCGGCTTGCCAGCAGAAAAAGAGCAAAGGACTTGGTTGGAAGCCGACTTGGCCGCACACGCGAGGATGCGCATCGCAGTGTTTTTGCACCTGCCGCCTTATTTGCACAACCCCGCCGAGCCGCATCTAGGCCATTACGACAACATCGGCGAACCAGCCCGCACTTGGCTGCTAAAATTGTTAGCCGCCCACCAAGTGGCTTGGCTCTTTGCAGCCCACGTGCACTTTTCCTTTTGCGAGCTAGCGGGCACCTTGTACTATCGCACCGTCCCCTCCACTTCTTTTGCGCGGCCCGGTCTTAGCCACTTGTTCAGCAGCGCACCGCCGCCCGAGCAGGGCCGCAACGACCAACCCAAGTTGGGTTTTTTCTTGTGTCGCCTGCGCCACAACCGACTCGACATCCACCTAATCCGCACCGCCGGGGCACAGGATTGGTCGCCGGGTCCGCGGCGGCTACTCATCCCAGCAACTGCCGACTTGGGCGGAGCCCCATTGGGCCTGACCGCGACCCACCCACTGGGCTGGGAAACAGAAGTCCCCATAACCTTTCCCTCAGTAGTGCGCCAGCCAGTGCGCAACGACTATCCCCTGCTAGCCTGTCTGGAGCTGGGCGCACAAGCCCTGCGCTGTCCCTGGAGCGATTTGGACCAGTCCGGCGACCGCCTGCGCTTTTTGCGCAGCCAAGGCGTCCAAGTGCAAGCGACCATTCTCGACGATGAGGCCACCCCGTACGAGTCCATTTTAGAAAGTCGCCGCGACCAAGTAGATACTTGGGAGATCCAGACGCCAGGCGAGCCTTGGCCCTCGTCGTCGTGTCTGTATCTGTTCAAGAGCTACCACCGCAATCTGCGGCTATCTTTGGCCCCGGTAATCCCCGGCCAGCAGATAGCCGGCAAGCAGCACCCCCGCACCCGGATCGGCTACCGGCCCGACGAAGTAGCCCAACTCGACCGTCTATTGCAAAACGCGGATACGTGGATAGAAGCGGCCCTATGCCGACTGGACGCAACAGCCCCTTGGGAAGATGCCTTGGCTTGGCGCGAGGTAAGCGCCCTGCCCACGATGGGGCGGCTGGATTTGCTCTTTGAGTTGCCGGGACAAAGCGACCAAGACGATGCAGTCCAGGCCGCAGAGGCGCTTTTTGCAACGGCGCTGCTGCCGAGGGCGCGGCTCTTTGTCGAGCCTTTTATCGATCTGGACCGCACCATGGATGTTGGTCAGGGACTTTTGGATCCCCTGTGCAACCCCCGCCCCGTCTTTAGCGTCCTGCGCTGCCTCAATGCGCTGCTACAGCGCTTCCGCGTGCCCTTTGCCGAGGCCTCCAGCGTAGAAGGCGATGGTGCGACAGCTCGGCTGCTCCAGGGACCGACCCGTACGTTGGCCCTGCTATTACCAGCAGTTGCGGGGGCGGCAGTCCCATCCGCTTGGGAGATTGCGGGATTGGCGCGGCTTTATCGCCTAGCCGACGGTACCGTAGAAGAGATTCAGGCCGAACGGCTGCCAGAGATAGCGCTCGATCAGCCCAGCTTGGCGATAGTCGAAAATTAGTCGATGTGCTCCGTGCGGTCCGAGTCGAGCAACTCGCGTATCCCCTCCATATTGTCCAAACCTAAGCGGATCTGGCGAGAGAGGTTTTCCTCGGCCTCGCGCACTTGGGGTAGGGTCGCGCAGACGTGATCGAACTGGTCGTGGGGAATGACCACCACCCCGTCTTGGTCGGCAACCGCGATCTCACCAGCATCCACGCAGATCCCACCCATGACCACCGGCATCCCGGCCGTGCCTGGGCCGTTGCGGGTACAGGAGTTGGGCGTAATCCCCCGGCAAAAGGCGGGCAAACCGACGGGCAATATCCCATCGATGTCGCGCATCAGGCCGTCGGTGACCAAACCGACCACGCCGCGGTTGCGGCCCATGGCCATCATGTTGTCGCCGGCAACCGCAGTCTTGGTGAACGTATCCGTGGCGATGAAGATCGCATCCCCCCGCTGCGCAATCTCGAGTGCGGCAAAGACGGCGAGGTTGTCGCCCGGCCCCGGATGGCAGGTGACGACGGGCGCGACGAACTTGCAGTTGTCGGGATCGAGCGGCTTGATGAGGTAGTCAAGCGCACCGCGGCCGTTCATACAATCAACGATAAAGCCAGTGGGAACATTGCGCAGGGCGCGTAGGACAGCTTCCGAGGGCCTCGGAAAGTTGCGGCGGACAGTAAGTAGCGGAGGATCTTTTATCATGTTGGCTCCAAAGGTGAATGAAAGCGGAGTATTTTACAAGAGGTCGAGGGTAACTGTCAAATCTGGGATCGGCTTAACATCAAAAAATGCGCGGTGTGGATTTGCATACACCTCTCAGCGCTCCACCGCACGGCCCCAAGGCCCGGGGATGTAGGGAAAGCGCGTTTCAATATCGTCGGCTAGTTCCACGCCCCAGCCGGGCGCGTCGGGCAGCGCGAGGTAGCCTTCGGTCGCGGGCGGGTCTTTGAGGATGTCCCATTGCAACGGCCCTTGGCCGATGAACATTTCCAGCACGTGCTCTTCGGGGAGAGCGGCGAGGAAGTGGGCGTTAGATATGGTCAACAGGCCGTTGTGCCAATTCTGGATAAAAAGCTCGATTCCATACTCTTTGGCGCGATGGTAGATGCGGATGGCCTCGTCAAGACCACAGACCCCGAGATCAAGCTGGCCCTTGGCGTACGCTTTCTGCGCGAAGAACGGCTCAAACTCGGCGAGGGTCGAGCTCGATTCGCCGCCGGTGATGGGCAACTGTAGTTCGGCGTTGAGGCGGGCGTAGCCGTCGATCTGCTCCTTGGGCAGCGGTTCTTCAAACCACGTCCAGCCCGCTTCGTCGAGAAAGTGGCCAATCTCGCGGGCCTGTGCCTCGTCGAGGCGGCAATTGCCCTCCAGCATCAGTTCCATGCGCTCGCCCACTGCGTCGGTCACCTCCTGCAACAGGTCGATCATCTGCGCAACCGTGACGCCCGACCACGACCACTCAGTGCCCAGCCGCATCTTATAGGCAGTGAAGCCCCGGTCGGCGAGGGCACGTGCTTCATCGACGACGGATGTGGGGCGATCATCCCAGTCGTACTGAACGCCGCCCGAAGCGTAGATGAGCAGGCGGGTGCGCGGTTTGCGCTCGGGGGCATCGGGCGTGATGAGGGGGATGATGAGTTCGGCGACCGTTTTATTTTGCGCCTTGGCCCGCAGATCCCACAGCGCCAGTTCGAGACCAGCGTGAACAATGTGCATCGAGCGGTCACCAGTGGATTTAGGCACAAGGTCCGGGTCGAGCGGATCGCGGCCAATAAGACTCGGCTTGAGCGCGTCGAGCCGCTGGCGAATGAGCGGCGGATCGCCATAGGTAGAAGGTTCGGCAATGCCCTGCAAGCCAACGTCCGTGTCGATAATGACGATGGGACAGTCGGCTTTTTCCACATGGAAAGTGGCACTGAACCACTGACGGGCAGGTTCGTGGGGGCGAGAAAGACAGAGGGTGCGGACGTCGGTGATTTTCACGGGATCTCCTCAGGGCGTATCGCGCACCCAGTCCAGCGAAAAGCGGGCCAAGGTCAGGCGCTCGTACGGATGCTCGGCACCGCATTCATAGAGACAAGCAACGCGGCCGTCGGGCAACGCAGCCAGACAAGAGTACGCTGCCGGGCCGGGGTGTAAGACGCGGGCGCAGGCCCACGTTTGGCCCTCGTCGTCGCTGATCCGCACAGTCATGTTCTGGCGGCCCTCAGTGCTGGCGGGGTTGGAAAAGAGCACGCTGGTGCCGACCCGGCGGATACTCGCTTGGCAGATCGGCTCGACGAGGACGGGATCGCGCGCTATCGACGACCAACTCTGACCGCCGTCGTCGCTAAACGAAAAGGCGCGGGCGCGGATGCTTGGATCGTAGTTGCGCATATTGAGTAGCAAACGACCGTCCTGCAACTCTACTACTTCGCACTCATTGACTGATGTTACGCAGTTTTGAGGGTTTGTAGCTGCTCAAAGGCACATCGGAGGGCCTTGAGATAGAGTTGTGATCGCAACGCGAAATGCTTGAGTTGGTGCTTGATGCGCAGGCTCTCCAAGCGCCCGGCGGCATATATGG
>JAJDVZ010000118.1:0-30274 GCA_022825835.1 Candidatus Latescibacterota bacterium
GTGGTTTGGACGACCAACGCCTCTAACAAGCGGCGCTCGCGGCGGGTAAGAGAAAACTGAGTCATAAGTGGCCTCCAAGCATACAACTAAGCTGAGAGGACAAGGGAAAAGTGTCAACGGACTTTTTGGTAACTACTTAGATTTCAAGTAGCCAGCACTCCGACCAATAGAACGTACAATAAAGATGATTCGTGGAGTACGGTAACGTTTGAAGATAATTTAGGCAGTGCAGCAGCTCGCGCATGGACTCCGAGAATACGCGGTGGAGTGGTCGTCTCGGATATCCGTTTCAACACAGACTACAAATGGACTACGTCTGCAACGTATCCAAGCTCTTGGACCGTAGCTCAACCCAAAGATTTCAGGGACGTAATGACCCACGAGCTAGGTCATTCTACGGGGCTTGGACATAGCAATAATACATACCGGAATAACACCATGTATTACTCTTCGGGTAGAGCTGAAACGAAGCGCCGTACGCTAGCATGGGGGGACAAGGCCGGCGGCGTCTATATGACTACATCACCCGGTAGAGTTGGAGACGGGAGGTTAGATTTTGACCAAGACTGGTCCGCTTTCACCGGTAGCAGCGAAGCAATCACCCTACACCGAAATATAACCGTTCCCTCTGGAAGAACGCTGACCATAGAGTCAGGTCTCTCCATCAATATGAATGGACATACGATCACATCTACAGGGGGCACAATTAATGGGACCGTACCGGCCAAATCCGTAACTGTAACCGCTCCGTCCGCCGCCTCAACCACCTTAAGCGTTGCGCCCAATCCCTCTAACCCCTCTACATCCATTCGGTTTAATCTCCCTCAGCCGATGGCGGTCTCCCTCTCGATCTACGATATGCTGGGGCAGCGCATCCACACGCTTATTTCCAACGAATATCGCCAAGCAGGGAATTACTCTGTTGCGTGGAACGGACGCGACCTGTCGGGGCAACGAGCTGCATCGGGGATCTATTTTATCAACCTCCATGCCGGCGAGCAGCTATACCAAGAAAAACTGACGTTAGTGCGTTGAACCAGCGGCGCATAGTTTCAATGGAGCGATCAAGGAGACATCAAAACCCACATCGCCAACAGCTTATCATTAGCGAAGAATAGGTAGTCGAGATCGCCGCAGTACTAGCGGAAGTCATTAGGGAAATGAAGCGGGAGTTGAGCGATTAGCCAACCAATAGCTCCAACGCGTTTTTCATGTTCAACAGCGCCGCGTCTTCCTCCCGTTCCAAAAACGGACGCACATCGGCCGCCTGCACGAGTTGAAACAGGTGATCCTTCATAGCTGCTCGTAGCCCAACGTCTCGTCTTCGGCGAGTGCGCGAATGCACCGCACGGCTCTCAGCAATTTGGGACGGGCGGCGATAGCAGCCAATCTATCCAGTTCCGCTAGGTCGAGGCTCCCCCAGTCAAGGCGTAGTTCGTTGATATAGGCAGGTGCATCGCCATTCGGCTGTAGATAGATCAGATCGAGCAGTGCCTTTTCCGGTGCAGCGACAAAAGCCGACTGGCCATGTGCCAACTCCACGTGTTGATAGCCGTAGAGCAGATCGGTCTTGAGATGGCGAAAGGAAAAGCGACCTAGCGGCGTCTGGCGAAGTTGAGGACGCCCACCGGTCACGCTGGTCACTTCCGGCACGTACTCGGGAATCACACCAGCGTGGGCCAACGCCGACAGACCGCTGACATAAGAGCCGCGTACCAGTCGATTGGCGACGAGGAAGGGATGGGGCGCGGTTTGGCGGTAGGGCGGTGCCAGCGCGTAAAGTCCTCGCCGTAGTTGGTGCAGTCGGTCCAGCGCACGAGTTGTCGCTGCATATCGCTTGGGTTTACGGAACCGGCCAAGAGTAAGCCGGATTCAAACACTGGCTCGTCGGCCACGATGGCGAGCAATTGATCGAATTTCATAACAATAGATTACCTTTAATGGCAATTTATTGCAATGAAAATCCGTTCTTCGACGCCATCCGCGAGAGCTATCCCTCCGACGGCACCAAATGCTGCGTCGTCTCCGCCCGGTCGCGTATCTCCTGCCAATCCCACAACTGAGGTATGAATTCCACATCGGCCCAAAGCTGGGCTTGGTCGGCGTAGTGCGGGCTAGCCGGGTGGCCAGAGGCCCCCAGCGGCGCGATCCAGCGCGAGCGAGTCCAGTCGGAGGGATCGAAGATATAGCGATTGACCGAAAGACCCGTAACTGTGAAATCGTCGAAGGCATAGCTACCGGCTAGGGGCGTGTCGCCATCGCCGTGGACGGGAAGCGAAGGGGGGTCGAGGAAGGAAGCGGCTTCGGGGAAAACCGCAGAGAATGGGTGCTGCGGCTGGGTGCGATGCAAGCGGCCCCAGCGCCATTGGCCCATGTCGTCGCCGAGGGCCTCTTTGAGAGTGGCGAGAGCGCCGGTCAGAGCCTCTGTCAGAGCTTGGGACCAAGTTTGGCCGGACGGCAGCAGCGCAGTATCGCCGCGCTCAATCGCGAGGGTTGCTTCGAGGGTGATAAGACGCCAGTGAGCGTCGCCGCCAGCCTCCGCGAGCAAGGTCAAAGCGTCGCCGCCAAACAGGTGTTGCGCTATGTGGTAGCCGAGCAAGTTGCGGGTTTGCGCATAGATCGTCGGCTGAACTTGATCGCGGTCCATCCGGCAGTCCCACTGGCGCAGCAAGTCGAGGGCTTGGGCGCAGTCGGCGTCGGGTGGCTCGATGGCGAGCAAGGCCCGCGTAAAGACTTGGGCTGGGAGCGAGACGCGTTCGGCGTGGATGTGGCCCATAGCCTCGGGCGTGGCCGTGCCTTTTGCCAATTCGAGGATGCGGGTCTGGATGCGGCGGGCGCGGTAGTCGGGGCTAAAGACGAGTCCGACGTAATAGGGATAATCAGAGCCGGTCACGCGCTGGTTGCAGGTAATGGCATAGCCTGTTGCCGGGTTTATGGCTTTGGGCAACTCGGCGTGGGGGATGTAGCCTTGCCACTCGTGCTCGCCGCTCCAGCCGGGAACGGCGCGCCAGCCGTTTGCGGCCTCGCGCACGGGGATCCGACCCTCGTGCAGATAGCCGAAGCAGCCGTGGACATCGGCGACGGCGTAGTTGTTGACGCGGTCGTTCCAGCGGGCGAAGGCTTGGTGCAAGTCCTCGACCGAGCGGGCGCGCATGGCATCGCGGGCCGCGTCGGCCCAAGGAGTGCCTTCGATGAGGCCGGGGTCGCTGATGGCGATGGCTTGGCCTTTGCGCGGATCGCCGGCGATGATAGGTCCGTGGTGGGTAATGACGACCTCAGAGGTGACGGGTGCCGCGCCGCGGACGTGAATTTCTTCCCGCAGGATTTCCGCCGACCGCCACGCACCGCTGAATTCGTACTCCAAGCCATCGGCCGTTTCGCGAAAGCGCTCGACGAACAAATCCTGGGTGTCAGCACTGCCGTAGGTCATGCCCCAAGCCACGTACTCGTTGTGGCAAAAGTGCAGAGTACCGGGGACGCCGGGCACCGAGTAGCCGCTGACAGCGAAGTCGGGGCAGGCGAGATGGACTTGGTAATAGACGGAAGGGGTGTCGAGGCCGCGGTGCGAGTCGCCAGCCACCAGCGGCAAGCCCGAATCCGTGTACTCACCTGCAATGGACCACGCATTGGAGCCGGGGTCGGTTTCGCGGCTGAGGGCCGCAAGGCCGTCGAGGGGTTCTCCCTGGTACTCGGTGCCGGGGGGCACGGTGAGCAGGTGGCCTTGGGGATAGCCTTTGATTAGCTGAGCGAGGTTTGCGGCCACAATGCGGCCCCCATGCGGAGGCCGGACTGCACTGAGACCGGACTGCTCAGGGCCTACTACTTGGGCCAGACGAGTGCGCCAGAGCTTGGATTCAAAGGTGCCGAGCAGGCTGTTGCGCATCTTGTACACGGCGAGGCAGTGCCAGCTTTCCCACGGCTCGGGGTGCTGGCCGAGGAGTTGGTATTCGACGGGCAGGGCCGTTGTCGTCGCCAAAAAGGCGTTGACGCCAGCGGCGTACGCGTCGAGCATGGCGCGGGCTTGGGGGCTAGACGCTTGGTAGTCCAACTTGGCGGTGCGGCCCATGCCAGCGGCGCGCAGGAGACGGTCGCGGTCCAGTCCTGCAGGGCCAGCCCATTCGGACCAGCGGCCTAGGGCTTGGTGGCGATCGAAGTCCATATGCCACAGACGATCTTGGGCCGTGGCAAAGCCTTGGGCGAAGAACAGGTCGGCTTCCGATTCTGCTTGAATATGGGGAATTCCCCAAGGGTCGCGGTGGATGGCGACGGTTTTTTCAAGGCCCTCGCAACACTGGGTGCTTTCGAGGTCGGGAAGGGCGGCTTGGAGGTCTTTGGCGCTGATAGGCATTGCGTTCCTCTTGTGTTATTGGTTCAGGATATTCTGCAAGGCAATTGCGTTTGCCGCAACATGTACATGAATGGTGAAATATAGCTGGATTGCCAAATCCCGTAGATTCGTCTCCGAGCATAAGAACAGAGAATCGGTCTTGATAAATGCTGACCCTCAATGTATCCTCATTGTATCTACTATTTAGAGGAGGTAAAGATATGGAAACTCGCGTGCAAAAATGGGGCAATAGTTTGGCTCTGCGTATTCCCAAACCACTCGCTAGCCAGATTGGGCTTGAACTCAACTCACCGGTCGAATTATCGCTACGTGGTAAGGAGTTAGTCATTGAACTTGTAAGGCCGTCTAGCTTGAAGTTGGACGATCTTTTAGCCGAGGTGACTGAGCACAACTTACACGGTGAAATAGATACTGGACCTGCGACGGGCAGTGAAGTATGATGAGATCAACCGAGTACATCCCACAGCGCGGTGATGCGGTGTGGATTAACTTCAATCCGCGAGTAGGACATGAGCAAGCAGGACATCGACCCGCCGTTGTGGTTTCACCAGGGGCTTATAATAGCAAGACTCGCTTGGCAATTCTCTGCCCAATTACCAGTCACGTGAAGGGGTATCCCTTTGAGGTCGCCATCCCTGCGGGACTGGACGTGACGGGTGTTATTCTAGCAGATCAGGTCAAGAGCATGGACTGGCAGGCGAGAAATGCAGCGTTGATATGTCCTTTGCCCACAGAGATCGTGGATGCGGTTTTACAGAGAGTCGAAACGCTCTTGGCAAGGGAGTAATTGCAGGCTTGAACAAGACCATTAAAGGGCTACTCGAACAGGCATTGGAAGGGCGGCGTTCGCGGCGCGAAGAATTTGCCGATCTCTTTGGCTGTTGGTCGGCAGCGGATCTGGCCGAGTTTGAAGAGGCGACAAAAGACCTTCGCCAGATTGACCCCGGCGACTGGAAATCTCGCCGGAAGTCAAGAAACAGCCGCGTCAGGCCGGTCGATCGTGGATCGGCCCCGGGTGGTCGCGGAGCGAGCCGCCTTGGCGACTGGTGAGGGCGGCTTGGATTTCGCCGAGAATGGACAGGGCGATTTCCTCGGCCGTTTCAGCGCCGATGTCGAGGCCGACGGGGCTAAAGAGACGTGCGGTCTGCTCATCACTTGGCGCGACGCCTTCTTTTTGCAGATCGGCGAGCAGGCGCTGGGTGCGCTGGTGCGGGCCGAGGACGCCCAAGTAGGCGAGGGGAGCGCCGAGCAAGTCCCGCAACAGAACTTGATCCTGTAGGTAGTTGTGGCTCATGATGACGGCGCACGAGCGGTTGTCGAACTGAAGCTCCTCGGGCAGATGACCGGGCTGGGCGAGAAGGACTTGCCTAGCCCCAGGGAAGCGCTCGGCGCGAGCATAGGAAGGCCGGTGGTCGGCCACGGTGACGCGCCAGCCGAGTTCGCCAGCTAATTGGGCGAGGGGCACGGCGTCGTAGCCAGCGCCGAAGAGATAGAGGGCGACGGGTGGCAGCAGAGGCTCTATGAGCAGGGCGGCCTTGCCGTGCGTCAACTCGTAGTGGCGCGTGTAGCCTAGGGCGATGGGGAGTCGGGTGTCGTCGAGAGTCGCGAGGATTTCGCTAGCGGCATTGTGCGCAATTTCGCGCAGTTCCACGTCGGCGATGTCGTCGCGGACGTCTTCCCGCTCGTCGAGGATCAGATGTTGACCCGGCGCAGCATTCGTTCCGCCCTCAGTAGCAAAAACCGTGACGAGGACGCCGTGCCGATCTTCCAAGGCACAGCGGTGCAAAAAGGTTGGATAATGAAACGGCGCGTCTTGGGGTAGGCGCTCTAAGAGCACATCCACCGTGCCGCTACAACCCAGACCAGTTCCCCAAAGGATATCGTCTTCAGAAGTGGCGTCGTAGTGCAGGAGACGGGGTTGGCCATCGGCGAAGACGGCTTGCGCGTTTTCGCGCACATCGCCTTCGAGACAGCCGCCGCTGATGGTGCCCAAGCTCTGGAGATCAGTTTCGATGAGCATGCGAGTGCCCGGGCCGCGATAGACCGAGCCGGAGGTCTGGACCACAGTGGCCAAGACATAGGGCTCTCCCGCCTCGTCGAGCACTCGGGCGCGGCGAAGGATCGTCTGCAAGTCTTTCACGGCTGGACTCCAAAGCGCCGGTACCAGTCGTCCCTCGTCGGCGCGGCGGGCACGGCTTTTGTCGACGCAGGCGGCTCAGGGCGTCGACGCAAGTATTGCGCAGCCGTCGCACCGCGCAGCGTCATCAGGTATCCGACGAGAGCCTTGAGACTGTCGATATTGTGGGCCGGGGCAAAGAGATCGATGTACGGCAAGGCGGCCTGCATCCCGCGCGTGGCGGGCCGGTAGTCCGGGCTACCCAACAGGGGGTTGAGCCAAATTAGGCAACGGCTGCGGCGCTGCAACGCGCGCATACTTTCTTCGAGGGTCTCAATCTCGCCGGTGTCCCAGCCGTCGCTGACGATGACCAGCGCGGTCTGGTGATCGACGAGATCGGCGTGTTCGCTGAGAAAGGTCTCCAGCGCGGCCCCGATGCGCGTGCCGCCCGACCAGTCCGGCACCTGCGCGGCAATCGCGTCCAACCCCGCGCTCAGGTCGTTGCCCCGCAGCAGCGGCGCGACGTGGTGTAGCGAGGTCGCAAACACAAACGTCTCGATGCGGCGATAGGCGTTTTGGAAGGCGTACATGAACTGGATCAAGAAGCGGCTGTACAGATCCATGGACTTACTGACATCGCACAGCAAGACCAACTTGGGCTTCTGGCGGGTGCGGCGGCAATAGGACAGGTCCAACAGCTCGCCACCGCGGCGCAGGCTGGCGCGGAGGGTGCGCCGCAAGTCGAGGCGGCCCGGCGGGCGGGCGGGCCGATAGCGGCGGCTGAAGCGCGTGGCGAGCGCACGGGCGATGGCTTGCAACAGCCGCCCGATTTCCTCCAACTCTTCGGCGTTAAAGTCCTTAAAGTCGCGCTTTGTATGTACCTCAATGGGGCTATATCCAGCGGTTTCGCGCTCCTCTTCGGTCGGCTCGCCCTGTTTGAGCCAATCGCGGACGCTCGTCAAACCATTCTTGCCGGGTCGATTGGCACTAGCCTTCTCGGAAGCAGAGGACTCGGGCTGAGGCTGACCCAATTCGCCGGCGCGATCCCATACGGACCAATAGACATCAAAAAGCGCATCGAAGAGCTTCTGCTCGGCGGGCGTCTTGGCCAAAACCGTCCGCAGGCTTAGCCGAAAATCCTCCGGGTCCGACAGGTCAATGGCCGCCAGAGCGCGGAGCGCGTCTTGCTCCTCGCCCAAGGCCACGCCAGAACGCTGGGCGCGCAACAGGCGGCAGAAGCCGACCACATTTGCGCTCAACGCGCCGTGCAGGGCGATGTCGTCGATCTTGCGGTTCATCGCTCTGGAGCCAGCTTGGCGCGGACCCCCAATCCTTCCAAGAACTCGGCCAGCGATTGCTTCACCTGCGCCACGTCGCGTTGGTCCTTGAATACAATGCCCAAAGTATCCGCCACGACTTCGAGGTCGAGATGGTGCTGGTGCAAGGCGACGAGGGCCTTGGCCCAGTCGAGGGTTTCGGCGACGCCGGGGACCTTTTCGAGGCGCTGCATGCGGATCTTTTCCATAAAGCGGCAGATCTGCTCGGCGAGCTGGACATCGATCCCATTCACCTTGCGGCGCACAATCTCCACTTCCTTGTCAAATTCCGGGTAGTCGATCCACAAGTAGAAACAGCGGCGGCGCACGGCGTCGGAAAGCTCGCGGGTGCGATTGCTAGTCAGGACCACGTGAGGCCGCGCCGCCGCGCGGATGGTGCCGATTTCGGGGATGGTAATCTGCCAGTCGGATAGCACTTCAAGCAGGAAGCTCTCAAACTCCTCGTCGGCCCGGTCGAGTTCGTCGATCAGCAGCACCGGCGGGACGGGCTGGGTGATGGCCTGGAGCAAGGGGCGCTTGAGCAGGAAGTCCTCGGAGAAAAGGTCGGCCTCGCGCTCGGCTAGAGGGCGTTGGCTCTTCTCGTCGAGCTTGATGTGCAAGAGCTGGCGCTGGTAGTTCCACTCGTACAGCGCGGCGTGAGCATCTAGCCCCTCGTAGCACTGCAAGCGGATCAACTCGGTGTCGAGGGCGAGGGCTACGACCTTGGCGACCTCGGTCTTGCCGACGCCAGCCGGCCCCTCGATGAGCAAAGGACGCTCCAAGGTCTGCGCGAGGTACACGGACATGACAACTTGGCGATCGGCGACATACCCATGCTCGGCGAGCATCTCCTGGATCGCGGCAGTGGTACTCATTAAACCTCTCTCGTTGCGCGGTGCAATGCCTTATAGCAAGCCGGAATGATTTGAACGATTCTTGTGAATCCTATTCTGCGTCTATCTGCGTCCATCTGCGGATCTTCTTGTCGATAGATGTGGCACGATCAAAGTCGCAGGCGGGTCAAGTCCCTTAATATCACGCCCCAACTTCCGTACAGCAAGAACGCGCCCGCTGCGCCCGACATTGCCCACCGCTAGGGATTCTCTATATTCTCAAGTCTCTTTAACCCCGTCTGTGGATGCCTTTTATGGCCCTTGAAACACCCGCCAAAACCGAGTTAGTGCGCGACCTTTTGGGCCGCCCATTGGCCTCTTTGCGCGTATCGGTAATCGACCGCTGCGACCTGCGCTGCCAGTACTGTATGCCCGAAGAGCACTACACTTGGCTGCCCAGTAAAGACATCCTCAACGCCGCCGAGCTCGAGCGCGTGGTCGATGCCTTTTGCCAAGTTGGCGTCCGCAGCGTCCGCCTGACCGGCGGCGAGCCGCTATTGCGCGCCGATCTACTCGAACTCGTCGCCCGGCTCACACGACTACCACTGGTCGAGGACCTAGCGCTGACGACCAATGCGACGCAATTGGCGCGCCGGGCTGGCTCCCTGCGGGAAGCTGGGCTGCGCCGGATCACAGTCAGCTTGGACTCCCTGCAGCCAGCGCGCTTTGAGGCGTTGACGCGGAGAGCCGCACACGCCAAGGTCCTAGAGGGAATCCGCGCCGCCGCGACGACTGGCTTTGACTCACTCAAAATCAATTCGGTCGTAATGCGAGGCTTCAACGACGACGAACTCGTGGATCTACTCGAATTCGGACGGGAGATAGGCGCGGAGGTCCGCTTCATCGAATACATGGATGTCGGCGGGGCCACACACTGGTCGCTCGGAGAGGTGGTGTCGCAGCAGGAGATGCTAGCGAAGCTGGAGGCGCACTACGGTCCCATCGAGCGCGAGGCCGGGCGGGGCTCTGCGCCCGCAGAGCGCTTCCGCCTGCGCGACGGCACGCGCTTTGGTATCGTCGCGTCGGTCACCGAGCCGTTTTGCGGGGCCTGCGATCGCAGCCGCCTGACAGCCGACGGCCTGTGGTACACGTGTCTATACGCGCAGCAGGGCACCGACCTAAAACCCTTGCTGCGCAACGGAGCAGACCGCGAGCGACTGGTGCGACGCATTAGCGCGGGGTGGGCGGGACGAACGGACCGCAGCGCCGAAGAGCGGCGCGACGATCCACACCGCGGCGTGCTCTATCAAGTCTCAGAATTGCAAGCCGATCCGCACCGCGAAATGCACACCCGCGGCGGTTGAGCCGCACCTTCCCACTACATGGATTACTTTCGCGCCAAACGCTATTTGGACGCCCTACCCGACTGGGAGGTCGGCCGTCCAGCACTCGGACCAATCGAAGATTACCTGCCGAGAATGCGCGCCCTGTTGACCCGCCTCGGCGATCCGCAGACGCGCTTCCGTTCAATCATTGTCGGTGGCACCAACGGCAAGGGAACGGTCGCCAGCTTACTCGCCGCCATTCTAAAGGCGCACGGTCACAAGGCCGGGCTATACACTTCGCCGCACCTCCACACTCAGCGCGAGCGAATCCGCATTGACGGCGAGATCCTCAGCAAGGAACAATGGGCCGACGCCGTGTCGCACCTCGACGATTGCACTCGCGACTTTGGCCAGGAGGCATTGGGTTCGTTTAGCAAGTTCGAAGCCCTGACCGGCCTCGCGGCCCATCTCTTCGCGCAGCAGGGCGTGGAATTCGGGGTCTTTGAGGTCGGGCTTGGGGGCCGCTATGACGCGACCAACGCCTGGGACTCGGAGCTGGCAGTTCTGACGGCCATCGGTCTAGATCACATGGACTTGCTAGGCAATACCTTGGAGGAAATTGCCGCTGACAAGCTGCACATCGCCCGGTCGGGTCGCACGCTCGTCACCACGGCGGCGCAGGCACCCGAAGTGATGGCCCTAGTCCGGCAGACCTGTGCAACGCAAGGAGTGGAGTTGCAGGTTGCCGGAACGAAATGGTCCCTAGGCCACCTAACGGGCCGTCCAGCGACCTACGCGGAAAATGCGCGACTGGCCCTTGAGGCGGCGCAGAGGTTCGTCCAAGGATTAGAAGACGAATCGGTGCATCAAGCCGTGGAGGCCCATCGCTGGCCGGGCCGCTTTGAAGTGGCGCAAGAAAAGCCGTTGGTCCTACTCGACGGCGCACACAATCCAGCGGCTGCCGAGGCATTAGCCGGGGAGTTACAGCGGTTGAGCGGAGAGCGTCCCGTTGCCGGTAATGACAACGCATGGGTACTGGTCGTCGGCGCGGGAACAGGACACGATGCCTCGGGGATTTTGCGCGCCCTAGCGCCGGTGGCACAGCGAGTCTTGCTGACTTCATCGGACCATCCACGAGCGCTGGCACCAGCGGTGCTGGCAGACCTAGCACCGGACGGACTAGCTATCGAGCAGATGCCTGCAAGCAGCCAAGCCCTCAAACGCGCGCTAGCATTAGCAGGACCCAAAGGCCGAGTCTGCGTAGCCGGATCGCTGCACTTGGTAGCGCGGGCGCGGGAGTTTTTCAACCTGCCCGGCGAGCGCGACGGCATCACCGAAGACATGGCGCTGGAGAATCTGGAATGTGTCGCCGAGGCGGCCCGGCGGCAGGGACTCATCTGCGAGTGGATTTCGGACGACGGCACGCGGCTCAAACTGTCGGGCGGACGGCGTCCTTTGCGCTTCTGGCGCAACAAGCATCCCTTCAACGACTACGTAGAAGCCCGGCTCGCCGAAGACAAGGCATACCAATACGAGGATTTCGCCGCCGCCGGATTGCCAGTCCCCGACACGCTCAAGCTCTTCAACCCGCTAGCCGACGCGCGCTTCGACCGCTACAAGACCCACGCCACAGTCGCGGAAATCGTCGAAGAAGTAGTGGCGCGGTACGAGTTCCCCCTATTGGTTAAAAAATGCCACAGCTCGCTAGCGCAGGGCGTATTCTTGGAGCGCAACGCAACAGACCTCGGCACACGGCTCGAAGCCCTCTTTGCCAACAGCGGCTTTTTGGACAACATCGCGCTGGTGCAGCAATACGTGGCCGGGCCGGAGTACCGGGTCGTCGCCAGCCACGACGAGCTGTTGCTGGCCTATCGCAAGGAGAGCGAAGCCGTGGGCGCAGACGGCGACCTCAATCCGCTGCATCAGGCCACAGGGCGCGCCGTGCGCGTAGAGGACGCGGCCCTGCTAGCGCAAATGCAACAGCTAACCGCGCAAGTGGCCGGTGTGTTCTCACTCGGTTTTTACGCCATTGACCTCATCCACGGCGCGGACGGTTTCTCCATCATCGAGATCAACCCCAACCCCATGTGCTACGCGTACAACCGCGACAACGGCCGCCGAGACTTCATTCGGCTATACGAGCGGCTGCTCACCCAATTTGCACTATAATCCGCAGATGGACGCAGATGGACGCAGAATAGGATTCACAAGATGATCCGCATAGGAAGTTCTTCGTCATGTAGGGGCAACCCTCGTGGTTGCTCGCATTAACCGCCAAAGGAATCACTTCATGGATATTCAGACCCGCCTCGTCCACGCTGGCGAGGAGCGCATCAACGGTGCCGTGGTGCTGCCGATCTTCCAGAGCTCGACTTTTGTTTCACCTAAGGAGGAAGAGTACCACGACATCCGCTATCTCCGCCTCAACAACACGCCCAACCACCGCGCATTGCACGCCAAATTAGCTGCTGTCTGCGGCGGCGAAGACGCCTTGGTCGCCGGCTCGGGAATGGCGGCGATCACCACCGCATTGATGACCGTGCTCAACAGCGGCGATCACCTGCTGATCCAAGACTGCCTCTACGGGGGCACGCACAGCTTTGTGACGCAGGATGCGCCGGGCTTGGGGCTGAGCTACGACTTTATCGCCGGCAACGCGCCTGAGACATGGGCGGCCAAGCTGCGGCCAGAGACGCGGGCGATCTACGTGGAGACCATGACCAACCCACTGATGGAGGTCGCCGATTTAGAGGCGGTAGTGGCGTTTGCCCGCGAGCACGGGCTAGTTTCGCTGATCGACAATACCTTTGCCTCGCCGTGTAACTTCCGCCCGCTGGAAATCGGGTTTGACATAGAGCTACACAGCGCGACCAAGTACCTCAACGGCCATTCGGATATCGTCGCGGGCGTGGTCGTCGGCTCGGCTGCACACGTCAAGGCCGTTAAGCACAAGCTGAATCACTTGGGCGGCTCGCTAGATGTCCACGCCTGCTTCCTGCTGCAACGGGGCTTGAAAACTTTGTCGCTGAGAATGCGGCAACACGACGAAAATGGGTTGCGGCTGGCTCGCTTTTTGGCCGAGCAGGCGCAAGTGGCGCGAGTGAACTACCCAGGGCTGGAAAGCCATCCGCAATACGAGCGGGCGCAGCGGCTGTTTGCCGGAGCAGGCGGGGTATTGAGCTTTGAACTGCACGGGGGCGTGGAGGCCGCCGAGCAGTTGCTGTCCAAGCTGGTTCTGCCGGCGTCAGCTCCCAGTCTCGGCGGAGTCGAAACCCTCATCACGCGGCCCGTCACCACGTCGCACAGCGGCTTGAGCCGAGAAGAGCTAGCGGCCATAGGCATAGCCGACGGCTTAGTGCGAGTGGCGTGCGGCATTGAGGCCGCCGAGGATTTGTGCGCGGATTTTGGGGAGGCGTTGGCTGGGGTGTAGGGTCGCTAGGAGTGAATTATGGAAGCAGCAATACAAGCCGCTCTAGGGTTTATCGTCGGTTTGGTGATGGAGCTCCTCTATCGAATAGAAAAAGGGCTTGAGGATTCTGGACTCGTGTCAAGAGACGCGTCTGGCGTCAATTTCAAGCGACGGCGGTAGCCTCGATCTCGAACATGAGTGGGGGGATGGCGAGCCGGGTGACACCGAGTACGGTCATTGGAGGAGCGGCGTTGAGCGGCCCGAATCGGGCACCGAGCAGGTCGAAGTTCTTCATGGCTTCGTCCACGTCTGTGGCGTAGATGTTGAGCCGTGTGATGTTGGCGAGACCCATGTCGGCGGCGCTCAGAACGGCCTCGAGGTTGTCGAGGGCGAGCGTCATTTGGCCCCGCATGTCCCCGGCGTGCTGCGGGTTGCCTTCGGCATCGACCGAGGTCTGACCTGCACAGACCAGTTGCCTACTAGCTCCATCGAGTATTTCAGCTTGATTGTAGCCGAAATTCAGCGACCACGGCCATGGGTTGATTGGTGTTCTATTCATACGTTATATCTCCTCCTCATTTCTTTTGCAATGATTTAAAGGGTTTCGGTTGGTCGTTTCAGCCGAACTCTGCTCTCTGAGCGTAGGGGCCTTATGAAACCCTGTCAAGCTCTACGCACACGCCACCACCAATAAGGCGGGGCCGGTGCTACGGGTATCGCATCGGTGCCGCCGGCGTCTTGGCCTAAATCAGCATTTTTCGCAACTCCGAAGTGCCCGAAAACCACGCGCGGTCGCGTCGATCGATACCAAATTTTCCCCGAAAATCAAACTCCGTTATTGAAAATGAATCTTATCGGCGATTTCGCACGTACTTCTGCCACGAATCGCTTAGCCGTATAAAATCCGCATCCCACTTGCGCTCCTCCCTCTCGATCCACTCGTTTCTATAGCGAGAATCCGCGATGCCTATCGTCGTCGTAATCGTCCCCCACACAGAAAGCGAATATCAACGGCTTGTGGCTATACTAGACGATTTGATTGATGTCGTAGGAGAGGACGAAAATCACCCTCTAGCCTCATTGATGGAGGTCATTGGTGTGCTGATTGAGAAGTATGAGGCTGAACACGTTCCTGAACTGACAGAGGTATAGCCATCCGAAATCATTTCCAAGGTGATCCGCAGATGGACGCAGATAGACGCAGAATAGGATGCACAAGACGATCCCTCGCTCGAATCGTGCAAATCATTTAGGACTGCTATATAACTGTTGCTCGGCAGGGAACTGCGCGTATTTCCGCTACATCAAAGTGAATCTAAAAATTCGTCTATGCCGACATTCCCCAACTTTAGGCTATCCCCTAGCGTCCATTTATCGATTTCCTTATGGTTGGGAAGAACGATTACATCCTCTGGACCTGTAGGATGTGGCCGCTTAAGTACAATATGGCTGCCCTTCTGCCGGACAAAATAAAAGCCCAAGCGCTCAAGAGCACGCTGGGCTTTTCTAGCTGAGATTCCAGAGGGAAGGCTAGGCAAGGTGAAGAGTCTGATGTGAAGAGTCTGTGACTTCTTCTAAGTACAGCTCGGTAGCCTCCTTGAGATTTTTCAATGCTTCCTCCTCAGTCTTTCCTTGGCTAACCGTGCCTACTTGGGGGCAACGGGCGACGAATAAAGGCAAATCTTCGCTCTTGGTTATTACGGCTGTAAAACGCGTTGGCACAGGTTTCTCCTTCATTTAGGGCCGCGAACATGACTTAACCCCTTTGAGTAGTTATAGTACTGAACAGACCTAAGCGAATCAAGGTCTTGGTCGGCCTAATCCCGTCTATCCAAGACGGAGATTGGAAAGCGTTTGACCTAGTGAATAGCTACGGAACATTAAAAAAGAAAAACAGATTCCATGAGTCCTTACAACACGTCATTGGCCGATCAGTTGCGGCCCGTGCACCAGCAAATGCACGAGCAGTATTCGTCTGTGATGCCAATCAGCCAAGTCTCTATCAAAATCAATCCATGCGATGGAACCGACCCCTTTGCAGCGGCTCAGCAGAAAGTCTTGCAATGGATAGCCCCGCGCGTTGGGCAACGGCTCCCCGAGGAGGCTTGGAGCGGGCAATCCTTTGAGACCGAGAAAATTGGAGCGCAGTACGCCGCGGCCGTGTTTTTGGATGATCTGGCTATGTGGGGGGCGCGGCTCGATGATGCCGACAAGTCCGTGCCGCAACTCACTTGGGTTACAGAGGTTGGGCTAAAGCAGCTATCGGACCGATCAATCGCCGTCAGCGCTCGCCTCGTGTGTACTAGGCGCGGGACAGATAACTTCATCGAGCGGTCCACTCCCGATTTCATCCGGCCAATCGCCGCCATTGGCACTGCCTCGCTAGACGGTCGTTTGCTGCGTCCAAGTCCATGGCTGGTTTCCGACGACGAAGTTCCGTCGCTGTGCGACTTGATTCGCGACCCCAAGCGCCGGGCCGCTGTCATTGTCGCGTCGCTCCCGGCCGGCTCCGCCGATGCAAAAAACGCAACGTTCCCGCTCGACATTCTATGCCATAAGACGTTTGGTGCTGCCCACGTAGCGATCATCACCGTGCCGGCCACCTTCCGCTTGACCGATGAGTTTGGCAAGGAGTTTTCCGTATTCAATCGAGCCGTCAGAAACTACCGACCGAATTTCAACCTCGAGGTAGATGAACCGCATCAACACCCATGGGCCGCGGCCCGCCGCATTCAGAATTGGGACGGAGGCCCTGCTGCGTACGCGAGATTTTTGGCTGACCGAGTGCTAAAAGACGCGGTCGAGCGTCCAGATTCTGAGAACGATCTCCCGTCCTTTGCCAAAATTCGGCGGCTGGCAGCAGAGCGTCGCATAGAGCGCGCCAAGGCAACCAATGCGTCCATAGCAGAAAGGCTCGAACTAGCCGAGGCCCAAATCGTCGAGCTCCAATCCGAGCGCGAAGAGATGGAAGAGACCTTTGAAGGCGTCCTGAAATCCGTAGAGCAAGAGCGCGATATAGCCCGAGCTCAAGCCGACACAGCCACCCAACGTGCGCGAAATTTACGCGCCCGCGTGGAGATGCTCGAAAAGGCACTCGCGAGCGGATCAAGCCCAAAAGGGCCGGAGATTCTCAGTGATCTGAACAATTTTGATCGGTGGTGCGACAAGAACCTTGCGGGAGTTGTCGAAGTGCTGCCGCGCGCCAAACACGCCGCCAAAAAAAGCAAGTACGAAGACCCTGCTTTCCTGTACAAGTCCCTGCTTCTGCTCCGAGACTACTACGTTCCCATGCGGCGCTTTGGATCTTCTAAAGCCAACGCTTTCAAACAGGCTTGTTTAGCCTTGAACATCGAGGAGACCCAAACCTTTGCCGGTGATGGATACGGCGAACACGGCGACATGTATTTCGTGCGCTACGCTGGTAGGCGGCATCTGCTCGACCGCCATTTGAAGAAAGGAAGCACCCGAGACGTGCGCCGCTGTTTTCGGCTGTATTTCTTTTGGGACGACGACTCAGAGCAAGCCGTTGTCGGCTGGCTGCCGTCGCACCTAGAGACGCGCAAGAGCTAGGCAACTTCGGTATCACAATATCCCGTAGCGATCAAAAACCTCCCTCGGCGACTGCCCCGCAGCCAATTCATCGCGCACGACATTTTCCCCAGCGAGCTTTTCCTTAGCCTTTTCGTAAACTTCGCCTTTGATCGCCGCCGGAATCACGGCCACGCCATCGTAGTCGGCTAGAATAAAATCGTCGGGGTGAACCTGCACGCCGCCGCAGGCGATAGGTTGGTTGATCTTTTTGGCGAGGATGCGGCCCGCCGAGTCGAGCGGCGAATATCCCTTGCAGAAGCAATGGTAGCCCATGGCGTTCATCTGGCGCACATCGCGGACCAAGCCGTCGGTGAGCACGGATTCGACGCCGCGAGCTTGGGCAGCCGTGGAGAGAAGCTCGCCCCAAAGGCCGGAGCGCTCTTCGCCATTGGTGGCGATGACGAAGACGTCGCCGGGGCTAGCTTGATCGTAGGCGGCAAAAATTTGGCCGTAGGGGTCGGGGTCGGGGCTAGTATCGGCGTACGCGTCGATAGTGAGGGCCGGACCGGCTATGAAGGCGTCGGGACGGCTGGGCCGGATATCGGGCGTCATAGCCTGATCGCGGTAGCCGAGTTGGTCCATGATGTCAGTAACTAAAGCCGAGTAGATGGGCTTCCATTCGTCGTACATTTTTAATCTCCTAATTTCCTAAAGTGCAACGAGCTTAATTGTCGTATCAGTGATACGACTATCTCTTGTAACCGCATAACTGCCTCACAGGGTACGACGATGATCCGCACGAACTTGAGCTACGGCTTCGTCAGCAAGGGCTTGGGCTTCCTCGACCGAGAGGTGCTTGTTGCGTTCCCAGACGGAGTCAACGGTCTCCCAAAAGATCGCTTGGCGGACCGCACGGGCGACAAATCGCGATAGGTCGCCTCTTTTCCCTCCTGTTCGGGCCAAATAGCTCCGAACGGTGCGGTCCGTATCTTCCGAGACGACGATGCTCCAACGGGCCATCAATAGCCTCTCTTCGAGTTTTTCACGATAGGCCCAGCGCTTCCCTCAGTTGTTGGGATGTCGGGAGTTTTCCTTTGAGTTCCTCCGGCAAAGTCGATTGCAACTGGTATTCGGCCACGCCGATGGGATTGGTTTTGCTCTTGAGCGCAAACTCCACTTCGAGGTTGTCCTTTTCTGCACACAGGATGACGCCGATGGAAGGGTTGTCGTCTTCGGCTCGCTCTTTCTCATTGAGCACGTTGAGGTAGAAGTCCATCTTGCCGGCGTATTCTGGCTCGAATGCTCCCGTTTTCAGTTCAAAGGCAACCAGCGACTTGAGAAAGCGATGATAGAACAGCAGATCAACGAAATACTCCTTGTCGCCCAAGGTCAGGCGATGCTGCTGTCCCACGAAGCAGAAGCCATAGCCCAGTTCTAAGATGAAATCCTGCAATTGCTCGATGAGCCGAGTCTCAAGTTCGCGTTCTTTTACCTCGTGTGAAATCCCGAGAAATTCGAGATTGTACGAACTCTTGAGGGCTTCTTCAGCCTGTTCGGCCAGATGTTCGGGCAATGTACTCGGAAAGTTATGCGTCTTGCCTTCGGCCAAGGAGCGCTCGTAGGTTCCGGCTTTGATCTGGTTGAGCAGGACGTTGCGCGTCCAGCCGAATTGGGCGGTGGCGCGGAGATAGTACAGGCGGGTGTCGAAATCAGATATCTTATTCAAAATCAATAAGTTGTGTCCCCAAGGAATTTCTGCAACAAGCTGTTGCAGAAATTCCTTGGCTTGTTCCGTGCGATCATTTTCTAATTCTGCGACAGCCTGTCGCAGAATTGCATCTTTCTCCAAGTTACCTATTTCCTGCACCGCTTGTGCAAGGACTCCAGCGTTAGAATACTCCTCGACCAGCCGACGCATGTTCCAGAGATTGCGTGCCGAGAAACCACTTATGTGGGGGAACTCTTTTCTCAAGTCTGCGGCCAGTCTGTCCACTATTGACTTACCCCAGCCCTGTTCCTTCTGCTTCTCCACGATCCCACGCCCGATGTCCCAATACAACAGGATCATATCGCGGTTCACCGCCCGCGCTGCGCTGATATGGGCCGACCGAATACGCGATTTCATCTCGCATAGCCATGCGGCGTAGTCAGGCGATTTTACGAGTGAGTGAGCCATTTTGCGTTCACCTCCGAGACGACGATGCTCCAGCGGATCGTCAATAGCTTCTCTTCAAGTTTTGCAATCAAGTACGACCAGCGCAATTGTCTCCACAGTGTAGAGACAATCAGATGTCAACCTCAGTGGAGTGGTTTCCACTGGTTACGCGTCATAGTCGTGCTTATCCTCCGCTCGATCCTGTGGTACAAATCCCACCTTTCGCTGTGCATCTGAGATGTCCACCCAACGTAGGTCGTTGTTCGACATGCCGTAGAAAATCTCAAAGCGCAAACTACCATCAGCATTGATGCACCGCTCGAATATCTGGACAATATCGCGTTGGCTCACATAGATGTCGGCACCCTGTGGCGGACGAGGACGATCTCGCTCGACTTGACCGATACGGACGCAGAGACACGACAACCCATGACGATGGGCGTAGGTTCGCGCCAAAGACTCCGTCCACACTTTGGTTGAGGCGTATAGACCCCTCGGTTCCGCAGGTATGTTGGGCGTAATCATCTCTACATTGTCCGGTATATCTGCATGTCGGCGTTCCATCATCGCCTTGTACGGCTCTTGATCGCGATGTCCCTCCGAGACCATAATGCTGCTGGCGGCGACGATACGCGCAACGCCGGAAACTTTGCACGCTTCAAAGACATTGTAAGTCCCAATGATGTTGTTGTTCAGCAAACTCTCCCAACTCTCCCCGCTCGGATCCGCGGCAAGATGTGCGACAACATCCATACCTTCAACAGCGCGTCGTACCTGATTAAAATCAGCAATATCGCACAGGATGAATTTCTCGTCTGGAATTTCGAGCGTCCATGACCCCGGAACGCGAACAGATGGCTCCAATTTGTAGTCGAGTGCATACGCATCGTACTTTTCCGGTTGTTCTTTCAGCCGTTTGTATGTCATGTAACCAATCTGCCCAGTTGCGCCTGTAACAAGCACCCTCTTGGGTGTAGCCATACGTTTATTTTCCTTTTGTTTATTTTGGAAGTCAATTGTTGCGACACTGTCGCAACAATCTCAGTTCTGGAACAGGCTGTTCCAGCAATTCTGCAACAAGCTGTTGCAGAAATTCATCTTTCTCCAAGTGCCCTATTTCCTGCGTCCCCCATTAAAAGCATCCGGCTTCTCGGTGCCCGAAGGCCAATACCCGCTCGGATCCTCGCCCCACGGCGTCCCACAAATTTCCGTCAAAACCCGCCACTCAGACGCGCCCATGACCTCTGGATGAAAGACAAAGCGCTTGAGCCCAGCCGCCTCAGACGCCCGCAAAATGCCGAGCAGGTCGCGCGCAGGCATGGGGTCGCCAGCGTGCGGCGTGCGACCAGTCGAGACCCAGCAAATCACCTTATCGGCACCAGCCGCCTCTATGGCGCGGCGCGTTTCGCCGTACACGACCTCGCTGAAAAACTCGTCGGGAAAGCCCGCCTCCAAGTCAAAAAGCGTCCGCACCTGAGGCAGTTTGATGCCAAAAAGCGCCTGCACCACGGCAAAAGCGTCTTCTTCCGTTAGCCCCGGATTCCACTCCCCAAGCATCTGCACCCAGCGCGCCACCGTGCCGTACAGGCCGTCAAACCCGCGATGCCAGTAGTAGTGCTTGGGCAGTATATAATCGAAGTATCCAGCCATCCGCTCGTAGTCCTGCCCGGTCAACCCAGAAAAGACAGCCGTGCGCGGAATGCCGCCCAACTCAATCTTGCGCGAAGCCTGATCGACGATTATGCGGGCGTCTTCCCAAGAGCGGCGCGACTTCTCCTGCCGCATCCGCAACCAATACAGCCCATCCTCGTCGAGATCAATCAAATTCAGCACTGAAAACAGGCCGCCTTGGGCGAGGTAGCGCACCCGCTGGGGCGTCAGCCGACACAGGGCCTGCCGCAGATGGTCGATGCCGCGCTGCATCCGCCCGACATCGGCCCCCATGCCAGCAAAAAGCTGATCTTCGCCGGGCCGGAGTTCCAAAAGCTCCCCGCCGTGGTGGAACGCTAGCTCGTAGTGGTTTTCCCCTGGGCCGTCGATAATGACGCCGTGGACCTGCGGGTAAAACGCGATCAATTCCTCCAGCCCGACCAACCCGCCGCGCCCCATGCCAAAAGTCATAATCTGCCAGCCACGCGCGGCCGCGTCGTCCATCATGCCTTGGAGCTTTTTTTCTTTTTCTAGATCGCGGGGCGTCTCCTCCGGCGGCTCGACGCCGTGCTCAGCGTAGAAGCTCCGGTTGACCGGATAGCTGGAGATAATCGAACCATCGTCCTGCTTAAACTGCATGCGGCCGACGATAATGCCCTCAACGCCGCCTTCTTCCCAAGCGTCAAAGCGCTGTTGGTAGCCTTCGAGCCAGTGTTCGAGCGGCTGGTCGCTGTGGGTGAAAACCCAAAATTTCATAATGGCCTCCTTAGCGGTCTGGCCACTTGTAGGCGATCTTGCTGTTTTGCCAGAAGTACTGCTCGGTCACGCCCTTTTCGCCAAAGTACGATTTGACGATGGAGATGGCGGCCTTAAAACTCCCCGCTCGGTCGCTGACGGGCCAATTGCTGCCGTATATCACGCGGTCTGCGCCAAAGGCATCCCACATGGCGTCGAGGATCGGGCGATAAAAGTCCAGCTCTTCCGGCACCGGCTCCACTCTGCTTTGCTCCATGATCGCCGAGACCTTCATAAAGACCTGCGGCTGCTCGGCCGCTTGGGCTATGGCGTCCAACCACACTGGATCGGGATCGCCGCCATCGGCTCCAACCCCACCGCAGTGATTGATGACAATGCGCAACTCGGGCAACCGCCGGGCCAGTTCGACCACTTGAGCCAAGTCCGCCGGCCCCACCAGCGCGTCGAGGTTCAAGTCCCGCGCGACGAGGTGCTCTATATCGGCGAGAAAAGACCCGGCCTCTAAGTCGGCAAAGTACCCACCACCGCAGCGAATGCCGCGAAAGAGCGCGTTTGCCGCCAAGCGGTCAATGTCGCTTTTAAACTCCTCCCGGTTGGGATCGACGTGACCCACCAGCCCGACGATCCAAGGGTCATCAGCGGCCAAATTTAGGATCCACTGATTGTCCGCCAGCCACGCACTAGCCTCCACTACCACCGTCCCGGTCACCCCTTCGGGCGCGGCGAGAGCGCGGTGGTGCTCGGGCAATACCGTGCGGTAGAGCAGTTCGTTGTCAGCCGGTGGCCAAGGCACGCCTTCCGGTCGCGTGGGATCGTAGAAATGGGTATGAGTATCAATGATCACGATGCATTCCTTTCTGTCATGGTGTTTGGCTCCGACTATTCAGTCGGAGAGAGAAGCGTTTCAATCAGCGTCGCAAACGCCTCTATGTCCTCTGCCTCGGTGTCGAACGAGGTCATCCAGCGCACCTCGCCCCGCGTGGCATTCCAGGGATAAAAGAAAAACTCCTGCTGCAAAATGGGAATCACTTCTACAGGCAATCGCGCGAAGACGGCGTTGGCCTGCACTGGATAGATCACCTCCACCCCGCGAATGGGCCGCACTCGCTCGGCCAGCACCTGCGCCATGGCGTTGGCGTGCTCGGCGCTCCGACGCCACAGGTCGTCGGTCAGCAGGGCCGTAAACTGCGCGGCGACAAAGCGCATCTTAGAAGCCAGTTGCATCCCCTGCTTGCGCGCACGGCGATAGTCCTCGGCTAGCTCAGGCTGAAAAAAGACCACGGCTTCCCCCAACATCAGGCCGTTCTTGGTGCCGCCAAACGACAGCACATCGACCCCGCAATCCCCAGTAACCTCCCGCAGTTCCAACCCCAAACCCACGGCTGCATTGGCAATCCGCGCTCCATCGACGTGCAAATACAACCCGTGATCGTGGGCGCAGTCGGCGATGGCGCGAATCTCGCTCGGCGCATAAACAGTACCCAATTCCGTAGCCTGAGTAATCGACACCACGCGGGGACGCACTTGGTGCTCGTCGCCGCGACCCGCAATGTGGGCGGCGACTCCCTCGGGGGTAATTTTGCCGTCGGGTGCAGGTGCGGTCAGGAGCTTGACGCCGGCCACCTGTTCGGGAGCACCGCATTCATCGATGTGAAGATGAGCGGTATCCGAGCAGATCACCGCGTCGTAAAAGCGCGTGAGTGCGGTGAGTGCTGTGACATTGGCTCCGGTGCCATTGAAGGCCAAGAAAACCTCAACCTCCGACCCCAACACCTCACGAAACAGCGCGACGGCTTCATCCGTGTGTGGATCGTCCCCATAGGAATGCACGTGCCCCACGTTGACGCGGTGTAAGGCCGCCATGACCTCGGGGTGGACTCCGGCGTGATTGTCGCTGCCGAAGCCGCGAATGCGCTCGCCCATTATTGCTAATGCCTTTCTCTGTTGCGCTCTTCCATATAACTCAGATCCCACTACTTCTAATCATGCCACACATAGCTTGAGCCGCAGCTTTTTATTCAACTCTTCCACGAACGCATCTTTGTTCGGCACAGAGGGGTTGTTTCGCATGGCTTGATATACCTCCTCAACTGTGGTCGATATGAAGCGAGTAGGTGTCAGCGTCAAGCGGTCGCCGTTTGTCACCATGTCGTACAACGCGAATATGGAAGAGTGTTGAGGTGAAAATCCATCCTTCTTGAAGCCGTAGCGAGGGACCAAGTTCGCATAAATGTACTCCTGTATCACCCAGTAGCACTTCGCATTCCAAGCCTCGTACACGATACCTTTATTCATTAGTTGGGTAATGGCGCGCTTTATCGAATCGTAGGTATTCATGCCAAACCTGTAGGATCGTTTCTGTATGTCGAGTCCTTGATAGAAATCGTCTATTCCACGAACCAACTCTCCGGTTTGCGTCGTGGAATCGGACTGAAATTCGACAGCGACAAATTCGTCCACTGTGGCTTGCATTGGTTTGTGTTTGATTATGACGTAATCGATGTTGCCCACGTTCGGCAGGTGGACTTCGGAAAAAACAACTGTGTTATCCGTATTGCCAAAATAGTGTACTGCAATATCCTCTAAAACCCGGGCCACCCCCTCGGTCGAGCCGCTTTCCTCAAAACGTCGAGGACAAATTGTGTAGATATCGCCGTCGTACTCCACCGAGCAGACACCAAAAGGAAAATCAATCAGTCGGCTCTTCTTATTGCACAGCTCGTCTCGGAATGGACACCAATACTTCTGGCGAGCGTCTCGTGCCTCAGCGGACCGATTCCCTATCGGATACCCAAAAATTTCCGCCGGACGCCGGTTTAGGTCCTCAGCCATCCGTTCCCTCCCGAATGAGGCTTTTCCAAATGGCGCGAATTTCGGCTGACGAGAATGAACTCTCTAACAACCAGCCCAGCGTTTCGTTGCATTGCCGGCAAAACGTTTCGCTGTCGTTTGTGTTAATAGTGTCTAAAGGCGTCCACGGAGCGGACGGTTCGTTGCCTTCGAGAGCGAAAACCAAAACGCTGTCGTGGCGAATTGAGTTCAAGTTGCGAATGTGTACTGAGATGGGATGTTCGGAGTACACTACGTAAGCATTCATCAGCCTAAATTCGGCACTTTTGAGAGCCAACGTGAGTTCAGCCCACGCGCTAGGATCCCAGTGGTGAAAAGTAAATACCATCCGCCCGGTCTGTTTCTTTAGGACTCGCCCGCACTCTGCGAAAATGCCCGCGAGTACCCTCATAAAATTACTAACACCAGTGGTCGCTTTTGTCGCAACAGCACTGTCGGATTCGTCGTAATTCCACTCGGCCTCGTCGGGGAGCAGGCGAGTCAGCCACACCCGAAAAAAAGCCGCCAGATTGCTGTATTGCACACTGTCGTAATAGGGAGGATCAGTCACTATCATATCTACGGAATGGTCGTCGAGAGGCAACCGCTGCGAATCGCCCTGAATGAGCCAAAACCGACTCCGATCACGCACGAGATCGGCCTGATTGAAAACTTCAATGCCGTCGTCCGCTTCCCCCGCTATCTTGACTAACTCTCTTTTGCCATCTTCCCCAATTTTCCGCTCAATGGGCAACGCCGACCACTTGCGCCCCCGCTCGATCCGATCGCGAAAGAGTAATTGCAGGTTGCCGGACGATTTACGCGGATTGACCGGGTTGTTCTCCAGCACCGTGTATTGGAACGAATAGGCGTGCAACGCGAAAACGTGCCGAATTGCACCCGGACGGCGTTTGTACCAACCCTTGTATCCGCAGAGCATGGCATTGAACTCTAAAGACGTGGACAAAAGCATCCCAAGGGTGAGTCTATCTATGCCTGCATAGTCGCGAAGTTGCCGAATCGCTTGGTGCAGGTACAGTAGCTGACGGGATGAAAAAACATCGAGATATGAACGGACATTGTGCCTTAGCAGATCACCAGACTTGGGGCCGTCATGCACCCTAAAATCTTCCAACGGTCCGAAATCCAGTTCGCTACGCCGCTTGTCGGCCCGTTTGATTCGCGCCAAATCCTCTTCGCTAGGCGAGCGGAAAAAGGTACCGTGCTCGGGGCAAGTCGCAACAATCGCAATCGGCGTATAGCGCGCATAAAATGGCAAGTCGAGCAGTTCCTCGTACTTCTGACCGCAGCTAGGACACTCTTTTTCAGCTTTGGTAATCAGATCCGTGGTTGCACCGACCATTCTGGTCAGCGGAGACAACTTTTCGACGACGGTCTTCTGCCCGTTTTGATTGCGAAAAATCTCCCCGCTCTCAGGGCAAATGCCGATTATTGCATCGTCCTCATGTCGCAAATCGTACTGATCAATCTGCACGACATTCCGACAAGCGCATTTTTTACGCATCCCGTGTAGCACATACTGGATATCCACAGTCTGCTCACAGGTTGGACATTCGGTCTGGAAATAAGGCCCCAAGCTATCGTGCAAGTCGGCGAAGAACCGATCGAAAACTACTCGCAAACCCGCCAACTCGACCTGCGTGAGTGACGCTCGGGCCTGCACAATCGGGATGGGGTCTATATCCGCACCGATGACGTTCGCGCCGAGGCGAATCGCTTCGTGCAGAGTCGTGCCGCCTCCCATCATCGGGTCAAGCACAGTCATGCCTTCTAGCCCGCCAGGTGCGTAGTAATCGCGACACTCATGGTCAGCCGCAAATTGCTTGAGTATGGTGCGAAATGTGGACCCGCACCGTCGCGCCCACCACTTATGCAGATACGTGTTTGGACGAAAGAGATGTTTGTTGAACACCTCCTGACGGGAAAGGTCGTTGACAAATTCCTCGGGAAAGGCGCGATCTATACTGAGACTGTGTTCCGTTTGCCTCGGGCGAATTAGTTCGTCCAGCGTCAATTGGCGTCCGTCACTCACCACGTCGGACGATGGCTTGATTTTTTTAGACGATGAGTATTCGGTCATTTTGCGTCTCTCCGCGGACGCACGTGCCATATTTTGCTGCGTGCAATCATAGTTTCCCGGTATCCGCTCGGCCCCTCAGTGCGCCTCCAGCCAATTCTCGCCGGTGCCCATCTCGATTTCTAGCGGCACCTCCATCGGCAAAGCCTCGCGCATCTCGCGCGCGACTAGCGGCGGTAGGGTCTCTACCTCGTCCCGGTGCAGGTCGAAGACCAACTCGTCGTGGACCTGCAACAGCATCGCCGAGCGGAACCCTTCCTCGCGCAGCAGCCGGTGGATGCGGCTCATCGCCAGCTTGATCATATCCGCGGCCGTACCCTGAATGCGGGTATTGATTGCGTTGCGCTCGGCTCCTTTGCGGGTAGTGGCGTTGCGCGAGTTGATGTCGCGCAAATAGCGCCGCCGCCCGGTCACCGTCTCGACGTAGCCCTTGTCGCGGGCGAACTCCACAGTCTCGTCGAGATAGCGCCGCACCCCCGGATACTGGGCAAAGTACTGATCGATTAGCTCGGAGGCCTGCCAGCGCGGAATGTCGAGCCGCTCGGCTAACCCAAAGGGCGAGATCCCGTAGATGATGCCGAAGTTGACCGTCTTGGCCTGACGGCGCATCTCCGGGGTCGCTTGGTCTTCTGCGACTTGGTAGATCTTTGCGGCCGTAGCCATGTGGATGTCGCCGCCGCTGTTGAAGGTGTCCAGCATCCCCTCGTCGCGGCTGAGCGCCGCGGCGATCCGCAACTCGATCTGCGAATAATCGGCCGAGAACAGCAGGTAGTCGCTGCTGCGCGGCACAAAGGCGCGGCGGATTTCCCGCCCTTGCTCGCTGCGGATGGGGATGTTCTGGAGGTTCGGGCGGTCGGACTTCATGCGCCCGGTAGCGGTCATGAGCTGCTCGTAGTTGGTGTGGACGCGCCCAGTGGCCTTAAAGACCGCGCTGGGAAGCTGATCGACATACGTTGACTTGAGCTTGGTGTGCAAGCGGTATTCGAGCACCTGCCGCGCGATCTCGTGGCGATTGGCCAGCCGGCGCAAGATCTGTTCGCTGGTTTGGTACTGGCCGGTCTTCTGCGTCCGCCGCGCATTGGGATCCAGCTCCATCTTATCAAAGAGAATGGTGCCTAGCTGATTGCCCGAATTGAGGTTGAAGCGCTCCCCGGCCAACTCAAAGACGCGCTCGGCAGCCTGTTCGATGGCCTCCTCAAATTGCCGCGAGAGCGCAGCCAAGGCCGAGCTTTCCATGCGGATGCCCTCGTATTCCATATCTACCAGCACCGGCAGGAGCGGAACTTCGATCTCGTAAAAGACGCGCTGCTGATCCATGTCGTCGATTTTCGGCCGCAGCGCCGCAGCGAGTTGGAACGTAATATCCGCGTCCTCGCAGGCGTACTCGGCCACTTGCTCCATCGGCACTTGTAGGAGCGTTAGCTGCTCACCGCCGCGCTCGCCGATCAGCTCGGATATGGGCTTGGGCGAGTAGGAGAGCAGGCTCTTGGCCAGCTCGTCCATGCTGCGTCTCAGCTCTGGCTCGGCCAAGGTCGCCGCTAGCATGGTGTCGAAGAACGGGCCTTCCACTCGCATACCGTGCCAGCGGAGGACGCTGAGATCGTACTTGAGGTTGTGGCCGATTTTTTCGCTCGCTCCTTCAAACACCGGGCGAAATTCCTCCAAAACGGCCAGCACCTCGGCCCGCTCCCTAGGCAACGGCACGTAGTGCCCCGTGCCCCGTGTCCACGAAAAAGCTAAGCCAATCAAGTCACATTGCCGGACGTCTAGACCGTTGGTCTCAACATCAAAGCAAAACGCGGGCTGCTCCAACAGCGCCGTGATCAACGCCCGCCGCTTATCGGGCGTATCGACGAGCTGATAGTCGTGCTCCACATCCGCCACCCCTTTGAGCGGGCCGTGGGCCGGTTCCTTTTCGACGCTGAACTCGTCGCCGAGCAGCCGCCGGCCCAGCGTGTTGAATTCGAGTTCGGTGAAGAGGGTCTCCAGCTTCGGGCGGTCCCATTCAGCCTTGACCAAATCCGCCAGCCCCACATCCAACGGCACGTCGCACTCGATGGTAACTAGCTCCTTGGAAAGCAGAGCCTGTTCCCGGTGTTCCTCTACGTTCTGCTTCTGCTTGCCCTTGAGTTGCTCAGTGTTCGCCAGCAACTCTTCGACGCTGCCGTACTCGGCGATGAGCTTCTGCGCCGTCTTGGGGCCGATCCCGGGGACGCCGGGCACATTGTCCGAGGAGTCGCCCATCAGCCCCAGCACGTCGATCACTTGGTCGATCCGCTCGACTTGCCATTGGGCGAGAATCTCCGGCACGCCCAAAACCTCGGCCTCGTCGCCGCCGCGCCCCGGCTTGTACATAAAGCTCCGCTCGGAAACGAGCTGGCCGTAGTCCTTGTCGGGCGTGACCATGTACGTCGCAAACCCCTCGACCTCGGCCTTCTTGGCCAACGTGCCGATCACGTCGTCGGCCTCCCATCCCGGCTCGCGCAAAACCGGGATATTAAACGCCTCGCAGAGCTGGAACACATAAGGCAGTGCTTGGCTCAGATCCTCGGGCATGGCCTCGCGCTGGGCTTTGTACTCTTCGTACTTGTGGTGCCGGTGCGTGGGCTCAGGCGTGTCGAAGACAACGGCGATGTGCGTCGGCTCACCTTTTTCGATAATGGAGAGCAAGGTATTGGCAAAGGCAAAAACGGCCGACGTGTTCATGCCCTTTGAGGTCATGCGCGGATTGCGGATCATCGCGAAATGGCCCCGATAGACGAGGGCCATACCATCGAGCAGGAAGAGAACTTTTTCGCTCATGCAGAATTCTTTCGTCGCCTCAAACGGCTTGGTTGGCTGCTTCGTAGTACTTGTTGATGCCGGGCACATCGCTCATCCCGTGCCACACGCCCCGGAAGAGCGTGCGGCGCTTCTCTGGGAACGAGGCGATCACTTCGGCGGACGGACACCCTTTGCCCCACTTGGAATTGACCGTGTCGTAGCAAGTGAACAAGCTCAGCCGGTCGCGTTGCTCGTTGGTCCAGCGCGTGCCCGAATGGCACAGGGCCTCAGTGAAAATCACCGCCGAACCAGCCGGGCAGGTATAGCTCTCCCACAGCGCACTGTCGCGCTCGCTCAGCTCGTCGGGCCGGGGGAAGGCGGCCTTGTGGCTGCCCGGCAGAAAAAGCGTGCCCCCATCGCCTTCGCTGACTTCGTTGAGCTCCCACACCACTCTCGTCAGGCCGGAATGTACCTTACCCGACTGCATCTGGTAGATGTGCGAGTTGCCGCGAAAGTTGAAGTACCCGCCGCCGCCGTGCGGGCCGAAATTGTCGTGCCCGGCTTGGCGATGGCTGGTATAGGTGTGGTCGTAGCGAAACCCATAGCACTCTTCGCTGGCCAGCGCCTGATGCGAGAGCACTTCGTTGAGCACGCCCACTACGGCCGGGTGGTCGAGCAAAATCTGCGACGGGCCGCCGTGATTGTCGCGCTCGTCCGGCGGCAGGGACTCGCGCTCGTAGAGAAATTTCATCTGGTGAGCGCGAATCGCCACCAGCTCTTCTTCGCTCAACAGCGCGGGCAAAAGGACAAACCCCTTGAGGTCGAAGAGGTACTTCTGGGCCTCGGTCATCGGGATGACGTCCCGCCCATCGGCATTGGTCGTCGGCAGCAGGTCCATAAGCGCTTCAGTCCTTCCAGTTGAACACCACGTTGAGCATGTTTTTCTCGCGGTGGTACGCCATTTCGTAGGCTTGGACCATGTCCGAGTAGTGCAGCCGGTGGGTGACCAAGCGGCTCGGTTGTAGCTTGCCCTCCTGCATCAGCGAGAGCACGTGGACGCAGCGGCCGTCGTTGTCAAAGTGGTCTCCTTCCGGCGGCGGAAACAGCGACCCGGCCCGATCGTTGACCGCACAGATTGAAACGCC
>JAJDVZ010000013.1:0-36016 GCA_022825835.1 Candidatus Latescibacterota bacterium
ACGTATGCTCCCCCGCCGATGCGCTTTGAGGCCGGCACGCCGCACATCGCCGGCGTCACGGGCTTGGAGACCGCCATTGATTACGTCAACTCCGTGGGGAAGGAGCAGATCGCCGCGTACGAGGCCGACTTGCTCGCGTACGCAGACGCGGCTCTCGCCGACATCCCGGGCCTGCGCCTGATCGGCACGGCCCGCGAGCGCGTGGCCGTGATCTCCTTCGCGCTCGGCGACATCCACCCGCACGACATCGGCACCATCCTCGACGCCGAGGGCATTGCCGTACGCGCTGGCCACCACTGCGCCCAGCCGACCATGCAGTTTTACCAAGTGCCCGCTACGGTGCGCGCCTCGTTGGCTTTTTACAACACGCGCGCGGAAATTGACGCCCTAGTCGCGGCGTTGCGCAAGGTCAAGAAGGTGTTTGGAGAGTGAGGGGCAAACAGGCACGGTAGGGGCGACCGATCGGTCGCCCCTACAACAACATCAACAAGGCATTTCAACCATGACTGAGCTTCGCGAACTGTACCAGCAGATCATCCTCGATCACAACAAAAATCCGCGCAACTTCGGCAAGCTGCCCGAGGCCAATCGCATGCAAGAGGGCCACAATCCCCTGTGCGGCGATCACCTGCAAATCTATCTCCACGTGGCCGACGAGCGGATTGCCGACATTAGCTTTGCCGGGTCGGGTTGCGCCATTTCCAAAGCCTCGGCTTCCCTGATGACCGCCGCCCTCAAAGGCAAGCGTCCCGACGAGGCAGTGGAGCTGTTTGAGCAGTTCCAGCAGATGGTGACCGCGGACCCGGACGTGCCCGTCGATCACCAAGCCTTGGGCAAGATGGCCGTCTTCGCCGGTGTGCGCGAATTCCCCATGCGCGTCAAATGCGCAACCCTCGCTTGGCACGCCGCCAAAGCGGCCATAGAACAAGACCCGTCTCCCGTATCCACTGAATGACAATTAGAAATTAGGAATTAGGAATTAGGAATTAAGAATTTGATCAATCCCTCCCTAATTCTTAATTCTTAATTCAAAGGAGTCCTCCATGGAACTGTTGCACGAAAAAACCTTTCCCCCCGACTCTACCGAGGCCAAAGTCGTAGCCGTGCTCAAGACCTGCTACGACCCCGAGATTCCGGTCGATATCTTTGCCCTCGGCCTGATCTACGACATTGAGGTTAGCGACTCGCAGGACGTCCACGTGACCATGACCTTGACCTCGCCCGCCTGTCCGGTAGCCGGCACGCTGCCGCCGGAAATCGAGCACAAAATCAAGGCCCATGTCCCAGACATCGCCACGGCCTTGGTCGAGGTCGTGTGGGATCCGCCGTGGACGATCGACATGATGACCGAAGGGGCCAAACTCGAACTAGGTATGATGTAGTTATGAAACTCAGCTCAAGCGAAGAATACGGCTTGCGCTGCCTCTTGCAACTGGCCCGCCAGACCCCCGGCAGCCTGACCATCCCGGAAATCAGCCAAGCCGAGGGGATCACCCATCACAATGTCGCCAAGCTCTTGCGCATTCTCCGGCAGGGCGGCTTTGTGGCAAGCGCCCGCGGCCAGCAAGGCGGCTACGCCCTCGCCAAGCCTCCCCACCAAATCGCCGTGGCCGACGCGCTCGCCACGCTGGGCGGTCGGCTCTTTGACGACGATTTCTGCGACCACTTCTCCGGCAGCGCGGATTGCTGCACGCACTCGCTCGCCGCGTGTTCGGTGCGCGCGCTGTGGGGACAAGTGCAGCAGGCCGTCGATCAAATTTTATCGCGCACAACCCTCGCCGACCTGCTGGAACAGGGCTATGCCCTCGCCGACGAAGAGGCTCTGCTCGATATATCGGCTTAGGCCCGAAACGCATCCACCTCCCCCTCGGCCCGATGCCGATAAAGCGGCTTGACCGCCTCCGGCAGGGCCTCGTACGCCTCCCTCGGCACAATCGCATTGTTGCGCCCGCCAAATTCCACGCTCAACCACCACGGACAATAGCGCGTGATGATCGCCACCCTTGGCTCCGGGCTGGGATTCGCCGCGGTCGAATGCCAGATCCGGCTGTCCATCACCAGTGCACTGCCCTCCGGACCGACGACCTGAATCTCCCCGCGAATCGGCTCGAACTGGTCAATCCGCTCTTCCAGCCCTTCAGGCGTCTGGTGCATCCGCGGGTTGAGCGGGTCGCGGTGACTGCGCGGCACCACCCACGTCCCGCCCGTCTCCGGGCCAAATGGCGACAGCATCCACAACACCGATAGCTGCATGGTCGCATTTGGGAAGGGTTGCGCCACCCGGCCAGCGAAATCCCTGTCGGTCAGGTCGTGCGGCCAATCTGAGTGAAAGCCGCGCCAGTCCAAGTCCTCGCGGTTGGGCACTTGCGTCTTAAACTCGGTCTGCGCGATCCGCACGTGTCCCCCAAAAATCGCCTGCGCCACCCCCAACAAACGCTCGTCGCCCAAATACGGTGCAAACTCCGGCAAATACGCGATCAGACAAACGCCCGGCTCGCCGTTGGGGCCGGTCTGCCGCCCGATGTGCCCGCCCATGGCCTCGTAATCCTGCCGCGCCTTTTCGTGCGCTTCTTGCACGTGCGCCCGCACCCGGTCTATGGCATCCTCCGGAATAATCCGCTCCAACACGCACCAACCCTCACGGCGCAATTGATCCACTTTTTCCTTTATCTCAGCGTCCATAAACCCTCTCATTCTCGGTTGCCCAAGCAATTGCGTACTGCTATACTAGACCCACTCGCGAATGCACCCTACCCTTTCCCCGGCCCTTCCCATGCACATCACAAACATTGAAGTCCACGCCATCTGCCCGCCGTATTGCGACTTCAACGCCCTGGCTCTGGCCCGCTACCACGGCGCGCGCATCCAACGCCGCGCCATCCTCGTCGTCCACACAGACAACGGCCTAGAGGGCCTCGGCGAGAACATCGGCGACGCGCCCGACGGCGACGCCTTGCGCGCAAAGTACATCGGCACCTCGCCCTTTGACTGGATCAACGCCGAGCAGGACCTCGCCATGAACATGGCCTGCTACGACCTAATGGGCAAGCACCTCGGCATTCCCGCGTGGAAGCTGATCGGCTCCAAGGTTCGCTCGTGGATTCCGGTCGCCGCCTGGACCGTGGCCCAAGCCCCAGACGCCATGGCCGAAGAAGTACGCCAAGCTGCCGCTCGCGGCTATCACTGGATCAAGTACCACGTCGATGAGATGCAGGACGTCATCGCCCAAACCAAGGCCATGCAGGAGGCAGCCCCGCCCTATTTCAAGGTGCACTACGACTTCAACGCCAACAGCAACTACTACACCATGCGCACCATTCTCGCCGAACTGGTCAAATTCCGGGTCGCCGGCCGCTTTGAAGACGTAGTCCAAGGCACGGACGAAGATGCCTATCGCATGTTGCGCGAGCAGTGCCCGCTGCCCATCATCGGCCACCACGTCCCGCCCGAAGCCATGACCAAGCGCTACGTTGATGGGACCATGGCCGGGCACGCCCCCATCGGCAGTGCCATCAAAGCCGCCGCCATTGCCGAGCGGCTCAACATGCCCCTCATGTACCAACAGACCGGCAGCATTATCAATCAAGCCTTTTTGGCCCACGAAGTCGCGGTTTTCAAAATGGCCACCATCGACCACGTCAATGGCTGCCACCTGTGGCAAGAGGACATCGTCAAAGACCCCATGCCTGTAATCGACGGCAGCGTCGCGGTGCCCCAAGGACCGGGCCTAGGGATCGAACTCGACCGCGCACAACTGGAAAAATTGGCCAGCGCCGCCCCAGCCGACAAAGGCCGCTTCTTAATCCGCATCCGCTCCGCTGGTGGTCTCACCGCGTATATGCGCCACGACCCCGACCCGAGCGGCTCTACCGACAATCTGCGCTTCCACGACCGCTTGCACCGCCAAGGCATCCCCGGGCGGCCCCCTTCGTACGCCAACCCGCTCACCACCGAATTCTGGGACGCAGAAAAAGACCCCGAGCACTTTGAGGAACTGTGGCAGGCTACGGCCGACGGCCCTTTATGGAAAGAGGAACGTTAGATGAACGAAGACGCAAAGTATTTTTTCGACCTCAACGGCTACATCGTCGTACCCAACGTCTTGTCGGCCGAGGACATCGCACTGGCCAACGAGGCCATTGACCGCCATGCCGACCAGATCCACGAACGCACAGGCGAGTTGTCGCTATCGGCCGGCTCCAAGGCACTCGAAGGCGTCACCGGACGCGGCGATCTCGGCGGCGCGCTCTCGTGGCCCGACCCGGATGGCCGCCCTTTCCGCGACATGCTGGTCAACCCCAAGATCGTGCCCTATCTGCACGAGATTTTGGGCACCGGCTTCCGCCTCGATCACAATCTCGGCATCATCACCATGCGCAAAGGAGCCGAGGGCCACCTCCTGCACGGATCGTCTGGCCCCGGCTTTGACCGCCACCAGTACTACATCTTCAAAGACGGCAAAATGCACAACGGCCTGACCGTGGCCGCCTACCAACTAACAGATGTCCGCGAGGGCGACGGAGGCTTGTGCTTGATCCCCGGCAGCCACAAGGGCAACTACCCCTGCCCGATGGCGCTCCGGCGCGGCGAGGCGTACCGCGAATTCATCAAGCCGATTACCTGCAACGCCGGCGACTGCGTCATATTCACCGAGGCCACCACCCACGGCACCCTGCCTTGGACCGCCGACCACGACCGCCGCACGGCCCTCTTCCGCTTCTCACCGGGCAACCTCGCCTACGTACCCCACAACTGGTCCGAAGAAATGCTCGCCCTAATGACCGACGAGCAGCGCAAAGTTCTAGAGCCGCCCTATCACGCACGGCTGGAACGTCCCGTGTTGGAAATGTAGCCGGGACGCGGATCAGCTTTCCGTTTGTCCGTCCGGTTCTTCGCTCTCCCCCTGCGACACAGACGCTTCTGGTGAGAGCAGCAGCAATCCCGCCACGGATGCGAAGTGGCGGTCCATTGAAACCAGTCGCAGGCCGTGTTCCATAGCCTGCGCCGCAATCCAGATGTCGTTCGTCGGAATCGGGGTTCCGGCACTCCTCAATCCGTCGAGGATCTCGGCATAGAACTCGGCTGTATCCTCGCTAACGCCGCATATCGACACGCGCGGTGTATCGAGGAATTCGGCGAGTTCCTCGCGGTTCTTGCGCTCCTGTGTCTCACCCTTAAAGCCCGATAGCAGCTCCCCAATACTGATCGAACTTATCGCGATTCGCGAGGCCCGCCGCAGTAGGGACACAACCGCTGGCTCGGCGCGCATGGCGTGCGAGTAGATGTTGGTATCGATTAGGAACTCATTCACTGCCACAGTTCCGGATCAATGCGCCGCTCGGAATCGATCTTCTGCTGAATCCGGGCGAACTCGTCTTCGTCCCAACGTCCGAACAGGTGCTCCAAGTCCCGATGGACCTCGGTGAACCGACGAGATCGGTCCAATCCGAACTGCTTGCGCAGGGCGTCCAGCGCCGTCTGATTGACGCTCTTACCTTCCTGCTCGGCGACTTCCCTCAACTTGGCAGCAAGCTGGGGATCCAGTCCACGTAGGGTCATATTCTTCAGAACATCTGCCAAGGAGTGCCTCCTTGAAATGCAATCAATATGTGATGGCGATATAATTTCATTATATGATATCATACTCTGACGGTCAAGAGACAGGGGCGTAAACGGCGCATTACCTCGGCGTAGTAGTGTTCAAGGGGTGCCTCACCGACGCGACTTGACCTAGCGACCTAAAAGGCCCTTTATGGCTCCTAAGACACTCGATACCGGAGCAATGGCTTTAGCTGTCGCTTGACCTGAACTTTCAACAAAACCCACAGCTTAGGAAGCCCCCATGCCCAAACGCAAAATCGTCGTCACCGGTGCTGCCGGATACGTCGCCGGCCGCATGTTACCGGCCCTACAGGAACGCTACGAAACCGTCCTCTTGGACGTAAAAACGACCAATCGCCAAGACGAAAAGGTCGCAGGAGTCCACATCGCCGATCTGCTGGAGAAAGACCGCGATGCCTACCGAGAACACTTCCGAGGTGCCGACGCGGTAGTCCACTGCGGCTTTGTCCAAACCGGGCAGGGCGAACAGCGCTTCTGGAACGAAGCCGACAATGTTGCCATGGCCCACAACGTGTACCGAGTCTGCCAAGACGAGGGCGTGGGGCGCGCCGTGATCGTCAGCTCCAATCACGCAGCCGACTACTACGAAAACTTGATCTGGTCGGGGCGCATGGATTTTGTCACGCCCGACATGCTGCCGCTGTCAGACAATTTTTACGGCTGGGCCAAGGCGTCGTATGAACTGTTGGGCTTCATGTTCGCCTGCGGTAAGGAAGGGCCAGTCCTAGAAAACGTGCAATTGCGCATCGGCGGCCCCCGCGAGACCGACATTGACGGCTGCGGCAACGATCTACAGAAAATGCACCGAGGCCTAGGAGCCTATCTCAGCGTGCGCGACCAAGTGCAATTGGTAATCAAAAGCATTGAGACCGAAGACATCCGCGACGCCAACGGCGTGCCCTTTCAGATTTTCTACGGCATCAGCGGCAACGCGCACAACTTCTGGAGCTTGGCCAACGCCCGGCGCGTAATCGGCTACGCACCCCAAGACGACAGCCAAGTGCGCTTTGCCGACAAAATCGCGGCGATTACGCAAGCGGCGCAGGACGAATAGCATGAGCGAATTCAACGACGAAATCCGCGTGGACGCAGAAGAGCTATTGAAACTAGTCGTCGCCATCTTCGAACGGTGCGGCATGTCCCAAGCGGACGCCGCCCTATTGGCCGATTCGCTCGTGGACGCAGACCTAGGCGGCATCCACTCGCACGGCGTCCTACGGGTACCCGAATACGTGGAGAAGCTGACAGTTAAAGGTGTGGACCCAACCGCCAAGCCCGAAGTCGTCCGCGAGGGCCCCTCATTCGTCATCGTAGATGGACGCAATTCAATGGGACAGCTCGGCGCGGCCTTGGCCATGCGGCAGGTGATCGACAAGGCCGCGCAAACCGGCATCGCCGCCGGAGCCATTCGCGGCAGCAATCACTGCGGAGCCATGGCGTATTTCACCCGCATGGCGCTGCCGCACGACATGATCGGCATCGCGACCACAAATGCGATCCCAACGATGGCACCTTGGGGAGGTGCCGAGCGGATCTTGGGCATTAATCCGCTTGCGATCTCCGTACCGGCCGGGGAAATGTCTCCCATTGTGTACGACGCCGCGTTCAGCGGATCTTCCCACGGAAAGATTCGCATCTACGAACAGAAGGGAATGCACCTGCCCGAGGGATGGGCACTAGACGGAGAAGGCCAACCGACGACCGATCCCAAGGTGGCGATCGACGGCCTGCTAGCCCCCATCGGAGGCTTCAAAGGAGCCGGGCTGGCGATGATCATGGGCATCCTTTCGTCCATGCTTTCCGGCGCTAGCTATGGAACTGAACTGGGGAGCATTGAAGACGGGCCAATTCCCGGCGCAGACGGCCATTTCGTCGCCGCCATCCACATCGCCTCCTTCGAGGATGTCGAACGCTTCAAGTCAAGAGTAGATGCCGCCATCCAGCAGATTCACGACTGCCGACTCGCTCCCGGTTTTGATCGAGTGTACGCCCCAGGCGAACTAGAAGCGATTCGCCGCGCCGAGTATAGTGCGCAGGGAATCCCGCTCAATCGCGTAACCCTGGCGGATCTGCGCAAGACCGCGGAGCAACTCAGTATCGACGAAAACGAATACACATGGCTTTAGAGAATATCCACGAACTCGCCCCAAGCGTCTTCAGCGTTGACAGCCGCTTCGTCGATGGCAAGAACGGCATTGTGATCGGCAAGCGGGCGGCGCTGGCCATTGACGGGAGCAACTACCAAGACGAAGGAGCCACCATGGCCTCCTTCATCCGCCAAAACGGCTTCGAACCGACTCGACTAGCGCTCACCCACGGCCACGGCGACCACATCCTCGGCGCAGGGCCGTTGGCGCAAGGAGAAATTTTCGCCCACGCCCTCACGCCTGCGGAGATCGAGAAACAGGTACCGGGCTGGGCGGCGCGTTGGGAGGTGGATGAGGCCGAGGCGCGAGCCAGGGTGATCCAACCGACCATTACCTACCACGACGAACTGCGAATGGATCTGGGCGGCCTGCACGCCTGGATGTTTCCGACGCCGGGACACAGCCCGGACGGCGTGAGCATTTACATAGAGGAGCACCGCCTGCTGTTCGCCGGCGACTCCGTGGTGACCGGTATCGTGGCTGCAATCGGCGCGGGTAACAGCGAAGTGCTGGAGCGTTCCCTCTACAAACTCGCGACGCTCGAAATCGATATCTTGGTTCCGGGTCACGGCGAAGTCCTTTTCGGCGAAGATCAGGTGAAGGACTGGATTCGCTGGGAAGCCAGCTATCTGGCGAGTGTGCGCGAGGCCGTCCGCGAGGCACTCGGCGCGGACATTCCCGCAGAGGACGTGGCGGCACGAATCGAATTCGACGAGTTCATCGGCGACCGATTGCCCAAAGACCGCAACGGAATGCCGAAACGGCACCTGAATACGGTCGCTAAGATCGTAGAAGAAGAAATGGAACGGAGAGATAACACATCGCACAGGAGTTCGCAGAAATGAGCGATATGATCCGCATGGCCGTCGTGGGCGTTGGGTGGGCGGGGAGCCACCACGTAGAGGGCGCACGCGAGCTGGGCCGCAAGGTTGCGGTGACCTGTTTGGTGGATCGGGATCCAGACCATTTGCAGGCCAAAGCAGAGGAGTTCGGAATCGACAAGACGTACACCGATCTCGACGATGCACTAGCAGATCCCGAGATTGATGCAGTTTCCCTCTGCACACCTCATCCCAATCACGGCCCAGAGGCAGTCGCCGCCGCCAACGCCGGCAAGCATGTGCTGGTGGAAAAGCCGATGGCGCTAACAGTGGAGGAAGCAACCCGCATGATCGACGCGGCCGACCGCGCTGGCGTGCGCCTCTACGTCGCAGAGAGCATGTCCTATCATCCCATGGCGCACTTCCTGCGAGAGGTGGTGGCAACGGGACGCTACATCGGCGAAGTAGTATCGGCATCAGTGTCGGAGGGATTTCGCGCGCGGCCCACCTATGCCTATCCGGGACGACGCGAGTGGCTTTCCAACCCACAGCTCGGCGGAACCGGCACCTGGATGCTACACGGTATTCACACCGTGGCGATGCTCCGTTACGTTTTTGGCGATGTCGCTTCGGTGTACATGCAAGAGCACCACGCCCGCAGCTTCCAGCGACGCGATGTCGAGGGCACCATGACCGGGCTTTTGACGATGGCCGCGGGATTCCAGACAACCGTGCTGCAAAGCTGCGAGGTGAAGTTTCCCGACCCGCCGGGCGGCTATGCGATCTTCGGAGACAAAGGGCTACTCCAAGCGACACAGGAGTCGTGTATAGCGTGGAATGAGGACAATGGCGATCAGCGAGAGGAGCTTACCTATCCGAGCAGCAATCTCTCGGCCTTTGCACAGGAGATCGAAGATTTCGCAGACTACGTGTTAGAAGGCACCGAAGGACCGACGTCGGGGCGCAGCGAACGGAGGAGCTTGGCCATCGTGCAAGCGGGATACGAGTCGGCCAAAAGCGGCGAGATCATTAACCTGCGGGAGCGATTCGGGGAGTTGTGATGCGGAGAACAGTAGCGTATAGTCGGATCTCTCAGGACTTTAGCAAGCACTCCCAACTACCACCAACCAAGCATCTTCCACCAGACCAGCCCAATACCCAACCAAATCGCCAAATGATACAGCGACACCATAAAACCGCTAGCGAACCACCTATGGGGTGATACGTAATCCAGACCAAAGTAGATAATCACCGGCCCCGTCGAGTAATTAGTCGTACACCCACAGAGATTGGAAAAGTATGCGAATATGGCGACCGTAAGCATCGCCGGTGCCCCCGCGCCTAGCGCCACCGCTAAAAACACCGTGCCCATCGCGGCAATGTGCGCCGACAGCATCGAAAAACTGTACATCGAATAGAAGTAAATCAGCGCCATAATCAAGACAACCGTTAGACCGCTGACATCGGCAAACCACGCGCCGACAGCCTGGGCAAACCAATCAATGAATCCGTGGTCTTTGAGGCTTCTCGCCATCGTCAGCAAACCACCAATCCATATAAGCGTCTCCCAAGCCTTATCGTTCTCCACCATGTCCTGCCATTTTTCGGTATTGGTGATGAGCAAAACAGAGACGCCAACCCAAGCGACCAAGGTCGTGTGCATTCCATGAAGCGGCTTAGTCACCCACAATAGAAGTAGAACCGGCAACACGACCCCCATAATTTTTTCGCCCCGGCTCCACCTACCCATCTCCTCAAGTTCCCTTTGCACGACCGCCTGCGCTGCACGGGTATCCGTCAGTGTCGGCCTTGCGAGAAAAAAGATAACTATCGGCAGCAGAGCTAGTCCGACGAGTCCCGGAACCACCGACCCAAGCGCCCACGTCCCCCAATCAAAGGTGACGCCAAACACCGCTTGGGCGGCCTGCGCCACCATTGGATTCGCCGCCATACCCGTGAGAAACATCGCCGCGGTAATCAGATTGGCGTGCGAGCCAACCAGCGCAAGATAGGTCCCCGCTCGTTCGGGATGCCGCATCGGATAGGAGTCCAACGCTTCGGCCAAGGAGCGCACGATGGGGGCTAAAATGCCGCCACCGCGCGCGGTATTTGAAGGCACCACTGGTCCCAGCAACAACTCCGCCCCGCAGATCGAGTATCCCAATCCCAACGGTGATTTCGCCAAGCGACTGACCAACAAAAGCGCCAACCGCCGACCCAATCCCGTGCGAATAATACCGCCCGCAAGCAGAAAAGCAGCGACGATCAACCAGACCATTGGGTCGCCATAGCCAGACATCGCCTCTTGTATTGTAATTATGCCAGTCGCCGTCAGCGCCACTAAACCGAATATCACCATCGCGCCAATCGGATAGGGGCGCAGAATAAAGCTGGTAATCACCGCGATAAAAACCGCAAAGACGTGCCAACCTCTGACCGGCAGGTCTGCGGGAATAGGCATGAACCAGAGCACCCCTGCCAAAAGCACACAAACCCCAAATCGCAAAACACTCTGCTGTCCCATCAGTTCCGTCACTGTATAAATGCTCCTTCCCTTGTCAAAATTTCCGCAAAAGAGCGGCTCTTCATAATAGACCTCAACGCGGCAAACGTCCAGATAGCCACGGCGGCTCCAAGCGGCGATCTAGGCTCTCCGGCCGCAGGTGGACAGTTCCTTTGCCCTTGCACGAGGACTTTTTTCGATGTATAATCCAACTTCTGCATCTAGTCTTGGGCGGTTACAAACAAACACAACTCAATTCTGTACAACAACTTATATTGCTGTCGAGTACTGCAAAAAATTGCGCTAGGAGGTTTTGATGAGCACTTCTGTACAAGAATGGACACCGACTTTGACGGAGAGAGAAACCGCGTTATTTGACCTGAAAGGGTACATTCTCTTTCCGGCTGTTTTGAGCGAGGATGAGCTTGAGCCGATTAAAGCGCAGTGTGAAAAATTGCGCACCGATAAAGCGTCTCTGCCGACCGATGCGCGTTGTTTGCCCGGCGGCCCAGCATCGGTATTAATCGACCATCCAGCCGTTATGCGGGTGCTGCACACAATTATTGACGACGAGATTGAGAAGATCCGCTTGGAAGGCGCGTTTTTGAGTTATCGCTTCAAGGGAGATAACCACAGAGGATGGACGCCTCATGCCGGCGGCAAATCCGTAAATCCCAATTACAGCTATCAGTATCACGATGGGCGGATTTACTCGGGGATGACGCGCGTGGTTTGGGAATTAAATGGCGTGGAAAAAGGCAAAGGCGGAACGGCGTTCATTCCGGGCAGCCACAAGTCCAATTACAGGAAAAAACTACCCTTGTTCGACGATCCCGACTCGGGCGTGTGGGATACCTATGGCTGTCCGCCTGGCTCTCTGCTGGTCTTTTCTGAAGCGGTGCGCCACACGTCCTGTGATTGGACCCAAGACGAGCCGCGCATGGCCCTGTTTTTTGCTTACAATCACATCAATGTACGCCACCACAAACCCGGATTCACAGACGAGATGCTAGATTCACTCTCGCCAGAACACCGTCGGTTTTTTAGTGAAGTGTATCACCCGCAATTTGACGGCGATCGCTGGAAAAAGCGCCTGAACTAGCATTTGCATTGAGACCTTTCGCGGAGGACAACATGGCCAATAAAGTAACAATTTTTGGTGCTGGTAGCGTGGTCTTTTCGCTCGGCTTGGTCAAGGATTTGTGTCTGACCAAAGAGTTGAACGGCAGCCACGTCTGTTTTATGGACATCAACGAGGAAGTGCTCGACGTCATTTATGCACTCGGACGCCGCTACGCCGAGGATTTGGGTGCGACTATGACATTTGAGAAAACCACCGATCAGGAAGCCGCATTAAAAGACGCTGATTTTGTAATCAATACAGCAACAATAACGCACAACGAATACTTCATGCAGCGTCGGCGCAACATGACGGCCGAACTCGGCTATTTTTACGACAAAACTGGGATGCCCGAATATCACAATTTGCAACTGATGTTAAATGTTGCAAAAGACATGGAGAAGCTGTGCCCCGATGCGTGGGTTTTGTTGGCCGGCAATCCAGTCTTTGACGGAACGACATTGATGACGAGAGAGACAGGGATTAAGGTGTGTGGGTTGTGTCACGGGCATTACGGCTACGCGGGCGTAGCGCGCACATTGGGCCTAGATCCCGATCAGGTGACGTGGCAAGCACCGGGGCTAAACCACAATATCTGGCTGACGGATTTCATCTATGAAAACGAAGACATGTATCCGAAGTTGGATAAATGGATTGCCGAGGAGAGCGAGGCGTATTGGGAGCAGATGACCCGAGAGGGCAAGGCGATCCCCACGCAGATGTCGCGTGCGGCAATTCACCAATACAAGCTGTATGGCCTGATGCCCATCGGCGACACGCCTCGGCGGGGCGGCTGGTGGTATCACACGGATTTGGCGACGCGGCAATACTGGTACGATCCCAATGGCGGCAAAGACACGCCAGCCGGACGCGATGCAGTGCTGGCCGGCAAGGCCAAAAAATACGAGCAGATGAAGGCAGCGGCCTACGACGAGAAAATCCGGCCGATTGATCTGTTCGGCGCTCAGATGACACACGAGCAGCACATTCCCATTATGAATGGACTGGTCAACAACGTCGAAGGTCAGTTTCAGGTAAATGTGCCCAATTGCGGTGCGCTGCCGGGCATTCCCGACGACGTGGCGGTGGAAGTCCCGGCGATTGTCAATAAGAAGGGCATTCAGCCTTTGCGCGTGCCGCCATTGCCTAAGAAAATTATGCTCGAGTGCATCTATCCCGACTGGCTCAACATGGAGCGCACCCTCGAAGCAGTCTTGTCGGGCGACAAATCAATGATGCTGTTTGGTGTGCTCGGCAGTAAGGAGACCAAATCGTACGAGCACGGCTTGGAGACGCTGGACGCGATGTTTAACATTGAACCTAACGAACCGATGAAGCACGTGGAAGATATCAACGCGCATTTTTCTTGGCCAAAGAATTGGTCGTAGGAGAAAACATCCACAAAGGCTAAATAGCGATGGGAGACACAGGTGGCACAGTGGCAGTAACCGGTGCTGCGGACTTTCTAGGCAGCCATATATGCCGCGCCTTATTGCACTGCGGATATGCGGTGCGCGCTGTTACGCACGAGGGTAGCAATCGCAAACTTCCCGATGATCTGAGCGAACAGGTCGAATTGCAGCCGGCCGATGTCCGCAACCCCGAGTCGTTGAACCAAGCATTCCAACATGCTCACGCCGTCGTCCACAGCGCTGATATTATGACCGTTGACGCTGATCCCAAAGGGTTAGCTGACGAAGTCAACTTGATAGGTACGCGCAATGTGATTCAAGCATGTATTGGCACCGGCGTCCGCCGACTGGTACACATCAGTTCCATACACGCATTCAGTCCGCTGCGCGGAACGACGCTGAGTGTCAGTTCAAAACTGGGTCAAAATTCCAAAATTCCCTACGTAGCCACCAAAGCCGAAGCGCACGTAAGTGTGCTCGACGCGGCGAGAGGCGGTTTGCTCAACGCATCTATCGTCTGCCCTTCGGGCCTCATAGGTCCCGGCGACAGCGAGCCGGCCCTCGTCGGCAACATGTTGCTCGCCGTGGCGCGTAAGCAACTCCCGTGTCTCATCAACGGAGGATTTTGGTGGAGCGACGTGCGGGACGTGGCCAATGCCATAGCGAACGCGGTAGGGGCCAGGGGATACGGAGGTGAGGTTTATTTTACTGCGGGACAATACGTAAAGACCAGCCAACTGGCGCGTCTGTGTTCCCAAGTTTTGGGGCGTAAAGTAAAGCGTCCCGTCGTGCCCTATCTTATGGCGCGGGCAACCTTGCCCCTGATTAGATCACGTGCTGCGAAGCGCAACTTATCGTCTCTTTACTCTCGCAATTCGCTCAGACTCTTGCGCGACTGCCCGGCATCCGTTGATGAATCCCTAGCGATAAGTCAATTGGGCTACGCGCCTCGGCCACCTGAAGAATCGATCCGCGACGCCCTCAATTGGTTTACCGAGCAGGGAATGCGTGCGTAATCGGGGAATTTTCCACCTTTACAATTCTCACGCGCTTGGTATTGAGAGCCATTTACGGCTCTTCCCCCTCATAGGGCTGGTCGCCCACTTTTTCCTGTAGGCGGTGCAATTCCCCGCGCAATTGATGCACCACGTCGGCGTAAGCCGGGTCGTGGTACACATTGACCAATTCGCACGGATCCTTTTCCAAATCGAACAACTCCCACTCTGGCTCTTTGCTCTCGTCTATGGCACCAGGCTGGCTTAAGGCATCGGCATAGTAGTAGATGAGCTTGTAGCGCAGGGTGCGGACTCCGTAGTGGGCGTACACGTGATGGTGCGCCAAGTGCATCCAGTAGCGGTAGTACATCGCCGTCTGCCAGTCATCCGGGGTCCGTCCCTCCAGCACGGGGCGCATGGAGCGGCCCTGAAACGAGTCGGGAATGGCCACGCCAGCGTAGTCGAGGAACGTGGGAGCAAAGTCAACGTTGAGAATCATGTCGGCGCTGACGCTGCCGGTGGCAATGGCGCGGGGATAGCGAATGAGGAAGGGCATGCGCAGCGATTCCTCGTACATGAACCGCTTGTCGTACCAGCCGTGGTCGCCGAGGAAAAAGCCCTGATCCGAGGTATAGACGACAATGGTGTCGTCGGCAATGCCCTCCTCATCGAGATAGTCGAGCACGCGGCCGACGTTGTCATCAACCGAGGCCACGCAGCGCAGATAGTCCTTTATGTAGCGCTGGTATTTCCACTTTTTCTCCTCTTCCGGCGTCAGCCCTTCGGGTACGGGCTGCTTGAGATCGGTGGCGTTGAGGTCGCGGTCAACGCGCATTTTGGCGGCTCCGGCGGCCGCCGCCCGATTCTGGTAGTCGTCGTCAAAGGTTTCCGGCTCGGGGATATCCTCGTTTTCGTACAGATGGGCGTGTTTTTCGTCCGGCTCCCAAGGGCGGTGCGGGGCCTTGTGGTGGTACATCAAACAAAAGGGCCGCTCCTTGTCTCGCGCCCGGAGCCAGTCGAGCGACAGGTCGGTGATAATATCGGTGGTGTAGCCCTGGTATTGAACCTTGTCGCCGTTGCACACCATTTCCGGGTCGAAGTAGGGGCCTTGGCCCTGGAGGATGTTGTAGTAGTCAAAGCCGGTAGGCCAGTGGGCCGGCCCTTGGCCTAGATGCCACTTGCCGATGATGGCGGTCTGGTAGCCAGCGCCCTGCAAGAGCTTGGCGAAGTTGAGCTGGCGATTGTCGTGGCGCGAGTCTAAGGTGGTCATGCCGTTGACGTGATTGTACGTGCCGGTGAGGATGGTGGCGCGGGAGGGGCCGCAAATCGAATTGGTGCAAAAGCAGTTGTTAAAGCGCATGCCGCCTTGGGCAATGCGGTCGAGGTTGGGCGTGGTGTTGATGCGGCTGCCGTAGCAACTCATGGCGTGGGCCGCGTGATCGTCGGTCATAATGAAGAGGATATTGGGACGAGACATGGAACTCCTTGCGAAAGAGGGTTAATAAATGACAGCGACGGGGCGCACAGCCACGTCCTCACCCGCGGCGGCACCGAGATCGATGTGGCAGAGGTACAGACCCGGCGGCACCAGCACTCCTTGGGCATCGCGCCCAGACCACGTATAGGACTCACCTATAGCGGCCAACTCGGCCACCACACGGCCCGCTAAGTCGAATACCCGCACCCGAGGGGTCGCCGTTTCCACCTTGAAGACCACGAAGCGGATATGCACTTGGTCATTGACCCCGTCGCCGTTGGGCGTAAAAGTGGCTGGAGCCAGTTCTAGATCGCCGATGAGTTGTTCGCTGCCGGTCAGGGCCGGCAGCAGCACCACGTTGGCGCGCCGCGCCGCGGCCTCCACGGACTGCCACAGGCCCGGCCGGTCTCCATGACCAAGCTCCGCACTGAAGACCGTGGCATTACGCCACAGACGCGCAGTAAAATGAATCGCTAGCGAATCGTCGCCAACGCGCTGGCCCAGGTTCACGAATAAAGAGTCGCCCCGCTGCGCGACCTCCTCTAAAGCGATAGTTTCGCCAGCGAGAACCACTTCCACCACTCCAGTCTCCAGCCAGCCGCCGGGCGCGACAAGTCGCAGCCGGTCGAAGCCGCTGTCGTCTTCGGCAGCCGTCGGCCACAGCGTATAGGTAAAGCGCGTGTCCTCGTTGGGCTGGGCCTCGCGCGGCCAGACGTGTCCCTTGGCCTCGGTCACCAAGGCGTCCTCAAATTCGATCGCTAGCGAGCGCAACACGGGCGCGACTCGCGGATCCTCGGTCGAGAGCAGGGCCTCTAGCTGGATGAAGCGGCGCGGGCTATCCGACTGAAAGGCTTCTCCCGAAAGCTGATAGACATTGCTCCACGCGCCCCAATCATCGCCTACTACCAGCGCGGTATCCACCTGCCCGCGCAACACCTTAGGCGAGCTGAGCCACTTCTCTTCGGTTACTACTTCGCCGATCTTGTTGTGATACGTGTACTCCTCGCTGAGCTGCACGCCCGAGCGGGAGCGCAGTTGCATCCGCGTTCCCACTGGCAAATCCGCATCCCACGACAAGTGCTTGATGGCCTTGGCACGGCCGTCGCCGACGATCTCGCCCAAGTCGATAAAGCCCGAGCGCATCACCGCTTGCGCCGGGTAGCCGGGCGAAAACACCATCAGTTCGGCCGCTCGCGCGTGCCACTCCAATGAAGTCAAGAAGCCGTGCCAAAACAGATAGCGCACTTTGCGCGGCTTGAACAGATAGCGATAGTGCCGCTCTGGACCGGAGAAGGGATTTTGCTCGTTGCCGTGGCCCACCAAGCGATCGTAATCTACCTCGCCCGAGGTCGTGCGCCGACCGTCCGAGACCAAGAAGGCGAATCCCGTGCCCCCGTTGCGCACCGAAGAACCGGACGCCCCCTCGCCTTGGTTGTTGAAGTAGAGGAATATCTCGTCAATCCAGAATTGTGCCCCTAAGTCCAGTTCCCACCACAGCCCTTCGTTGCGCCAGCCAGAGGTAGCTCGATAGGTAGTGAACTTGTTGGCGTAGGTGTTCATATCGCCGTCAACCAAGCCCTCTACGTCTCGGACGACTAGGCCGGTCTTGAAGGTCCCTCCGCGCTCTAGGACACCGAGGATGAGATTGTCGCCGACGGCGCTCACCTCGACCTCGGCGAGAGCTGCGTCCGCACTCTGCTCATCGACGCCAATGCGGATGTATTGGATGACCCGAAAGCGCGCCGCGTCCTCAAACACCACGTCCAAGCCGGGGTCTATAACCCGCGTGACATCGTTGCGCCCGCTCAGCCCGATGCGGATTTCGGTCTCTTCGTTGGGCAAGGTCGTCTGATACACCGATTCGAAGCGGAAGATATCCTTGCGGGGATCAATCGTCCCTCCGGTGGCCACATAGACCGTAAACTGCCGCAGGGGACGCGCGCCCTCTTGGTCGGGAAAGCGCAAGCGTAGCTCTTGGGCCAACACTGCCCGCCCGAGGTCAATCTCGACTTCCCACTTGGCCAGCGGATCGGCCGGATCGGGTTGCCAGAAGGTGTCGTAATCGCCGTCGATGATATTGGAAGCGTCCCTTGAGTTGGACCCAGCCCGGAATACGCCGCCCTGTACGGCTTTGCGCTCCATTGTATCGTGGAAAAACCGGCTCGCATTGCGCACGGGGTCGATGTCCTTGCGGAACTTGACCAACTCTAAGTGCCCGGACGGGCCGAGCTGTACCAGCCCTTGCGGGAGTTGCCAAGTCTGCCACTTTTCTGCGCTGTCAAAGGTAAACACCTCGGCCGCGAGGGGGCGGGCTAACAGGATGAGAGTCGCATATAAAAAAAAGAACGCCATGCGTCGCTTTCTTAAATAGTTACGCCTTGTAGGGGCAACCCTTAGGGTTGCCCTTTTAGAATCCCTAAATGCGCCGGGTAGTTTGGGCACCCACAAGGGACGCCCCTACATCTATCGGTTCTACATAGATGCGTAAAGTCAGTTAATAGGCCAAGCCAACGGGCAGGAGCGCGCGCCCGCGCTGGGCCTCGGTCACCAACGCCAACTCCAGTAAGTACAAGCCCGGCGGCAAAAGCGCGCCCTGCTCGTCGTGGCCATCCCAAAAGGCCCGCTGCGGACCCGTGCCCTGTGCGCCGACCTCCACATGGGCGCGACGGTTGCCCGCCAAGTCGTACACATTGAGCACCACCGGCACGGGCGCGGGCAGCAGGAAGAGCGCGTACTCTAGAGCTAAGCGGTCGTTCACTCCATCGCCGTTGGGCGTGACCACCCCGCTCGACAAGCGCACGCGCTGGACGATCTCTGCGGCTGGGTTCGCAGCCCCGAGCACCCGCAGGCTATTGGTGGAGACAGCGGCGCTGGCATCGCCCGGCTCAATCGGCTGCGGCAGGCGGTTCTCGTCCTCGGTCAACACCTCGCCGGTAAAGGTCGTCGCGCGCGCAAAGACTTCAGCGGCAAAGACCACCCGCAGCGGCTCGTTGGACGCAGCAGTCACTTTTTGTGGCAGCAATACCTCCAAGCTCGCGTCGCCTTCGACCACGGCCAGCGGCTCGACGGCCGCGAGCGGGTCGCCCATTTCCAAGCGCGCAAACTCGGGCGCAATACCCGTGTGGATCCGCACCCGGTCAAAGCCTCCTTCGGCGGCGCTGGCAAACGAGGCGCGCACGTCGTACACAAACGTCTCCCGCGCCCCCAGCTCGACTTGGACAAAACCCGGAGGAGGCTGCATGTCGGCTGCGCGCGCGACTTCGCCCACGATCTGCGCTGCCAAGGGCGGCGAGGTTTCAATCCACAGCGAGTCGAGCTCCACCCAGTCGCCAAAAGCCCTGCTTTGCAGAGTGATTTGGAGTTGCAAATGCGAGCCGTTGCGCAAGTCGAGCCAAGTGCCGGATTCTGTGATCGGGCTGGACCAAAAAGACCAATTCTCGCTGTCGTAGCCAATGGAAGCGCGGATGCCGGGCTGGCGGTCGATTTGCAGGATGCCCTCGGTTTCGGGCAGGCGCAATTCGCCTTCGTAGCGCTCGCGCGTCACCACAAACTCCCGGCCCGAGTCCGTGTACTCGTGGTAGATATTGGGGTCGCCGTCGCGGCCGGCCCGCACCTCCACCTCCACCCACGCCTCGGCGTCTGACACCACTACGGCTTCTTCCCCAACCATCCGCATGGTGCGCGCGGCCCACGCCAAGCGGCCAAAGTTCACCTCGGCCCCCAAGTCGAGAATTTTGCTGCGGTAGATGGCCCGCTTGGGCACGCCGCGACCGGTGAGCGCAAATTCGGCAATGGTGCCGCGCACCGTATTGCTGTCAGTGGTGCGCTGCTCGTCGAGTACGGATGCTTTGCGCAGATAGCGCACAAAGCGCACGTATTGCTGGGGGAAATCGATTTCGACCTCCGGTTCAAAGTTGACCGGCACATCGGCGATGAGGGTGTTCAAGCGGTGATAGCCCCTTTGCGAGAGGATGTCGCCCGCCTCGTCGGCAATGCTCACCTCAAAGGCCGGCACGGGGTCTTGGTTGAGCGGCACGCCGTCGGAGCGGACTCCCTCGGTCGGCGTGACAAACCCAAAGCGCCTAGCCGGCACGGGTACGCCGATGTCTATGGTCCACCAGCCGTCGCGGGCCGTGTTGTACGTGCTCCGCAGCCCATCCACGTAGAGTGGGCTGTCGTAGTAGGAAGTTTGGTTGACATTGGTACCGTCGGTGTACCACAGTCGCGGCTGATGCCCGTCGATGTACCCTAGTTCGCGCGGGACGATCAGCTCGGACCAACCCGCTACCGACAGAAACATGTTGTCGTCGTCGGCAAAATACACAGGCCGGATGCGCTCGGCGTTGATGTCCATGATGATCCGCGTGGTGTCGCTGCCGTCCCACGCCAGCCCGGCCCCGCCGATTTGCCACAGCGATATTTGCGCTTCCGCTGAAGAGCACAGCGCAATCGCGAGCAGTGCGATTCTGTACATCGGTGCGCGTACCATCACGCCCTCCTGTTAAACGGCACTCAATATAATGCAATGCACAACGGCAAGCTATTGACGCGAGCGCCTCCTGCTCCCTTTATATGCCAATCTTCCAACCCCAACAAGGAGCTTTCCCAGATGGGCAAATTAGGGTACGACGATACCCCCCTGCTACCCGACTCTCCCTATTGCGTCCACGATCACCGGCGGCCCGCCCCGGCGGTCGTAACGCCCGGCCACGACAACAGCCCCCCCTCCGACGCGGTCGTCCTCTTCGACGGCACCAGCCTCGACGGCTGGCAGAGCACCAACGGCGGCGACGCCCCTTGGCAGTTAGCCGACGGCTACATGGAGGTCGCGCCCCGTTCCGGCGACATCGTCAGCACGGCGCGCTTTGGCGACGTCCAGTACCATCTCGAATTTGCCTGCCCTAGCGAGGTCAAAGGCGACAGCCAAGGGCGCGGCAACAGCGGCGTCTTCCTCATGAGCCTGTACGAGATTCAAGTCCTCGACGGGTACGACAACCCCACGTATGCCGACGGCACCACAGCCTCGGTCTATGGCGAGTACCCGCCACTGGTCAACGCCTGCCGCCCGCCCGGCGAATGGCAGACCTACGACATCTTCTGGACGGCCCCGCGCTTCAACGGTGCCGAGCTGGTCAGCCCGGCCTATCTGACCCTAGTCCACAACGGCGTCTTGGTCCACCACCACGTCGAGGTCTTAGGCCCCACGGGCCATCGCGGCGTCTATCGCTACGAAGTGCATCCCCCCACCGGCCCGCTTCGCTTGCAAGATCACGGCGACCTAGTGCGCTATCGCAATATTTGGGCGCGGCCTGTAAAGGGGTACGACGAAGGCTGAAGGCTGGCTGCACGGAAAAGGCAAAGGGCTGCGAGGCTGTACTCGCAGCCCTTTGTGGTGTACATCCAACCGTGTTGGCCGCAGTGAAAGCCAACAGGGGCTTACCTCACAACAACCTTATCACCCCGCTTTGGCCATCGACTTCGATCAACTGGCCAGTTCTGATTTTTTCGTACAAACACATGCCCCACTTGCTCGTCTCCTGTATGAAGGGAGACGAAGTCTATGCACCGCACGACGGCCTATGTGGGTCATTTCCTCGCGCGCTTTGAGAGAAATGTCAAGCTGTATATGGCCTGTGCCGCCCTGATCGGGTTTTCGGCGTTCGGCATCTACGATGAGCGCGACATCAACTTGCTCGCCAGCTATGAGATCGCACCAAAAAGCCGGGTTTATATGGCCTACAACTTAGGCGACACTGCCGCAGAGAGAGCGGAAAAGCTCCGCTTCAAGGTGGCGTATCTGCTGTCCTACTGAGCGGTGCGAGAATGGATGCAAAGGCAACATGGGAGACGAACGCGATCCAACAGATGGGGATTTGGTACGGCGTTTTGCCGAGGGCGATATGGCCGCCTTCGGCATTTTGGTCACTCGCTACCAAAACGGAGTCTTTTTGTTTTTCTGTCGCATGACGGGCCGGAGAGCTGATGCGGAAGATCTGGCACAAGAAACCTTCGTACGCGTCTATGAGTCCCTCCACAGTCTCGATGATCCGACGCGTTTTCGCTCGTGGTTCTGGGCCATTGCCAGCAACTTATGCCGCGACTACTACAAGTATCGCCAGCGCCGACACCACTTGTCGATTGAACGCGACATTGATCTCGATCTTCAACTCGCGGATATGGGATCGGCCCGGACTGTCGAGTTGGCGAGTAGAATCCGCACGGCGCTTGCGGCTCTTGACGACGAACGGCGCTTGGTTGTGGTTTTGCGTGAATACCACCAACTCTCCTACGAAGAGATCGCTGAAACAGTGGGTTACTCAGTAGGCGCTGTGCGCTGGCGTCTGCACGCAGCCCGCCAGCAACTGCGGGCAAGCCTGTCCGATTTGATTGGTTGAGCGCGATGGAACCTGAGAAACCCCACGCCGGGGATCAACTATCACAACTACTGTCGGCATACGACCCTGCTATGCCGGAAGACCTCGCCGCAAAGACGCTAGCACGGCTATTGCAAAGCGAGCCGGACCGAGAGCGTCGGAGAGCTTTGCTGAAAGCCTTCGCCGGCCGAGTTGAAGAGTTGCAAAACGGACTGGGATGCTCTATCGCCGTCGTGTCCATCGGCGACTGCTCGGTCGTCGTACCTACCTCGGCACTGGCGCAGGACAGTCAGCCGATTCCGTCGATAGCCGAATCGAAAGAGGTTAAATCTATAGTGCGCGAGGTCGATGAACGCGAAGTGCCGGTCGGCGTAGGCTATACGTTTACCATAGACGCTGTCTAAGGAGGCTGTAGAAAGACGAGCATGGATAGAGACAGAGCCGATATCGAAGCGATCCACCGCCTACTAAACCGCTACCAGCAGGCCCACAGGGAAAAAGATTGGGATGCAGTCCGCGCGTGCCACGACGAGACCTATTTTCGCTGGTTCGGGTGTGGATCGACCGACCCTACGGACTGGGTGCCGCATCTATTCTTGGTGCAGAGCGAGATGCAGGAATGGGGGGAGACGCGCATGCCCGAGGGCGTTAACTACGAGCAGGAACAGCAGATATTACAGACGGACGTTCGCGGCAATATGGCCATATCCGTAGTGCGGGAATCGGGGCGCTGGCGTTCGGATACCGGTCAGATATACTCTCGCTGGGACGATTGTCAAAACGTGTGGTTCACGGGCCGTATCAAGGGCGAGTGGAAGATTGTGGGTGCTTTCTTTCCCGATATAACACCCTCGAAATAGGGGCCTGTACATAAACACCGAAGGAGAAGAAGTGACGGCAGCTATCCACCACATCCGGTTATCAGTCTCCGATCTAGATACTTCGACGAGATTCTACTCGCCCTTGCTAGCAGCACTTGGCTTCCGAGAGTTATCCCCGCACCTGACAGAGCAGGGCGCGATCGACAGATTGCGATTCGAAAAGGACGGGATGATCCTGCTGATCGGCCACACTACAGAAGCAGGCCGACATGAGCGGGGAAAACCGGGACTGCACCATCTCGCATTTAGAAGATGTGGATGTCGAAGATCCGCCAGTCGACTGTCCAGAGTACCGCGAGGGATACTACGCGACGTTCTTCTTCGACCCTGACGGTATCAAACTCGAAGTAACTTACACCCCAGAATAAATTGGAACAGGAAACACTAGTATGATTCGCGATGTGCTGGATGATCTTTTTTCTAAAAAGTTTCTTGATGAGCACCTAGATGAATGGGGAATCGTAGAACACTGTGACCATCCGACCTCGTTGGGCTATTCGACCACGATTACGCCCAGGACAATCTATGAGGCAGTTGACCGCAGCGTAGATGTAATTGTGACCCATCACGATGCCTGGAAGTTCATGTTTGAGCAAAGGGATGAAGTTTGTGGCTTGCTCCAAGACAAAGGTTTAACGCATATCTGGGCTCATCTACCGTTGGATCTAGCAGACTTTGGAACATCGTCCACACTGCTCACCAAAATCGGGTGTCACCATGTTTATAAACCTTCAGAAGGCGAGGCTCGCATCGGCAAACTGCCTGCCCCGACGAGCTTCCAATCGGTTTGTTCGACATTGAATTCGCTCCTCCAAGAGCAACCACGCAGCATTTATGACGCGAATCGAACAGTCCAACGCATAGGTTGCGTCACTGGAGCCGGTATCTACACCAGCTACATTCGGGATGCCATATCCCATGACATCGACATGTACCTGACTGGAGAAACCAATCTTTATCTATTCGAATACGCTCGGCACCACGAACTCAACGTGGCGGTGTATTCCCACAACTACACAGAGCTACCCGGCGTTGAGATGTTCGCGTACAAACTCTGTAGTTCTCTAAAACTTGAGATGAAAGGACACCTTGGGGACGCCCACTTCTAATCGCAACAAATCGCATCCCATCCATAGAAGCCTATCTTATTCAACTCGTTACGCCGATGCCTCGCCCAATTCCTGCGGACTTACATCACAACAGCCTTATCACCCCGCTTTGGCCATCAACTTCGATCAACTGCCCGGTTCTAATCTTCTTAGTCCCGATCAGAGTTCCCACCACCGCCGGCAACCCGTATTCCCGGGCGACGACCGCCCCATGACACAACGTCCCACCCCTGTCGCTCACTAATCCTGCCCCGACGGCGAAAAGCGGCGTCCAATGAGGATCGGTCGTACCACAGACCAATATCTCCCCCGGCTGTAGCTCCAATGCCTTATCCAGATTCACGGCCACGCGCGCACGCCCTCTGACAATCCCCGGCGAAGCCCCTACTCCACGAACCTCTCCCTTTGATGCCTCAAGTGGAGCCGAGGGACCCCAAAACAGGTAATCTTCCTCTTCAGTCGGCGGCTCCTTACAAGCGCCAAGGAACTCTGGCGGTGATAATTTTAACCGCCGATTAAATTCCCGTTGGCGTTCGACGACCCGCGCGCGCAACGGCTGACGCACGCCGAATCCCCAGAGGATGATTTCGTTCAGTTCTAGGTATTTGATCTCGCTCCGCTTCTTCTTGAGGATACCGCCTTTGATCATTCGGCGACCCAGTTCGTCGAACAGCGGAAATATGTAATGCGCGGCGATCCCATCGACCCAGTAGTTGTGGTCCTCAGTAAGCGGGTAATTGGCCAGAGCCACCTGCAAAAGTTCCTCGAAAACCTCGCGTTCTTGTTTGTTCAGCAGCGAACGCACATGCGCGGTGAATTGCTCCCGCTCGGCCGCCAGTTGGCGCAATTTCACGTGCGGATCTTCCACGCCCTGCTCGGCGTACTTGAGAACCAAGGACGCGAGAAATTTCGGTGTATCTTTCCAATAGGTCTCTAAGTACTGGTCGAAAATCTCTTTGAAGGTACCCTCAAGCCCTTCCCATCTGCCCTGCTTCTTGCGCGACTGTAAGGCGGCCCTTAGAAGCTCCTTGTTGGCGGGAGTAAGGTGCTGTTGCAACTGCCACAAAAGATGTCCCTTCTCAACGCTCAAATTTGACTGCCCCTGTACCAATCGGTAGGGTTCGCTTTCCGCGGCATCGGAAAACCGTTTGCGATACCACTCCACCAGGTGCCCAACGGCCTCGACCGCGGTCCCGCCTAGATGCGCGTGCATTCTCGCGCATTCGCAATACCAAGGCAGTGCTTCGACCATCACGCTAGCCAACTCGTCGTTGGACAGCGCCGACAAATCCAAGCTGCGGAAATAAGCCCGCTTCCGCTTGAGCTTAGGCAGCCATTCACTGCGCCAGAGTTCCGGTATCTCGCGCTCCGTTTTTTTGCGGGCGTCTTCTTGCGCCTTGCGGTTGCCGACTCTGAAGGGTTTCTCCGCCTCGTATGCGTAGCCGTTTACGTAGATCCGCATAGGTAACGCGCCGCTGCCCGTCTCTCGCCGCGCTTTCGCCCAACCCTGCATCCAATACCATTCAAATGACTGATCGAGCGGCGTTTCCAGATTGCCCCTGCGCCAAGTCAATTCAGCATCTTTGGGATCGTCCCATTCCACAGACCAATCTCGTCCATCTTGCGCGAGGGTCGTCACTGGGCGGCACTGGAGCAAATACAGCTTTCCATCCTTGAAAGCACATTCCAAGTCAACGGGCCATCCCATCCGGGCCTCCAAGTCCACCGCGCTACGGCAGACCTCGCCGACCTGTTCGTCGGTTAAAGTTGGCCGCGAACGATTGTCTGCTGGCACGTCTATTTCGATCACGCCAGTGGACCCGGCGGCGCACATCCGCTCTTTCTTGGCGACGCTCCGCGTCTTGATCCGCAATTCCCGTTTGTCCACGGTGTACGTGTCGGGAACCGAACTACCATCGACTAGCCCTTCTCCCAACCCCCAATGTGCGTTGATGACGATCTCGCTTGCGTCGTTGGTGACTGGATTGGCGGTAAACGCGACCGCTGAGGAATCCGCAGCGACGAACTCCTGCACGAGAATGGCCAGATTCACCTCGTCTGCACTGGCCCCTGAGCACTTGCGGTAGGCGGCGGCATGGGGCCGATAGGCTGCCGCCACGCACTCGGCTACCGCCGCAACCACGGCATCCACGCCCACGACGTTCAATAGGGTCTGATATTGGCCGGCAAAGGAATTAACCGCACCATCCTCCGCCACAGCCGAGGATCGGATCGCCACCGCTGGCTCGGGAGTTCCACAGCGAACACCCAGTTCCGCGTACGCGGCTTCGATCTCAGCATAAAGGTCGGGAGGCAGCGATGCTTCACCACTCCGTACCGGTACCACTCTGGCCATAGCACTAGCGGTGATACAAAAACCAAGTGGCACTTGTCCGCCGCTATGTAGCTGGTTGAGGTTAGCCGCTTTACCGCCTACCTGTTCTCTCTTGCCGCTTGCAGGGTCGTCTAACCAAATAACATTCAAAGCCATATGCATCCAAATCACCCCACCAAAACCCGCACATCCCCCCGCCGCGCCGTCAGGCCCTCAGCGTCGAAGTGACCCAAAAGCGCCATCGCGCATTTGCGGTTGCTGCCAATCAGCGTGCGGTATTCGGCTACTGTAATCTCGCCGTCGCGCTTGAGAGAATCGCTCAGCAGCGTCCGCACGCGGGCGAGAGCCTCGCAATGAATCAGCAATCCCCCTTCCAATGCGACCACCGTCCCCTGTGCTTGCAGCGCTTGGACGATGTCTGTTACCTGCGGCAGCGGGGCGTCGAGGGCTTGGGCTAGCTCGGCCATCGTCGGCAAATCGGCAAAATCCTCGGTGTTGAGCCGTGCCTCCACAGCCGCCTTTAGCACCTCTTGCTCCGGGGTGAAGCAAATGCTGTGCGACGCGGCCCGCACCACGGCCCCATCCAGCGCGACCCGCTCCGCTTCCTCCAAGTAGCGCAACACGCAGTCAAACAGTTCGGGCTGGATGTAGCGCGCGCTCAAATTGCGCAGTTCCTCGCGCGGCAATCCCAACCTGAGCGGCTGGGCGCGGTGAAAGCTCGCCAGCGCAGCCTCGATCTGTGCGCCCCAGTGCTCGCACACGTCCAAATGCAAAACGTGCGGTTGCCCCTCCGACACCACGCGTACGGCGCGGCCATCCGCTACGAGCGCGTCCGTCAAACCCGCCAATCGCTCCACGCCAATGCCCAGCTCACCGGCCAGCACCTGCTGGCTCTTGAGCCGGTCGTCCGCGTAGCGGAGCCAGCACTCTACTACTTCGAGCAGGTCGGCATGGGCCAATGTCTGCAAATGCGCGAGCAGTGCTGGCTCGAAACGCCGGTGCTTGGCCGGGTGCGGGTTGAGCACGCGACCACCGCCAATGGTCAGCGCCGGCGAGTACCGGCGCAGTACAAAGCGGTCGTCCCATGCCGCAATCACGGCCGCCTCCAAGCGAAGCTGCGCAAAACCCTCCTGCCCAGGCGTCAAGGGCTTGCCACCGGCAAGCACGACCCGCGCCATAATCTCCCGCGTGCCCAAGTGCAGGCGCACGCGGGTGCGCGACGCCATAGTCATAGGGCTTGACGCAAGGAGTTGCACCTCGGCGTCTAGCATCTGCGTGGGGCGGAAAAATCCGGGCGCGACCAGCGAGTGCCCACGCTCGATTTGACCCTGCTCCACGCCGGCCAAATTGATCGCGGCTCGGTCGCCGGCCCGCACCTCTTGTACCGTCGCGCCGTGCTGTTGTAAGCGGCGCACCCGCGCCAATCGACCCTCGGGCGCAATCTCCACCCGGTCGCCCTCGGCCAAGGCCCCGGCCTGCACCGTACCCGTACAGACCAGACCAAAGCCCTTGACTCCAAAGGCCCGATCTACGGGCAGGCGGAACGGCGCGTCCGTGCGCTTAGCCGCAGTGTCCTCAACCAAGGCCAACAGCCGCTGCCGCAACGGGTCAATGCCCGCGCCACTGAGCGCGGAGACCCGAAAGATCTCGGCCTGCGCCAAAAAACTCCCGCGCACAAACTCCCGCACCTCTTCCTCCACCAAGTCCAACCACTCCTCTTCCACCAAGTCGGCCTTGTTGATCACTACCACCCCGCGCTCCACCCCCAAAAGCCGCAGCACATCGAGATGCTCCCGCGACTGCGGCATCACGCCGTCGTCCGCGGCAATGACCAGCATGGCCACGTCAATGGTACTGACGCCGGCCACCATGGTTTTGACGAAGCGCTCGTGGCCGGGCACGTCGATGATCGTGGCCTGATCGCCCAAAAAGGCAAAGCCGAGTTCAATGGTAATCCCCCGCGCCCGCTCTTCCGGGGCCTGGTCCGTATCCATGCCGGTCAGCGCCTTGACCAACAGAGTCTTGCCGTGGTCGATGTGCCCGGCCGTGCCAATAACCGTGTGCGCCATCTGCTCAATGTCCTGTTGACGTACTCTTCCTAGCCTATATTATGTCCAATTCCGCAAACACAACAAGGAACTTCTCCATGTACCTCAAGCATCTACGTCCCTACCAACTCACCGATGCAGTGGCCCAAGGCCATCCCCTGCTCGTGCCGGCCGGCTGCATCGAAACCCACGGCCCGCACATGGCCATCGGCCACGACACCCTCATCGTCGAGGAGATTTGCGACCGCGTGGCCGCGCGCACTGCTTGCGTCATTGCCCCGTCGTTTGACTATGGCCCCACCGGCTATGCCCTCGGCGGCCCAGCCGACGGAACCATCGACCCGGATTACGACGCCTTTGGAAACTTGGCCAAAAGCATCCTGCGCAACTTTATCGAAATGGGCTTCCGCAAGACCTACGTCATCATCATGCACCAAGGCATGGGCGGCCCCCTCGCCTTGGCTTTCAGCAAGGCCGCGGCCGAACTAGCGGTTGAGAAGGTGCTCGCCGAAGGACACCCACGCGGCTGGTGGGGCGACCGCGATGCGCTGGACCGGGTTGGCTCTTGGGGCGGGCACATCGAAGTGCAGCCCATGATCCTCCCGGAATCGAGTCCCCCGGCTGGAGGCGATCACGCCGGATACAACGAGACCTCCTTCCTGCTCGCCGTGCGCCCCGAGCTCGTGGAGCAAGACCGCCTAGGCGACGATCCGCCTTGGTATTGCCAACAAGACGAAACCAAAAACAGCTACACGGCCAACGCCGAGCACGGCCAAGCCATGATTGAGGCCGTCGTCGATGCGTGGGTCGCCAAAATCGACCGGGAGCGTTAAAAATGAGCCAAGTACTGACTGTCCATCCCGACCGCCTCAAAGGCCGCCACATCCAGCGCGCCGCTGAGGTACTCCGCCAAGGCGGCGTCATCGTCTATCCCACCGACACGATCTACGGCCTCGGTTGCGACATCACCAACAAGCAGGCAATTGAGCGCGTGCAGCGCATCAAGGGACGCGACAAAAAGAAACCCATGTCCTTTGTCTGCGCCGACCTGACCCACATCAGCGACTACGCCCGCGTCTCCAACTACGCCCACCGCATCCTCAAACACTGCCTGCCGGGGGCGTACACCTTCGTGCTGCCGGCCACCCGCCAAACGCCGCGCATCCTGCAAACCAAACAGAAGACCGTCGGCCTGCGGATTCCCGATCACCCCGTGCCACTGGCCTTGGTCCGCGCCCTCGGCCAACCCATCCTGAGCACCAGTGCCAACTACGCCGATCAAGAGGTGATAACCGAGCCGTGGGCCTTAGAGGAAGAGCTGGGGCCGCAAGTGGATTTGATCTTGGAGTGCGGGCCGCTGCCCGTCGAGGCTTCGAGCGTGGTGTCGTTGATGGGGGATCAAGTCGAGATAATTCGCGAGGGCAAAGGGGATTTAAGCTTGTTTGTCGAGGAAGATTAGCGGATGCCGCACCGGCTCTGTGGCGCGGTCTTGTGCTGTCTGCTCGCCTTCGGTACAGCCAAGGCCCAATCACCGTTTATTTCCTACGCCGAGCGCACCGAATTCGCCCTCGCCGCTTTTGGCGGGTTGGACATGGGCCTCTACGGCTACGCTAATCCCGCGTTGCTCAGCTATGTCGAGGGCGTGGAGCAGGGAGTCGCTTGGTCAGACAGCAGTTCCACTCATTCTTGGGGACTTTTTACGGCCGCGCCCCATTTGGGATTTGGCATGATAAACGGCCGCCGCGACCGCGAGTACCGGGCCGGACTCAGCACTGGCGACCGCAACTTCAGCCTCGGGGTGAGCATGGGTTGGGGAAGCGTGCGGCACGTCGTCCTCGGGGGAATTTGGCGGCCCGGGCCGCGCCTCTCCGTAGGCGGCACCTTCACTTCGACTTTTGCAAACGAGGGCCGCGAAGGAGCCGTCGATCTCGCTCTGCGTCCCTGGGGCGACGAGCGGCTAACCTTGTATGCGGATTACGCGCGCGACGACGAGACGGAGTTCTGGAGCACCGGAGCCATTGTCGGACTAGGACAGGGGCTGGCGCTGACCGGGCGTTTCTTCTCAGACCGCGCCCTGAGCGTTGGCTTGCGCATTGGGTTAGGTGCCGCCGATTTCCAAGCGCAGGTGCGGGGGAGCACCTTCCAGACGTATGCGGCGCGTCTCGGCGCTCAGCGTGGGAACCTGTTCCGATCGCGGGCGCGCTACCTATCGCTGGAGTTGTCCGGGCCGATTCAACACCGCCGCTATGCCTTCTTCGACGACTCGCAGAGTCTGCTCAGTCTCATCGCCTTATTGGAGCGTGCGCGCCGCGACCCAGCGATCAAGGGGGTCGCCATCAATGCGTCGGGCCTGCGGATCAGCCCGGCGCTCGGCTGGGAACTGCGGGAGAAGCTGCGCCAGGTCCGCGCTGGGGGGAAGCGGGTTGTGGTGTACATCGACCGCGTGGACATGTACAACTATCACTGGGTCTCGGTGGCCGATCACTTGGTGCTCGATCCGGCCGGAGCAATCGGCTTGCAGGGTTATGTGGCAGGGTACACATACTTCAAAGATGCGCTGGACAAGCTCGGAATCGGCTTCGACGAGTGGCGGCTTTTCCAATACAAATCCGCGACCGAACCATACGTCCGCCGCGACATGTCCGAGAGGGAGCGCGAACAGCTAATGGTCCTGCTCGACGATTGGTACGCTCTCGCTCGCAGCGACATCAGCGCCGATCGCGCGCTTGCGCCCGAGCACTTCGACCGCCTCGTGGAAGAGACCGCGTTTTTCCTGCCGCAAGAGGCCCTCGATGCCGGTTTAGTGGACCGACTCGGACGCTGGAGCGAAATCGACCGCACGATCGAAAACCACGCCGTCGTCGCAGCCCATTCGTACACCCGGCCAGCCGACCGGCGCTGGGGACAGCGCAAGCGTATTGCCATCGTCTATGCACTCGGCGTCTGCGCCATGGACACCGGCATGGGTGCGCGGCGGCTCGTCGGCGAGATTGCCTCAGCCTGCGCGGCCGCAGACGCCGTGGTGCTGCGCGTGGATTCTCCAGGCGGCGACGTTCTGCCCTCGGCCCTCGTAGCCGACGCTGTGTTAAAATGCCGCGAGCACAAGCCCGTCATCGTCTCGCAGGGCTATCTCGCGGCTTCGGGCGGGTACATGATCTCGCTGCCCGGCGATGCCATCGTCACCGCGCCCAACACCATCACCGGCTCAATTGGGGTCATTGCCGGATGGGCGTACAACACCGGACTCAAGGAAAAGTTAGGCTTGAGCACGAGCCGCGTGCAGGTGGGCCGCCACGCGGACTTGCCTTTTGGCATGACCCTGCCCCTGCTTGGCCTGCGCTTGCCAGACCGCACTTTCACTGAAGACGAAAGCGCGCGCATGGAACACACCATCCACTCGCTGTACGCGGACTTTGTCGCCAAGGTGGCCAGCAGCCGCCATATTGTACCAGACTCAGTAGAAGTCATCGCCCAAGGCCGCGTCTGGAGCGGCCAACGCGCCGTGCAGCTCGGCCTCGCCGACCGAATCGGCGGTCTTGAAGTGGCCATCGCGCTAGCCAAAGAAAAAATCGGGCTGTCAGCGGACGAGACCGTCGAACTGATGGAACGGCCTCGGCCCAAGCTCTTTTCGTCCGCGCTGTTGCGCCCGCGACTTTTGGGCCTCACCGCGCAGCCCACCCCCGAACTCGACTACCTGCAATTTCGCCTCCAGCACAATGGCTTGCCCTTGTTGCTGGTTCCCGCCAACCACGTACCGAGCCCTATGGGGCTGTATGGAGAGAAAACCTATGAGTGAGGAAGCCCGCGCACTGTACGCGGATATGGGAGCGACGCCCGTGATCAACGCCCTCGGCCCGCGCACCCTCTTAGGGGGATCATCCCCCCACCCGGACATCATCGCCGCCATGGAACTAGCCGGCCGCTACTACGTTGACATGGACGCCTTTTTGGCGAGCACCGGGCGCATTGTCGCCGACCTGCTCGGAGCCGAGGCCGCGCTAATTACCCCTGGCTGCGCCGCCGCATTGGTCCTCGGCACGGCCGCCTGCGTCACCGGTGCAGACCCAGAGAAAATGGCCCGCCTGCCCGATTCGACCGGCATGCCCAACCAAGTGGTCATCCAAAAGGCCCAGCGCTACAAATACGACCGCGTGGTGCGCCTACCCGGCGTCACCCTCGTGGAGGCGGGCACCGAGCAAGGCACCACAGCCGATGAACTCGCCGCAGCCATCGGCCCCCAAACCGCCGCCCTGCTCTACCCGGCCATTGACAACGAAGCCGCCATCGTCCCGCTGGACGCGGCCATTGACATCGCCCACGCCCGCGACGTTCCGGTCTTCGTGGATGCGGCCTTCCGCGTCTATCCCCTCGACGGCTTGACCCAATACATCGCAGCCGGAGCCGACCTAGTCGGCTATGGTGCCAAGTACGTGGGCGCGCCCAACTCTTCGGGCATTCTCTGCGGCCGCACCGACTTAATCGCAGCCGCCCATTTGCACAGCTTCGCTTGCTTTGAAACCCGCGACCTAGAAGGGGTTGGCCGCCCGCTCAAGATCGACCGCCAAGAGGTCGTCGGCGTGGTCTTAGCCCTGCGCCGCTGGCTGGCCATGGACCACGACGCCCGCAATCAAAGCGACACTCGCCGTGCCGAGACCGTGCGTCAGCACTTAGGCGAATTGCCCCACGTGCAAAGCTCGGTCAATGGCGCGTCCCTGACCCTGACCTTGGACGAACAGGCGCTCGGTCGCACCGCCGCCGACATAGAAGAAACCCTGCGCAACGGCAATCCCTCGGTCTGGCTCTCAGCGGCCCCGGGCCAGCTTCACTTGTCCATGCCCACTGTCTCCGACGGCGACGAGGAACTCTTGGCAGCGCGAGTTAGGGAAGTGCTGGGGTTTGGAGGGTAGGCCACATCGCCGCGCCCCAATTCACATGGTAAACCAGTTCGACATGCCGCCAAAATAGTCGATGATCAGCCACATGCCCGCCGAGCCAAAAGCCCCCAGCACCATGCCGAGAAAGAGCGGGCGCAGCAGGCGATAGCCCTTGGCCCCGCCGTATTTCAAAATGACCGCTTTGAAAGCCCAGGCGATAAAGACCGAAAACCAAATCTGGCTGATTGGGTAGGTCAGACCGAGGACTAGGCCGATGGGATGGATCGGGAAGCCGACGAAACGCGCCTTGAGAAAGCTCAGCACGGCCATGACAGCGCTGCCGATGCCGGTGTAGATGAGGTGCCAGCCGTAGATTTCCTGCGGGTTGTTGATATTGTGCGCGATCCAGTTACCCGTCAGTTGGGTCAAGCCGCCAAAACCCCAACCCCCGAGATTGATGCCACCGTATTTATACGCCAACGTGGTAACCGCCCACACCGCGGAAATCAGCGTGACCACTATGGTCGCGGCGATCGCCCAAAACAGCCGCCGGGTCTCCAAACGCATAACCTCGGCAATCTTGAGGCCGGTCGCCGCTGAGGCCATGACGAAGGTGCGCAAATCGGCTGTCCAAGGGAAGTTCATACCGAGCGCCGTCAGCCCGCTCGCTCCGAGCGCGGTCGGCCCGAGCGCCGTGACCATAAATACCGGCGGAGCCACTGGCGACACACCGTAGGCGAGGCCGGCTTGGGAGACAATGCGCGCCAAACCGATAAAAGTGGCCAAGCAGAGCAAAAAATAAAAAAGCGCAATGCCGAACTGCAGGCCGGTTTGCGCCAACCACCACACGGCGAAGATCGACCCGAAGATAAAACCCAGCACGGCCGTGCGGTACGAGAGCATCTCGCTGCTATCGTCAATCGTCGGATCGCGCTTGAAGGCCTTGCGCAACACATCGCCGATATGTTGGCGCGCGGCCCACAGGATGGAAAAGACCAGGAAGAACATCGCGCCCTGCGCCAGATGGGCGACGCTGGCCGAAGCCGGCATCGAGTAGGGCTGCGACGGGCCAATGCTCCAGCCGAACAGCCGCTCGACCCCCGTGTGGACATAGGCGAGAAAGGCAAAAAACCACACGCCGAACGAGACATCGAGGCTCAACAGATACGAAAGCCCGATGACCTCGAAGCGCGGGTAAAGGTTCAGACGCACGGATTCGCGCAACAAGCGCAGCGGGGTATTCAACTGGATGAAAGGAAAGTAGTTGAAGTAAGAGTGCAGACCATTGACGAGATTGATGAGAAACGGGATCAGAAAGCCGACCCAAGTCAGATAGTTGCGCAGCAACGACGGCAGCAAACGGCCCCGCTCCCCTTGAGCCAATTCGAGCGGCAGGATCGAGAGCGGGAAGAGCAGGCGCTCGTGTTCCATCCACTGCTTGCGCAGGATGACCAACATGCAGAGCGTGACAAAATAAACGCTGAGTATGAAAAACCCCCAAGCCAACAACGGCTTGTCCCACAGCCCCCAGGGCACGGGCTCGCCGCGCGCCGCTCCCTCAAAGAGCTTCCAGGTCGCCGCGCGGTCCTGAGACACGAGCCAGGGTTTGATGTGCGGGTGGATGATATTGGCCCAGTCGTTCTCCGGCGTGGCAAAGTAAAACAGCCCCCCTAAGAACGGGATCAAGTTCATAACGAAACCCCAAGAGGGAATCGCCGAAGCCACGATCATCATTATGTAAATGGTCGCCAATTCGCCGCTGTGCAGCCGCGAACCAGTGAGTAGCTGGGCAAGGGGATTGAGCAGCAAAGTGAGCAGAAAGAACAGGAAGATGGCGGCACCAGTGGAATAATCCGCGGCCATAGCCGAACCGCGCACCACCAGCGTGCCATAGGATTCCCCGCAGGAGATCGCAGTAGCGCAGAGCAGGCCGATAAAAACCGCCCGTTTGGAAACGCCGCGCTGTGGTTGGGCTTTTGTCACATTCGCCTTTGCCAGAATTTCGCTCGTCGCTTACGTCTTTTCGCGACCGGCCCCATAATCGAGACGCGACCGCCGTTCCGCATTGTAAACTACAGGGCGTCAACGGCATTATCAAAGCCGATAGTTGGGAGTAAACCCATCGTTTTTATCTATTGACGCCGTAGAAGGGTATCCACTAAGTACACGACAGTAACATGGGTTGATATTGTCGGGCGCGTTTAGGTTGGTCTCGTGTTTGGTGTATGATCTGTGTGAGTTGGTCTAATCCTTTTCGAAAGAGGCTTATGGCTTTTCGTCCATGTTTTTTTATGGGGA
>JAJDVZ010000134.1:0-7054 GCA_022825835.1 Candidatus Latescibacterota bacterium
TGTTGGTTTGGATCCGACTTGAGCAGGTGGCCTACCAAACAGGACAAACCATTTATCAGGTCAAATACGGGGGGCTGGCTGACTACGTGAGACAGCAACTCAAAAATCCTGCTATTCCAATGGTGCTTGCGTAAGTCCTAAATGAGTAAAAAACGGCAAGTTAAGTCAAGCAAATGAAATAAAGGATGAGACATGGATCTCCTGCTCGAAGCAACCTTTGCCCATCGCTGCTCCACGGCTGATTTTCTCGCCGCCTGTCACCAAGCGTTCGAGCGCTACGGCGCGGGGGTCATCGACAATCCACCGCGCACCGAGTCCATCGAAAAGCGCGACGCACTCGACTACTTTCGCTTGGACATGCCAGCCGAATGGCCGGGGAAGTTTCGCGCACGAAAAATCATCGAAGAATTTTCAGACGTGGCGAGCGGGCGGCTGGCCAAGCGGGAGGCGTATATCGCATTCGAAGATCTGCAACAGGGCCGATCGTGTCGAATAGAGGCCGGGCACATCACCGACTGGCGCACCGGTGCAGCGGGCGCGTTGGGTCTTCAATATCTAGCGGGCGAGTCCATCAAGCGAGTAGCCATTTTAGGAACCGGCCGGATTGCGCGGACCTTGGCCCTATCTTGCGATGCGCTCTTTGATTTGGCGGAGATTGCCTGCACGAGTCGCCGGGAGGCAAACCGAGCGGCCTTTGCCAAAGCAGTCAAACCAGACCTGCGCGCCAGCCTGCGGATGGCAGCATCGCTAGAAGCGTGTATCGCCGGTGCCGACGCCGTGCTGACAGCAGTGCCGACGCCACAGCCCATTTTGACCGCGACGATGCTGGCCGAAGTTCCATACCTCGCGGTCCTCGCTGGAGACAGTCGCACGCGCCAGCTCGCGCCGGAAGTGCTCTACGAGCGCACAGTAGTAGTTGATGTGCTCGCTCAAGCCAAGAGGTCCGGGGAATTTCGCTTTGCGGCTGAGCAGGGCCAAGCCGAACAGATCGCCTTGGCGCGCAATGCCGAGGGCACGGTACTGGATATCGGCGACGCCGCCTGCGGGCGGCTTGGCACAATAGCACCAAGCGCAGTCTATCTGACGGGGATGGGGGCGCAGGACTTGTGCGCGGCGGCTATGGTGTACCGCCGCCTGCTCACTTGAACAACCCCGAGTACTTAAAGGTCATAATATAGTCTTGCGAGCCTTTCTTCTTGGACTGGGGTCGGCTGTCGTAAATGTCCCAGCCAAAGCCGAAGAGAAACTGATCCTTGTAAAAGGAAACGGCCACGCCCAGAGAAATGGCCAGCGAGTTGCCAGTCGAAAGAGCTTCGAGGACATTGCCGATGGCGGTAAAGTGAATGCCGGAAATCGACGGGCTATCCACGTTGTGCCAACCGGCAAAGGCCAATCCAGGCAAGCCAATCAGGCGCTCGGTTTGGCCCGGGACCGCGTTGCCGTCGGCATCGGTATAATCGCGCCCGGGACGAATCGTCAAAAAAGAAACCAGCGGCTTGGCCTCAAATTCCCACCTCCAACCCCCGGCTTCCAAAAGCTGCGACACGCTCTGCGGCGGGGCACCCGGGTAACTATGGGTAGTGATTTTGAGCCGCACGCGGCGATTATCTTTTTCCGACAACCGCAAGTTCAGATCCTCGGCGAGGACGCGTCCGCCGCTCGACTCGTAGATTGTAACCTTCTGCTTTTGGGTACTACTTTTCCTTTTGGGCGCGTAGTTTTCATCAAGTTGAGTCCACTCAACTACCATCTCGCGACCGATTAGCGCCTGCCGCAGCGAGTCGGGAATCGCAAAGGCCACATCCACTTTGGTGCCGTCTTTTTGTACGATGGGGGCATTGTCCCAGCCGACGGCCAAAGGCTGGGTTTTTTCGCCGCGCGAAACCAAGACTTCGACAATCTGCGCCAAGTCGATGTCTGCAAGCACCCCGTGTCCCTTGTATTCAAGCGGACGGGCGCGGTCCTTGACGTCATTGCTGACCAACAAAACGCGCCCTCGGCGGTCACCCAAGGCATCAGGCGTAAAAAAGAGCGTGAGGCGTGCGGACTCGCCCGGGGCCAGCGCGAATTGCGCTGGTGCAACGTGGGCTTCCTTGCTTTGGGGATGCGCCTCGACTTGTAGCACGGTATCGCCGACATTGGTGGCCACGAAGGTCCTTTCCGCCTGCTCACCCAAAACCTCGTAGCCAAAATCGACGACGCCCGCCGGATTCAGCTCGATTTCCGCGGCCACTCCGTTGCCCTTGAGTAGGATGTCGAGCGCCATAATCTCATTCGCGCCCAAGCCGTCCAAGCGCAAAGTCCCCGAAATCGCTCCACGCGCCGACGGGCTGAAGGACACGTGCAGCGGCAGGGTGCGCTGGCTGTGGGCCGGTAACAGAAATTTGCTATCGGCGTCGATTGGAGTGTGGGCGGAGAATTCGGCGCTCATCGAGCGAAGCTGGTGAATCTCAAAGTCGGCGTTGCCCACATTGGCTATTTCTACTACTCGGCTGCTGCTTTCACCGACGGCAACTCGACCAAAGTCCACTGTTGTCGGGCTGAGGGCGAAAAACTGGCCTGTCCCCTGCAAGCGCACGGTCTGGCGCTCGGCTTCGGCCTCGACGTGGAGGAAGGCTTGACGAGGACCAGATTCCTTGGGCGAGAAACTCAGCGCCACTGGGGCGCTGGCCTTAGGCTGGACGAGGACCGAGTGTTGTTCGAGCCCGAATTCAACGCTCTCGTCCGCCGCCACGGAAACCTCCACCACGCCCGGCTGACCACCCCTGTTCCACAACAGCAAATGGTCGCGCGCGGTTCCGCCGATAGGCACGCTGCCGAAATCAATGTCGCCATTGATAATCTCGATGCGCGACGGGCTGATCTGGCCGCGACCTGCGAGGGGGATGACCACTTCGGCAGCTTGTGGATCGCTAGTGGACAGACGCAGGACGCCGCTTCGATCCCCTTCGCTCTGCGGCACAAACGCCGCACTCAGGTCGAGCCGCCCCTCGGGAGCAATGATCTCTGACGAGTCCACGACCCCGAGAGTAAACGCTGCGCCCTCAATGGCGACATTTTCAACGTACAGTTCGGCTTGGCCCTGATTGAGGACGGTCACGCGGCGCGTTAGGCGCTGGCCCACTTCGACGGTGCCAAAGTCGAGGCCCACTTGCGGAAGGGGCGAAAAGGCCGCTTGCGCCACTGTACCACTGCCCCGTAGGGGAATGGACCAGATCCCAAAATCGGACGCAACGACAAACTCCGTCGCGACCGACCCCGCGTGCGTCGGGGCGAACGCAACGTCAATCCGCGTCTCATCGCCGGGAGCGGGCCAAGGGCCAACGTCGCCCGCAACGCTAAAGGGACCCTGTAGGTCGGCAACTTTCGTCCGCCCAGCCGTCACGGACACGGCACCGGTGTTCTTGACGATAACGGCTGCCGTCGCCACTTGCCCGACGGGCACTGCGCCAAAATCCAGTCCTTCGGTCGGCAAAAGTGCTAGGGTCGGAACAACGGCTACCGCTTGCAGCGGCACGGCCAAGTGCTCGTCTTTGAACAAGGCGGCTACCTGCAACGTCAGTTCGCCCGCATACTCTCCAGCCGCCGTGGCACTGAAGCGCACTTCGACGCTGCCGCTGCTCTTGCCGTCCAAGCGCAGCGTATCCGGTGCAGCGCCAAAACCAGCACCGCTAATACCGACGAGCACTTCAAGTGCGTCGTCTTGCAGATTTTCGACGGAAACGGACGCTCGCGCCTCCACGCCAACGCCGACTACACCCAAGTCGAGCGCATTCGAGTCAATGGCGAGGGATTGGGCGAACAGAACCGCTGGCAGAATCAGGAGAGCGAGCAGCATAAAAAAAGAAGAGCGACCAACCCGCCAGAATACCGAATACAATGTTTGTCGAAGTTCCACGTCGTAGAGGAGTGGAAAACTTCCTCTGAGGTATTCTTCACGCCGATTCAGGTCGCTCTCTGTTAGCCGAAACATACGCTTAAATAACCTACCGTGTCAAGCGGAGAGAATCTGCTCCAGTCCCCCGACGAGCCGATCCATGCCCTCGGCCACATCCTCTTGGCGCAGGGCACCGTAGGCAACGCGCAAATAGCAATCCGCGCTCAATCCAAAGGCATTGCCGGGAATGACGGCGACCTTGTGTTCCCGCACCAAGCGAGCGACCACGTCCATGGCGTCGAGGTCAGTTTGCAGACGCGCTAATAAATAAAAGGCTCCTTCAGCAGCCGGCACCTGCACGCGCTCGCCGAGCGCTTCGAGTCGCTCTAGACAAAGCCGACGCACTGCATCCATATCCGCTAGATGGTTCTTGCAATAGGCCGCTCCGGCCGAAAGCGCACCGAGCGCGGCGCGTTGCGAGATGACCGGCGGGCAGATGAGTACGGTATCTTGAATTTTTTCCAGCGCACCCAACAGGTGCCGTGGGGCCACGAGGTAGCCGACCCGCCAACTGGCGAGACCGTATGCCTTAGAAAAGGAAAATAGCGAGATGGTGTGCTCGGCGCTTGCGGGCAGTGAACTGGGCGAAAAGTGCCGCGCCGCGTCATAGGTAAAATACTCGTACGCCTCGTCGGCAAAGTGGTAGAGGCCCCGCTCGCAACAGAGCCGATTGACCGCCGCCAAGTCCGCGGGCCGATAGACCGCGCCGGTTGGGTTGTTGGGCGAGATCGTAACAATGGCGCGGGTGCGCGCCGTAATCGCAGCCTCAATCGCGTCGAGATCGAGCTGATAGGCATCGTCCGTGGCCACGAGCACGGCCCGGCAATTGGCCATGCCTACGGCCATTTCATGGTTAAAGTAAAAAGGCGACATCACGATGATCTCATCGCCCGGATCGGCAACGGCGAGCAAGGCGTGGTAAAAGCCCATGTTGGAGCCAGCCGTGACCATCAGGATCTGGTCGTCGCCCACCTCGATTCGATTCTCGCACGCGAGTTTCTGGCGTAGCTCTTCCCTGAGTTCGGGCAGACCGCGGGCAGCTTGATAGTGGTGTTCGACAATCGCGCCACCGAAGCGGGCAACCGCCTGCATGGCCTGCGGCGGCGGCGGGTAGTGCACCACGCCTTGGCCGAGGGAAATGGTGCCCGGGTTGGCGCGGATGAGGGCGGCTACGTGCGGGATCACCGGGCTTTGCACCGCCTGCATGCGCTTGGAGTCGATCATGAGTTGTTGGATTTTCGATTTATGGCAGCAGCTAAATGGCGACATCGCCGTCTTCTATAACATCTACTATCAGGCGATTTCCAACTCGATGACAGCTTCGCGATTGGCTGTAACTGTTCCATTAATCATCGAGTTTTTACCGAGCAATTTCTGCTGATTCTATAGGCGGTTGGAAATCCGATCCGAACGCCATAAATGACGGCGTTGGGACGCTTGAAGCAGGCGTTTCGTAGCTGCCAGATCGTCGTCGTCGATTTCGTATTTACCTGTTTCGATGTCGATAACTAAGAACTTGCCTTTATGCTTAAGTTCAACTTTGTCGCGTATCTGTCGCTCATACATGCTTTCGCCTCGTGACTCGACTTCGCTGGGAGTATAATTGATATAGCAATCCTAAATGATTTGAAAGCATGAAACGCTCATCGGCCCTGTCTTTCTTCTATGCGTCATTCCCGCGAAAGCGGGAATCCAGTCTTGAATGATATAGGATTGCTATATACGGCTTGATTCTACCGTATTTTGTGTGCAATGTTCACGGGTGGATTTGCGTATAGTGAGGACGATTCCTTTGCTTCCTATGTATATCGCCAGACATGCATTGGGAGGCCTTTTATGGAATCGTCCTCAGCGGCAAAGAAAACGCCCCCTGGTACTGGGCGCAAGGCTCGTAGCCTGTGTGTACCCTTTGCCAGCGAAGCGACCTATGGGCGCTGTTTGTCGGATCGGGCCTATTATCGGCACTATCTCATGGAACAATACCACACCCACCCCGAACTGTTTCCGTCGGCTTGGTCGGCGGGCTTTCACTTTCACGGGGTGGTGCACTCCAAAAAGCAAGGGCTGCGCCAATGCCGGGTCAAACTCAAAGGCGATGGTACGGTCTATCAATTGCGTCCCTCGTTTATGATGCCCTATATGATCGGGCGTGTCGAGGCGGTCGAAAAGCCGTTGTTGTTGCGTCGGTGGGGCGTTTCCTTTGACGCGTTAGCCTATGTGTTTGGCCGCGATCCGATGTATTGGTATCGGGCCTATGTCTCGCTGGGGCGTGCGTCGGTGGTGGGCACTACGATCAAAGCGGCCGAGCGGTTGCCCGCCCATGTGATCGCCGATGAAAAACACACCCGCTGTCGGGGGCAAAGAGTCTTTATCCCGACCACCGTAGCCGACAACTGCATCCTCGGTGCGGAGGTGGTCGAAGCCGCCGACACCCCCACGTTGACCGACGGCTATCAGGTGTTTGCCGACGAAGCCGGTCAACTCGACCCAGCCTATGCGCCGCAGACGGTTAATACCGATGGCTGGCAACCCACCCAAGCAGCCTGGAAAACCCTCTTTCCGTCCATCACCCGGGTGTTGTGTTTCCTCCATGCGGTCTTGGCGGTCAAAAACCGATGCCGAAGCGTCCCCGGGCTCGGCTACGAGGTCGGGGCGCTCCTGTGGCAGGTGTATGCCGCGCCCACCTTGGCCGCCTTTGCTCAACGCATCCGAAGACTGCGCGAGGGCCGGCCGGCGCAACCGTTGCCCGATTCGGTTAAGGAAAAACTACGCGACGTCTGTGACAACGCCGACGCCTTCAAAGCCGCCTATCGCCATCCGGGCTGCTATCGCACCTCCAATGGCTTGGAGCGGTTGATGAACTATCAACATCGGCTCCTATGGACCATGCAATACTTCCATGGCACCCCACAAAGTGCCACCCTATATGTACGAGCGATGGCACTCTTGTGGAACTTCCATCCCTATGGGCGAAAAACACAACAAAAGGAGGGCCGATACACCTCGCCGTTTGAACGCATCAACCAGTTCCGATACCATGACAATTGGCTCGAAAACATGATGATTGCCGCCTCCCGGAGAGGACAACAGACAACCCACAAAATACGGTAGAATCAA
>JAJDVZ010000154.1:0-28017 GCA_022825835.1 Candidatus Latescibacterota bacterium
TCCCAGTTGAGGCTGTCGGGCAAATCGACGACTGTGTGGTACTGCGAGTTGACCCGATAGACCCCCTCGCGCACTCCATAGGTCGTCGGGTCCGCGGGCAGGTGGTTTTCAATACCGACGATCGCGTCGTAGCCCTGCCTCCAAAACGGCGCGTGGTCGCTGATGCGCGAGCCCGGGTCTTCGAACACGTCGATAGCCAGACCGATTCCGTAGCGCTCAGCCGCGGCTACCATCTCGTTGGCCAGCCACTGCGAACCGGGATTCGTCACTAGCTCCAGCCGCTGTTGCAAGTCGTTAAAGCCGATCATATCGAAGTTGAGGACGCCGAGAATGTTGTCGTCGCGCTCGGCCGCCGAATCCGCGTACGCTTGGCTGCCGAGCAGTCCCAATTCCTCGCCCGACCAAGCGATAAAGCGGATGGACCAAGGGAATTGCTGTCCGGCCAGCAGCCGAGCGCTCTCCAAGACCAAGGCTACGCCGCTGGCGTTGTCGTCGGCACCGGGTGCTGGATCGCGTTGCCAGTCCCAGCCGCCTTCCGAGCGCACACCTGTGGCGTCGTAATGAGCGCAGATGATGTAGTACCCGGCTGCTGGATCGGTGCCCGGCAGGGTGCCGATGACGTTGTACGCGGTGGTGTCGGTCGGTACATGTTCTGGGTTGCCTCGCCGCGCGGTGTGGGAGGTGACGCGCCACGAGTCAATGGGAAAGGAATGCAGTTTGACTGCTCTGTCGCCGAGGGCTGCGGCCAATTGCGAGCGGATGTACTCGGTTGATTCGACTATTTCTGGATGCACGGTAAAGCGGCTGCGCAGGTTGCCGGGGACGCTGCCCAAGGCCGGGTCTTTTAGGGCGAGGGCTTCGACGTGGGCTTGCAAGCGCTCGGCTGCGACTTCCTCGATGAGGGCGGCTACCGCTGGCGAGGCCGTTTGCAGGGCCTTGGGCGCACGGCGCGGTACATCTAACCATCCTTTTAGGCTGTAGTTGTTGGGCAGCGGCCAGAGGAAATGGGGTGTTTCGCGCAAGCGTGCGGTTGGCCCTATCCGCAAGAGCGCCCATTCGCCCCCTCCATCAAAGACCAACTCAACGCCTTGGGGCAGGGGAAAATGGAGATGATCGGCGACAAAATAGCGGTCGCCTGTGCGCGGCCGGTCGAGGCAGAGGATGGCAAATCCCCGCTTTGTGAATTCCTCGACTGCGCTTTCGCTGGCCTCGACAAAAGCCACGCTCCGCGCCACGTAGCGCACTTGCTCGCTCAGCGCGGCAATCGCGGTTAGTTCGCTTGATGTCTGCCAAGACACGCCGACCAAGGGCTGATTGGCCAAGGCGGAGCTGATAAAAAAAAGAGAGGCGCACAACGCCCCTTTAACTGAGTTCATAGCTAGCTTACTTGTTGAGAAACAAAACGTTAGGGAACCTACTTTGCACGTTAGTACCTGTCAAGAGCAAATTTGCCCGCACGCGTTGGCTGAAGAAAGCGTCTTGGCGGCGACCTTCTTGCTTTGCTTTTATATGAACCTTTACTCGTACACAAACGGGACCTCTTGTCGCAGCTCAGCGCGTTTTTCCTCCTGCCTCGGCCGCTCAACGGCTTGATCACCGCCCTCTCGGTCGGCATTGGCGCTTTGACCGTAGATCAAGCCCCCGCTTGGCCCGCTATTTTGCTCGCCGTTCTTTCTGCCGCGTTAATTAATGGCGCTGGCAATGCCTTCAACGATTTGATGGACATCGACGTTGACCGCATCAACCGCCCGCTGCGCCCCCTGCCTTCCGGCCGTCTCAGCCCGAACGCGGCCCGCATGCAAAGTTTGCTCCTCGCTCTCGCCGGTTGTGCGCTCGCGTTCTCGCTCAGTCCTTGGCATGCGGCGATTGCCCTAGTCGTTGTCGTCTTACTCGCCGTCTATAGCATCTCCTTGAAACATAGCCTGCTATGGGGCAATGTGCTCGTCGCCTTCGTCGGGGCCATTGCCTTTCCCTATGGTGCCTTGGCCGCTGGCGATATCGGGCGCTCGTGGATTCCGGCGCTTTTTGCTTTTCTCTTTCACTTGGGGCGGGAAATTGTCAAGGACATTGAGGATGTGGCCGGGGATCAGATCCGCGGCGAGCGCACCTTGCCTTTGTGTTGGGGACGCGTCCAAGCTGCGGTGCTGGCGGCTATCGTGTACTTGCTCTTGGTTGGGTTTACTTGGATGCCGTTTTTCGCGGGCATCTACGGGGCGTTCTATGCGCTGGCGTTGCTGCCGGTCCATGCCCTGGTCGGCTACGTCCTCTGGCAATTGTATCGCCAACGCGCTGTGCTGGCCGACGACCGCCTTGGCCGCTTGCTCAAAGTCGGCATGTTCTTGGGGCTTGTTGCCATTGTCGTCGGCGAGGCCGTCTTTGCTTTGGGCTAGGCGCGGCCTGATATTATGGAGCTATCAAAGGAGCTAAATATGAAAATCACCGATGTAAAAACCTTTCCCATTTGCCACGGATCGCGCAATTACCTCTTCGTCAAGGTCGAGACCGACGACGGCCTGTACGGCGTCGGCGAGTTTGGCATTACTTGGAAGGAGCAGGCCGGCGTTGGTGCTATCGAACACATGAAGCGCCACATCATCGGCTTAGATCCGCTCAATACCGAGTACATCTGGCAACTGCTGTTCCGCGTCGATTTCTTTCCCGGTGGCCGGATCAACGCGGCTGCTATGTCGGCCATTGATATCGCGCTGTGGGACATTAAGGGCAAGGCGCTAGGGCAGCCCGTGTACATGCTGTTGGGCGGCAAGATGCGCGAGCGCGTCTTTTGTTACACGGGCATCGGCGGCAAGACGCCTGCGGACACCGCCCGCGCGGCTCAAGAACGGGTCGCTGAGGGGTGGAAGTACCTGCGGATGTCGGTCTTTGATCGCGATGGGATTCTCGAACCGCGCACGGCTGTCCGCGATTCAATCGCTCATTTCGCCGCGGCGCGCGAGGCCGTTGGGCCGGAAATCGAAATCTGCATTGACGTCCACACCCGTCTCGACCCGCCCGACACCATCCGCCTCGGCCGCCAGCTTGAGCAATACGATCCCTTTTTCATCGAGGATCCGTTGCGCTGCGAAAACCCTCAGAGCTATCGCCAGGTGCGCCATCACGTGAGTTGTCCGCTGGCCGTTGGCGAGCACTATGCAACCAAGTGGGAGTTTCGGCAGATGATCGAAGAGGAGTTGCTGGACTATGCGCGAATTGACCTGTGCATCGTCGGCGGGCTGACCGAGGCGCGCAAAGTGGCCAACTGGTGCGAGACCCACTACATCAAGATCGTCCCGCACAATCCCCTCGGCCCGGTCTCGGCCGCAGCCTGCGCTCACCTCGACATTGCCTGTGACAATTTCGCCGTGCAAGAAGGCGGCCTCATCGGCCACACTGTGATGGAAGATGTCTTTCCGGTGCAACTGCCCTATGAGTCCGGGTGCATCTTACCACCGGAGCTTCCCGGTTTGGGAATAGAATTCAACGACGAAGCGGCCGAACACTACGAGTTCAAATGGCTCGGCGGTCCGATCCTGCGCCGCGAAGACGGCTCATTCACCAACTGGTAAGCCTATGTCTAACAAAAGAGACCTGATCCCGCCGCGGACCCTCAAGGGTTTCCGCGATTTTCCGCCGGCCTTGGCCATGCCGCGCGAGGAATTGATCGACAAGGCCCGCGCGGTTTTCCGCTCCTACGGCTTCGCCCCCATCGACACGCCGGCGCTTGAATACAGCGAGATACTCACTGGCAAAGGCGGCGACGAGAGCGACAAGCAGATGTATCGCTTCGCGGATCACGGGGGGCGAGACGTGGCCTTGCGCTTTGACCTGACCGTGCCTTTTGCGCGCTTTGCCGCCCAGCACATCGGTCAGCTTGGCACCCCTTTCAAGCGCTACCACATTGGTCCGGTCTGGCGCGGCGAGAATACCCAGCACGGCCGCTATCGCGAGTTCTACCAGTGCGATTTTGACACCATCGGCACTGACGCGAATGCAGCGGATATTGAAACGGTGCTCGTCATTCACGACTTGCTCGCGGCCTTGGGTTTTGAGCGCTTTGCCATCCACGTCAACAACCGCTTAGTCCTTAACGGTCTGCTTGAATCGCTCGGTTTGGCCGAGGCGTCGGCAGCCATCCTCCGCGCCCTCGATAAGTTGCAAAAAATCGGCGCGGAAAAGGTCGCCGCCGAGATGAGCGAGACGGATGCGGTTTCCCGCGAACAGGCCGAACATATCTTGGCGACGGTACAGACTACGGGCGCGAATGCCGAGATACTCGATCAGATCGAACGTTCCTGCGGCGATAACAACCGCGCCGCCGAGGGGGTTGCCAACCTGCGTCAGCTCGTGGACGCCTTTGAGGGAGCCGGTTTTCCCCAAGATCGCTTGGCGATTGACCTGTCCATTGCTCGCGGCCTCGACTACTACACTGGCACTGTCTATGAGACCTTGCTTGGCGATTTGCCGGCGATCGGCTCGGTCTGTAGCGGCGGGCGCTACGACGATTTGGCTGGCCTCTACACCAAGCAACACTTGCCCGGCGTTGGTGCCTCTCTGGGTTTAGACCGGCTGATGGCCGCGATGGAGGAGTTGGGGCTTTTACAGGACGCCGCTACATCCGCCGACGTCTTCATCGTCCAATTCTCCGCCGAAGCCCTACCGTCCTACATCGCCCTCGCGCGCCGCTTGCGGCAAGCTGGCCTCCGCACGGAACTGTACCCAGAGGCCAAAGGCATGGGCCGGCAACTCAAATACGCCGACCGCAAGGGCTTTCCCATCGCCCTGATTGGCGGCCCGGACGAATTGGAGAAAGGCGTTTGGCAGGTGAAGGACATGCGCGATGGATCGAGCGCTGACGTGAAGGACGACGAAGTGGTGCCCTACTTGCGGACGAAGCTGTAAGCTGCACCCAATCAAAAGAGGAATGCTGTGAATATCGGACTCTGCGCCTGGAGCTTTACCGGCGCTCACAAAGAAGCTAATCGCGCCATTGACCCCCACACCCCCGAGGGCCTGACGCGCCTAGCTCGCGACAACGGCCTCCACAGCGTCGAATTTGCGTCCCAATGGCTGGGCGACTGCTTGCCCGAGGAGCGGGCAGTTTTTGCCGAGACTCGCGCCGGTCTCGATCTGTTCTTGGACACGGGCGGCGACAACTACGCCGAGGACATTGCGCCGCTGCGCCAAGCCATTGAGATGGCGCACCAAACTGGTGCCCGCGCCGTGCGCACCACCGTCAGCCGCCTCCTCGAAGGCAACCGCACGGAGCATGGGGCCGAGGGGATGCGAGATTACATCGAAGCCTTGGTGCAGCCTTTCAAGGAAGTCATGCCGCTCGCCGAGGAATACGGTATCCCAGTGGGCATTGAAAACCACCAGGATTTGAGTTCGTGGGAATTGTTGTCGCTGTGCGAAAAAGTCGGCAGTCCGCAACTCGGCGTCACTATGGACGTAGGCAATGCCTTTGCCGTCGGCGAGCATCCTCTGTCCTTTGCCGAGCGCATCTTGCCGATCCTCAAGCACGTTCACATCAAGGACTACACGGTCCACCCCACGCCCTCGGGCTATCGCCTCAAGCGCTGTGCCATCGGCGACGGGGTCGTCGATTGGCCGGAGATAATCGCGCTATTCGACCGCGAGGTGCCGCATATCCAGGGCTGCATTGAACTCGGCGCGAGTGCCGCCCGTCACATTCGCCTGTTGGAAGCAGACTGGTGGGCGACCTTTCCCGAGCGCCCTCTCCACGAGACCATACATGCCATCCGCACTCTGCATCAGGCGGCTGGCGATCCCGACGACTGGCAGACGCCGCACGAGCGCGGGGAGAGTGCCGATGTGCGGGTTGCTTATGAGCTGGAGCAGTTTGAACGGTCGGTGGCGTATGTGCGAGGGATGGCCAAGGGAATGGATTAGCCGAAATCTTGTGCAACACATCGTACGTCTGCTGGCGTCTCAAGCCAGACGCGACAAATAAAGGAGAACAGGCTTATGCAGTCTCTTGCAGATTTACTTGAAAAAAACCGTGATGCAATAGCCCAGTGCCTCTATCTAAGCGACGGTCGCTGGAGCAGGCCACGGAACAATTTGCCAGAGCGCATTCGCTCCTACGAGGCCGAACACGCCTCGCCAGAATTATTCAAGGACGAACAGGTCTGGACCTTTCTCGCTGCATGTGGTTATGCGATAGCCGGTGCCGAAGGCGTAAAGAAACTCACCAAAATACTCACTGGCTCAGATCTGTCCCAACCAGACTGTGCAAAGATATGGATGGAAGTCTTGCCATTTCCTCCAAGAAAGCGCGAGGGCAACACCAATCTCGATTTAGCCCTCGGCACAATCAAGTGTAGGGATGAAACGACTGGTGGAATAAAGCTAGGATCTCAATCTCCTTCTTGGATATGCTTTTGCGAGATGAAGTGGTACTCGGACATATCTACCAGCACAACACATGATATTCACCGCAACCAACTAGCTCGCGTAATAGAAAACGCCCTCTATTTCAATGACGGGGACAGACATTCCGATTGCGTTTATGTCGCTCTCGTCACCCCTAAAGCCTTCAAGAATACAAATGCAAAATCCCGGCTATATCAGTACAAATTCGAGGAATATGAGGCCAATCGGGGCCATCTTGTGAAAGACTTTGAAGCGTGTGTTCTAGAAGAGAAAAGAGAACATGCAATTGGTAATGTAGCGGATCGGGTAGGGAGGCTTACCCTTCGTTGGCCTACGTATGACGAGATATTCGCTAACATTCCCGACAGCAAGATTAGCAAAAAACTGAAGGAGTTCTGGCAAGAACGCGGAAACTACCAAGGCAGAGCACAATAATTTTTCGCCCTTTCTATGATATGGAGCTAAACCATGTCCGACCGTCCCAATATCCTCTTCATAATGTCCGATCAGCTCATCGCCGCCCTGACCGGTGCGTACGGCCATCCAGTCGTCCAGACGCCGCACTTGGATCGCCTTGCTGCCGAAGGCGTTCGTTTTGACTCGGCCTATACTCCGTTCCCCTTGTGCGCTCCGGGCCGCGCCTGCATTACCAGCGGACGCCACGCCTCGGAAATCGGTGCTTGGGACAACGGAGCGCTTTTGGCCGCAGATGTGCCGTCGTACGCCCACTATCTCAGCAACGCTGGTTACGACACCGTGCTTTCGGGCAAGATGCACTTTGTGGGCCCCGATCAGGTACACGGCTTCCACCGCCGGCTGACGACTGACATCTACCCTCCCGACTTCTCGTGGGTCAAGGAAGAGTGGATTCGCATTAAGGAGACGAAGGGGGAAGACTACGAAGAGGTCATGGACAGTCGCCCCACGTACAATGCTGGCGGCTACACCGGCCAAGCCGTGCGGGTCAACTTCTGGCACAATGCTCTCAGCTACGATGAAGAGACGCACTTCCGCGCCGTCGAGTACCTGCGCGCCCAACGCGGCGATGCCCCCTTCTTGCTCTGCGCCTCCTTCCACCACCCACACGAGCCGTTCCATCCGCCGCAGGCGTACTGGGACCGCTACGCAGACGCCGAGATCGCCATCCCCGAATTCCCGGCCAATCTCGATGAGACCTACTCGGCGATGGATCGCTGGCTCAACGCCTACCACGGCACCCGCCGCTTCGATTTACGCGATCCAGAGAGTCTGCGCCGCCTGCGCCGTGCGTATTACGGCTTGGTGACGTACCTCGACGACAAGGTCGGCGGCCTGCTGGCAACGCTGGAGGAAACGGGCCTGCTCGACAATACGGTTGTGGTCTTTACCTCCGACCACGGCGACATGCTGTGCGAAAAGGAGATGGTGCAGAAGCGCTGTTTTTACGAGTGGTCTTGCCGCGTCCCCCTCATCGTCCGCTTCCCCGACCAATGGCAGGCCGGTACCACTGTCGAGACGCCGACATCGCTGCTTGATCTACTGCCGACGTTTTGCGAGTTGGCCGGTGCCGATGCGAGTTTGCCCCACGATGGCACCAGCCTGCTGCCGATCATCGAGGGTCAGCAAGCGGAACGCCACATCTTCGCCCAAGCCCACGAGGCGGTGGGCGCGCCCTGCATCATGGTCCGCGAGGGCCGGTTCAAATACAATTACATCCACGGCCACCAGCCGCAGCTTTTTGACTTGGAGAGCGATCCCGGCGAGTGGAACAACCTCGCTGGTGCAGCGGAGCACGCCGAAACTGAAACGCGCCTGCGCGGACTGATCCTCGACCGCTTCGACCCCGATAAAATGGCCGCCGACAACCTCGACAGCCTCTACCGCCGCCGCCTAATCCGGGACGTGATGTACAAGCACGACGCCTCGTGGAATTACCCTACGGACTTCGATCCGAGGCGAGGGGCACTCGACCAGTATCGTCGTTAGGCAATCACGTTACGCCCCAGATAAACGACGCAGACAAGCCGTAGCTGACCTCTATATTAGATGGTATGACTAGAACAAGCTAGGAGAAACCTATTGGCTTTTGAGTCGGTTGATGCACTTCAAAAAACTCTGGCGAACACGGTCTTTAAGTACGCCAAGAACAACAAAAAGAAGGCCGCAGGCCGTGCTTTGGGAACACTCGTCGAGATCATTACATTTTATACCCTTCACATGTGGAATCTCCGCGACCATGTAGTCATTGAGCGCTCAGTGCCTGAGTTCGCCAACCCTGACATATTGCACAATGTCGAGTTTTCGCTTCACCCCATTCAAGCTCAGCACGAGGTCAAAATCGCCCCACTATCCCTTCCCCTCACGCCCGCAAAGATCAAGCGCCACTTGTCTTTCCTACAAGAAACTACCGTCAAGTCAACTCAGGTGCTTAGCAGAGACGCCGTGAAGCGCAACGCAGCCGTCCTCGTAGAGAGCGAAACTGGTCCAGTTATTGCTAATGTTGATACATTGGATGATTCTAGTTGTAGGCTCACCGTATGTGAACTCTCCACTGATCCGTTCGCGATCTTTGAATGCAAGCGCGTGGGAGTGGAGGAAGGGATGAAGAAAGGGCCTCAGACGATTGAAAAGGCAAAACAGGGCGCTTATGTTGCACGATCTGTCTCTTCTCTACAAAAAGTGCGGCTTCGGAATGGGCAATTTCAAGGTGTCATAGAACAACCCGACGGCAGCTTTCTAACTGGCCTCTACGACAAAGTACTCAGGGCAGTCATCGACTCGTCATCGGTTGTCGAATTCGCTGGATTCATACTCACCGTTGGTGTTGTTAGCAACCATGGTAACTGGTTTACCTCTGACAATCACAACAAGGAACTTCGCGTGCTGGCTCAGTCATACGACTGGCTCTTGTTTCTCACCGACGCTGGGTTGTCTCAGTTCATTGACAAGCTGTTGCTCAATCCCACACCAGAACTGGCACCTGCTCGTGAGGCATTCTTGGCGAGCTACTCCGGTAGCTCTGGAGCGAATAGATTCACCAAAATACGCATGGCCGTTGACGCAGACGAAGCGCTCCGAAGCTACTTTACGGCGCACGAGGCCGAGGTTGAGACGTGGTTTAACGTCATCTCTCCCCATGACGGTACGATTGAGAATCTACAGAGTGATCTGCGGAAACTTGCTGCAAAAGGGTGGTAGGAGGAAGACTAGGCATGACTGCAGGACGTAACAATGCCGAGGTGCTAAGTCAACATTGGTGCACTCCGCCAAAGTACGTTAACGCGATACGAGAGTTTTTCGCCGAATCAGTTGCGCTAGATCCATGCTCCAATCGCCATTCTATCGTGGGGGCGACTGTAGAGTACTCTTTGCCTGAGATTGACGGACTGTCAGCATCGTGGAATTATCCTACCATCTTCGTCAATCCTCCATACGGCAGAGACCGCGAGAGGGGCACCACGATTCGAGATTGGCTCCGAAAATGCACCGAGGCCCACGTACAACATGGTGTTGAAGTTCTCGCCCTTGTGCCTGTTGCTACGAATACTCGCCACTGGAAACAATACGTGTTCGGTGCTGCTACTGCAGTCGCATTTCTCTACGACACTCGGCTGCGCTTCCTAGTAAACGGGAAGGATGGCGGCAAGGGTGCTCCAATGTCTTGCGCGATGGTCTATTGGGGGCCGCAGTACGAGCGCTTTGAAAAGATATTCGTCCGATTTGGGGCAGTGGTTGACGTTCGGCATCTACACGGAAAACTCGTTGGCACAGGCGAGCATTTGGATCTATTCGAAAAAGTGGAGAACTGATTCTGTTAGTTGCTTGCCGCCGCTATCCTCCTAATCCCTGTAGCTGCGTTGGCTCTTCGAGCGGCACCACGGGATTTTCCAAAACCCCGATTCCGCCGGAAAAGGTCAACTGCATCACATCCCCGTCCAAAAGCCCCGTCGCCAAATCCGCCTCGGCAAAGACGATGGGCGTCCCCCAATAAAACGCCATCAGAGTGCGCGGCGCTAGGGGCAACCGACTGAAAAGGTGGCGCTCTAAGTGCAGGAGCCGCCCGGGCATGTTCAGGTTGTTCTGGCCGGTCGGCCCCTCTTTGTAGGCTATGGGTTGGCCGTCGCGCAAGATGCGGCACGAGACCTCGACCTCGGAATCGTCGTACTCGTCGGCTGTAATCAACACCGGCCCTAGGGAAGCACACCCACCGGCCCAGTTTTTGGCTTGGGGCAGGTTGAGGGGATTGGCGGCCTCAATGCCGTTGTCGGTGGCGTCGTTGCCGCCGGTGTAGCCCAGCCGCTCTAAGTGGCCTTGGCGCGTCAGGCCATAGACCGACACCAGCTCAGTCTCGGGAACCAAGCGCTGGGTGTCGCCGGGCCGGGTGATGGGCTGGCCGTGACCGACGACGGCGTCTGGCTCGCCCTTGGCGAACAGCTCGGGTCGCCCACCGCCGGACACTTCGCGGTATTTCTGGTCGTACACGTTGATGGCCTCGCCAGTGGCCTGCTGTGCTTCGATCTCACGCAACTTGGCGCTGACTTCGTGGGTGACGCCGGCTAGCCACACGCGTAGGGCGTGGGGATGGCCGGGCGGGCCGCTAACTGGTTTGGTGAGGTACGGATCGCGGGTGCTGCGGTTGGCCAACAGCGCGTCTAGCGACAAGTGCCGCGCCACCTGTTTTTGCAGGTTTTGAGCGGCTGCTACTAACCCGATCTCGTCGCCGCCGCCGTCGTAGTAGAGTTGATGTACGGTGCGCGGCCCTTGGTCTGCGCCCGTCAGATCTAAGACCTCGTCGGCGATGACGAGGCCCAAGCGCATGCCGTCGCCCGGCTCGATGAATTGCACTAGTTTCACGCGTATTACTCCCTGGTAATCGTTTAAGAAATGAAGAGCGGCGCATCGGACTTAGGCGCGATGCCGGCCCGCTCGGCCCGCTCGATCAGGTCGAATATGGCGGCCTCGCCGTCCGCTCCGTAGTCGAGCGTGTGCTGATTGACGTACAGGTCGATGTGCGCCTGCATGACGCTGTCGTCCATCTCTTGGGCGTGCTGGCGGATGTAGCCCCGTACCGCGTCCGGGTGGGCATAGGCATACTCCACGCTCTGCACGAGCGCGCGGTCGAGCTGGCCAATGAGTTCGGCTCCGAGGCTGCGCCGCGCGAGGATGCCACCGAGGGGGATCGGGTGTCCGGTGCTTTCCTCCCACCACTGGCCTAGGTCGATGATCGCCGCTAGCCCGTGTTGGGCATAGGTAAAGCGGCTCTCGTGGATGATGACGCCCGCATCGACTACGCCCTGCGCGGTCGCATCCACAATCTGGTCGAAAGGCATGACTGCTAATTGCTCAATGCTGGGGTCAAAGAGCCGCAGCAAGAGGGCCGCGGTGGTCAGCCGTCCGGGAATGGCGATCCGCTTGTGTTTGAGGTCTTCCAGCGCCAGCGCCTCCCGCGCTACCAATAGCGGCCCGCATCCTCTCCCCAAGGCACCCCCCGAGTGCAGGAGACAGTACTCTTCCCGCAGGTGCGCCAGCGCGTGGAAGGATATTTTGGTCGCGTCGAGTTGCCCTCGCAGCGCCATCTCATTGAGCGTCTCAATGTCCGCCAGCACCTCCTCGCATACCGGCGCGCCGGCGATATGCCCGTGGACCAAGCCGCAAAAGACAAACGTATCGTTGGGACAGGGCGAATAGCCCAAGGTCACGCGCATAGCCCCTCCTTCAAGAGTTGCTGAACCGCTGTCTGCGCCCTAGCGGCGGCTCCCGGCAGATCCCATTGCTCTCTCGCGCGCTGCTCGACGATGTTGCTCATGGCGCGCAGTTCGGCAAAAGGCACTTCGTACAGGGCGCATAAGTGCGCGGCGGCCGCGCCCTCCATGTTTTCGCACAAGGCCCCAAAGCGCCGACCCCTTTCTACCCCCAATTCGTCGGTTCCCGAGCATTCCTGCACGGTGACGAAGGGGCCGATGTGGGCTTCGGGTAAAGCCTCGGCCGCCCGCTGCACCCACTGCTCGTCGATGGGAAAGCAATTGTAGTAAGAGCGCCCTTTCTCCAGCACTGGAATGCCGATCAGCTCTCCGCCCTGCCAGCCGTCCGGCGTCCGTACCCCCAGATCTCCGTAGCATTCCTCGCTGGCCAAGGCCAAGTCCCCGATGCTGGCTCCGCTCTCTGGGTAAGCCCCGCCCACGCCGATCTGTACGACCCGTCGTGGTCGTTGCGCCTGCAAGTAGCAGGTGAGCGCGTGCGCTGTGTTCACCGCACCGATTCCGGTCGCCACCAAAGTCACCGGCTGAGCGCCGATTTTCCCGCTCACCCATTCGCGCGCGGCGACTTTGCGCTGTACGCGTTCGGTCACGGCCTCTCTTAGGGCAAGCTGCTCAAAGGCCGTCGCGCTCAACACGAGTATCTCTTCCGTCGTCGTCATCGGGCATTCCTGTTATAGCAACTCTGAATGACTTGAACGATTCGAGGGCATTCTACTATTCTGCGTCCATCTGCGTCTATCTGCGGATTAATGCCGAATAATATACGGTTGACTCCACCAAAGGCCAGCCGTACAATCCGGCCAGTCACCCTTCCCTGGATAGCCTTATGCACATCTGCCACATCCGCGTTTACTCGGTCGCCGTCCCCCGCGTGTACCACACCTACGTAGCCCCCACGGGCGGCCACAGCAAGAATGCCTCGCGCTACTACGTGCTGGAACTTGAGACCAATACCGGCCTGCGCGGCCTCGGCGAAATCTCGGATCTAGAGGATGCGTGGCAAGCGCCATCGCCAGAGACCTTGTGCGAGACCTTGACGCCCCTGCTGGCCGGTGCCGACCCGCGCAAACGCCTCCTCGCTTGGGAGCGCGTCGCCGAGGCGCTGCCCACCAGCTACCACCCGGAATTCCGCCGACTCGTCAGTGCAGCCGTGGAAATGGCCCTGATCGACCTCGGGGGCAAGTATTACAACGCCCCGGCCTACGCGCTCCTAGGCGGCCAGTACCGGGACGCGCTGCCCATTTCTTGGGTCGCGTACATCCGCAGTGCGGAAGAGCTGGTAGCGGAAATTCAGGAAAAGGTCGCCGAGGGCTTTACGGCCTTCAAGCTCAAGGTAGGAGCCGACTTTGACCTCGACTGCGAGCGCGTCCGCGTCTGCCGCCGGATCGTCGGCCCGGATGCGTACCTCAAGGCCGATGCTTCGGGTGCGTGGGAAGAAGAAGAGGCCATCGAGCGGATCCGCGAATTGGCCGAGCTGGGCGTGGATGCGGTTGAGACGCCGATCCAATGCGTCGCGCGCGAAGTGGCCAAGAACCGTCCCGAACAGGTCAATGCCGACCCAGACGCTGCCGCCTTGGCCTTGGCGCGGGTGCGCGCGGCCGTGCCCGCGGCCCTCATCGAACACGTCGCCGACTTTGACGACTCGTTTGCCCTTGCCCTCTTGCACCACCGGGCCGTGGACGCCTTCAACGTCGCACCCGTCCAGGCCGGCAGCCTGCACCGCGCCCAGCGGCTGAGCCAGCTCGCCGCGGCCGCTGGCGTACCCGTCTTGCTCGGCAGCACGGTCGAACTTGGCATTGGCACGGCTGCGGCCGTGCATTTTGGCGTGGCCACTAAAGCCGTTTGTGCGCCCTCGGATTTGGTCGGTCCGGGTCTGTTGGCGAGCGATGTGGTCTCGCCGCGCTTGACCTATCAGCAGGGCTGCCTGCACGCTCCGTCCGGCCCGGGATTGGGCGTCGAGTTGATCCCTGAGTTGATGGAACAGAAAGGAACCCCATGAGCCAACGCCTCTCCTATGCCAGCACGGGCGTCGATATAGACCAGACCGATGCGGCCAAGCGCGCCATGGCCGCGAGCATGGAAACCGCAGACCCGCGCGTGCTCAACCGGATTGGCGCGTTCGCCACCCTGCTCGACGCCCGCTTCCCGGGCTACGCCCACCCGGTGCTGGTTCACAAGAGCGAGGAGCCTGGGTCCAAGCAAAAGCTGGCCTTTGCCCACGGCCGCCATCGCGGAGTGTGCTACGACATGGTCAACCACCTCATCGACGACATCATCGTCATGGGTGCCGAGCCGATTTCGATCCAGGACGTCATCGTATGCGGCGCGATGGATGGAGCCATCGTCAACGACCTTGTCGAAGCCTTGGCCGACGCCTGCCGCCAACAGGGTTGCACCCTGACCGGCGGCGAGACTTCGGTGCAGCCCGGCGTGGTCCCCGACGGCCTCTACGTGTTGACCGCTAGCGTCATCGGCGTCGTCGATAAGGACAACATCATCGACGGTCAGGCGATTGAGGCCGGCGATCAGGTTGTGGCGCTCGCTTCCAACGGCTTGCACACCAACGGCTACACCCTGGTCCGCGCCCTTTTAGACCGGCAACCCGACCTACTCGCCGCAGACGTAGCCGGCGAATCCTTCCTCGAAGCGGTGCTCAAACCCCATACCTGTTACTTGCAGGCCGTGCGCGGCCTTTTCACCGACCCGAGCCTCCACGGCATGGCCCACATTACCGGCGGTGGCCTCCGCGACAACCTCAGCCGCATCTTGCCGCCGGGCCTCGACGCGCAACTCAACTTGGCGGCTCTACAGATCCCGCCGATCTTCCGCACCTTGCGAGCAGAAGGCGACTTAGAGGAGGCGGATATGCTGCGCACGTTTAATATGGGCGTGGGCATCGGGCTGGTGGTTGCGCCCGAGGCCGTGGAACAGGTACTGGCCCACTTAGCGGCCCAAGACTGCCGGGCTTATCGACTCGGGGAAATCGTGGCTGGCGAGCAAGAGGTAGCGTTGCAGGGGACGCTCGCTTGGTAGAATTGCCGCCTGAAATCGGCTTGTGCACACCCCATTCCCAACCGTTTGAAAGGAGCTGTGTTATGAACTATCGATCTCTACTGATCGTCTGCTTGGCAACTTTGGGACTGACCGTCGCTGGCTGGGGGCAAGCTGGCGGTAAGATAGCATTTATCTCCGACCGCGAGGGGCACTCTGACGTGTGGATTATGAATGCCGATGGGAGCGACTCCGTGAACTTGACCCAAGGACGGGATTGCGCTAGTCCGGTTTGGTCCCCGGATGGCACGAAGATCGCCTATATTGCCGGCGGCGAAATCTGGTTGGTGGACGCCGATGGCAGTAATCCGCAACAGGTGACAGACGATGCCGTCGATAAAGCGCGGCTGTGGTGGTCTGAAGACGGAAGTAGCATTTACTATGTCGCCGTCATGACCGAGCCGCTGCCGGACGAGTGGGCTCCTGATGCGTTCGTTACGGCGCTAGACGGCAGTGGCTCCTCGTCTGCGGACTGGAGAGAAGTATATAGCCGCTTCCTCCCTGGTGTGTCTCCAGACGGGACCCAACTAGCAACCGTCTGGTTGTGGGATGGAGGGGGCCATAAGCATGTCCATTTCTACATCCGCACCAGTGCCAGTGATCACATGCACCCAAGTTATCTCCTACCTGAATTACTCCAGAATAAACTGATATACACCGAACCCTACGAAAATTGGCGAACGTTTCCTACTTGGTCGCCCGACGGCCTGAGAATAGCCTTCGCTGGTTTTCTCGATTTCATGGGTCAGTTTGAGATTTGGGCCGCTGATACAGACGGGGACAACTGGGTCGAATTGACCAATGGCTTAGGTGGACGTGAGCCTGCTTGGCAACCTGTCGTCCCTTCTGCTACTGCGACGAGCGTCGAGGCCCGGTCGTGGGGACGGATCAAATCGCTGCTTTCTCATTAATCGCGCCTCGTGCGTAGGGGCGGTTCGGAGCGCAAGCTGTCCCTACGTGCCCTTAACCTCAGGAGGTAAACTATGCACCGCTTTATCGCAGCTATTTTGCTGTTGGCGGCTCCACACGGGGCCTTTGCCGCAACAGGGGAGTTGTTCGCAGAGCCCAACTTTATCCCCCTCGGCAAAGCCGGTGCCGGCATCGGTCGGGGCCCCAGTGATGACACCGGCACTTTGGGCGATGTAGATGGCGACGGGGATTTGGACCTCGTGGTAGCTTGGGCTCGTTGGGCTCCACAATGGGGCTGGATGGTGGCGTCCAACGACGGCTTGGGCGGCTTGGTCCCCACCCACAACGTCACCCGCCCATCAAGAGAAGAACCGGGAACGCCCATCGTTAGTATCTGGGGGGACGACTTCGACGGGGATGGACTCTTGGATCTGGCCTTTAAGGAGGGACACAGCCTCGAACTGTGGCACAACCGGGGCGAGGACGGCTTTGCCACCATCCTGCAACTATCCAATGTCGGTTTCATTGGCCTAGTCGATGGTGAAGGCGACGGCGATGTGGACCTGTTGGTCACGGAGTATGAGGATCATGAGGCACTGCACACCCACGAGGGGCCATCCCACGAGGGGCCATCCCAAGCGACCCTGTGGTCCAACGACGGCGACGCGGCGTTTGTCCGCGGCGATCGATTCACCCTCGACAGCGAGGAGGGGTTCTGGCCTAGGCTTTGGCCTGCCGAGCGATCGCTGGGAGCGGGAGGGGCCGCGCGCCTGTTATGGCTCCGATCGTGTTGGAAGTTCGAAGAGGCTGGACCGACGGAGGTTTGGCTGACCCAGCCGTGGGCGGCCAGCGCGGAGCCGCCGCTTTTTTTTCAGTCCATGGTCAACCCCTGTTACTCCACTCCGCTACAGGCCGGCCGCGATGGGCAGGTGGATTTAGTCGGAGTCGCCGAGGTAACCGCTATCCCCTCCGAGATCTTCGCTAACGCCTATTTCTTCACCTACCACGGCTTGGTGCTGTGGCGTCTGGACGCCTCGGGCGTGGTGGCAAGCCACACCCTGCTCGGCTCGCAGATCCACGTGGAAAGTCACCCCCTAGTCAGCGACCTCAACGGCGATGGTCTGATGGACGTGGCCGTGATCGATAGCAACGAGGAAACGGGTCCGGCCTTGGTCGTCTTGCTCGGTCAGCGCGATGGCGTGCCTGTCCTCGAAGGCCGCTACCGGCTGTCGAGCACGGTCGACGAGGCGCTCGCTGGCGACTCCAACGGCGATGGAGCCATTGAAGGCCGCTATCAGGTGTCGGGCACGGGCAGCGAGGTGCTCGCCGGTGACCTCAACGGCGATGGGGCCGCCGATCTGGTCGTGTTGGGGCGTGTAAACAGCAGTAGTTTTAAGGGTGGGTCTTACTTCTATACAAAGGGTGGGGCTTTCGTCTTTATCAACCAGAACAGTCCACCCACCGCTGTGGCCGTTGAGGCGGCCACGCCGTCGGCCTTTGTCTTAGGTGCGAACTATCCCAATCCGTTTAATCCGGCCACGACCATCCCTCTATCGGTGCCCGACGGTGCCGAGGCTGTAGATGTAGCCATCTACAATCTCTTGGGACAGCTTGTGCGCCAAGTGTGGTCGGGTCCGTTGGCCGCGGGCGAACACCGGCTGACTTGGGATGGCCGAGACGGACAGGGCCGACCCGTCGCTTCTGGAGTCTATTTGTATCAGCTACGCGTGGGCGAGCAGTTACGCACCCGCAAGATGGTCAAGCTCGAATAGGCGATCCGGCTGTCTCGCTGTTTTCGTCGGGCCTATATTTCCTCTGAAAATGGCATGTAGAAGAGTCCTTGAAACTTACCGAAAGGAGTTTCCCATGAGCACGTTGGCCAGTACTACGGGTAAATCCTACTTGGTGCGTTTCTGGGACCTCGCGTCTTATACCGGCGGGGAGCCGACGGCTACGGTGGAGACCTCGTGGGGACGGATCAAGAGGCATTTGCAAGACAGTGCTGGCAACTAAGCAGACGAAGCGATGAACAGGCTGCTGTAGCTCCAATCCTCAACTATGGAGGACACAAATGAACAAATCGATGCTACGCACGTTGCAAGCCGCAACGATCCTCACGGTGCTTGTGCTCCTGCTTTCGATTAACTTGGGCCAAGCCGACCATGACAAGGATCGAGTTCGTTGTGGCAGCGATCAAACAAAATGGGACCAGTGTTTTGATTGTAGCTTAAACCCCGATCATCGTTTTTGTTCTTGGGAATATATAGATAGAAATACACCAGATCCGAAATACGCTTGGATCACGTTTGCCTTAGATTGGGAGTGCAAGCTGTTTATAGCGGACAGGCAATATTCTTCTATCCCCTGTTCGTTGGTCGTGCCAGACAATGCAACGGATCAGAATTTTAGCTGCGGCCGCTCCAGACTGTGCGAGGATTTTAATCCGGACGAGCCATATACGTTAGGCACCAGTTACCATATCGACAACAAGACACAGGACAGGCGTCTGTGTTCGTCCGCTCCTTGCTCAGAAGATCAGGCTACTGTTGTGGACGAGACCTCGTGGGGGCAAATCAAAACAGACTTCTCGTTGTCTGTTGAACAAACCGAATAACCAAAAGAAGGATATAATGCTTAGGGACTAATAGTCCCCCTAGTTTTTGAGCAACAACTCAAGTTGCTGCTCGCTCTTTGGAGATTCTGCGTCGTGATTCCCGCCCTCCTCGACCGCATCGTCGAACTAGCCTTCGACCCCCGAATCGCCGCCTTCTTCGGCGTCTGCTTGGGACTGTATATCCTGTGGGACGTAGCCCGTATATGTTTGCGTCTGCTGGAGGCTTTTTGGCGGGGAAGGAGGAAGAGGGGGGATGGGAATTAGGAATTAGGAATTAGGAATTACCCAGCCCCAATTCGTAATTCCTAATTCGTAATTCCTAATTCCTGAAGTGCTCGGCGTTGTCTTGGGGGGCGTAGCCTAATTCGCGGCGGGCGTTTTCGATATCCCAATAGGCGCGGGTGTTGCCCGAGATGCCGTAGTAGATTCCGAAGCGCACGTCGGCCTCAATGGAGCGGTGCACGAGCTGGACGCAGTCGCGGTGGCTCAGCCAGGTGGAGAGAATCCGGTCGCTTTTGCGCTCGACGACTGCGGAATCCGGCTGGAACGAGCCGATGCGCAGACATACGACCTCCAAACCGTAGCGATCCACGTAGTAGCGTCCCAGACTTTCGCCAAATGCCTTGCTGGCCCCGTACAGGCTGTCGGGCCGCACGGGCATCTCCGGCGTGGTGTACATTCCTTCTTCTTCGTAAAGGCCGGTCACGTGATTGGTGCTGGCGAAGACGACCCGCTTGACGCCCGCGTTTCTGCAGGCCTCATAGGTGCAGTACACGCCTTGGATGTTCTTTTCGAGGACCGACTCCCAGGTGGCGCTAACCGCTGGATCACCGGCGAGGTGGACTACCGCATCGACGCCGGCGACCGCCTCGGACATAGCAGCCAGATCGGCGACGCTGCCGCGGACGACTTCCTCGCCGGCGGCAACCTCTCGCACTGTGCGGTGATACATCAGCCGCAAGTCGTAGCTCTCCCGCAGCCCTTGGTGCAGCACCTCGCCGATGCGGCCAGCCGCTCCCGTAATCAGCACTTTCTTGCGGCCCATCATTCCTCAGATAGTCGGTTAATAAGCCACCACGTCAGGATGACTAAGAGGAGGCCCGCCGCCAGCCCAAGGCTCCAAAAGAGACACGCCGGCGAGGAGCTGCCTTTGCGGAACTTCATAGCGCGACCCCCTCAGCGGCTGGCCCAGAGCATACCGCGCCGCTGAATCTCGCGCGCTTCGGGCACGTCGAAGTCCCGCGCCACGTGGCCCAGCGACGAGTAGAACACCCGACCCGCTCCCCACGCGCGCTTCCACACTACCGGCATGACTGTTCCGTTGACCCAAGGCGCACTCTGGCGGCCCTCTATGGTTGTCGTGGCGAGCACTCCATTGCTTGGGTCGGTGTGCATGTAGTACTGCTCGGAGTGCATCTGGAAGTCGTCAAGACCGGCGACGATGGGGTCGTCTGGGGCCGCGATGTTGACCGTGTAGTCGATGATGCCGTCTGGGTGGGCGACGAACTGGCCGCCGACCATGAACTGATAGGTGGTATTGTTGCGGAACGAATCGGCCATGCCGCCGTGCCAGCCCGCTAGGCCGACACCGCTATCAACGGCTGCGAGCAGCCCTTGCTCTTGCTCTCTTTCGATCTGGCCCATCGTCCACGTCGGCACCACCAGATCCTGCTCGGCCATCAGGTCTTGATCTTTGTACGTGTCGAGGGTATCCGAAATGGTTACTGCGAATCCGTCTGCCTCTAGAATGGGTGCGAAAATATCGACGCACTGCTTGGGCTCGTGCCCCTCCCAGCCGCCCCAAACCATGATTGCCTTCTTTGCCATGACGCTCCTTTTGCGTTATCTGGCGCCGCGCGCCAGCTCGTTGCCAACGAGGTATTGATAGCTTTTTTCTACGGCTTCCATCATGTCGGTTGCACAGCGGTCCAACTCGACGATCAGCCAGTCGCAAGTGCCGTGACTGGCTTCGATAATGGACGGGATGTCCATAGCCCCTTCGCCGACGGCGAGCATGTCCTGCGCGGGGTCGCACGGGCCGTCCTTGATGTGCAAAAGCGGCGCACGCTCGCCCAGTTCCTCGACGACCTGCACCGAATCGCCGCCGCCGGTATTGACCCAATAGGTATCGACTTGGAAGAAGATGGACTCGTCGAGCTCGGCGACTAGGTGCGCAAAGCCCGGTCGCCCTTCTACTTCTTGGAACTCCCACCAGTGGTTGTGGAGGCCCAACTCCAAGCCGTTCTCAGCGGCGATATCGGCGGCTTGGTTCCAGCTCTCGCAGAGCGCCTTGAGCGCGTCTGCACTCGCGAAGGCATCGCGCGGCGTAGAGCTTACCACGCGGGTGGCCTCCAGCTCTTGGGCTAGTTCGATGACTTGGTTTTTTTGCTTGCCCAAGGGTAGCTGCGTATGCACGCTGCATACGTCTAACCCTAGATCGGCAAATAGGTCGCTGGCTTCATCTACACCGATGCCGGGAAATCCGGCCGTTTCGACTCCTACGTACCCTATCTCGGCAATCCGGGTGACCACGGATTTGAAGTTTTGCGCGAGGGCGTCGCGGACCGTGTAGAGTTGAAGCGCTATGGGGGCAGCCATTTCTTCCTTCCTTGTGGGGTGAGAGATATGATAGGGATATGAAAGTTAAAGCGATAGCTAAGGCGGGCGGGCGAATGGTCAGGCGTCAATCGTCGATAAGGGACTCGTGTGTAGCGTCAGATAATAAAAGAAAAAAAATGAGTGGGTAGGCAAATTAATTTCTGACGTTACGCAGATGAATTACGAATTGGGGGTTGGGAATTCTTAATTTTTAATTCTCAATTTCTAATTCCCAAAAACTTGCTGCGCCGCTCACGCGCTCCTACATTAGCCGCTCCAACCAAGGAGCAACGCCAATGAGCACCCAAAACAAAGTGCGTCTCGGGTTTATCGGCGCTGGCTGGTGGGCCACCAGCAACCACATGCCCGTTTTTGCCACCCGCGACGACGTCGAGCTGACGGCTGTCTGCCGCTTGGGCCAAGCTGAGCTAGCGCAGGTGAAGGATCACTTCGGATTCGCATTTGCCACCGAGGACTACCGAGAATTATTGGCCAGCTGCGAACTCGACGGAGTCGTAGTAGCCTCGCCGCACCCCCTGCACTACGAACACGCCCGCGCCGCCTTGGAGGCGGGCTTGCACGTGATGTGCGAAAAACCCCTGACCACCCGTGCGGCCCACGCGCGCGAATTGGTGCGCCTCGCCGCGGAGCGGGACCGCCACTTGCTCGTGCCCTACGGCTGGCACCACAAGCCTTTTATTCAGCGGGCCAAGGCGCTGATGGATGAGCAAGCCATCGGCGAGGTCGAATTCGCGCTCTGCCACATGGCCTCGCCGATCCGCGCCCTGCTGTCAGGGGAGGTGATAGAGGATGTATCCGACATTTCCGGGCAGGACAGCGCTACCCTCTTCGGCCCCACGCCCTCTACTTGGGCCGATCCCGCCATTGCCGAAGGCGGCTATGCCCACGCGCAGATATCGCACTCCTCGGGGCTGCTGTTTTGGCTGTCCGGGCTGCGCGCCGAGCGCGTCTTTGCCGCCATGAGCGCGCCCGGGTCCGAGGTTGAGCTGTACGACGCGCTCACCGTGCGCTTTACTTCGGGAGCCATCGGCACGGTCAGCGGCGCGGGCAATGTGCCGACGGACCAGACCTTTCAGGTCGATGTGCGCCTGTTCGGCTCGGAGGGTATGCTGCTCATCGATTGCGAGCGCGCCCGCATGCACCTGCGCCGCCACGATGGCCAACACGTCGTCGAGGCGGTCGCCGAGGACGCGGGAGCCTACGAGTGCGATGGTCCGCCCAACAACTTCGCCGACTTGATTTTGGGCAAAACCGACGTCAACTGGACCCCAGGCGAAGCGGCCATGCGCGGAGTGGAAATGCTCGACGCAGCGTACCGCTCGGCCGCTTCGGGCCGGGAAGAGCAGGTGTAACGCCTGCGGTAATGGCCTTTCTGCTCGACGTCATTGCCCCGATTTTCTTGCTCATCGGCTGTGGCTATCTGTTGGGGCGGCGGCGCTCTGTTGACCCCGCCCCCTTGGCCGATGTGGCCATCTACATCTGCCTACCCTTCTTGATGTTTGCGGCGCTGGTGCGCCACCCGGTCACTGGCGAGGCGGCCGCCCAAGCCTTCGCTTGGCAGGTTGGGATGTACGTGGTGAGCATGCCCGTCATCGCGCTTGTCGCGCGTCTCGCTGGCTGGGACAAACCCACGCGCAGCGCGGTCACCCTCTCCCTACCCACGGTCAACATCGCCTCGTATGGCGTCCCCGTGGTGCTCTTCGCATTTGGCGATGAGGCGCTAGCGGTCGTCATGCTGCTCTTTGTGTACGGCAATGTTACGGCCGCGTCGCTCGGCACCTACATCGCCGCTGGCGGGCGGCAAAGTCCATTGCAAGCGTTCAAGAGCATTTTCAGGCTGCCGCTGATTTATGCCGCGGCCTTGGCCCTAGCCATCAATGCCCTCGCAGTACCGATTCCGGTTTCCATCCTCGACGCGGCCGATCTGATCGGCAAAGCCGGTCCGATCCTCGCCATTATCCTCCTCGGGGTGCAAGTCTCGCACATCCCCCTCCGCGGCCGCAGCTCGGCTGCCCTGTACGGCGGCATTGGTGCCAAGGTCCTGTTAGGACCGGCGATTGGCATCGGCCTGACGCTGCTCATCGGCGCGCAGGGCGCGGTGCGCGACGTGCTGCTGCTGTGCTCTTGCCTGCCTACGGCCATCAACGCCCTCATCCTCACCGTGCGCTTTGACGCGCGCCCCGATCTGCTCGGCGGCATTCTCATTGGCTCGACTTTGTGGAGCCCGCTTGGGCTGTCGATTCTGCTCTATTGGATCGGCCCTTAGCCCGAGCCTGATGTAACCTCATCTCGCGTTTTCTAAAAAATTTTCGCATCCCCTTGACACTGTTTTACGCCCCCTCGTAACTATGATTTATAGGGCAAACGACAGACTCCACGACGCTTTCAAAAGCGCCCACAGGAGAATGAAAATGATAGGTGTACATCGCTTCGACATGCGCGGGACGCTGCGCATAGACGCCGAGGGAATTCTATATAGTGGATGCGCCGATGTGCAGCTCGAAAACACCCTATTCGCGCCGAGAGGACGGGGCTGTGTCCCCGACTGAAGCTCGTCTTTGCGAGAGCTCAACGTGGCAAGAGGCCGTGGCGCGAAAATGAAAACGCGCTGCGGCCTCTTTTTTTGTGAAAAATGCTTGACATTGTATCAGGCTTATACTGAACTTTTGTTCAGGTAAAAAGTAATAAACGGAACCGTAAAAGTGAAGCCGAAAAAGAACATACGACACTTCAACACCGCCCACGGCGGTGCCAAGATGCGCGTTGTGACCAGGGCCGGCCGGGTCATCGACGTGCGACCGCGCTTCGCCGCTTTGCGGCGCGGCTTAGACAGCGGGGCGTTGCCGCCCACCCCGGGCGGACGGCAGCGGGTCTGCGCGACATTCACCAAGCCAACCAAGGACCTCATCGCAAGGAGCAACTACACTATGCGACGCGAGATCATCAATCAAGGACTGATGTACGTACTCATCAGCCTATTTGTATTCGCGATGATACCACTCCTGCGCTTCCTCAGCTAATGGCTCTTTGACGCGCAGCGGCATTGCGAAACGGCCTAGGGCAGCGGCAGCGACCGCTGCCCTAGGAACATTAACCCCCTCAATTTTAGGACACAGAAAAACATGCAAGACCACAAGACAAACAACGTACCAAATCGCAAAGCAAACGTGTGCGCTCGGCTGATCAACTGGCTGTATTGCTTGGCATCGGTGGCCTGTGCGGTCCTCGGCCCTCGCGGTCTGCACGCCCACCAAGCGCCCGACCGCGCGCTCGACGCCGTGCGCCTAGAAGGCACCCGCCCGCAGATCGACGGCGTGCTCGACGACTCGGTGTGGCAGCAGGCCCCGATTTTTACGGGTTTCGTCCAGCGCGAGCCAGAAGAGGGCCAGTCGGCAAGTGAAAAGACCACCGTACAGTTGGCGTACGACGACGAGGCGCTCTACGTGGGGATCATGGCCTACGATTCGGCACCCGAGCAGATCGTCTCGCGCTTGGTGCGCCGCGACCAGTTTACCGAAGCCGATTGGATTCAAGTTAGCTTGGACACGCATCACGACCACCAGACGGGCTATGCCTTTGCGGTGTACGCCGGCGGGTCAATCTACGACGCTGTAATCAAGGATTATGGTTGGGACAACGACACTTGGAACGGCGTGTGGGAATCCGCGCACGTTATCGGCAACGAGGGATGGAGCGTGGAGTTTGCCATCCCATTCCACAACCTCCGCTTTAGCAGCGGCGGGGACTGGGGTATCAACATCGCCCGCTACATCAGCCGCAAGAAGGAACAGGCCTTCTGGGTCATGGTTCCGCGCAAGGAAAGCGGCTCGGTCTCGCGCTTTGCCCACCTAGAGGGCTTGGCGGACATCGAATCTAAGCGCGCGCTGAAACTTTTGCCCTACTCGGTGGGCCGCTCCACCGTGGCGGATACGCGCGAATTATTCGGCAGTGCTGGCGCGGACTTGCGCTACGGACTGTCGTCGAATGTGTCGCTCAACGCCACGATTAACCCGGATTTCGGCCAAGTGGAAGCCGACCCGGCCGAGCTCAATCTCTCGGTCTTTGAGACGTTTCAGGATGAGCGCCGCCCTTTCTTCGTGGAGGACGGAGAGGCATTTGACACTCCAATCGACCTGTTCTACTCGCGGCGCATCGGCCGCCAGCCCGGCTATCACTCGCTGCCCGACGGCTACGACACGCTCAACCAGAGCGAGTCCACTACCATTCTGGGTGCAGCCAAGCTGACGGGCAAGACCGCGTCCAAGACCACTTTTGGTCTGCTGACGGCGCTTACCGCCAAAGAGTACGCGCACGTTGAGACGACCATGGTGCGCGAGGTCTCTGGCGAGGAATACCAAGAGCGCAGCGACTTTCTCGTCGAGCCGCGCACCCACTTTCTCGTCGGCCGCGTCAAGCAGGATCTATTTGCCGGCAACTCGCACGTCGGCCTTTTGGGCACGGCCGTGCAGCGCGACCACGCGCGCGATGCCTATACCGGCGGCGTGGATTGGACCCTCAAGTGGCGCGACAACGGATACACCTTTTGGGGCCAGCTCGCCGGCAGTCGCGCCACGGTAGATGACCAGCGCCGCAGCGGTTTGGGCAATATGGCGGTCTTGAGCAAGAACAGCGGCTGGTTGCGCGGCGAGCTTTGGTGGGAGGCCTATTCGCGGCATTTCGAGATTGACGACTTGGGCTTCCAATGGCGCAGCGACTTCTACAACCCTTGGCTCTGGATCCAACTGCGCAAGGAAGAGGACTGGGCCATCTTTCGCCGCAATTTCTACAACTTCAACCGCTGGGGCACGTGGAACTTCGACCGCACCAACCTGCAAAACGGCTTTGACTTCAACACCCACCACCAGCTCAAAAACTACTGGTGGGTCCACATCGACTACTACCACATGTGGCGGTCCTTCGACGACCTCGACACCCGCGGCGGCCCCCTAATCGCGAGGCCGGCAAGCGATGGCTTTGAGATTGAACTAGAAAGCGACGACCGCTTTATGGTCAGCGGCTGGGTCGAGTACGAGTGGGACGGCAACTCGGCTGGCAGCACCCACCGCAAGGTCTCCGGCAGCATCCGCATCCGGCCGACTTCGCGGTTCGAGATCAGTCTGCGGCCGCGCTATAGTTGGAATTTCAACGATGCTCAGTGGGTCGAAAACTTCGATGTGGACGGCGATGGCGAAGACGATCAATTCGTGTACGGGGAATTAGACAGCCAAACCCTCGATTTGACGACGCGGGCCAACATCCTCTTCAGCCGCGACTTGAGTTTGGAGTTCTATGTCCAGCCTTTTATTAGCGCGGGCCAGTACGCCAACTTCAAGGAGCTGGCGCGGCCGCGTTCCTACTCGTTTGTCGCGCATCCCGGCCCAGAGGAAAGCCCTGATTTTCGCAACCGCTCGCTGCACAGCAACGCCGTCCTGCGCTGGGAGTACAAGCCGGGCAGCACCCTGTTCGTCGTCTGGTCGCAGTTCCGCGACGACGACTCCGACTTGGGCGCGTTTCGCCCTGGGTACAACCTGCGGCGCAGCTTTGTAGATGAGGGGACCAACATCTTCTTGGTTAAGCTCAACTATTGGCTGAATATCTAGGGCGGGGGATGTAGTTGCCTTATCATGCTGAGGGAGCCGATAAGCGGATGAAGTATCTCAGACCACTTCTACTGTCGTCGCATTTCATAGGGGGTCGTCCGTCTTCGGCTCGCTCGGCCGCCAGTCCGGCTCGGCCGTCACCTGCGCGACCGGCCCCGCCCCTGCGGGATTGGCCGCCCGCACGGCAAACGCATACGTCACACCGTTTGCCAGCCCTTCGACCCTATGACTCCGCGCCGCCGCACCGCCAGCCACCGACTCCCACGCCAACCACGCTCCCCACACCGGACGACCACGCCATTCATAGCGCGTGATCACCGGCCCCGTGGTCGCCGCCGCCGACCACGTCAGCACCACCCACCCATCACCCGCCACCGCCTGCAATCCTTCCGGCGCAAACAGGCGACCCGGCGTGGCCAAGTCCCACGCCGCACTGCTCGCGCCTCCCTCATTGACCGCCCGTACCGCCACGGCATACGGCTGCCCATGCTGCAGCCCGCCCACGGAAAACGACGCCGACGCCGTCGGCATAGCTATCCCCGCAGTCGTCCAATCCAACAGCCGATTTTCTTCTTCGTAGAGTTGGTATTCATAGCTGGTCACATCAGACGCCGGCTTGTCCACCAACACGTGCAGCCGACCCGACGTCGCCAGCACCGACCACGCGCCAGCATGCACCGATACCTCCGGCGCATCCGGTACTCGCGCTGGCTCCGGCGTTGGGGGGCGCTGGCTCGCGCTGAACACGTCGCGCAGGTGATGAAAAACGCCGCGCACGGCCCAACTCACCACGCCTTTGTAGAAGTCGATCATCGCCCACACCATCCGACCCACATACTCGGCTTGGGTGGTGGAGCGCATCTGTTCGGGCGCGGCGATCTCGGGCATGGGATCGGCCTCGGCTACATCGACCACCTGCACCCGCACCGGATAGGAGGTCGTCAAGCCGGGTTGGCCGGGCGCGGTGGCGACTACGGTCACTTGATAGTCGTTGTCGGTGGGCGGGACATCGGCGGGCTGTTCGTAGTCGGGGATAGCCCGAAATAACAGCGTCATCGTCTGGTGTTCGGCGTCGGTGATGAAGGTGAATGTTTCG
>JAJDVZ010000068.1:0-93895 GCA_022825835.1 Candidatus Latescibacterota bacterium
CCAGTTAGCGCTGCGCGGAAATACTTGAGCCATGTTTTATTAATTTAGCTGAGGTTGTAGAAAGCTGGCCTTACCTCTTCAGGCCAAAACAGTCTTGTAAATTAGGACAGTTTAATTTGGTGTCAATACATAGGATAAAAAACCTAGAGCATTTGACTTTGGGTCTCTCGCGGTATAATATGAATAGCGTCCCTCCTATAGCCCCCGTAGCTCAGCAGGATAGAGCAACAGATTCCTAATCTGTGGGTCGGCGGTTCGAATCCGCCCGGGGGTAGTTCTTTTCTTCACTACTGGTTGCCTCCCAAGAAGTTACGGCATTGCAGTTCGTTCCCATCTGGAGCGAATTATATAACTCAGGTCAATAGGTTTCGCATTGAGATGACGAGGAGCGAAGAGACATTACAGATTGCCGGTCAAGTCGAAGCCATGCTGACTGCTTTGGACCGGTTTTCCTCCTTTAGTCGGCTGCTCAAACCTGCAGAGGTGGAACCGCTGCGTTCCTTGCTGCGCTATGCACATACGTGCGCCGACAGACTGATGGCCGGTAAACAGGCACAGCGCACGGCGGACGAGTTGGCCGCGCAACATCGGCGTTGCTCCGATGTGCTCCTCACGGCGGCGCTCAACGGCGATTGGGGCGGTGGCGCACCGGATTTACAAGGACTGCTGCTCAACCGGCTCTTCGATGGCCGACACTCGTTTTTGCGCGCTTGCGAAGAGCAAGCTCCAGCCGATGTTCCCGCTGCACTGCATCAGGTTGCGTGCCGCGATTTACAAAGTGCCGAGGTCTTGGCTCATCCTCGCTGGGGAATATGGCTGCGGCTGATCGGCGGCGATACGGAGCCTTTGGCTCCCATATCCGGAGATGGGGTGGAACCCACAGCCGTTGACCAACTGAAAGAGCGTTTTGCCTGCAGCGAAGATTGGGCTGGGTTAGCAGGAGAGCTCGGATGCTTGATCCACGAGCACGGGCGGGGTGAGCTGCGTCGATTCCCGGCCTTTCGCCTGGGCGACAGGGAAGCTAAGCCCATCTTGGAACCTATCCGCCATTTCGCGGAATTTCCCCTCGGCTGGCTGGAGGGCAACGGATCGAGAATCCAAGTCCTTGAGGAAAATACGCGCCATTTTCTCGCCGGTTATCGGGCGCACAACGCGCTGATCTGGGGTCCGCGAGGAGGCGGTAAATCGACGCTGATACGGGCCTTGGTGAGAAAGTTCTTTGATCGCGGCCTGCGCGCCATCGAGATCTGCCCGTCTTGCTACCATCTGCTGCCCGATCTCTTTACTCTCGTCCGGGGGCGTCGCCAACGCTTTGTGGGCGTGCTAGACAATGTGTCCTTAGGCCGGGGTGACGACAGTCTGCACCTGCTCTCGCGGATGCTCGACGGAGGGCTCGAAGCGTGCCCGGACAACTTGGTCTTCTATGCGACCTCCAACTACAAGGACTTAGTCGACCGGGAGGGCGAGCGTCCGCAAGGGCTGGGCCAGATGCAGATAGACGACGAGCGCCCCAACCGGGTCAACCAAGGTATTCAGGCCGAATTCTACGACCCTCAACAACTGCAACGTCTCGATCAGGAGCGGGCGCTAGACGACCGTTTTGCCCTCAAGATCTTTCTCGACTTGCCTAGCAGGCAGCAATATCGCGCCATGGTCCTGTCCTATGCGCGCCGGGCGGGAATCGACCTACTGGAAGAAGACTTATTGGCCGCTTTCGAGGTTTGGCGGATGCGACACAACCACGATTTAGTCGGAGGCCGGACGGCGCGGGACTTTATCGATGCCTACTTGCCGCAGTATTTGCGCGACAAGGGCGAGTCAAATCAATCTTCGAGTAGCTCGATCTCGTAACCGTCGGGATCGTCGATAAAGGCCATCTTGCGGCCAGTGGGGAAGGTCGTCCGCCAATCGCTAGGCCATATTTCGATCCCGTTGTTTTCCAAAGTGTCGCAAAAGCCAATCAAGTCGGGAACGGAGATTGCGAGGTGCATGAGATCTTCGGGGACGGCGAGTTGGTAATCGGCAGAATAGGTCAACTCTAAGGTGTGTTCATTGCCGGGCAGTTCAAGATGAACGATCTGATTGCCTGCGGGCGATTTATCGGAGCGGCTGCGAACCTCAAAGCCAAGGTGAGTGCAATACCACTCAATGGATCGATCGAGATCGCCGACGCGGATGCGGGTGTGCAGAAAGCGGGCCATAGAGATATCCTTTCGCGAGTTGTATATATTGAAGGCAGGGGTTGCTGCGCGTGTAGGCAATCCCTTGCGCGGGTTGGAACGAGGCGTGTAGATTAAATTAGTTAGGGGCAAAAAAGAAGCAAAAAATGGTGCCGAAGAGAGGACTCGAACCTCCACGGGGTTGCCCCCACATGGTCCTGAACCATGCGCGTCTACCAATTTCGCCACTTCGGCAAGTGAACGGCACAAATTAAGCGCGGGGCTTGCAGTCGTCAAGCCTGTTCCCTTCGTGAAAATAGGCAGTTATGGCCAAAATGGAAAGCGGTGCCAAGCGCGAGTCAATCGTCGTGCAAAATCGCAAGGCCCGGCACGACTACGAGATAATGGGCCGCTATGAAACCGGCATTGTCTTGCGCGGTACAGAGGTCAAGTCGCTGCGCGTTGGGCGTGCCAACCTCAAGGACAGCTTCGCTATAGTTGAAAAAGGCGAAGTTTTCCTGCACAATGTCCACATCGCCCAATACGAGCGCGGCAACAGTTTCAACCACGACCCAGAACGCGTGCGCAAATTGCTCTTACACCGCAGTGAAATCCGCCGGTTGACAGGGAGGACGCAACAACAGGGCCTTACCTTGGTGCCACTTAAAATCTACTTCAAACGCGGCAGAGCTAAGGTGGAATTGGCGCTGGTCCGCGGCAAGAAGCAGTTCGACAAGCGTCAGGCTTTGGCCCAACGCCAGGCCGCCCGCGATGTTGCCCGGGCCCTCAAGGAGCGCCACCAGTGAGTTTGCCCATGTCTAATCAGGCCACGACGCGCTGTTCTAAGTGCAGCGGTGGAGGCCTGTACTATGAGCCGATAGTCAAAGTGGGCCGTTATGGTACGCTGCGGCTTTGCGAGTGCGTCGAGTGTCGGTGTGAGGGGAGGGCACCCTACCAGTACTGGGACGACGATTCGCGCAACCAGTGGTGTCCCTGCCGTCCCTATCGCCGCAAAATGACGGAAACCAACCGCTTGTTTCGCCAAGCCGATATCCCCGAACGGTACAAATGGAAGTTCGTCGACGACTTCCGCATGGCGGCACCAGACGGGACCCGCATTGACCTAGCGGCCACGGTCTATCTCCGCATTCACCAAGATCTGATTGATGCAGCGGAAGAGCCTAAGCGCGGCTATCTTCTCCACGGCAATCCCGGCACGGGCAAGACCTTGATGGGCTGCATTACCCTCAACGAACTCATGTTGCGCTGGACCAAACCGGGCCGCTTTCTCAGTCTGTCGCGCACGTATTTTCAGAAATTGCGCGATACCTATTCAGCCGACAGCGAGCGCTATGGTCACACTTGGTCAATGCTCGAAGAGTTGTGCAATATGCCCTATCTCGTCCTAGATGACTTCGGCATCCAGCGGGGTACCGAATGGGAAATAGAAATGCTCTACGATCTTGTAGATGCCCGCTACGGCGACCAGCGATTCACGGTTGTTACCACCAACCAGCCCCTCGACGAACTCAAGGACCTAGCCAAGGGGCGCATCTATTCGCGCCTAGCAGAGATGTGCCAACCGATCCCCATGGACGGTCCTGATTATCGGATGCATCTCAATGAGTGAGACAAGCTGGAAGCGGAGCGATGGACGCCAGCCCGATCAGTTGCGGCCGGTGCAGATTTCCCCGGGGTACCTGAAAACGGCGGCTGGATCGGCTCTGATCGAGATGGGCGATACAAAGGTGCTCTGCACAGTGTCGCCCGTCGATGGAGTGCCACCCTTTATGGTGGGGACCGGCAAGGGCTGGCTGACTGCGGAATACAGCATGCTCCCTGGATCCTCTACGCGCCGAGTGGCCCGCGAACCCAACAGTCGGGCGCGCGAAATTCAGCGCCTAATCGGTCGGTCGCTGCGATCGGTAGTGGACTTGGAACAAATAGGCGAGCGGACGCTGTATGTCGATTGCGATGTCATACAGGCGGATGGAGGCACGCGCACGGCCTCAATAACAGGGGCTTATGTAGCTTTAGTAGAGGCGTTGCAGGCGCGGCAAGGCGCTGTGCTCGTAGATCAGGTCGCCGCTGTTAGCGTCGGAGTAGTGGGAGACCATTCCTTATTGGATCTGTGCTATGAAGAAGACAGCCGCGCCGAAACCGATATGAACGTCGTTATGACCGGCTCGGGAGGGATCGTCGAAGTCCAAGGCACGGCCGAGGGGCGTCCCTTTACCCGTGCGCAGGCCATTGAGTTACTCGACTTGGCGGCGGTGGGCATAAAGCGCCTATTAGCTGTGCAACAGTCTGTTTTAAGCGCACTTACAAGGGCTTAGGGGCTTGGGAGAAATTGCTTGACAGGCCTTGTGCCCCCGGCTAAGTTATACAAAATTTTTAGTTTGAAGCATGTGTAGCTTTCCTTTTCCTCCCCCACTCTAAATGAAGAGGATGGTTCCATGGCGAGTATGACTAAAGCTCCATTTTGGGATATGGAAGATTGCCTCGGGAGCTATTTGGCTGAAATTGCCCATTCCAAGCCACTCTCCCCGGCCGACGAGGTCAATCTAGCGCGGAAAATCAAGCAAGGGGATGAAGACGCACGCAATCGCTTAGTCGAAGCAAATTTGCGCTTTGTGGTCAGCGTGGCAAAGGAATACCAAAATCGCGGCGTCCCTCTCGCAGATTTGGTCAGTGCTGGGAACATGGGGTTGATCACCGCTGCCGAGCGCTTTGACGAAGACAAAGGGTTCAAGTTCATCTCCTATGCCGTTTGGTGGATCCGCCAAGCCATCCTACAGACGCTAGCTGAACAGTCGCGTACGGTCCGCCTGCCGCTGAACAAGATCGGTTTGCTCTACAAGATATCCAAAGCGTCCCGCGCCTTGCAGCAAGAGCACACCGACGCTCCCTCCCCCGAAGCTATCGCCGAGCAGCTCGATGTCCCGGTTGAAGAGGTCAAGGAGACCTTAATGTGCAGTCGCTCGATGCGGTCGCTCGACGCGGCCTTTCTCGGCGAAGAAGATCACAGTCTGCTAGACATGCTGCCAGACGAGCGGCAAGAGTCCCCTGAAAACCAAGTGATGCGCGGCTGTTTGCGCGGTCAGATTGACACGGCTCTGAATAGACTCATTGGGCGCGAGGCCGAGATTCTCCGGCTCTACTTTGGGTTGAATGGGGAAGAGCCTATGACCTTAGACCAGATTGGGATGCGCTTTGGGCTTACGCGCGAGCGAGTCCGGCAAATCAAGGAGAAAGCACTGCACCGCTTGCGCCACCCCAGCCGCTGCGATCATCTGCGCTCCTACAGCCGCGCTTGAAGATGCCCCCCACAAGGCTCCCCTGCTCCCCAATAGTCGCAGGAGTATGCCATGCCAGAAGATGCAGTTGAGGAGGAGCTACTGAATTCTATAGATGAAGTAGACGATCAGATCAAAAATTTTCGCCAGCGGGTGCGGGCCGTTTTGGACGCTGCCCAGGCCGAGGGAACGCGGCGCAACGAAAAGGAAGGGAGCGCGAGGAGATAAGCGGCGCGTAGATTTACCAAAGAGGGGATGGCTTGGCTGTCCCCTCTTTTAATTTGTCTGCAACCAAACGGAGAAAATCAAAATGGACAAATGGGCAACAGGCATATTTACCTCGATTGACGAGGGCTTAGGGGCCGGGTTGGATTCGGTGAAGGCGCTAGGGGTTGCCACCGTGCATCTGCACGCTCCGGGCCGCGATTTTCGCACGGCAGAGAAAACTGCGGAAATCAAGGCTCAGTTCGCCGCGGCTGGAATCGAAATTAGCGTGGTTTTCGCTGGTTTTCCCGACGACGATTACACCACGCCGGAAATCGCCCAGCAAACGGTCGGGCTCGTGCCTTTAGAGCGCCGGGAGCACCGGCTCGAAGAGACGCTGGCTATCGCGGACTTTGCTGCTGCGCTAGGTGTAGATGCTGTTGGCATGCACTTGGGTTTTGTGCCGGAGGCGTCGGATCCGGATTTTGCCGCGGTCGTCGAAGTTGCGCGCACCGTGTGCGATCACTGCTGGGGGCACGGACAGTATTTTCACCTAGAAACCGGTCAGGAGACCGCCGCTGAACTTCTCACCTTTATCGAAGCTGTCGATCGCCAGAACCTCGCGGTCAATTTCGACCCGGCCAATATGATTCTCTATCAAGCCGGCCCGCCGCTAGAGGCATTGGATCAGGTGGGGCGCTTTGTGCGCAGCGTCCACTGCAAAGACGCTGCCATCGAGCGACGCCCAGGCCAGCCGTGGTACGAGGATGCGCCGCTTGGCCAAGGCGACGTCAACATCAGGGCCTTCCTCTTGAAGTTGCGCGATTTAGGATACGAGGGGCCGCTGACCATTGAGCGCGAATACGCTCCAGACCAGATCGGGGATATCCGCGCGGCTCTGCAGCTACTCACCGACCTCCGCCGAGAGATTTTGGGTTGAGCGCGTCGCTGCGGAGTTGCTTGGATTTTGCAGTAGATGCGGCTTGGCAAGCCGGTAAGATCACTTTGCGCTACTTCCAGTCGGGCATTCACGCCGAGTGGAAGGAAGACCTATCGCCGGTGACCGTCGCCGACCGCGAAGCCGAGGCCAAGATACGAGACTTGTTGGCCAGGGCCTATCCCGACGATGGGATTGTCGGTGAGGAATTTGGCCGGGTCGAGGGAAGCTCTGGTACGCGCTGGATTATCGATCCCATTGACGGGACAAAATCTTTTGTCCAAGGAGTGCCGCTCTACGGAGTGCTCATCGCACGGGAAGGGCCGGATGGGGTTGACGTAGGCTGTTGCTATATGCCAGCCCTTGACGAAATGGTGTGGGCCGCCAAAGGCGAGGGTTGCTGGTGGAATGGCCGACGGGCGGCCGTGTCCTCGGTAGCTGAGTTAGGCCAGGCCTGTATCTGTTATACGTCGTGGCCGAGCTTTGCCGAACAAGGCCGCGAGCAGCAGTGGCAGCAGCTAGTCGCCAGCACTCGGCTGCGCCGGGGGTGGGGCGATTGTTACGGCCACATCCTCGTGGCCACTGGCCGGGCCGAGGCCAGCTTTGACCCCATTATGAATCCGTGGGACTGCGGGCCATTGCTGCCGATTCTGCAGGAAGCTGGAGGCACCTTTACCGATTGGCAGGGGGTGCCGACGATATACGGCAAAGACGCCTTCTCTTCCAATGGGTATCTCTTTGAGTCCATCATAGGGCATCTGGGTGGCCACAGTGAGAGAGGCTCTTAGAAGCCGGACCGCCTTCTGTCTAGCAGTTGGCCGCGATGCCGTGGTGGCGACGTATCGCCACGATTGCACAACCGCGGCCCCGGCTATGGCCTTTGACTTTATATTTGCCATTTTTCCGGGCATTCTCGTTCTGACGGCCCTGTTGGGATTCTTGGGCATATCGTCTGAGGATTTCATCAGAGTACTCGAAAGCTTGGGCCTTGTCATCCCAGTCCCGTTGCTCGAGGCCGTCGAAGACAATATCAGCTTTCTCTCGTCGCAAAGTTTATTTGTCATCGGGTTCTTGGGCGTCATCTGGCCGGCGTCGGCTAGCATGTCCACTACAATGATGGCGCTCAACCGAGCCTACGGCGTGCAAGAGCATCGGTCCTTTTACAAGCGGCGCATTCTTTCGCTCGTCTTAATCGTCGTCTTGGGGATTTCTTTCGTTTTTTTCTTTAACCTCATTATATTCGGCGAACATGTCGAGAGTTGGCTGCGAGGCTATTGGGCTTCTTCTCACTTTTCTCCGTTGGTGGCCTTGTTGCGGCGCGCAGTGGTCGTGATCGGCATGGTCGCCACGACCGCCTGTATTTACTACATCATGCCGGCCGTGCGCCTGCGCTGGTGGGACGTGTTGCCGGGGAGTGTGATGTTTTCTGGGCTGGCTGGGGTCATTGCGATTGCTTTGGATTACATTGAGCGGTTTAGCTATTACAATATCATCTATGGCGTACTCGGGACTGCCATCATCCTCTTGCTGTCCGCGTACTTGCTGGCTTTTTCATTATTATTGGGCGGTGAATTAAACGCGGTGCTCTATCGCCGCCGCCATCCATTTGACGCATACTCGACAGATTATTAGGTTGGGGCTTATAGTGGTAATGCCTTTAGGAAATGGAGGAGACCATGTATAAAAATTTAATCCTATTCGCGCTCGTCAGTGGGCTTTTGGCCTGTGAGGGCAAAAAAGATGAGCTGACTCCTTATATCCAGACCTTGCAGGGCTTGGAAAGCCATAGCCAACAGCTAATGCGCTATCAGCGCTACTTAACGACCGAGGGCATGACTTCTCAGGCCCACGATGTCGAGCAGGTCATGCAAACCTTGCTCGACGAGTTGGAGAAGGTCGAACTCGAAGACAAGCGTCTTCGGGCCTTGCACAACGCCATGAAACGGGCCTTGAAGGCGGCGATGCGCAAGCTGGTCGAGCCAGACTTCCCGACCTTTGTGCCCAATGCCCAAAAGAGCATTTCGGTCGTCGAAGAAGAATTCACCAAGATATATGGCAACCTAGAGCTGCTGTGGCAGAGGGCCGATAAGACCGAACCGTTCCCGCTCAAGTGGGAAGCCAAGCAATAGTTGAGTCTGCCGCCCGCTGCACTGCATAGAGCTCCTCCGGTAACAGGGGGAGCTTTTTGCGTTCAATTCTCGCGCAGCAGGAAAGGGTGAACAAACCATGATGTTCATGTTGTTTAAATTGTTACTGGCGACGGCGATCGTGTTGCTGTGTTACGCTGTGTACCGGCAGCTAAGGGGTGGGGCTCGCCGCGGCGCGTCCAACCAACGCAGCAGCATTGATCCGAGCCGAGTCGCCGAGGCCGAATACAGCATATTGGACGAAGAAGAGGTCGAACGCAAAGATCGTGGCTAAGAGAGCCAAAGGGCCAAGTCCCGCTGCACTGCTGGCCGAAATCGCCAAGGGGGATATTCGGCCTTTTTATTTGCTGCACGGGGACGAAGAATACGAGCGCGAAGCTTTGGTCGCGTCTATGATCGAAGCTTTGGTGCCAGCTCAGACGCGGGATTTTAATCTCGACGTACTGAGGGCTGAACGCTTGGAGGTACTGGATTTTTTTCAGGTCTATGAGACCTATCCCATGATGGCCGAGAGTCGGCTGATTGTGCTGCGCGATGCCGAGGCGCTGACGACCGATCAGTGTCGCGGCTTGGAACGCGTATTTGCAACCTCGGTGGAGACTAGTCGCCTCCTAGTAGTGGGCCAGAAAGTCGATATGCGGCGCAAGTTTTTTCGCGAACTTTCGCGACGAGGTCGCGCCCTAGAATTTAGGCCGCCCTACGACAACCAAGTTCCGCAGTGGATACAGCGGTACGCCAAGCGTCAGGGGGTGCTGATCGAGCCTGCGGCCGTCCAGCTACTTAGTCAGTACGTAGGGGCCAAGCCGCGCGAATTGGTCAGCGAGATAGAAAAATTGGTCAGTTTTGTCGGGGTGGGCCAGCCGATCACCGCCTCTGTGGTTGAACAAGTCGCTGGCATCACGCGCGGGGCCAGCGTGTTCGAACTCGCCGATGCTCTCGGCAAAGGGCAGGGCAAGCTGGCGCAAAAGCTTATGCAGCAGTTTCTCAGCCAAGGAGAAGAGCCAACTCGCGCCGTAGCCATGGTCACCCGCCACTTCCAGCTTTTGCTCAAGGCTAAGGGGCTAATGGACCAGTCGCTGCCGCGCGACAAAATGGCTGCTGAATTGGGAGTTGCGCCGTTTTTTTTGCCCGGGTATTTGGAGCAGGCCCAGCGCCGTTCCGCCGCTTGGCTGTGGGCGGGGTTGAGCGCCTTGAGCGAAGCCGATTGGCGTCTGAAATCGCAGGGACGACGCCAAGAGCATCTGGTTTTGGATCTGCTGGTGATCAAGTTGTGCAGGAAGCGCTGAGCTTGACAATGGGTAGTGCCACAACTATAATTGAAACACAAGGTGTTGTGTTTGTAACATATTGAAAAGTATAAACTAACAAGCAAAGGATGATCTATCGTGAGCAAACCTATCGTCTTAACCGATGACAATTTCAGCGCCGAAGTCCTCAACGCCAGTCAGCCGGTGCTCGTGGATTTTTGGGCGACGTGGTGCGGGCCGTGCCGAATGATCGCGCCGATTGTCCAAGAGTTGAGCAGCGAATACGAAGGCCGGGCCAAAGTGGGCAAACTGGATGTCGATGCGGCCCAGAAAACAGCGGCCGAATTCGGTATCCGCAGCATCCCTACCTTGCTCATTTTCAAGGAGGGTAAAGTCGCCGACCAGATTATTGGTGCTGTCCCCAAAGGGCAAATCACCGAAAAGCTAGAGGCCGCCTTGGCCTAACTGTGCGGACGAGCGGGCGTGGGGCGTTGTCTGTCTAAGCGGGAGTACTAAGCACATGCCGTCTGATCCTCTCTGGAGGCATGTCTTTCGCCGTCTGCAAGAGCGCGTAAGGAGCGGCCGCAAGGAGGAAGAGACCGCCGCCTGCAAGCTCTTGCAGAAAGTGCCCATTTTTCAGGAACTAAGCGGGCGCGAGTTGCACAAGATAGAAGAGATGCTCTACGGGCCGCGGGATTGGCGCGCTGGGGAGGCGATTATCAACCAAGGAGACCCCGGGATGGGGATGTACATCGTCGCCTCCGGCCAAATACGGATCGTACAGATGGGCGACGATGGGTTTGAGAAGCAGCTAGCCACTTTAACCCGGGGGAATTTTTTTGGTGCCCAGGCTCTTGTCGATCAATCGCCGCGCCCCGCTTCAGCTTACGCCCTCCAACCCTGTAGTCTCCTCGTTTTTTGCCGGCCCGACTTACTCGAACTCATAGATACCAATCTACCGCTCGCCTTGAAGATCGTCGAAGGCTTGGCGCAAGCCATCTCGACCGACCTGCTTGAAGTCATAGAGAAACTCTCGGCGCAGTTGCGCGACTCTGAGCGTCTGTTAAAAGGCGCGCGACGAGCAGGTAGTATTCAATGATGAATTGGCAAGTTAAAGTAGTACTCGCCTTGGTGGCCATAGTGGTTGGCGGATGGTTTGTATATGAGATTCGCGGCATCCTCACGCCTTTTGTTTTGGCTTTTATCTTGGCCTATGTCCTCTACCCAATCATCGATTGGATGGAGAGAAGGGGATTGGGACGGGCTTGGAGCACCCTGCTCGTCTTTTCGCTCGTTTTTGCGGGGTTGGGGCTAGGCGTATTCAAGGCTGGAGACAAGCTGGCTGGAGAAATGGTAGATAGGGTTTTTACCATCGCCAACACTGGCGACAAACCTCTAATCATCCACGGGATGGCCTGGGAAGACGATGCTCGGGACCAGCCGTTTGTCCTAAGGGAGGAACACCGCTGGCCACTTGAGATAGCCCCCATGGAGGAGTTAGCCGTTCCCCTGCGCTTTGTGCCCAAGGACCAAGCACCGGCTGCAAACGCGCTCTTGATTGCGTACTCGCAGGGCCAAGACGAGCATAGTCAGCGCATTAGCGTCCACGGCAATGGCGGTGTGGTCGCCGGGAGCCAAGCGGTAGGTAACCCGGGTTTCATTGCGTTTTCGCGGACCGATATTGGCTTTGGCGAGGCCGACCCCAACGTCTTGGTGGAAATCGGCGATAGGATCTTGGCGGAAGCCAGCACCAGAGCTGCAAAAATTGAGCCCATGTTACAGCCCTATTTGGGGAGCGATTTCCGCTTCGCCGAGTTGATTAGGGAGCATGGCGAGCGGCTGATGAGGACCATGTTGGGAGGCACTACGCTGTTTATCGAGGGCGTGATCTCGGGCCTTACTTTTGTGGTGATCGTGCCGTTTGTGGCCTTTTTCTTTCTCAAAGAAGGACGGCGCTTGACGCGATGCCTGATGGCACTGGTTCCCAACGCCTATTTTGAATTGTGCCTAAACCTGATGTACCAAGCCAATAGGCAGATCGGGAATTACATTCGTGGCCAGCTTTTGGCCGTCCTCGTCGTATCGGTGCTCGCAATTAGCGGTTTGTCCATTCTTGGCGTCTATTATGCCCTGCCTTTGGGGCTGCTCGCCGGATTGGCCAACGTAATCCCATTTCTCGGACCATTGATCGGGATCGTCTGTTCTTCAATTGTGGCCTTGGCCACCGGCGGTGGCTTGGCGATGGTGGCCAAAGTGATCGTCATGTTTTTGGTTATTCAACTGATCGACAACGTACTCATTCAACCCACGATGGTGGCCAAAAGCGTCGAGTTGCACCCGTTGGTCGTACTTTTTGTCGTCATGGTGGGAAGCCAGTTGATGGGCATCGTCGGGATGCTGATCGCCGTGCCGCTCACGGGCATCGCGAAAGTAAGCGGCCAAACCATCTACGAGGGGGTCAAGCAATACCGCTTGAGATAGGTTGACAATCCTATCTATATTGCTTAACTACACCTTACATCTCAAACTGTGGTACGAGGTACTTAAGGCCCTTTAAAGGGTAGGAGGAATGTTAATTGGGTAGTTCAATACACTTAGAAAGCACGGCGGTGAGCGAATTGGCTCAGCGGATAAGGGATGCCCGCAAGCTCTACGGCAACGATAGTCCTTACGTCATAGGTGTGATGACGGCTGTCGAATGGATAATCCAAGATGCCGAGGGAGGCCAAGGGCTCAAGCAAGACCTCCTCGCTCGCGTTCTAGAGAGCGAAGGAAAGAAACAGCCGCCTCGTCCGCTTCCCGGCAGTACAGAGAGCAGCCCCCCGCCGCACGAAGGCCGCGCCTTGGCGGAAAACACTTGGACTCGTGGCATAGTCAAGTGGTTTAACAACGATAAGGGATATGGTTTTATCTCGACAGACAGCCATGTCGATGTTTTCGTGCACTGGCGCGATATTTCATCTTGGGACCGGACTTTGACCCAAGATGATGAAGTTGAGTTCATGGTGACCCGCACCGCCAAGGGATTCCAAGCCATCAACGTAATGAAGGCTGGCCAAGACAAAGCCGAGGAGGAGACAGCCTCGGTCGAGGCGGCTGAGACCACCGACGAAACCGAGGAGGTCGAAAGCACCGACGGCGATGTCTCTGATGTCTCTGATGTCTCTGAGAGCGCAGGCAGTGTCCTGGACTCCCAAGACAAAGAGGACGGGCCGTAGGAGAAGATGGGCAAAAAAACGTCCGATATAGCCTGTTCGTTCTGCGGCAAGGGGGGCGACCAAGTCGAGAAGATCATTCAGGGCCCCTCAGTGTATATATGCAGTGAATGCATCGGCTTGTGTAATGAGAGGCTATCAGAGGGCGATAAGCACGAGCCTAGTCTCAATGGCCGTCCCTTGCCCAAACCGGCCGAAATCAAGGCCCATCTCGACGCTCACATTATCGGCCAAGAACGCGCTAAAAAGGCGCTTTCGGTCGCCGTGTACAACCACTACAAGCGGGTGCATTCCGGTGCTGGGGATGTCCAGCTCAGCAAGAGCAATATTCTGCTTATCGGCCCCACCGGAGTGGGCAAGACACTTTTGGCGGAGACATTGGCGCGCATATTACAAGTGCCCTTTGCCATCGTCGATGCTACGGTCCTTACCGAGGCCGGGTATGTAGGCGAGGACGTGGAAAATATCCTCGTGCGGCTCCTCCAAGCCGCGGACTACGAGGTCAAACAAGCCGAGCGCGGGATTTTGTTTATCGACGAGCTAGACAAAGTTGCCCGCAAGTCCGGCAATCCCTCCATAACCCGCGACGTTTCAGGCGAAGGCGTCCAACAGGAGCTCCTCAAGATCTTAGAGGGAACCGTCTCGGGGGTGCCGCCGAAGGGAGGGCGCAAGCATCCCGAACAGCCTTTGGTGCAAATAAACACCAAAAACATTCTCTTTATCTGTGGAGGGGCTTTCGATGGGCTAGATAGAATTATCAGCCAGCGCATCGGAACCAAGTCCATGGGCTTTGGCAGCTCCCTCGACGACCACGAAGAAGTGAGCGGGGCCAATCTGTTGGCGCGGGTCGAACCTGAGGAATTGATCCAGTACGGCCTGATTCCCGAGCTGATTGGCCGTTTGCCAGTGGTGGGCGTCTTGCACCCCCTGAGCGATCAGGTGCTAATGGACATCCTGCTCAAACCGCGGAACGCGCTCGTCAAACAGTACCAGAAACTGTTTGAGATGGACGGTATCGCACTGCGGTTTGAGGAGGAGGCGCTGTACAAGGTCGTCGAACTAACCCAAGAAAAGGAAATGGGCGCGCGCGGTCTGCGGGCAGTTTTAGAGACCGTCATGTTTGAAATCATGTTTGAGCTCCCAGCCCGAGACGACATCGCCGAATGCGTCATTACCAAGGAATTTATCGAAAAAAAGGCCCCGCCCACCTTCGTGTACAACAAGAAGCGAGCTTGATTCCCCAATTGGGTTTTGAGCTTTAACTAGCCCCTTCTCCGCGAGTGAACGCGTTGGCGGAGAAGGGCTTTTTGTGAGAAAAACGCAATGCACGCTAGCCCTTATCCATCTCGGGTGTTATGGGAGCATCAGCCTGTGGCCACAGCACTTGCCGCGACCGGGGAAGTGGCTGTGCGGGGGCGGCTTCTCCACTTCGCCGCAGGTCGAGGGAGGATCGCAGACGAGAGCGGGGGGGGTAATTTTGTCGTCAAGACGCCAGTAGCAGGGATAAAATCCGGTGATATCGTCGAGTTATATGGGATTGCTGCAGAAGGGGTTATAGACGTTACTCAAATTCACTTATTAGTTCCTAGTCGAGCGGATTGGTGCCAAGGAGATTGGTCGCGATTCCGCGCCAACGGGCGGCGGGCGAATATGCGGGTGCGGGCTGCGGTATTAGACGCCGTCCGCGATTTTTTCAAGGACGCGGACTTTCTCGCGGTAGAGACGCCCACGTTGGTCCTCGCCTCGGCGCAAGAGGAACACATCCAGCTATTCGCCACTGAGTACCAAGGCGACAAGGCGCAAAAGCAGTTTTACCTCGCCCCCTCGCCCGAACTGTACATGAAGCGATTGCTAGGGGTAGGTTTTGAGCGGATTTACCAGATCAGCCGCTCGTACCGCAATGGGGAGATGGGGCCGCAACACAATCCCGAGTTTACCCTAATCGAATGGTATCGGGCGTACGCCAGCTACGAGGAAATCATGGCCGATGTCGAGGATTTGGTTTCGCATGTGGCGAAAAGCGTCTTGGGGCGGTCGAGCGTGGTCCGAGCAGGGCGCGAGATCGACCTACAGCCGCCGTGGGAGCGGCTCAGCGTCCGCGATGCTTTTGCGCGCTGGGCCGCAGTCGATTTGGATACCTGTACAGATGCGGGATCGCTTTTTCGCCGCGCGCGTGCCTTGGGCTATGGTAGCGCTAGACGAGAGGATAATTGGGAGGACTTATATCACAAAATTCTGCTGGAGAGAGTCGAGCCAGAACTGGCCAAATTAGGAGCTATCCACCTTTTCGATTATCCCCGGCAATTGGCGGCATTAGCCAAATTAAAAGAAGGCGACCCGGCCGTAGTCGAAAGAACGGAAGCGTATTTGGGGGGAGTGGAGTTGTCAAACGGCTATACGGAGTTAAACGACCCAGCTCAGCAGCGCGAGCGCTTTGCGCGAGGCGCGAGACCGGGGGGTGCACCAGCCGACGAGGCATTTCTCGCAGCTATGGAGCGGGGCATTCCACCGGCTGGTGGCGTGGCCTTGGGATTGGACCGGTTGGTTATGATCGTTGCCGGAGCGTCTTGCTTAGGCGAGGTGATCGCCTTTCCGCTGGGGCATTAGTCGGCGAGGGCGGCTAGCTCTGTTTCGGACGCTAGCAGCCCGTCAATTAGGCCGAAGTCGATCGCCTCTGCGGGCGACAGAAAGTAATCGCGCTCGGTGACCAGTTCGATGCGCTCGAGCGGCTGGCCGGTATCTTGGACTAAGATCTGGTTGAGCCGGTCGCGCCACTCGACGATTTCGCGGGCGTGGATTTCGATGTCAGCCGCTTGGCCGCGGACGCCACCCCAAGGTTGGTGCAGCATGAGTCGAGAATGAGCGAGGGCATGGCGCTTACCTTTAGTCCCGCCGGCGAGGAGGATCGCGCTCATGCTATACGCTTGGCCGATGCACAGCGTTGCTACATCGCAGGGGACGTACTTCATGGTATCGTAGATGGCCAAGCCGGCTGTGAGGCTGCCGCCAGGGCTGTTGATGTAGAGAGAGATGTCTTTCTTGGGATCTTCTGAGGTCAGAAAGAGTAGCTGGGCGATGACGAGGTTGGCTTCGTGGTCGTCGATCGGAGTGCTGATAAAGATGATCCGCTCTTTGAGGAGGCGAGAGAAAATGTCGTAGGCGCGCTCGCCGCGGCCGGTCTGTTCGATTACTACGGGTACGATGGCCATGTGCTATTCTGTCGTTAGAAGAGAGTCTATTTGCTGATTAATGGACTATAGGCGATGCCCAATATAGTGTCAATGGGACATCGCTCAGGTTGGTTGACTACGCTGGGTTAGCTCGGTAAATTTTACCTGCTCGCAGCGCGTCGTTATTTGTCGAAAGTAAAGCCCTTAATAAATTGCAGGACATAATGTTACGATTTTTTGAATTCTATCGATTGGCCCTAGTTGGCCACAGGTGTGCGTGCTCGTAGGCATTACCGGCGGCATGGGGGCGGGCAAGTCCGCACTGGCGCAAATGCTTGCCGAGTTGGGCGCACTGCGGGTCGATGCCGACGAAGTGGCCCGCGAAGTGGCGGCAATCCCAGCGGTGATTGAGCATCTACAAGCAGCATTCGGCCGCGATCTTCTCGGCCCAGACGGGAGCTTGAATCGCCCTGAGTTAGGACGTCGTGCCCTGCGGTCGGATGAAACGAGCCAGCAGCTAGAGGCGATTATGCGACCGCCACTGTCAGCAGCCATAGAGCGCCGGCTGGCGCAGGCTGTGGAGGACGCTGACGGCGGAGTCGTGGTATTTGACGCGCCGCTGATATACGAGTGGGAGAACGAGGGGAACTTCGACCGGATCGTGGTGGTCGATGCTGAAGAGGAACGGTGTGTGTCGCGGGTGCAGCAGCGCAGCGATTTGCCGGTGTGCGAGATTAGGCAGCGGATGGCCCGCCAGATGGACCCGCAAAAAAAAAAGGCCCGCGCCGACTTTGTCATCGATAACAACAAGGACTTGACCGCGCTTGCCGTGCAAGCGGAAGCGCTGTGGGCCGAGTTGACCGACGCTGAGCAGGGAAGGGGATGTCATGACAAATGAGAGTTTGCAGCAGACCCCGCTCTATGAGGTCGCCGTTGCCGAAGGCGGGCGCATGGCACCTTTTGGCGGATGGGAAATGCCGGTCCAGTTCGAGGGTATCCGCAGCGAACACTGGACAGTGCGCCGAGCGGTTGGTCTGTTCGACATCTCGCACATGGGCCGAATCGCCGTTTCCGGAGAGCGTGGGTTGGCGTTCCTCGACAGCCTCTTGCCGGCGCGGCTTCGCGAATTGACCATCGGCCAGATGCTCTACGCGCCGCTGTGTAATGAACAAGGGGGATGCGTGGACGATCTGGTAGTGTACCGGCTCGCTCAGCAGGAGTACCTCTTGGTGGTCAACGCGAGCCGGAAAACTGTTGACTGGCAGTGGATTACCTCGCGCGCAGCCGGATGGTCGGATGTGGAAATCGAGGACTTGAGCGATGATAAGGGCATGGTGGCGGTGCAGGGGCCAAGAGCCGCCGCCCTAGTAGAATCACTTGCCGGACCGGCTAGCATGGCGCTAGGGTACTATCGCTGCGCGGAGATGGAAATCGCCGGGATACGAGCCTTACTCAGCCGCAATGGCTACACCGGAGAAGATGGATTTGAGATCATGTGCCCGGCCGACCAAGTCGCCGAGCTATGGGCGAAACTCCGCGCAGCCGGTGCCCAGCCTTGCGGGCTAGGCGCACGCGATACCTTGCGCCTCGAGATGGGGTTTTGTCTCTATGGCCGTGAATTGAACGAGCAGACGACTCCCTTAGAGGCGGGTTTGTCTTGGACTTTGGACTTGAAAAAAGAGGCGAATTTTGTCGGAGCCGAGGCGCTGCGGGCGCAGCGAGCGGCCGGAGGTTATCGCCGTTTGCGCGGCTTCCGCATGCTGGAAAGGGGCATTCCCCGGCCGGATTATCCGGTTTTCGACCAGCGCGAGGAGCAGGTGGGTATCGTGACCAGTGGGACGCACTCGCCGGTGCTCGGCGAGGGAATCGGGCTGGCCTATTTACAGCGCGGCGCGCAAAAAGTAGGCACTCAAGTGTACATTGACATGAAGGGCAAGCGGCAACCCGCCGTGGTGGTCAAGCTGCCCTTTGTGCCTTCGGCCCCTAAAAAGGACTGAAAGTCTTAATCGCTGCTTTTAGGCAGTGCAATGGAGGTACATGGGCGACGAATTTGGACCTAGCGATGACTTTGTCCGCCGGCATATCGGCCCTACGGACGCGGATATAACCGCTATGCTCGCGGCGGTGGGAGCCGACAGCTTGGACGACCTCATGGCCGAGTCCCTGCCAGCGGCGATTCGGATGCAGGGTTCCTTGGCGCTGGGAGAAGGCATCAGTGAGTACGAACTGATGGGGCGGTTGCGCGAATTGGCCAGCCAGAATCGCATCCACCGCAGTTTTATCGGCATGGGCTACTCAGACTGCATAACCCCTCCGGTGATCCAGCGCAACATCTTGGAGAATCCAGGCTGGTACACCCAATACACGCCCTACCAGTCCGAAATCGCCCAAGGGCGGCTAGAGGCTCTCCTCAACTTCCAAACCATGGTCAGCGACCTGACGGGTTTTGCCTTGGCCAATGCCTCTTTGTTGGACGAAGCTACGGCCGCAGCCGAAGCCATCGCCATGCTGCGGGCAGTGCAAAAGAAGAACGAGAGCCAGCGCGTCTTTGTCTCGTCGGCTTGCCACCCGCAAACCATCGCGGTGGTCAAGGTCCGAGCCGAATCGCGGGGGTGGGAGATTGTAGTAGGCGATCACCGCGAATGCGATTTTGCGACTGGGGCCTTTGCCGCTCTGCTCCAGTACCCGGCTTCAGACGGCGCGCTCTACGACTACGCCGAGTTCTGCGCTCAGGCTCACGCTCATCAGACGCTGGTGTGCGTGGCGGTTGATTTGCTCGCCCTGTGTTTGCTGCGGCCCCCAGGGGAATTTGGGGCCGATGCGGCCATTGGGAGCGCACAGCGCTTTGGCATGCCGATGGGATACGGAGGCCCGCACGCAGCCTTTTTGGCGACGCGACCCGAGTTCCAGCGGCAGGTGCCCGGGCGCATCATTGGCGTGTCTGAGGACGTCCGCGGCCAGCCGGCCCTGCGCATGGCCCTGCAAACCCGCGAACAGCACATCAAACGCGAACGGGCTACGAGTAACATCTGCACGGCCGAGGTCTTGCCGGCTGTGGTGGCGAGCATGTACGCGGTCTATCACGGGCCGGACGGGCTGCAGCGCATAGCTCACCGCATACACTGTCAGGCGCGTGCGCTCGCCCAAGGGCTGGAAGGAGCCGGTTACCGAGTCGTCCACGACCAGTACTTTGACACACTGCGCGTTGAGGTAGGGGAGCAGGGAGACGAGCTGTCGGCACAGGCTCAAGCCAAGGGGATGAACTTCCGCGATCTGGGGGACGGGCATTGGGGTATTGCCCTCGACGAAACGACTCACAAGGACGATCTGCAAGCCATCCTCACCTTACTGGGAGGCAAGTTGCCCCCCGCAGGCGATGAAGGGCCTGCGGGGGCCCCCGTTCACGTCCGCCACTCGCGTTTCATGGAGCATCCGGTCTTTGCGTCGCATCACTCCGAGACCGAAATGATGCGCTACATGCGTCGGCTCGAAGCCAAGGATCTGTCTTTGGTCCACGCGATGATTCCCCTCGGCTCGTGTACCATGAAGCTCAATGCGACCGCAGAAATGGTGGCAATTACTTGGCCCGAATTCGCTGGGCTGCATCCGTTTGCGCCAGTAGATCAAGCTCAAGGGTACGCGGCAATTTTTGCCGAAATGGAGGACATGCTGCGCGAAATTACCGGTCTCAAGGGCATTTCGCTGCAACCTAACGCAGGTTCTCAAGGCGAGTACGCTGGCCTACTCATCGTGCGCAAATACCACCAGACGCGCGGAGAAGCTCAGCGGAACGTCTGTCTCATTCCGGCCTCGGCCCATGGGACGAATCCAGCTAGCGCCGCTATGGCCGGTTTAGACGTGGTTGTCGTCGCTTGTGACGACGAGGGCAATATCGACTTGGCGGACCTGCGGGCGAAAGCCGACGCACACCGCGAGCGGTTGGCGGCCCTGATGGTGACGTATCCATCGACCCACGGGGTGTTTGAAGAGGCCATTGGCGAAATCTGCGCGGTCGTCCACCAAGCGGGCGGTCAGGTCTATATGGACGGTGCCAATATGAATGCCTTGGTCGGGTTGTGCCGGCCCGGGGAAATCGGCATCGATGTGTGCCATTTGAATTTGCACAAGACCTTTTGCATCCCCCACGGCGGGGGCGGTCCGGGTATGGGGCCTATTGCCGTGGCCGAGCACTTAGTGGAGTTCTTGCCCTCGCACCCCCTCGTCTATACCGGCGGGGCTGAGTCGATCGGCCCCATTGCGGCCGCTCCGTGGGGGAGTGCCTCGATTCTGCTCATATCTTGGGCGTACTTGCGGCTGATGGGCAGCTCGGGCCTCACCGAGGCGACGCAGGTGGCGATTCTCAGTGCCAATTATCTGAGCAGCCGCCTCGCCGATTCCTTTCCCGTGCTATACAGGGGGCACAACGGGCGCGTGGCCCACGAGTGTATCCTCGACCTGCGCTGGGCGCGGGAGCACGGCATTGGCGTAGGAGACGTGGCTAAACGCTTGATGGACTACGGGTTCCACGCGCCTACGGTATCTTTTCCAGTGGTCGGGACCCTGATGGTCGAACCTACCGAAAGCGAGTCCAAAGCCGAATTGGACCGATTTTGCGAGGCCATGATCGCCATTGGCGAAGAAATCCAGCAAATAGCCACCGGAGAGATGGACCGCGCCGACAATCCCCTCGTCCATGCACCTCACCCAATGGATGTTGTGCTGGCTACCGAGTGGGATCGGCCTTATTCTAGAACCGTTGCCGCCCTGCCGGCCCCTTGGCTATTGGAGCGCAAGTTCTGGCCAGCCGTCGGGCGCCTGAACGACGCGCAGGGCGATCGCAACCTGATCTGTTCCTGTCCGCCTGTCGAAACGTATTCACAAGAGGAGTGAAATGAGCCAGAAGCGCGCCTTAATCACCGGCATTACCGGCCAAGACGGTTCGTACTTGGCCGAATTGCTGCTGGAAAAGGGCTATGAGGTTTTCGGGTTGGTGCGCCGCAGTAGCACGGTCAATTTCGAGCGGATCGGCCATTTGCAGGACCAAATCGAGCTGATCTCCGGCGATCTGTTGGACCAGAAGTCATTGATTTCGGCGCTGCAGACCGCACGGCCGCAGGAAGTGTACAATCTAGGTGCTCAGTCCTTTATACCGGTCTCTTGGGAGCAACCCATGTTGACCGGCGAGATCACCGGCTTGGGCGTGACGCGGCTTTTGGAAGCCATCCGCGCCTGTGACGAGAACATCCGCTTTTACCAAGCCAGCACCAGCGAGCTGTTCGGCAACGCACAGGAATCACCGCAGAACGAGCAAACGGCTTTCTATCCGCGTTCGCCCTATGGGGTGTCCAAGCTGTACGCGCATTGGATCACCATCAACTACCGCGAAAGCTACGGTCTGTTCGCCTGCACGGGCATTCTCTTCAATCACGAGTCGCCGCGCCGCGGGCGCGAGTTCGTCACCCGCAAAATCACGCATGGCGTGGCCCGCATCAAATGCGGGCTGGATCAAGAGTTGCGCCTTGGCGACTTAAGTCCTCGCCGCGATTGGGGCTATGCCGGCGACTTTGTCCGCGCCATGTGGATGATGCTCCAACAGGACGAACCCGACGATTACGTCATCGCCACGGGCACCTCCCGCACCATCGGCGAATTCTGCGAGGTCGCCTTTGCCCACGCTGGCTTGGATTGGCGGCAATACGTGGTACTCGATGAGCGCTTTTTGCGCCCCGCCGAGGTATATACCCTGTTGGGCGATGCGACGAAGGCGCGGGAAAAGTTAGGTTGGGAACCCGAGGTCGGCTTTGAGGAAATGGTGCAGCAGATGGTTGACTGGGACTTGGAGCAGGTGGCCCATCAGTCGGCCTCAGTGCGCCCGGCACTGCGGCGATAGCGGCGGCTGAACTTGCGGATCTGGCCGCATATCGTCTGAATCGCCCGCACATCGCGAACCTCCAAATCGACCTTATTGAAGAAGCGGCGCAGCACGCGACCGAAGTGGTCTGGCTCGTTGTTGTACGGGGTAAACTCTATCTGGGCAAGGGCTTGCAGAATTTGCGCGAACATGCGCTCGCGCTCGCCAGCCGTAGCCATTTGCACGGGCGGATCCGGTGGTTTTTCGCCCACGGCCGCATACAGGCCGTAGGTGAACAGGAGGACGGCGTGGGAGAGGTTGAGGGAGGGATAGGCCACGGCCGTGGGGAATCGCAGCACTTGGTGGCAGAGCGCGAGTTCCTCGTGCCACAAGCCGTCCCTTTCGCGTCCGAATACGAGGGCAATGCGGCGATGATGTATTTGGGAGGCTAGTTGGGCAATCAGCGGGCGCGGCGCGGAATCAACCGTACGGAAGCGTCCCTGCCGATGGGTGGTGCCGACGACGATGTGGCAATCGGCTACGGCCGCGGCGAGACTGGGAAAAACTTGGCTGCCGTCGAGAATGTCGCCCGCGCCGTGGGCAAAGGTACGCGCTTCTGGCGTATCCCACGCTCCGGGATTGACCAAGGCCAACTGGTTTATACCCGTGGTTTTGAGCACGCGGGCCGTAGCGCCGATATTGCCGGGCGTGGCCGGCTCGACGAGCACGACGCGGATGTTGTCGAGAGGATTCATGCGGCTCGCCAAACTAAACCAAGAAAGACCCCGTGCGCCAATGCACACCGCCGGTGAACTCACCCGCGTCCAACTGGCGGACGGCGTCTATTTGCATCTGCACAGCATTGGGCTGTACAAGACGGTCCGGGTGGATGTGTGTCTGAGCACGCCGCTGTGTGCACCGAGACATTCGCTCGTGGCTCTGAGCGGCCAACTGTTGTCACGGGGTACGCACAAGCTGCCCAATATCCAGAGCCTCAACCGCTTCATCGACGACCTGTACGGGGCGCATTACTCGGTACAAGTCGATCGCTTGGGGGAGCATCAGTTCGTTCATTTATGTCTAGAAGTCATAAACGATAACTTACTTGGGGAGAAGGGAATACTAGCGCGAGGACTGACCTTTCTCCGCGACGTCTTGCGCGATGGTAGTGGATTCCAACGCGACTATCTAGAGCGAGAAAAGCACCACCTCGTGCGGCAAATCGCCGATGGTTTCAACGACAAACTGGGCTACGCACAAAGGCGATGCAGCGAAGAGATGTGCCGGGGCGAACCCACGGGCCTATCGCCGCTGGGCGACCCCGCGGATTTTGCCGCCGTGCAGGCCGACGAACTGTGGGCTTTCCACCGCGAGCGGACGGCTACTGATCGCTTAGATATTTTCGTAAGCGGCGATGTACGTTTGGAGCAGATTCAGCCCTTGATGGAGTCTCTTTTTATTTGGGAGCGTTCATCGAGCCAACCCCAGCGCCAGCCGCCACGCCTGAGCATTGCGGGTTCGCGGCGCGAGATTTTTGAATGTCAAGAGGTGCGAGAGGCAAAAATGGTGCTGGGCTATCGCGCCCAAGTTGCTTATGGCACGGACGGCACCGACGACTATCCGGCTTTGGTTCTCCTGAACCTGATGCTCGGCGGCGACGGTCCGTCGCGGCTGTTCAAACACCTCCGCGAAGAAGAGGGTTTGTGCTACTACATTGCATCGCATATCGAGGCATTGAGCGGGCTACTCTTTGTGGCCGCGGGCATTGAAGCCGCTGCGTACTCCGAGGTTCGGGATAAGGTGGAACAAGAGCTCCAAGCGCTGCGCTCTGGGGTTGTTGATCCCGAGGAGATTGAAGTGGCTCGGCACCTGCTCAGAGCGCGGCTGTTGGGGCTAGCCGAAGACCGTGAGGGCTTTTTTCGCTATCAATTGCGGGAAGGGCTGACAGGGGGTAGCCAGTCCCCACAAGCGCTGTGGCAGCGCATCGAGCAAGTCGGCGTCGAAGAGCTAGCCCACGTGGCCGATGGCATCGCAGCGGACACGGCCTTTTTACTACACGGGACGTGAGAGCGTGATCGCGGATTCGCTATTGGGGGAAGGGGTGTACCGCAGCCGCGTGGACGGCCTCGATGTATGGGCAGTGCCGCGGCCGGGCAGTCGGCAAAAAGCGGCCGTGCTGTACATAGACTACGGTTCGGTCGATCTGCATTTGCGCGCCCGCAACTCCGGGGAGGTACAGACCACGCCGGCTGGCACCGCGCACTTTCTCGAACACCGCCTTTTTGCCAAACCGTACGGCGACATCACCGAACAAATCAGCCGCCTTGGCGGCGACGTAAACGCCAGCACCAGTTTTACTTCAACCGTCTTTTCTCTGACGTGTATTGAGCACTTTGCCGCCCACCTAGATTTGCTCTTCGAGCTTGCCTTGGATCTGCACATCCTGCCGGCTGGCGTCGATCAAGAGCGTGAAATCATCGACCACGAGCTACAGATAAGCTGCGACGACCCGGAGTGGGTCGGGTTTCTGCACGGACTTGAGGGGCTGTACCAGCATGGCCCCTTGGCGTGGGACATGGCTGGCACGCGGGAGAGCATTGAGCAGATTGACGAGGACATGCTAACTCGTTGCCACGAGGTATTTTATCGGCCCGAATACATGGGGCTGTACTTGTGCGGGGATTTCGACGTCGAGTCCACTTACGCGACCGTCGAATCTGCTTTGCTAAAGTATAGCTGGCCGCGCTCCGCGTGGGACCGCGTGGAACGCCCAGTGGTATTGCCCACTCCGCAGCCGTGCGGGGCTTTGTCCCTGCCGGTCAGCCGGCCCTATACCTTGCTGTTTTTCGGCGACGACAAGGCGGGTCAATCGGGCCGCGACTTGCTCTTGCGAGAATTGGCCTTAGAACTGGCCTTGGATATTGCCTTGGGTCCGGCGAGCGATTTTTTTGCCGCGCACTACGAAGATGGCCTAATCGACGGCGATGCCTTTGGAGCCGAGGTCCATGCCGAGCCGACGTTTTGCTTTTGCACAGTGGGCGGATATACCCAGCAGAGCGAGCGATTGGGCGAGGAAATAAGGGCCGCATTGGCCAGTCTCGACGAGCGCGTTGTGGCCGCGGACTTGGGCCGCGCCAAGCGCAAAGCCTACGGCCTGCTGCTGTGCGCGTGGGAGCAAGCCGAGGACGTGGCCGATATGCTTTGCTCGGCTGCGGTTAGTGGGGCGGCCCCTAGCGTCTATTTCGCCGTCCACGAGCAGGTCGGGGTCGGTGAGATTCTCGAAGTGCTGGAGAGCTGTTTGTCGCCGGCGCACCAGAGCGCGATGCAGATTGTACCCACCGGACGCGCAGAATAGTGGCCGATAAGATATATCGCTATTGGATCTCGGTGCCGAGCGGGCTGGAAGCGGTGGCACTCGACGAATTGCGCGAATACGCGCCCGAGGTGCAGCAGGTCGATGTCGAACCGGGCGGGCGCGTGGGACAGATTTTCTTCACGTACAAGCGCAGCCCGGGGCGGCTGCTACAGTTGCGCTCGGCCATGCAGTGCGCCGGTTTAATCAGTCAGATGCACGGCGTTACGGTAGGGCGACCGGGTCTTGAATACATCTGCAAACGCATCGCCCGCTGCGATCTGACGCCGGCCAAAAGCCTCGCGCAGGTCCAGTCTGCGGCGATTGATACCCACGCTTTCGCCCTGAGCGTGACGCTGCGGGGCCGGTACCGATTCAACGCGGCCGAACTGACCGCAGCCGTGGCGGCGGTTTTGCGCGACAAACACGGATTGAGTCTAGGCAACGGGCCGAATCTGCTGCGACTGCACTTGCAACTGACTAGGCGGCGTGCCCTGTTGGGGTTGCGGTTAGGGGCGGGCATAGCGCCGAATTCGGCCGTGGCGTATTGCTTGGCCCGCTTGGTGGCCATGCAGCCGGGGGCCTGCGTCCTGTGGGCGCGCCGCGACCCGCGCGAGTTGGCCGCACTACAAGAGGAGTTTGCGCCGCGCCTGCTAGTAGGCATCCGAGCGCACCTAATCGCCGCGCTGGATCATCTGCCTTTTGTGGGCGAGTACCTCGATTACGCGTTCAGCTTGGCCGGAGAAAACCCTGCCGCTGAGTTGGCCGAATTGGCGCGGGTGTTGCGCGCTGGTGGAATCGCCGTGGTCCAAGTTGCCGATTTCGATCTCTTCATCGCCCTTTTGGAGGCTGAAGACTATCCTCTGGAAGTCTTGGCCGACTTGGAGATGCATGAGCGCGGGCGGGCGTATCGGCTGGTCGTTCTGGAGCGTTTGGCAGAGGAAGATACTGGACTTTTACAAGTGGAGGAGTGGAGCTAGCCCTGATCCGATAGAGAACAGGGTAGGGGCTTGCCATTATTGCGCATCGGTCGAGTTGGTCAGATATTCATTGGATTGAATGCGCTTCTTTCAAGTCAACAGCTTCTGAGATGGACTCATGTCAGCACCTAGATCCGCAGCAGCCTTTGCCCAAGCACAGCAGGTCATTCCCGGAGGCGTGAACAGTCCGGCGCGAGCTTTTGGTGCGGTGGGCGGTGGCCCTCGATTTATAGACCGGGGGGCTGGTGCGCGGATTTTTGATATCGATGGCCGCGAATACATCGACTACGTGTGCTCTTGGGGGCCACTCATTTTCGGCCATGCCCATCCCCGCGTCGTAAAAGCTGTGCAGCAAGCCTGTGCAAAGGGGACCAGTTTTGGTGCCCCGACGGAGCTAGAAATCGCACTGGCCGAGCGCATTGTGGCGATGGTGCCTTCCATTGAAATGGTGCGAATGGTCAGTTCGGGGACCGAGGCGACGATGGCGGCGGTGCGCTTGGCCCGCGGCCATACCGGCCGGGACAAAATCGCCAAATTTGAAGGCTGCTGGCACGGGCATGGGGACAGCTTCTTGAGCGAGGCTGGGTCTTCGGCCCTGACCTTGGGGGTTCCCACCAGTCCAGGCGTGCCGCAAAGCGTGGTGGATTCGACCTTGACGCTGCCGTATAACGACGCGGATGCCGTGCGTGCGGCTGCGCGGGAGAATAGCGGGCAGATCGCTGCCATCATCGTCGAGCCGGTGGCCGGCAATATGGGAACCGTACCGCCGCGCGAGGGTTTCCTCCCCGCGCTGCGCCAAATAGCCGACGAAGAGGGCATCGTCCTCATCTTCGACGAGGTCATTACCGGGTTCCGCGTCGGTCCGGGTGGGGCGCAAGAGCGCTATGGGGTGATGCCCGATTTGACGTGTTTGGGCAAGATCGTCGGGGGCGGCTTGCCAGCCGCTGCATACGGCGGCAAGTGGGAGATCATGGAAAACGTATCGCCGCTGGGCCTAAAGGTCTCACAGGCCGGCACCTTATCGGGCAATCCGCTCGCCATGGCCGCAGGTTTGGAACAACTGACCATGCTGTCCGAACCCGGAGTTTATGAAACGCTGGAGAGCCGCTGCGCCGACTTGGCAGATGGCATGGCTGACAACCTGCGGAAGCTGGGCTTGGACTACGCGCTAAACCGGGTCGGTGCCATGCTCTGCATGTTTTTTACCTCGCAATCGGTGGTGGATTTTGCCAGCGTCGAAACGGTTGATCTGGCGCGCTTTAAGCGCTATTTCTGGGCTTGCTTAGAGCAGGGCCTCTATCTAGCGCCCTCCCAATACGAATGCATGTTCCCCTCGCTCGTCCACGGAGAAGGGGATATCGAAGCAACGCTCCGCATTCACTTTGCCGCGCTCAAGGCTATACATTGAGTGCGGTGAATCCCAATCGGCTATGGATGTTCGCTTGGACAGTCCTCTGGGTCGGGGGATGCGCCGACAGCGATGTCCGCGAAGACGAACAGGCCCCCGAATCCGAACCCGCTGGCCGTAGCGAAATAGTCATCTTAACGCCGACTGACTCTATGTCCACACCAGCCGATACCAGTGATGCCAGCGACGTCAGCGATAGTAGCGATACCGAGGATACCAGTGATGCTAGCCCCGTATTTTTTGATCCCGACGGCCAATTCACCGTTCAAGTCGGCGTCTATCGGGACGAGAAACACGCCGATCTGAAGGTGCGCGAATTAAAGGACGAGGGCTATCCGGCCTATAGTGTGCAGAGCGATGCTGGTGTGCGGGTGCGGATCGGCTATTTCGCCAACCGAGCCGACGCCAACCGCTTTGGCCGCATTTTTGCCAAGGATCGCGGTGTCGACTATTGGATAGACCGGCGCGCCGATGAATAAAACTCGCGTATTGTGCTGCGGCACGTTTGATTACCTGCACCCAGGCCACCGCTCTTTCATCGCGCAGGCGGCTGCGTTAGGCGACGAACTGTTCGTCGTGGTCGCCCGCGACGAGAACGTCCGGCGCATCAAGGGGCACTATCCCGACCAATCCCAACAGGAGCGCAAAGCCGCGCTGGAGAAGCTGCCCGAAGTCACCGAAGTCCGCCTCGGCCACGAGGGGTGTAACTTTTTGCGCATCGTCGGCGAAATCGCGCCCGACATTATTGCCCTCGGCTACGACCAAAGAAGGCCAGCGGGCTTGGACGAAGCCTTTTCCCAATGTGAAATCGTCGTGCTCCAACCCCATTGCCCCGAGCAGTTTAAGTCGTCTCTCTTCCGACGGCGGGAAGGCCGCACTTGAGTCCCTTGCCCCAGCTCATCCTCTGGTATGGGCGCGAGGTGGCCCCGGACTTACCGGAAATGGCTGGCTATCGCCTGCGGACGTACCAGCCGGGCGACGAGGAGGGCTGGTTAGCCCTATTGCAGGCCAACGGCGAATTGGGTCGTTGGGACCGACAGCGGCTAGAGGACGTCTTGGCAGGAACTCGAGTCCAGCTCTTTGTCGAGTGCGAGGGGCAGATCGTCGCCTGTACGGGTTGCAATGACCGCACCCGCGAACTGCGGCCATGTTGGGAAATTGGTTGGGTTGCGGTCCACCCAGCCTTTCAGGGACGCGGCTTAGGCAAGTTCGTCGTAGCAGCGGCCGTGGCCCAAGCCAAGGCGCTAGGCCCTAGGCCCATATACTTGCTGACCGACGATTTCCGCATCCCAGCGCTGCGCTGCTATATCAAGTTGGGCTTCTTGCCCAATAACAGCCATCCATCCTACCCGCACCGGTGGGCCGACATTTTTGCCCGTTTGGGGGCGGATTATCAGGCCCTAAAGCCTGCGTTCGTCGCCTCAGCCTAGTGGAGTTTTTTTTCCCGGGCCAACCGCGATTACCTGCGCGGACTGTATTCGACCATCAAGTTTGGCGACGCGCATCTCAAGTTCAGCTTCCTCACCGGCGTGAGCAAGTTTTCCAAAGTCAGCCTGTTCTCCGGCCTCAACAACCTCAAAGACATTACCTTGGACCCGCGCTACTCGGCCATCTGCGGCTATACCGAGGCCGACTTGGACTCGGTGTTCGCCCCGGAACTGTCCGGCTTGAACCGAGCGGAAATCCGGCGTTGGTACAACGGCTACAACTGGCTAGGTGAGGAACAGGTTTACAACCCCTTCGACGTCCTGCTACTGTTCGACCGCCGCCAATTCGGAGCCTATTGGTTTGAGACGGGTACGCCGACGTTTCTGCTCGATATGTTATTGGAGCGGGGGGTCAGTGCCCTCGCCTTAGACGGCATGCTCGGCAGCGAGGAGTTGCTGTCGGCGTTTGACGTGGATCACATTGCGACCGAGGCCCTGCTGTTCCAGACCGGCTACCTGACCATTCGCCAAGCCGAGCCGCGCGGAGGGGAGCTATACTACCGGCTGGGCTACCCCAACCGGGAGGTCCAGCAGAGCCTGAACAAGAGCCTGCTGAACCACCTGACGGGTGATCCGTCGCGCCGCGCCGAGCACAACGCCCGGTTGTACGACCTATTGCTGGTCAACGAGTTCGATGGCTTGAAGACGCTGTTGGAGGCGTTCTTTGCCAGCATTCCGTATCAGTGGGACACGAACAACGAGATTGCCAACTACGAGGGCTACTACGCCAGCGTGTTCTACTCGTACTTTGCGTCGCTGGGGCTGGATATTACCGTGGAGGACAGCAGCCGGACGGGTCGCTTAGACATGGCGGTCCTGTTCAATGGAAACGTGTATCTGTTCGAGTTCAAGATAGTGGAACGGGCGGCGGAGGGGGCGGCGCTGCATCAGTTGCAGGCGCGGGACTACGCAGCCAAATATCGCGGGCGAGGCGAGGCGATTTATCTCGTTGGGGTGGAATTCAGTCAGGAGACGCGCAACGTGGCTGCTTTTGAGGTAGAACGGGTGTAAATCTCTGACTTCTCATTATCCGCCTAATTCTTCCATCACCACTTTTGTTATCCGCTTAGCCAGTCTGATCTCTTCCAGCTTTTTCGTCGATAGATATAGACAAAATTCTCGCAGTTCTCGGCCTTTTTCCGTTTGTATTTCCTCTTCATGGCCTATCAAGTCCACTAGCTGCGTCCGCAACGCTTTTGAAATTTTGTAGAGCGTTTCTAAGCTCGGCGTTGCTCTCCGACCCTCGATCTTCCTGATCCCGTCCACGCTAAGTCCTGCCTGTTCGGCCAGTTTTTCTTGGGTTATCCCAGTCTGGCGGCGCAACTGCTGCACCTTGTAACAGACCTCATTCCTGATATCTATACCAGTCTCCATATCGGGTACCATTTTCTCCTAAATAACCTATTTTTTCTTAAACTGCTGTATTTATTGGAATAAAGACAGGTATCATAAGGCATGTTTTGATATTATTAATTGACTTCTATACATGTTTTTCTTTATTTATTGCCTCAAAAGGCATTTTTTGCGGGCCAGATCAGATGCTTTGAACTGTGTGAGAAACCGCAACTCTATTATTAAGACGCTAAGACGCTTCTTAGAAAGGAAGGTTTATGGTTGAACAGCATCAGCCAATTCGCAATCCACTAATTCTGGCCTTTAGGGTCGGAGTTATTTCGTACAGAATACCATTGCTTTCGTCGCCTGTTTCAGTAATCGGTTGAAATGGGCAATCACACACCGCCAAAGGGTTCACTTGAAAATCCCTTTATTGGCATTAGTTAGAGGAGGCCTATTTATGGCTACGTTTAACGGGGGCCGAATGGTTGCCCTTTTTCTTAGCGTGTTGTTCGCTCTGAACGTGTCTTTCGCTCAGGACACAACAGGTGAATATGAGACTCATATTCTCTATATGGAGGATCCTGTTGACGAGGGGGTCGCGGACGAAGTATATGACTATGGAGAGAGATGGAATGACCCTTTAACCTGGGTTGATTTCGATGCTCATTTTACACCAGCATGGAAAGCTCAAAGGGATAGAATAATAGCTGAAAATGCTCTGCGGGTGGAACATGCTGAAGAAATCTTAAACCTCGAGACTAATTACATAACGGGAGAGGGTGTAGGGGCTTGGGTTCCGTCTGCTTTTCCTTTAAGACGCTTTAAAGACACGCAAGACTCGCTTTTCTCATTTATTGTAAGGCGCGATCTCCCTGAGTCTCTTAGGGGGGTTGAGGGCCAGACCCTAAGGGAATTTATAAGAGCGGATGGATGGGAGCCTGATCCTAAAAGCGACGGCTTACGCGACTGCCGCTTGGGGCCGCGCTGTGCCCAACTCAAGCGGATTTATTCTTTTATCGAGTCATTGATTGACAAATATGACAATGGTGCTCGCATTGTTTCGGTAAGGTTTAAGGCGAAGGGCACAACGATCAGAACCGAACCGAAAGATTCTGAGTCTTATATAGAGGAACTACAGACCGGAGACCCTGAAGTTGAGGGAGAAGGAGGAGAAGTAAGAGAGGGTTTTGAGGTTCTGGAGGGCCGCGTTGAGCTTTTGCGGCCGGCGGCTATGGGCACAGATCCGTGGCGTATTGATGTCCCGCCTTATGACGAATATCCGCCATATCTCTCTATTGCCCAAGATGATACGACTAGGGCTACGCCTGTGGGCAAGCGAAACGCTTCCACTGAGGCTTCTTCTTGGGGCCGTATCAAGGCGACATTCGCCGACGATTAGCCTATGTTAAGCCCTGGTTGGGCCATTTCCCAACCAGGGCTTAACAGCCAGCGAGTTCCATTCCCCTCCCCGTCTGTCTCCCTAAAACGCAAGCTATAAGCTGTTTAACCCAAACTCACGTTAATAGAGAGATTTTTCTATGAGATTTCTAATAGTATGTATGATGGGCTTGATGCTTTCTGCTCAAGCGAATACGGCGCAGCAAACAACTGTCTCCGGGCGGGTGTGGCTTGCCGTTGATGGGCGGCCTGTGGCCGGGGCACAAGTAACGCTCCTTGACTTGGCTGATTTGCACCAAGGCGTAGTGGCGCGAGCGACGACCGATGAGTCTGGGTATTTCACATTGTCCTTGGCTTCGCTGGACGGGGCAGCCTTGCCGCAGAGATTTGCCCTAGGACATAATTACCCCAACCCGTTTAATCCCTCGACCGTGATCCCCTATCAACTGCCTGCGGCTGGGCACGTGCGGCTTGATGTGTTCAATGTGCTGGGACAGCATGTTGCGACGCTGGTGGACGCGGAGCGACAGGCTGGTTTTCACGCGGCGAAGTGGGATGCTACCAATGAGGAAGGACAGGCAATGGCCGCTGGAGTGTATCTCTATCGGTTGACGGCGAACGGAGGGCAGCATATCCAGCGCATGGTGCTCATTGACGGGCAGGCAGGGATCGCGGCGGGGTCTTCCTCCGCAGCGGCGATCATGTCCGCGGACACGGCGGAGCGGGAATATGGTCTTGTTGTTTCGGGTGAGGGCTTGGCGACCTACACGGACAAAGCTTTTGGAGTTCGAGCGGGGATGGCAGCGGTAGAGTTGGTAGTAGAAGCGGAGCCGTTGACAATGGCGAGCGGGAAACCGGTTACAGGTGCGACCCAGCTAACTCACCACGAAGCCTCGGACAACTTTCCTTCTTGGTCGCCATCGGGCGAGCAGATCGCCTTCGCCTCCAAACGCGGCGGGGACGACAAATTTGATATTTTCGTAATGAACGCAGACGGAAGCGGCGACCCCAAAAACCTGACCAATAACCTAGGCTTTGATGACCGGTTTCCCTCTTGGTCGCCCGATGGTACGCAGATCGCTTTTGAGTCCAACCGCGACGGCAACTTTGATATTTATGTGATGGATTTGGATGGGGGCGACAAGCCCCGCCAACTGACCACCAATCCGGCTCACGACAGATCGCCTTCTTGGTCGCCATCGGGCGAGCAGATCGCTTTTGAGTCCAACCGCGACGACAACTCTGATATTTATGTTCTAGACAGAGAGTGGGGCACCATCCACCTGTTGACTACCAATCCGGCCCACGATAGCGCCCCCTCTTGGTCGCCATCGGGCGAGCAGATCGCCTTCGTGTCCGACCGCGGCGATGACAAGAGGGGGATTTACGTGATGGATAAAAATGGGGAGCACCTTCGCCCCCTGTCCGACCACCCAGCCTCGGATAACGTCCCCTCTTGGTCGCGGGACGACCGCATCGCCTTTGGTTTCGACGAAAAAATTTACGTGGTGGATTCGGACGGGGTCAACCTCCTGACCGACAACGGGGTCAACCCTTCTTGGTCGCCATCGGGCGAGCAGATCGCCATCGCGTCCGCCCGCAACGGAAACTTTGATATTTACGTGATGAACGCAGACAGCTCTGATATGGAGCCAGAGCCGGAGCCAGAGCCGGAACCAGAGCCAGAGCCGGAGCCGGAACCAGAGCCGGAGCCGGAGCCGGAGCCAGAGATCGGCTCTTCGCTTCCCGGAGGGGCGTCGATGGAGTTTGTGTGGATCGAGCCGGGGCCGTTTCAGATGGGTTCGCCGGATACGGAGGAGGGTCGTTATCCGGATGAAGGGCCGGTACATGAGGTGGAGATTAGGGAAGGATTTTATTTAGGTAAGTATGAGGTAACTCAAAGTCAGTGGAAGGCGGTGATGGGTAGCAATCCGAGCTATCATAAAGATGAAGGAGCTGATCGTCCTAATCATCCTGTGGAGCGTGTTACTTGGTATGAAGTACAGGAGTTTATCCGTCGTCTGAATGCGGCAGCGGGTGATTCGTTGTATCGTTTGCCTTCGGAGGCGGAATGGGAGTATGCGTGTCGGGCGGGGACGCAGACACCGTGGTCATTTGGGGATTCTAGGAGTGAGCTGACGGAATATGCTTGGTACCGCGGTAATAATAGCCCTGAAGGAACGAAACCGGTGGGGCAGAGGGAGCCGAATCCTTGGGGATTGCATGATATGCACGGGAATGTTTGGGAGTGGGTTCAGGATTGGTATGACGAGGAGTATTATAGTAGGTTGGATCGGGTTGACCCTCAGGGGCCTACATCCGGCGATGCCCGCGTCCGCCGGGGCGGCCACTTCGGCCATGCTTCTGCGGGTGTGCGGTCGGCGTTTCGTCACCTATACTTGCCCGAAAACCGCAGCAGCACCCTCGGAGTGCGCCTGCTCAAGATCGCGGGGGATTAATCTCTTAATGGTTCAATCCAACTCTCAATCTGCGCGGCACAATGAGAGTTGTTGCTGTAGCAGTGGTGCTGATGGTGGCTTGCGCGGGCTGTTTGGGGAGTACGTCTGTAGGAGAATGTACGTACGAGAAGTTGCCTGCCAAATGCGGGGAGCTTCTTGTACAATTGGATAAGAACTATCGCACCGATGAGTTGCATCTCTTAACAAGGGACTTACGAGACCTGATAGCGAAAGAGGGAGGCAGCATCGTCCATGACGATGACGATCTTGGGGTCATCGTTACGAAATTTGATCTCGACGATGAAAAGCTGGCGCGTATGCTCGATCGTTTGTTCAAACCGCCGTGCAATCGTAGCCAATTGACTCACTCCAAATACCCCAGTGCCCGCAACCGCTGCTCCAACACCTCGCGGTCGGTAGCTGCGGCAAACCCCGCTTGCACATAGCTAGAAGCCGCCCTGAGTGCTGCGTATGCCTGATGGTATGGGCGCGTGTCCAGTGCTGCGAGCGGCTGCTCGCTAAACGTTTCGGTCAAGGTCTCGCGCTGGGTCGCTTGATCGCAGGTGAATTTGGCGCTGGCATTGAAGAGGGACCATTGGCGACCTTGTTGTGCGGTCGGGCCGGGGTCGATTTCGGCGAGGTAGTACTCGGGTGGGGAAGGGGAGCGGATGTCGCGGGCAAAGCCGTTGTAGGGGTGATCTAACTCCAACAGAGACAGGAAGGTAGGGAAAAGATCTACGAGGGAAATTAACCCGCGCCCGACGGGTTCTTCCGAGGGGAGCCGGTAGTACAGAGGCACCCGCAGCACGTCATTGCACAAGGTCTGGCCGTGATAGGGTTCGTCGTCCCGCCAGCTTTGGCCGTGGTCGCTGATGATGAAAACGGCCCACGCGCTCAAGTCCAAGTTGGCCAACAGCCGGGCGATGTGTCGCTCAAAGAGCTGTTCAATGGCAGCGCGATAGCGTGCCTGCACCACGTCTATGCGCCCAGCCGCTAGCAATTGGCCCACTTCCCCAAAGGCTAGCCCGTCTGCGGCACCGTAAGGAGGATGAACACTCCAGTAGTGAATAAAGAGAACGGTCGGCTCGCGGCGTTGCAGCCAGCCGGCGAGCTGCTCATCGGAGGGCAAGGGAGCGATGTAGTCAGCATAGCTCAGACCGGTGAAAATATCCCGAGCCTCTGAAAACGCGCCGACTGCATAGCCAGCCCGACGGCAGAGGTCGAAAAGGTCGGCAATGCCCTGCCGCATAGCGGGGGAATGCTGGCCTTCGACGCCGTGTTCAAACGGGTATAGCCCGGTAAAAATCGAGGTGTGGACCGGACGGGTTGCCGAAGAAACCGAAAAGCAGTGCTGACAGAGGTGAAAATCGCGCGTCAAGTCGGAAAATCGGGGCGCGTGTACGGCTGCACTGAGCCCGGGGGCAAAGTCCAAGCGCAGGCTATCGACCGAAATCAACAGCAGGTTCATGTTAGCGCTGGACGATTCTGCTCTTTACGGCATTGGAGGGTTTGAAGGTCGGGGTTTTGCGCTTGGGGATTGCGATAGTCGCGCCAGCTTTGGGGTTGCGGCCGGTGCGCGGTGCGCGCTCGACGACCTTGAAGGTGCCAAAGCCGCGAATTTCGACGTGGTCGCCCTCTTCCAATGCTTGGGCTATGGCTTCGATAAAACCCTCGATAACGGCCGTGGTGTCCACTTGGGAGAGCCCCGTACTCTGGGCTAGCTGCTGGGCGATTTCGGCTTTAGTCATCTGCTTTCTCCGTTGCTATTGGTCGGCGTCAGCGCAAGAGGCCCCGCGCCGAGATGTCCCATATTTTCTCCACGCGCCCTTTGCGGACGGCGACGAAGTAATTGTGCAGAAAGGTCGTCGAATCCGAATAGCCGACGAGCAATTCGATCCGCTCGCCCAAAGCCGGCCCGGCCTGACCTTCGACGATGTCGAAAATCCCGTGTTCAGCAGACAGGCCGCGCAAGCGCAGATCGTCGCGGCCTAGCACCTCTGGCGGCTGGTGGCTGGACGACAGCGTCTTAAAGCCAGCATCGACGACGACCCGGTCGGCCGCGCGGCTAGTGACCGAGGTGAGCACCGTCAGGGCGGGGGTGAGCGCTTCGACGTGACATTTTCGGCGATACATGATGTCCATAAACACGCCACCACCAGCTTGGAGTTCAGTGACCCCGTCGTGGAGCGCACTGAGCTCGTAAGAGCCCGTGCCGCCAGCAGTGACGATTTCTACTTGTATTCCATTGTTCTCCAGCAAGTTGCGCGATTCTACTAATATGTCCAATGCGTCATAACAGGCCTTTTTTTTGGCCGGGAGTGGCCAGCAGTCGAGCACGTGGCCCTCGTAGCCCATCAGGCCCCTGAACGCCAGCCCAGGTTGGTCGCTAATGGCCTTAGATAAGGCAAGGAGAGGAGGGCCAGGCTCCACGCCGACCCGCTTCATGCCAATGTCGATTTCCACGACCACGGGAATCCGGACGCCCTCGTCGATGGCCGCTGCGGCCATCGGTTCGACGACGGCGATATTATCGACTGCGGCAATGACTTCGGCTCGGTGTTGCAGGCGAGCTAGGGCCGCGAATTTCACCGGGCTGACGATCTGATTGGCCAGCAGGATGGAGGATACGCCATGTGCGACCATCCACTCGGCTTCGCTCAATTTGGCGCAAGTAATGCCGCAGGCTCCGTTGGCCAGTTCGATGTGGGCTATGGCCGGGGATTTGTGTGCCTTGCTGTGGGGCCGCCATTCCTTGCCGTTGTCGCGGCAATACGCAGCCATGTGCTGCACATTGGATTCAAAGCGGTCGAGATCGAGCAGCAGTACCGGGGTTTCTAAATCGCCAATTGCTTGGCCTGGTATGGGTTCATTCACGGCGTAGATAACCTCCAGTTGCCGGGGTTGAGTAAGGCTGAATCCGCGACCTCGATTGTGCGCACGGCTGCTACTAGATCGGGCGGTAGAGGACCGGCCTCGACTGCGCGGATATTGGCTTCGAGTTCGGAGACGTTCGTGGTGCCGAAAATAGCTGAATGAGCGCCGGGAGCAAAGGCGGCAAAGCGCAAAGCCAGTTCGGCCAGTTCTATGCCTGCGTCCTGCGCTAGCCTCAGCAGGGGGGCGACCAACGGGGACAGATCAGCAAGCGCGGTCGGGAGCGAGTCGAGCCGATGCGACAGGACGCCTTGAAGGAAGATCGAGCGCAGGATGACGCCCGTACCCTGTGCTTGGGCGCGGGGGATTACCTTGCGTTCCATCCGGCGGTCGAGCGCGCTATACGGTATCTGCATCGAGCAAATTAGCTCAGGATGATCTAAGGCGTCGAGCGGAGCCTTTTCGCCGTACGTGGTAACGCCCCAATAGCGCACCCAGCCGCGTTGGCAATACTGCGCTAACAATTCCAGCAGTTCCGGAGTTGCAAAGCGCGTGTCGAGGCTGTGCAACTGCACGAGTTCGAGCACATCGACGCCGAGCTTCTGCAAGCTCTGGCTTAGCACCTGCTCAACGGACTGACGCAGCGCCTGGCCGGTCAACAGCCCTGCGTTATCGGGATCTCGGATGGAGAGCTTGGTGGCAATTACGGGCTGACAGGTCAGCCCAGCACACGCACGGCCCACGAGACTTTCACTGCGGCCGTACTCCGCGGCCGTGTCGATGTAGTTGATGCCTAGCTCCAAAGCGCGGCGGATTAGGCCAATCACGCGGTCATCAGGCGGCGGCGGCTGTTGGTCCCAGCCGTACGCCATGCCCAATTGTACGGTGCCAAGGCCCAAGGCCGACAGGCGCAAGTTCGTGCGGCCTAGGTTTGCGTATTGCAAGGGTTTGCTCCAGTGGCGAGGGTGGCGGCCTTGACGCTCCCACCGCAGGTGTCGAGGAGGTGCTGTGCTTGGGCGCGATCTAGTTGGCACAACTCCATGACCAGCGCCAGCTTCAAGCCTCCTTCAGCCGCTTGCAGGCGGGCGGCGGCCACTTGTGGCGAGACCCCGGTCAGCGTCGCAAATATGCGCTCAGAGCGGTCGCGCAGCTTGGCATTGGTGGGTTGGAGATCGACCATGAGGTTGCCGTAGGTCTTGCCCAATTTCACCATCGCGCCAGTGCTTATCATGTTGAGCACCAGCTTGGTTGCTGTTCCGGCCTTCATACGCGTTGATCCGGTGAGGACTTCCGGGCCGACCTCGGGGACGATCTTGATCGAGGATGCAACGGACTCGGCGGCCGTGGGGCTACACGTAAAAAAGATCGTCGGACAACCTTGCTGCGCTGCGTACTCCATGCCGCTGATAACGAAAGGGGTTACGCCGCTGGCGGCAATGCCCATGACTACATCGTCCGGCCCTAACCCTCGCTGTGCCAATTCGTTGGGTGCAGCCTCGCGACTGTCTTCCGCGCCTTCTACGGATTGGCGCAGGGCTGCTGGTCCACCGGCGATCAAGCCCTGCACCAACTGGGGGCTTGCGCCAAAGGTGGGAGGGCATTCAGATGCATCCAACACGCCGAGCCGACCGCTGGTACCCGCGCCGAGGTAGAACAGGCGGCCCCCGTTCCCAAGCTGGCTGGCCACCAAGTCAACCGCCTCGGCGATGGGGGCCAATTGCGTGGCGACCGCGGCCGGTACGAGGGTGTCTTCTCGATTGATGATCGCCAGCATCTCTAGCGTCGTCACTTCGTCGATGCGCTCAGTGGCTGGATTGCGCTGTTCGGTTTGCAGTTTGGACCAATTGCCCATAGAGAATCGCCTAGCACAGGTGAAATGAACTGGACACAAAATAGCCAGCCGGGCGCGGCGAGCAAAATTGTCAGGTCAGGGGAAAGGGTTATATTTTGAGTTTAACCTTTATATTAAACACAAGGATAAGGACGCAGCATGACGGAAGAATTGGCCAAGACGTACGATCCCGTGGCGATTGAAAAAAAATGGTACGATTTCTGGGAGGAAAACGGCCATTTTAACGCGGAGATCAACCCAGACAAGCCCCCTTACAGCATAGTAATTCCCCCGCCCAACGTGACGGGCGAACTGCACATGGGCCACGCGATCCAACACGCCATCCACGACTTGGTGGTGCGGTGGAAGCGGATGCAGGGCTTTGAGACGCTCTGTCTGCCGGGCACGGATCACGCGGGCATTGCCACCCAGATGAAGGTTGAACAGGAGCTTTTAGAGATTGAGGGCAAGAATCGCTACGACTTGGGGCGCGACGCTATGCTCGACCGGATTTGGCAGTGGAAGGAAAAATACGGAGACGCCATCTACCACCAGTTACGCCAACTCGGGGCCAGCTACGATTGGAGGTGGGAGCGGTTCACGCTCGACGAGGAGTACGTCGAGGCCGTATTGCAGGCTTTCGAGCATTTTGCGGAAAAAGGGTGGATTTACCGCGGAACCCGCATGATCAACTGGTGTCCGCAGTGCCGCACCGTCATTTCCGACCTAGAGACCGAAGAGCGCGAGGTCGCCGGCCACTTGTGGCACATTCGCTACCCGGCCCGGGAGGGTGAGTTGCAAGTCGTGGTCGCCACCACACGACCAGAGACCATGCTCGGGGACACAGCCGTGGCCGTCCATCCCAACGACGACCGCTGGCGCGAAGCCATTGGCCTGCAAGTCGAACTGCCGCTGACAGGTAGAGTTATTCCCATCGTAGCCGATGAATACGCCGATCCCGAACTGGGCAGCGGCGCAGTCAAAGTGACCCCCGCCCACGATCCCAACGACTACGAGCTAGGCTTGCGCCACGACTTAGCGCAAATCCAAGTCATCGGCTTTGACGGGGTTATGACCGAAGCGGCCGGCCGCTTTGCTGGGTTAGATCGCTACGCGGCTCGCGAGGCCGTCGTGGCTGCGTTGGAAGCCGAGGGTCTGATAGAAAAAATAGAGGATCACGAACACGCCGTACCCCACCACGACAAATGCGGCACAGTCGTCGAACCCCTGCCGATGGAGCAGTGGTTTATGAACATGAAGGAGATAGCGGCCAAGGTGCGGCCCGTGCTCGTGCGGCAGGATATTCAATATGCGCCCGACCGCTTCCGCCACTATGCCATCGAGTGGTTGGACCAGATACGCGATTGGGCCTTGTCGCGGCAGATCTGGTGGGGGCATCGCATTCCCGCTTGGTATTGCGCTCATTGCAGCGCCGATGGGCTGATTCCCATGGGTGACTTGGACCGGGAGCAGGCTCTGCATGAAGGCAACTTCAGGGTTTCGGTGGCGGCTGGGGCCAAGCCCGTGGTTAGTGTGGCTAAGCCAGAGGCCTGTGCCGAATGCGGTAACCAAGATTGGGTGCAAGACCCAGATGTGCTAGACACGTGGTTTTCTTCCGCGCTGTGGCCATTTGCAACCCTCGGTTGGCCGCAGCGTAGCGACGCGCTGGAGTACTTTTATCCCACGGATTTGATGATCACGGCCCGCGACATTCTCTATCTGTGGGTTTTGCGGATGGCCATGACCTCGCTAGAGTTCGTGGAGCAAATTCCCTTTAAGACGGTACTGGTACATCCGACGATTCTGACCCAAGATGGCCGCCGCATGAGCAAGAGCTTGGGCACGGGCCTCAACCCGCTCGACTTGGTCACGCGCTACGGTGCGGATGCGACCCGCTACTGCTTGTTGGCACAGGCCGGAGCCGTCCAGGATGTACGCTTTGATGCGGCCGTCGAGAACAACCAAGTGCAGGCTTCGGCCAGCGCGGAGGCCGGTCGCAACTTTGGCAACAAGCTGTGGAATGCAACCCGCTTCGTGCTGATGAACATCGATGGATACGAGCCAGGCCCCTGCGAGCGCGGCGAATTGGCCGACCGCTGGATCTGGAGCCGGTTGCAGGTAGCCGTGCGCGAGATGACCGAGGCCATGCAATCCTACCGCTTCAGCGACTTGACGCGGGCGATCTACGACTTTGTCTGGCGCGACTACTGCGATTGGTACCTCGAATTGGCCAAGGTGCGCTTGCAGGGAGGCGATCCCCAGGCGCGGCGCGCAGCCCAAGAGCATCTCGTGCGCGTGCTCGAAACGGCCCTGCGGTTATTGCATCCCATTATGCCCTTTATCACCGAGACCTTGTGGCAGGCTCTGCCTCATGACTCGTCGGCTAACAGCATCATGGTCGCGGCTTGGCCGAAATGCGATGACGCGCTGATAGACCCGGAGGCCGAAGCGCAAATGCAGTGTTTGCAAGAGGTGGTGACTGGGGTGCGGATCATTCGCGGCGAGATGAACGTCCCGCCGAGGCGCAAAGTCGAGGTCTTGATTTCGGCGGCCTCGGCCGAAGCCGAACAGACCCTGCGCCAAGCCATACCCTATATCGCACTGTTGACTCGGGCCGAATCCGTACAAGTCGGACAAGGGCTCGTCCGACCACCGGCTTCGGGCAGCGCGATGACGGCTGCGGCCGAAATTTTCGTACCCTTAGAGGGATTGATTGATCTAGATGCAGAACGGCAGCGTATCAAGCGAGAAATTCACAAGATGGACGGCTTGCTCAAGGGGCTAGATGCCAAACTGGCCAATGACCGCTTCCTGACCAAAGCGCCGCCCGAAATCGTCGCACAGGAGCGCCAGCGTCAAGCCGAATACCGCGCCACCCAAGAGAAACTAAACGCCAGCCTCAAGCTCGTCGAAGCCTAGATGGCGTTTGATTACTTCACCATTCAAGCTCTCGCCCAGGAACTGCGGGCGCGTCTGCAAGGGACGGTCATCGAACGGGCCTATGCTCAGCCCGCAGAACTCGCCCTTGAGGTTGACGAGGGCGAGTGGTTGTACGGCGCGAGTGGTCGAGAGGGCTTGCTCTGCCTGCGGCGCGAGGCGTGGCCGCGATCTTGGCGGGCGGGCGACGGCCCGGAAAAGTACTTGGTGCGTGCGAGGATCGTGGCCGTGGAGGCCGAGCGCCGCGAACGCATCTTGCGCTTGTGCTTAGAGCGTCGGAACCGCGAAGGCCGCGCGAGCTTTGGCGTCTTGGTATGCGAACTCATTCCCAACAAGGTGCGGTTTATGCTCCATCGCCAAGCCGATGGCGCGATTTTGGGCTATTGGGGTGCGGCCAAAGACAAGTCGCCCGTGGGTACGTCGTATCAGCCGCCCGAGCCATCGGGCCGACTGTTGCCCGACACGGACGCGCTCAGCGCGTGGCATGACCGGCTGGCGAGGGCGGATGTACCCTTGGAAAAGGCGGCGAGGCGTTGGTTGGCGGGGGCGGATGCCTCAGTGGTGCGCGAGTTGATCTTCCGCAGCCAACAGGGTGGGGGAGACGAGCCAGCTACAGCTTTGTGGAGCGCGGCCACAGAGGCGTATACCAGCGTGGTAACAGGCCAAAGCTACGTGTGGCAGGAGGCCGGCCGGTTCCACTTTTCCGCCCTTGAACCGCGCCGCTTGCAAGGGACCTACGAGCAGTTTGACGCGGTCAGCCTAGGAATATGGGCGGCGTGCCAACAGGAGCGGGCCCAGCGCCGTACACAGCAGGCGCAGCAACAAATCCGTCGCCGGCTGAGCCAGACTCTGAAGAATGCTCGGCGGCGCTTAGCTGCCATGCAAGTCGAATTCGAAGAGGCTGCGCGCGCCGAAGAATACAAGCGAAAGGGGCATGCGCTGTGGGCCAACATCGGGCAGCTATCCGGTCGGCCCGCGCAAGTAGAGTTGGCCGATCTCTTCGATTCCGAGGGGCACTCGACTCTGCGTATTGATTTGGATGTAAACCGCAACTTGGCAGAGAACGCCGCATCCTATCTAAAGGCCGCGCAAAAATACGAGCGCCGCCAACAAGCTCTGCCGCCACGCCTAGCCGAGCTCAAGCGTCAGTGCGCCCAATATGAGCGTTGGATTGGTGCGGTCGATGCCGGTACTTGGGAAGCCGACGTTGCGCTGCAGAACTGGTTGGAGAGCAAGGTGACAAGTACTGACAAAACGGCAAGTAAACAGCCCCAAGCCCATCCCCGGCGCTATAGGACCTCCACGGGGTGGTCGGTGTGGGCTGGGCGCAACAACAAGGAAAACGACGTGCTGACGCACAAAATGTCTGCCCAAAACGATCTGTGGTTTCACGCCCGGGGGTACGCAGGCTCGCACGTCGTCCTGCGGAGCGAGGGCCGCAAGGAAGCCCCCAGCAAACAGACTATTGAGGAAGCTGCGGCCTTAGCTGCGTATTGGAGCAAGGGTAAAACGGCGAAAAAGGTCTCCGTGGCGTACACCTTGGTAAAACACGTCACCAAGCCGCGTGGCGGCGCACCCGGGCAGGCGCTGTTGCGCCGCGAGAAAACGATCATCGTGGAGCCGACTTTGTTAAAAAAAGAATCAATTAAATAGTCCTATAATCTATAATATGTTAAACAAATCACTCATATTAATCACTGGCCCCACCGCCACCCGCAAAACAGAAATAGCCCTCGAAGTAGCCCAACACTTGCCCAAAGTGGAGATCATCTCGGCCGACTCGCGGCAAATCTATCGCTACATGGACATCGGCACGGCCAAGCCAACCACTGAACAGCAGAATCAATGTCCTCATCACTTGCTCGATGTGATCAATCCCGAGGAAAATTACAGCGCGGGGGCGTATACTCGGGCCGCGAGGAGCATCATTGAGCAGGTCTGGAATAGAGGGGGCCTTCCCATCATGGTTGGAGGGACGGGCTTGTACTGGCAGAGCGCCTTAGACGGATGCTTTGAGGACGAAATCGAATACGCGCCAATACGCGCCGAATTGCAAAAGCGCCTGCATTGCGAGGGGCTTGCCTCCCTATACGAGGAGTTAGGCCGTCGAGATCCGGTCGCACACGCGCGTTTGCAGCCGGGCGACGCGCAGCGAATCCTGCGGGCGTTAGAGGTAGCGATGGCGGGGAAGGGCACGCTCAGCAAGCTCTGGCGAGAGCGCAAGGAACGGCCCCTTGTGCGGCAGCCGCAAATGATCAGTCTGACCATGGCGCGCAGCCGGCTCTACGAGCGGATTGATCAGCGAGTCGAGCAGATGATCGAGCAGGGATGGGTCGAGGAAGTCCGCTCCTTGCGCGAAATGGGCTACGACCCAGGCGACAGCGCCTTGGGGACTTTGGGCTATCTCGAAATGTGCAGCGCGCTGGCCGGGCATTGCCCTTGGCAGGAAGCCGTCGAACAGACCAAGCAGCGCACCCGCCACTTGGCCAAACGGCAAATAACGTGGTGCCGCCGCGACCGCCGCCTACGTGAATTGGACCTCGATGTATGGGGGAAGGTCGGCGTCGTCCAGCGCATCGTCGGCGAGTGGGAGTACCGATGGGGTCGTGGGGTGGGTTGACAGCGGTCGGGGCCTCGCCTTACCTTATGCGCAAAAATTAGCGGGAGTAGCTCAGGGGTAGAGCGCAAGCTTCCCAAGCTTGATGTCGCGGGTTCGATTCCCGTCTCCCGCTCCATCATCCGCCTAGCCAACTTGGTCGGGCGGATTTTTTATTTCTTTTCGGGGTATTGCTGTCGGCGCAATATCCATATACCTTTACCGATAGAACATCTTGCCCCGCATTATGATACGTAGATTAATTGCTTGATTCACTATGGTCGTCGTAAAACAAATTGAGCCCGATAGTCTCGGCGCGCGTGCGGGTTTTCTCATTGGTGATCGCATTTTGCGCATCAATGGTGAAGAAGTGCGCGATTTGATCGACGTGCAGGTCAACAGCGCCGAAGAGGTAATCTGCGTAGAGATCGAGCGCGACAAACAACGGTACGAGGCTGAAATTGAGCGCCAGAGCGGCGAGTCCTTAGGGCTGGTCTTCGAGGATATGCGCTTGCGCAGTTGCAACAACAAATGCGTCTTCTGCTTTATCCACCAAATGCCCAAAGGCATGCGGCGCAGCCTGTATTTTGAGGACGACGATTTTCGGCTCTCCTTTCTCCACGGCTCGTACGTGACCCTGACTAACGTCCGTGAAAGCGATATTGACCGCATTATTGAACAAGGGCTAACGCCGCAATACATCTCAGTCCACGCCACTGACCCCGAGCTGCGGCAAGTCATGCTCGGGCGCACAAAAGCGACCGTCGATATCAACGAGCGCTTGCACAAACTAGCCACCAACGGCATTGAAATGCACACTCAAGTCGTAGTCTGCCCAGGTTGGAACGATGGGCCGCATCTGGAGCGCACGGTGACCGATTTGGCCGCGTACTATCCCGCGGTGCGTTCGGTAGCGTTGGTACCGGTGGGGCTGACTGATCATCGGCACAAGCTCGCCCAACTCGATCCAGTGACTCCGCCCAAGGCCGCTGAGTACGCAGATGCAGCCGAATCGTGGGGCTCGCAATTCAAAGCGCGCTTTGGCGAGCGGTTTGTCTATGCGGCGGACGAGATTTTTTTGCTGACGGGTCGGCTTGTTCCAGAGGCGTCTTATTACGATGCGTTTCCCCAGCTAGAAAACGGCATCGGCATGGTCCGCTCCTTCCTCGACACTTGGGACGAGGCCAGCAAGCGGTTGCCAGTGCGCACGACCAAGGCCAGGCGGATTGGCCTGCTGACCGGGCGCTTGGCCGAGCGCATCCTCGTGCCCCTAGTGGCTAGGCTGAATGCCATCGAGAACGTACAGATCGATCTCCTACCGGTCGATAATGACTTTTTCGGTCGCGGCATCACGGTATCGGGTCTGCTGACCGGCCGCGATATGGCGGCAAGAGTGCGCGATGGAATCGAGCGGGATTTGGTCTTGCTGCCGCCCAATTGCATCAATGGCGAGGGGTTGACACTAGACGACATGACCGTGCCGCAACTGGCCGAAGAGGCTGGCGTTCCCCTTGCGGTAGGAGGATACGACTTGGTCGAATCGCTCGAGCGCGTTTGGGCCGATCAAGGCGTGAACGTGCAAGGGGAGGGGCGGCAGCTAACCGAATTGGGTTACTACATAGGGCGCGAAAAATGAGCACCCAAACCGTCGAAAATCATCGCCGGCCCATTGTGGCGATTGTCGGACGGCCCAACGTGGGCAAATCGACTCTCTTTAACCGCATCTTGGGGACCCGGTGGGCCATAACCGATGGCCAGCCCGGAGTCACGCGCGATCAGATATTTGCTGAAGCCGAGTGGGGAGGGCGCTCCTTTACTTTGGTCGATACGGGGGGCTACATGCCCAATGCCAAAGACGCGCTATCCTCGGCCGTGCGCTCCCAAGCGGCAAAGGCTCTGACAGAAGCGGATATAGCGATTTTTCTCTGCGATGGGACTACGGGTTTGACCGATCTCGACCAAGAAATGGGGGCCATGCTGCGCAGCGGGGGCGGAAAATGCTTGCTGGCCGTCAACAAGGTCGATGAGGTGGGGCCAGTTGCGCCGCTCGACGAATTCTACCGGCTCGGCTTGGGGGAACCCCTACCGGTTTCAGCCGTGACCGGGCGGCGTTCCGGGGACTTGCTCGATGCACTTATTGCGCTCTTCGATGAGGCCGGGGCGTATGGGCCAGAATGGGACGAAGCGGCGATTCGAGTCGCTTTGGTTGGTCGTCCCAACGTGGGCAAATCCACGCTGATCAATCGCCTCGCTGGCCACCAGGTTTCCATCGTCCACGACCAGCCTGGTACGACCCGCGACCCAACGCAACTGCGCTTGACTTGGCAGGACAGCCACCTACAGTTCGTGGATACGGCCGGTTTGCGGCGGCGATCTAAGGTCGATGATCCGGTGGAATTCTACAGCACGCGCCGGGCGGCCAATAGCATCGACCGAGCCGATGTGGCGGTTGTGCTCATAGACGGTGCCGAGGGGTGGGTCATGCAAGACGCTCGCATCATGGAGCAAGTGATAAAGTCAGGCTGCGGCTTGGTGGTGGCGATCAATAAATGGGATTTAATCGCCGAGAAAACGGTGGCCGAGTTCCGCAGCGAGTTGCGCGACCGCTATCCCTTTTTGCGCAATTATCCAGTGCTGTGTATATCGGGCTTGACCGGGCGGCGGGTCCACAAGTGTCTCGAAGTAGTGGCCGCAGTGGGCAACAAGCGCCGGACGCGGATTCCCACCGCGCGCTTGAACAAGATCATTCAGCAGCTATCCGGCGAGTACCTAGCGACGCAAGAAGGCCGCGACATCCGCCTGCTCTACGCGACCCAACACGCGATTAACCCGCCGGCCTTTACGATCTTTACAAATCTACCCCGCTCCGTGCCGGGGAATTATCGACGCCACATCGAAAATCGACTGAGGTCGGAGTTTGATTTCGAGGGAACGCCCTTGCGCATCGTTTGGCGTCGGCGCAAAGGATACAGGGAAGCTCGATCGTGAAAAATCCATTGCAAAACAAGTTGTATTACAGCATCAGTGAAGTCGCAGAACTCACACAACTACAACCCTATACGCTCAGGGCGTGGGAGAAGGAGTTTGCGTGTTTGCGGCCGCGTCGCGCACGCGGTGGCAAAAACAGGGCTTATAGAGAACGCGACATAGGGATCATCTTGTTGCTCAAGCGCCTCCTCTACGAGGAGCGCTATACGACGCAAGGTGTAAAGAAAAAGCTCAAAGACGAACCTGACCTCCTGCGTCAGGTTGGCGAGCAAGTGTCTGTTTTGCTTGCCCAACAACAGGACAGTCCCGCGCTAGCAGCGGAGCAAGCCAACGCCGAGCCTGTACAGGACCGGGAGGTCGCGTTCAGAATGATCGAAGAGACTAAAAAAGAACTGCGCGAGATATTGCGTCTCTTCTAGTATCGACATTTGGCTAGGACTGTTAAGTCGTCTTGCCTAAACTAATATAATTCTGTATTTTATAATCCCGAGTGGGCGTCATAGCCCACTTTTTTGCTTAAGGGGGAAAAGCGCATATTTCCGCCGTAGATAAATTCGCATTAAAGGCCGATCTAGTAGCTCTTGTCGAACCCATTGTCCGCGAGCACGAGGCCGAACTCGTCGATATTGAACTCAGCGGAGCCCACGGTAATCAGTTAGTTAGGTTATTGGTTCACAAAAATTGCGGTATAACGCTGGCCGTCTGTGAGTCGATCAGTCGCGAAGTGGCCGATCTCTTCGACATAGAAGATCCCATTGCCGGGCGGTATCGGCTCGAAGTGACCTCGCCGGGATTGGACCGGCCCTTAGAGACCGATGGGGATTTCACCCGCGCCTGTGGCCGTTTGCTAAAAGTCGTGCTCACGTCCGGCCGAGCGGTCAAAGGTCGGCTGATCGCTTGGGAAGCCGACCGGATTCAGCTCGACAGCCCAGCCGAGATCGTGGCCCGCGCCGATATTGCTAAAGCCAACATCGAACCAGAATTGTAAGCAGCGAAGGTTGAGCAAAAAACCATGAATAACGCAAACATTGTCGAAGCCTTGGGGCAGATTGCCCGCGAAAAAAACGTCGATCGGGAATTGGTGGTACAAACCCTTGCCGACGCTCTAATTTCAGCCGCCAAAAGGCACTACGGCAATACCGAAAATTACGAAGTTGACATCGACGCGGCCCAAGGTACGATGGCCGTGTACGCCCGCAAGACCGTCGTCGAAGAAGTAGCCGAGCCATCCATGGAGATTCTCCTCGCCGACGCCCGCAACATCGACCCCCATGCCCAACTAGGTTCCGTGCTGGTACAGCAGCTCAATTTCGCCGACTTTGGTCGCAACGCCATCCAGACCGCAAAGCAGATTCTCATTCAGCGGGTGCGCGAAGCCGAGCGAGAGCGAATATACGACGAATTTATCGGTCGGGTCGGCCTCGTCGAATCCGGTACTGTGCAACAGATCAGCCACGGCGACATCATTCTCAACCTTGGTCGGGCCGAGGCCGCCGTGCCATACAAAGAGCAAATCCGCCGCGAGCGCTACCGCCAAGGCGATGCGGTGCGGGGCTATATATACGAGGTGCTCAAGTCGAGCCGGGGGCCTCAGGTCTTGCTTTCTCGCACGCGGCCCGAATTCCTCAGGAAGCTCTTTGCCACAGAAGTGCCGGAAATAGCCGAGGGTATCGTCGATATTCACGGCGTGGCCCGCGAGCCGGGCGAGCGAGCCAAAATTGCGGTCAGCAGCAGCGACGAACGCGTCGATCCGGTGGGGGCCTGTGTGGGGGTAAAAGGATCGCGAGTGCAAGCCATCGTCCGAGAATTGAGTGGCGAGCGCATCGATATCGTTCCTTGGATTGACGAGCCGGATATATTCATAAGCCGCGCCCTAAGTCCGGCCACCGTAGTGCGCTGCATTACGGATTCGCGCCGCCGACACGCGGTGGTGATCGTCGAAGAGGAGCAGCTATCGCTAGCCATTGGCAAGGGCGGCCAAAATACCAAACTCGCCAGTCAACTGACGGGTTGGGGGCTCGATATTATCACCGACGAGCAATACCAAGAGCGCCGCGCCAAGCAGGATAAGTACCAGCAAGTATTCCGCCAGATCGATGGCATTAGCGAGTTGATTGCACTGAGTTTGACCACGTCCGGTTTCGGCTCCATCACCGCGATATCCGAGGCCGATACAGAGCTGTTACAGACTGTGCCGGGCTTAGAGTTAGCCGAAACCGCCCAAGGAGTAAAGGCGGCCGCCGCCGCGTACCTGGCCGAACACGGTGAGGTCGATATTGAAGCATTGATTGCTGCTGAGGAGGCCGAAGCGGTCCAACAGGATGCTGAGCAAGAGAGTGGAGAAGTACCTGCCGCACCCGCTGTGAGTGGAGAAGACGAGACAGACCAAAGGGCTGAGTAGCTGAGGGAATAATTTTGGAAAAGCGCCGGGTTTATCAAGTAGCTAAAGAACAGAAGCTGTCCAGTGATGCGCTCATATCCATGCTCAAGGGCATGGATATGGAAGTAAAGAGCCATATGAGCGTACTTACGCCCGAGATGCTGGAGGCCATTGACCGCAAGCTGGCTGAAGAAAAGAAGAGCTCGATAGAGGAAGTAAAGCGGCAGAAGGCCAAAGAGGACAGCCGCAAACAGGCCGATGGCATGCGACCCGGGCGTCGCCGCGAAAGGGGGCCGACAACTCGCAAGCAGAGCGTTGAAGGGCAAGCCGGGGAGAGCGCCGTGCCCCTGCCCGACAAGGCCGAGGGAGGGCGTCGGCGCGGTCGCCGCCGTGGTAAAGGGCAGGATAGTTTAGAAAGCATCCGCGAGGGCTTGGGCGAGAAGCGAGAAGTAACCGCCCAGGCCAATTTGCCCGGGTCGCCGCCAAAGCGCCGCCGAGGGAAGCGGCGCAAAGGGGCACCCGATGCTAGGGAAGTCCAAGAAAGCGTGCGGCGGACCTTGAGTCAGCTCAACGAGGGGCGGGGGCGTCGGCGCTACGAGCGCGGCCCGCGCGAAGACGGTGTCGAGGAAGATGGTGAGATTCGCCAGATCAAGGTCAGCGAGTTCATCACGCTCGGCGAATTTGCCGAACAACTCGGCGTCAAGGTCAGCGAAGTGATCGCCCTGTGTTTGCAGTTGGGTACCATGGCGACGATCAATCAACGCCTCGATATGGACACCATGCAGACGCTGGCCGACGAGTTTGGCTTTGAAGTGGCTCCGCTGGAGGCCGAAGAAGCCGAGTTGGATGAGATCGTCGAGGAGGAAGAAATCGGCGAACCCGAGCCGCGTCCGCCGGTCGTTACTGTCATGGGCCACGTCGATCACGGCAAAACTTCGTTGCTCGACTACTTGCGTGAAAGCAAGGTGGTCGAGGGTGAGTCTGGCGGCATTACCCAGCACATCGGGGCGTACGTGATCAACATGGAAGACGGTCGCGGCGTGACGTTCCTCGACACCCCAGGGCACGCGGCTTTTACGGCGATGCGGGCGCGCGGTTCAAGAGTAACGGACATTGTGATCTTGGTCGTGGCGGCCGACGACAGCGTCATGCCGCAGACCATTGAAGCGATCGACCACGCCAAGGCCGCGCAGGTTCCCTTAGTCGTCGCGATAAACAAAATAGACTTGCCTACGGCCGACTCAGATAAGATCAAGCGGGAGTTGTCAGAAAGAGGAGTCTTAATCGAGGAGTGGGGAGGGCAGATTCCCTGTGCCGAAATCTCCGCCAAAACCGGACAAGGCATAGACCACTTGCTGGAATTGCTCCTCATTGTGGCCGAGTTGCTTGAGTTGCAGGCCAATCCCCATAAGAAAGCGCGTGGGACGATTGTCGAAGCCCATCTCGACAAGGGCCGGGGGCCGGTGGCTACAGTTTTGGTACAAGAGGGAACGCTGCGCGTCGGCGAGCCTTTTATTACCGGCGTGCATAGCGGCAGGGTTCGCGCTCTGCTCGACGAGCATAGCCAGCGCGTTGAGGGAGCAAAACCCTCCGTGCCCGTCCAAGTGCTCGGATTGCCCGGGGTGCCGCAAGCTGGGGATATTTTTGCCGTGGCCAATTCCGAGCGCGAGGCCAAGGACCTCAGCCAGCGGCGGCAGCTCATCAAGCGCGAGCAGGATCACCGCAAGCTGCGCACGGTTACGCTCAGCGACTTACACGATCAGATCCAGCAAGGCCACATTCAAGAATTGCGGGTGGTGGTCAAAGGCGATGTCGATGGGTCGGTCGAGGCCATTTCCGAAGAGTTGGGCCGCATAACCCACGAGGAAGTGCGGGTCAACGTCATTCACAGCGCGGTGGGGGCCATTTCAGAATCGGATGTGCTATTGGCGGCGGCCTCTAGTGCCATTTTGCTTGGTTTCCACGTAAACACCCAACCCTCGGCACGCGATCTCGCCGTGCAGGAAGGCGTGGAGATTCGCAACTACCGCATCATCTACGAGGTCATCGAGGATGTGCGAGCTGCCTTAGCTGGCCTTTTGGCTCCGACGACCGAAGAACAGGTGGTGGGCCGGGCCGAAATCCGCCAGATTTTTAGCTCGTCCCGCATGGGGACGATTGGCGGTTGTTTGGTGCAAGACGGCACCATCGCCCGCAGCAATCAGGTGCGGGTTTTGCGCGATGGCCAAGTCGTCTTTACTGGAGAGCTTACTTCGTTGCGGCGATTCAAGGACGACGTGCGCGAGGTCTCTGAGGGCTTCGAGTGCGGCATGGGATTTGCGGGATTCGACGCCATTGCAGAAGGCGATATTGTCGAATCCTTGGTTGTGGTCGAAACCGAGCGGACGCTGTAGGGGCGGTTGAATTGTTTTGATCGTTATGAGCTGTACAGTGCAACTCTACATCGGCGATAGCCATTCGCTCAAGGACAAGCGGCAAGTCCTCAACAGCCTCAAGGGGCGCATCCGCAACCGCTTTAACGCGGCTGTGGCCGAAGTAGATGACCATGCGCTTTGGCAGCGGACGATGTTGGGGATTGCCGTGGTGAGTTCGGCCGTTGAACACTGCGACGAGATGCTGACTAAAATCGTCAACTTCGTCGAAGGCGATCCCCGGGTGCAGATCCTCGACTACCAAATGGAAGTACACTGAGGGCAGGTGGCCTCTCCGCAACGCATTAGCCGAGTGCGCGGGCAGTTGCTGCGCGAGCTGACCGACATCGTAGGGCGGATGAAGGATCCTCGGTTGCAGCTAGTCCAAGTAGTGGATGTGGAACTCTCCGCCGACATGAGCTATGCCACGATCTTTGTCAGCACGCTCGGCAAGGCAGACGACAAAAAGCAGGTACTCCAAGGGATGCAGCGGGGCTTGGGTTTTATACGCCGAGAAATCGCCCAGCGCATGCGCTTGCGCTACGCACCCCAGTTGCGGGTTGCATACGACGACACCGCCGCACGCGCCGCGCGCCTGACGGCTCTGATCGACAGTCTCGGTGGAGCGCAGCATGGTTGATCCGGTCCAGACCGGGGTTTTGGTCATCGACAAAGCCAAAGGCCCCACTTCCCACGACGTAATCGCTTCGCTTCGGCGTCTGTTGCAATTGCGGCGCATTGGGCACTGCGGCACGCTTGATCCCTTGGCCAGCGGCGTCTTGGTCGTTTGCTTGGGGCGCTATACTCGGCTCAACCGGTGGCTCAGCGGCGCAGACAAGGAATACGAGGCCGAGATTTGTCTGGGGGCTGTGAGTGCTACGGGCGATGCCGAGGGGCCGATCCGCCACCAAGCCGACTGCGCGTCTCCCACCGACCAAAGTGTGGCCCAAGCTCTGCGCGACTTTACGGGCGTCATAGACCAAGTTCCGCCAGCGCATTCAGCCGTAAAGGTAGCTGGGGTGCGCTCGTATAAGCGGGCGCGCCGTGGGGATGAAGTCGCCCTCAAACCTCGCCGGGTCCACATCCACGCAATGGAATTGCTCAGCTACGATTTTCCCAGACTAAGGGTGAGAATCCATTGCTCTGCGGGAACGTACATTCGCTCGCTAGCCGCCGATCTGGGGGAGGCTTTGAGAACGGGTGCCTATTTGGCGGAATTGCGCCGACTGCGTGCGGGAGGTCTCGGACTGGATAAAGCCCTGACATTAGACCAAGTAGCCCGTCTAAGCAGAGCAGGCCAAATTGAAAAGGCCCTCGTCCATCCGCGACTGGCCTTGAGCGAGTTGGCGGCCGTGGAGCTGAACGAAGGCAAGCTAGTTGATTTCGCTCATGGGAAGGCAATCGAGTACCCCGCTGGCGCAGGACCGCGCGAAGTTTGCGCAGTTTTTGACACCGCGGAAACCTTGTTTGGTCTCGCGCGGTGGGAGAAGGGGGCATTGCGGCCCCTGTGCGTTTTGCGCCAACCTTAGATGGAAGGTGCTGGCATTCATTTTTCCGGTCGCGTCATACCAGGCCAAGGACGCGGTAAAACACTGGGGTTTCCCACGGCGAATTTGCTGCCCTACGGTGATAAACTCTTGCCGCAGGGGGTATTTGCTGCTGAAGTGCAATACCCGGGCAGTCGAGTTTTACAGGCCGTGGCGAATGTCGGCCCCCGGCCCACATTTGCCGAAGCAGCGCTAGTCATCGAGTTGCACATACTCGATTTTACCGGCGACCTCTACGGACAAACCCTACAGGTCGCCCTCATAAAGAAGCTGCGCGACCAACGCGCATTTGCCTGTCCAGACGAGCTGGTGGAACAAATCCGCAAAGACATTAACCAAGCACGCGCCCTATTCGCTTCCAAGTGCTGAAGGCGGAAAGCGCGGCGTGAAATACGGAGGTTGACGTTGTCGATAACAACTGAGCGCAAGAAAGAACTGATCGAGAAGTTCGGGCAAGAAGGGGGCCCTGGGGCCACCCCGGTGCAGATTGCCATTCTCACCGAGCGCATCCGGCACTTGACCGAACACCTGAAAGACCAGCAAAAGGACTTTGCCACGCGGCGAGGTTTACTTGTTCTCATAGGCAAGAGGAGGCGATTGCAAAGCTACTACCAAAAGAAAAAACCGCAGGAGTACGCGGCGTTGATCCGCGAGTTGGGATTGCGCCGTTAGCTCGCACTGAACGACTCACTGCGGTGCTCGTACGAGTGCCGCTCAGATTTCAAAACCTCAAAGGAAAGAGCAAAAGATATATCTAATGACTAAACTCGAACTCGAAATAGGCGGGCGGAGTCTGTCGATTGAAACGGGCAGAATCGCCAAGCAAGCCAATGGGGCCGTGTGGATGCAATACGGGGATACCGTAGTGCTGGTCACGGCCTGCCGGACCAACACGCCGGAAGATCGGGGCTTTCTGCCCTTGATCGTAGATTACCGGGAAAAAGCCTACGCTGGCGGCAAGATACCGGGCAACATCTTCAAGCGCGAAGGGCGCCCCTCCGAAAAGGAAACCCTGAGTGCCCGGTTAATCGATCACCCCATTCGGCCGATGTTTCCCAAGAAGTTTCCCTATGAGATCCAAGTCTATGTTTCGGTGCTTTCGTACGATGGCGAAAACGACGCTGATGTCTTGGGTTTAATCGGGGCTTCAGCGGCTTTGAGTATCTCCGATATTCCCTTTGCTGGCCCTATGGGAGCCGTGCGAGTCGGGCGCATCAACGGCGAGTTTGTCGCCAATCCGACTTCCACCCAGCTAGATGAGTCTGATCTCGAGATCATCGTCTGCGGCACGGCCGATTCCATTGTCAGTGTCGAAGGGGGTGCCCACGAGATTGCCGAGCAAGATCTGGTGGATGCGTTGGCCTTTGGCCACGAGTGCATCGCCGAACTAGTCGAGCTACAGGAGCGGCTGGTTGCTGAAGTCGGCAAGGAGAAACTTGTCGTCGAGGTCGCAGAAGCCGATCCCGAACTGGTCCGCGCTGTTGCCGAGCTGGCGCAAGAGCGCATCGCCGAGGCCAACAGAAGCCCGCGCAAAGAAGAGCGGCAAGAGCGCATCGATGCGATCGATGCCGATGTCTTGGAGGGGTTGGCCGAGCGCTTTCCAGACTCGGAAAAGCTCATCTTAGGCGAGCTAGAAGCGCTGCTCAAGGCCGACATGCGCACCATGATCCTCAAGGAAAAGCGGCGCATCGACGGCCGCGCACTCGACGCGGTGCGCGATGTCACCTGCGAGAGTACGGTGTTGCCACGCACGCACGGTTCATCACTGTTCACCCGTGGGCAGACGCAAGCACTCTGCGTGGCGACGCTGGGCACTAAGCTCGATGAGCGCATGGCCGACGACCTGCAGGGCAAGCGGTTTAAGTCCTATTACTTGGATTACAATTTTCCGCCGTATTCGGTCGGCGAAGTGCGCTTTGAGCGCGGTCCGGGACGGAGAGACATCGGTCATGGGCACTTGGCCGAGCGTGCCCTAGAGCCGGTCATTCCATCGGTCGACTCCTTCCCTTATACGATTCGGTTGGTGTCTGACATTACTGAGTCGAGCAGTTCCAGTTCCATGGCCACGGTTTGTGGCTGCTCCCTCGCCTTGATGGACGCGGGAATTCCCGTCAAAACTTCAGTGTGCGGTACGGGCGTGGGCTTGGTCAAGGAAGGGGACGAGTACGAGCTGCTGACCGACATCCGCGACGCCGAAGATTTTCTCGGCGACATGGACCTCAAGGTCGCCGGCACCAAAGACGGGATTACTGCGATCCAGATGGACATCAAGATCCAGGGTTTGCAGCTAGACATTCTCAAGGAAGCCCTTGACCGCGCCAAGGAAGGCCGCGCCAAGGTGTTGGCCATTATGGACGAATGCCTGAGCGCGGCGCGGCCCGAGCTTTCGCGCTGGGCACCGCGCATTGAGTTTATCAAGATCAACCAGAGCAAAATCGGCGCGGTCATCGGCCCGGGTGGCAAAACCATCCGCGAGATCGAAAAGACCGGTGCCACGGTCAATGTCGATGAAGACGGCACGATTACCATTGCCTCGGTTGAAGCGGGTCCAGCCGAAGAGGCGCGGCGCATGATCGAGGGAATCACGGCCGACGCCGAGGTTGGCAAAGAATACGACGGGGTGGTCAAACGGGTCATGCCCTTTGGGGCCTTCGTCGAGATTCTGCCCGGCAAAGAGGGCCTGTTGCACATCTCCGAGCTGGCACATCGGCGCGTGGACAAGGTCGAAGACGTCGTTGGACAAGGGGATAAGATTGCCGTCAAGGTCCTCGAAATCGACACCGGCGGCAAGATTCGGCTCAGCCACAAGGCCCTGCTAAAGAAGTAAGTGGCGGTCTTGCGCTAGACGAAGAGAAGGCTATCGAGTCTAGCTCGATAGTCTTTTCTTATTGTATAATGGTATATGGATGAACAAATGGAGTTGATTCAGGTGGCTGATATCGGCCGCTATGAGGGCCGAGAAGTGGTGCTGCGCGGTTGGTTGTACAACAAGCGCTCGAGCGGCAAACTGCACTTTTTGCAACTGCGCGACGGTAGTGGTGTAGTGCAATGCGTTGTTTTTAAGGGGGATGTCGAGGACGAGCTATTTGAGCGGTGCGATCACTTGCCGCAAGAATCTTCGCTCGTGGTCCACGGTCAAGTGCGGCGGGAAGAGCGCTCGCCCATCGGCTATGAGGTGGGGGTCAGCGATCTCGAAGTCGTGCAAGAAGCTGAGCCATACCCCATCACGCCGAAGGAGCACGGGGTGTCCTTTCTCCTCGACCACCGCCACTTATGGCTGCGGTCTTCTCGTCCGGGGGCCATTCTCAAGATCCGCAGCGAAATCGGCAAAGCCTGCCGCGACTTCATGGAAACGCGTGGCTTTGTCCTCGTGGATGCGCCGATTTTTACGCCTGCGGCCTGTGAGGGGACTTCGACCCTGTTTGAGACCGCGTATTTCGACGACACGGCTTATTTAACACAGAGCGGCCAGCTCTATATGGAAGCGGCCGCCATGGCCTTGGGCAAGGTCTATTGTTTTGGCCCGACGTTCCGCGCTGAAAAATCCAAGACTCGCCGGCACCTGACGGAGTTTTGGATGATCGAGCCAGAGATGGCGTATTGCGATTTAGAGGGTGCGATGGCCTTGGCCGAGGACATGGTCCTATATGTGCTCGACCGCGTACTCGACCGCCGCCGCGCAGAGCTAAAACTCCTCGAGCGAGATACCGCCAAGCTGGAACGGGTCAGTCGGCCCTTTCCGCGCATAACCTACGATGAAGCCGTCGAGCGCCTGACAGCCCTAGGCAGCGACATCGCCTGGGGGAATGATCTGGGCGGGGACGACGAAACCCTCCTCGCTTCCCAGTTCGAGTCGCCGGTTTTCGTCCACCGCTATCCCAGTGCAGTCAAAGCGTTCTACATGAAGGAAGATGCCCAAGACCGCCGCTTGGCCCTGTGCATGGACCTGTTAGCCCCCGAAGGGTACGGGGAAATCATCGGGGGTGGGCAACGCGAAGACGACCTTGCCGTCTTGCAGCACAAAATCGCCACGCATCAATTGCCACAAGAAGCCTTTAGCTGGTATCTCGACTTACGGCGTTATGGCTCGGTTGAGCACGCTGGCTTTGGCATGGGAATCGAGCGGGTGGTCGCTTGGTTGTGCGGTGTCAAGCATGTGCGCGAGACCATTCCATTTCCGCGCATGATGCAGCGTCTCTATCCATAAAGGTCTTATAAGGATAATTATGTCAACTAAAACAAAAAAAGGCCAATACAATTTCCAAGCCATCGAAACCAAATGGCGATCCCATTGGGAACAGGAGAAGACCTATCAAACACTGGGGCCGGGGGAGCTTGGTTTCGATGACAGCAAACCCAAGTGCTATATCCTCGATATGTTTCCCTATCCCAGCGGCGCGGGGTTGCACATCGGCCATCCCAAAGGGTATATCGCCAGCGACATCTACAGCCGCTACAAAAGGATGCAAGGATTTAACGTCCTGCACCCGATGGGGTTCGACAGTTTTGGCTTGCCGGCCGAGCAATACGCCATTGAACACAACATCCATCCGGCAACCGTTACTGAGCAGAATATCGATGCTATGCGCAGCCAGTTGCAGTTTCTTGGGCTTTCGTTTGATTGGACCCGCGAAGTGGTCACGTCGCGGGCGTCGTACTACGGCTGGACTCAGTGGATTTTTGCCCAGCTATTCGATAGCTATTTCGACGAAGCCGAGATCTGGGAAGACGGTAATGGACGCCAAATAAAGGGGCGAGCCAAGCCCATCGCCGACTTAGAGGCCCAATTTGCCGCTGGCAGGGCCTTGTCGGCCACAGATCGCCAAGTACTGGGCACTGATACAGCTTGGTCCGCACTAACCACGGCCCAACAGCAAGCCGTGTTGAACAACTATCGACTGGCGTACCAGCAAGAGGCCGTCGTCAACTGGTGCCCGGGTTTGGGCACTGTGTTGGCCAACGAGGAAGTGACCAATGAAGGCCGCAGCGAGCGGGGCGATTTTCCCGTGTACCGCAAACCGTTGCGACAATGGACGATGCGCATAACAACCTACGCTGAGCGGCTCTTAGAAGACTTGGACTTTGAGCTGGAGGACCGTAACGGCGAGCCCTTCGAGCTCGATTGGCCAGAACCTATCAAACGGATGCAGCGCAACTGGATCGGGCGCAGCGAAGGAGCTGAAGTGTGCTTCGATGTCCTCGACCCGCAAAGCGACGAGGTCGTTGGGCAATTGCCCGTGTTCACGACCCGTCCCGACACGCTGTTTGGGGCGACCTTTATGGCGATTGCCCCTCAACATCCGCTGGTGGATCCCGTCGGGGAAGCCTACTTAGTGCCCAGCGTCTGGCCCGACGGGACGCCCGAGCGGTGGAAGGGGGGCGGGGAATCCATCCGGGAAGCGATAGCCCAGTACATAGCTCAGGTTGCTGTCTCCACGGCGGATGAAACCAAGGAAAAAACGGGCATCTTCTCTGGCATCTACGCCCGCAATCCGGTCAACGAACAAAAAATCCCCATTTTCGTCGCCGACTACGTCAGTATGGACTACGGCGCGGGAGCCATTATGGCGGTGCCGGCTCACGACGAGCGCGATTTCGCCTTCGCCACCGCCTATAACTTGGACATTGTAAGGGTAGTAGTTACCGGAGGGGAAGGAAGGAGCGAAGTGTGGTATGCTGGGGAGGGGACTGCGATCAACTCGCCTCTAGTACGGAGCGGTGATAATCCATACGCCATCAACGGCTTAGCAACCGTCGAAGCCCAAGCCCAAATCATTGATGCACTAGTCGCCCAAGGGCGCGGCCAAGCCGCGGTAAACTACAAACTACGCGACTGGACCTTCGCTCGGCAGCGCTATTGGGGCGAACCCTTTCCACTGGCCACGCATCCCGATGGATATTCCGTCGCGGTCGAGCCTCCGGTAGTACTGCCGGACCTAGAGGATTTCAGACCGGAAACCTCCAACGACCCCACCCGGCCCGTTTCACCGCCGTTGCACCGGGCTGGAACGGAGTGGACGACGGTGGAAATTGACGGGATGGCCTGTCAGCGCGAACTCAACGTCATGCCCCAATGGGCCGGTTCTTGCTGGTACTATCTCCGCTTTATCGATCCGCACAACGAAGAAGCCTTCTGCGACCCGGCCAAGGAGGGCTACTTTATGCCCGTTGATCTCTACATCGGCGGTGCTGAACACGCAGTGTTGCACTTGCTCTACGCTCGGTTTTGGCACAAGGCCCTCTACGACTTAGGCCATGTATCCACGCCTGAACCGTTTAAGAAGTTGTTCAACCAAGGTATGATGACTGCGGATGCCTTTCAGGACGAGCGCGGCGTGTATATCGACATCCGCGAGGTCGAGTTCCGCGACGGGGAGCCTGTTGAGCAGGGGACGGGAAAGGTGCTACGCCGGTCTTTCGGCAAAATGGGCAAGCGCTACAAAAATGGGTTGCCGCCGGAAGAGGTCGGCGAGGAATTTGGCGTGGATACTCTGCGGCTATACGAAATGTACATGGGGCCGCTCGAAGCGAGTGCGCCATGGAGCATGGAAGGCATTCGTGGGATGCAGCGCTTCTTGCAGCGCGTTTGGCGAAACTTTGTCGATTCGGACCGACGCGTGAAGATAGGGGAGAGTGCCGCGTTGACGACGGATCTGGAACGCAAGCTGCACCAAACCATCCAGAAGGTAACCGAAGACATCGAGGGACTGCGATTTAATACGGCCATTGCCGCCTTGATCGAGCTAAACAACCAATTGGTGTCCTCAGACGAAGTGCCACAGGCCGTTGCCAAGCCCTTCTTGATCCTGCTTGCGCCTTTTGCTCCACATATTGCCGAGGAAATCTGGGAACTGGCGGACTTTGGGAGGGGAGATCTCAGTCGTCAGAATTGGCCTAAGTGGGATGAATCCAAGGCCGCTGAGGACATGATCGTAGTACCCATTCAGGTCAACGGCAAAATGCGCGGACAAGTGGAAGTGCCGGTCCGCATCGGAGAAGACCAGATAAAGTCCTTGGTGCTCGGCATGGAGAGTATCCAGAAATACGTGGCCGACGAAGCGGCGATAAAGCGGTTCATATGGGTGCCGGATAGAATTGTCAATATTGTGGTATAGGGAATGATCATTAATTATAAATGTCTTATAAAATTATTTATGTAAATAAATAAACATCAAATCCTCAACTACCAATCCTAATATAATCAGACGCATTATCGAGCAGCCTCTCCCGGTTTTCGTAATAGCGCATCGTCGTCTTTAGATCCTTGTGGCGCAAATGGGCTTGGACCTGCTGGGGCTTGGCTCCACCTTCAATCGCCAAAGTGCAGCAGGTGTGGCGGAACATGTGTGCGGTGACGTTTTGGGGGAGGCCAGCGCGTAGAGCGTACTTTTTGACGATGTGATTCACCGATTGATCGGTCAGTGGCTGACCGCGGGACTGGTTGCGCGACAGACTGATGAAAACCTTGCCAGTCGCCGACAAGCCCGCCATCTGTAGTTGTTGTTTGTATAATTCTAGATGGTGTAGGACGATATTTTGCAGTTTGATTTCCTGTTCCACGCCTGATTTAGTCTCGGGCAGGTGCAGGATGTAAAAGACGCCTTCCAAGGATATATCCTCCCAAGCGATGCCTGCCACTTCGGAGCGGCGCAGCCCGCCGAACGTGAGCAAGTGAAATATGGCCGCATCGCGCGTGCGTACCAAATCGTCTTTTTCTTCGGCGATGGCTTGCTGGATCTTGTTCAGCACCTGATTGGAAAGCGCTTTGCCAGCCAGCGTTTCCTCTACTTTGTAGCCGCGCACCAAAGTAGAGTCAGCGGGATTCTTCTCAATGTGGCCTAAGGCGACCAGCATCTTGAACAACGACTTCAGGCTGGACAACTTTCTGTTGATGCTACTGCGCTTGTAGCCTTCGCTAGCGAGTTGATTTCTAAAGGCGACCACGTGCTCAAAGGTGATCGACTGCAAGACGGCAAGCGAGACTTCATTTAGTTCCAGGCCGATGGATGCAAAGAAATGCTGGAGATCGGCGTAATACGCGCGTCGCGTGCGCTCGCTGAGTTGACCGCTGAGAAATTGTTCCAGAGGATCATCCGCTACCAACGTTGGTGCTGGCGTTAGCCTGCGGACGACCGGAGTGAGTGTTTTGCTCATAAATGCTCGCCTAGGCTTAATTGGCGTCTGATGTCCCAAATATAGCGAACATCACCGGATTTTGCCGCTGCGTTTCATTAGAGATTCACCTAGTTTTCATACTACCGATAATGCCTGTTATCAGTAGTATAAAAACCAAAATTGAAGAAACTAGAACTTTCGCAATAAACGCTCCATATCGCTCAATTTCATCCGCGCCATAATCGGTTTATCCGTTGGGCTTATGTGCGGTGAGTCAACTTTTAGCAACTCGCCGATCAAATGCGCCATCTCCTCGGCGTTCAGTTTTTGCCCCTTCTGGATGCTCGCTTTGCGCGCATAAGCCAAGACGAGTGCTTCGCGCCAAGATCGGCCCGAATGCTGGCCATCGCGCACGTCGTTCAATAGCTGATAAAAAACATCGCCTTCGCCAAAGCGATCCAATTCAGCGGGCACCGCTTCCACCAACACCGTCCGCGCGCCAAAATCCCGCACGACAAAGCCCAGCTTGGCAATATCATCCTGTATCTGTTTGAATATCTCGAAATCCGCTGCACCCATTTCTAGCTGTATGGGAAAAAGCAACTGCTGGCTTGTGCCGGCTACGCCGTCCATTTGCGCCATGGCCCGATCGTAATTGATGCGTTCGTGCGCGGCCTGCTGATCGATGAAGAGCAAGCCGTCGGCTACTTCAACGAGGATGTACTGGTTGTGAACCTGCCATATCGCGGCGTCTTTGGTGACGGCGATTTTGGCCGCGGCTGGAGCGACGAAGGTCATTGCGAGCTGATCGTCGGCAGCGTGGGCGGGCAGCTTCTGCAATGCCGGCGCTATCGGTTCGCCCACATGCGCTAGGCTAGCAGTGCCTATGTCCTCACTGAATCGAGATGTGCTGTCCGGCCGCAGCATTGGGGCCGCAGCATAGACAAAGGCTTGCGTATCGGGCAAGCGCAAACTCTTTCGGACGCTGTTCTCAATAGCCGCAACGACCTGCCCTTCGTTGGCCAAGCGAATCTCCCGCTTGGTCGGATGGACATTGACGTCGATTTTCTTTGGATCCATATCGATCCAAAGCATGAATATTGGATGATGTCCTTCGGGCAGTAGTCCCTCAAAACATCGCTGTACAGCACTGGCCATCAGTCGCGAGGAAATGGGCCGCCCTTGGACGATGAGGTACTGCTTGCCCTTGCTTCGGCCGCAGTGTTCAGGACTAGCTAAGACTCCTTCGAGCTTGAGGCCCTCTTCCTCGTGCGCGAGATCCAACAGTTCGACGACTGGAGCAGTCCGGCCTCCGTATGGAGGCCGCATGCCCAACAATTCGGCTGCCCGCTCCCGACGAGATGCCGGGGTGTAGTTCAATACCTGACGATCTTGGTGCTCTAATTCAAAGCCAAGGGCCGGATAACCAGCCGCTAAATGAATGATGGTCTGGGCCACGTGGCGAGCTTCCGCATCGACGGAGCGGAGAAACTTGCGGCGGGCGGGCGTATTAAAAAACAGGTTCTTTACCACGATGGTCGTGCCACGCGCTCGGCCCATACTGTGCATCTCTCGCTCCATGATGCCCCCTTCCACGACCAAGCGCGTCCCCACTTCATCTTCCTCCGCACGCGATTCGATGACCAAGTGAGATACCGCACCAATGCTGGCTAGGGCTTCGCCGCGAAACCCCAACGTCTGAATGCGAAACAGATCGGCCACTGAAGCCATCTTGCTCGTAGCATGACGGCGAGGGCACAACGCGATATCCTCCCTGTTCATGCCCGAACCATCGTCGGTCACGACGATCGACTGCTTGCCACCAGCCTTGATTTCCACGCGTATTTTAGTGGCCCCCGCATCGATCGAGTTTTCGACCAATTCCTTCACGACCGAAGCTGGCCGTTCCACCACCTCACCAGCGGCTATTTTTCCAATGAGACTTTCGTCGAGAACGCGAATAGTACTCGTCATAAATCCTCACAACTCGGCCGAGAGCCGCTCGGCTTGCTGCCGGAATTCGGCTTGGGTAATTTTGCCTTGTTTGAGCGCGGTTTCCAAGTCGCGCAAGCGGCGGCGAGGCCCCCCTCCCCCTTTGAGATCTAGCCGTATTTGGGACCAGATGTGCCATACCCCCACGCCAAGCAATAAGGCGATGAAAACCACACCTCCCCACCAGGAGGTATCTTGCTCTTGACGCACTGCGCCCCCTTTTTGTTGCCAATCTTCGGCCACAGTTGGGTCGGGGTCGGCTAGCTCGATCCGCTTGGCCACCGTCTCGCCGTTGGTGCCCTGAACGCGGACAGCTCTTATAAGCTGCCAAGTAAATCCCCGGGGTTGCACGATCAGATACTCAATGAGATCGGCCTCTCGGATCTGATCGAACTGTTCCCTAGTAACCGGCACGGCCATAGGACTCAGCATGTTGAACAGCAACACGATCGCCAATAAGAAGGATGCCAGCGCAAGAGCGAAGTATGTAGGTTGTGTTGATTGTTTTTTCATTTTTTTATTTACATATTAAATTTTATAGGACATTCTATTTTATTTGCCTGCGATTCAAAACCGTATCTCGTCTTGCCGACATGCGCATCCATTCCAAAAGACGATAGCTTTCGGCCACCTGTTCTAAACTCAACAACGGCCGGGCTCGTCCTTGGATGAAGGCGACAAAATTGCGGTAGTACGCCGCTAGATCGTCTGCTTCCCATACCCAAGGCCAAGACGTATCGACCATTTCGGGTTGTGCGTAGGCACGGATGCGCAACGCCGGAGCCACCGCGGGAAAGTCGAAAAGTGCAACCGAGCCTTCGACGCCGTTGCGCATCCGCAGCAACGCGACCGACACGTCCTCCATCCGACCAAGATGAAAGAAGTTGCGCATCCTACTGTACAGCACATCTACCGCCCCCCACGCACTCAGCAACAGGTCGCATGTGTCCAAGGCCGCTTGGATGCAGATCATCTCGCGATCAATAGGATCAAATAAAGCCGAATCAAAAGAAAGCTCCAGCGAATAATGCGCTATGCCCTGTCGAGCGGCTAAAGCCGAGCAAAAGTGCGTATGCCTCCCCAAGGACAGCACGCATACCTTAGAATGGATCGGCACCTGTACTGGATGAGTCGCCATAACGTGCAGACCGGCCGCTAGGGCCACGCCGATCCAATGCAATTTATCTTCCACATGCAACAACACCAGCCCATCTATTTTTTGGTCCAAGACTGCGGCACAGTCGGCTTGGTGTACGAGCTGGATATCGCGGCAACCCTGCAAGGCATCCCGATGGGCGTCGATCTCGCGATCATGGCCTGCCACGCCGAGCGTCATCATGGTTTTTTGCTCGCCTTAATCTGCTCTTGGAGCCGATCGCTAAGTGTCCGTGCCGCGTACTCCCCGTCCAAGCGCAAGAGATAATCTATCGCTATGGTCTCGGCGAGTACCGTGATATTTTTGCCGGGGAACAGCGGTATGAAGACCTCGGGGACTTCGACGCCGAGGATTATTACCTTATTATCTTCAAGACCAAGGCGTTCGTAGGCGTATTTTTCCTCCCAATCAACGAGGTTGACCACGACCTCCACCCGCTTCTGCCGCCGAGTCCGCCACGCGCCAAACATCTTTTTTATATCCAATATGCCAATACCGCGAATTTCGATGTGGTCTTGGAGCATTTCCGAGCTACAGCCCACCAAAATGCCTTGAGGCTTGCGATTGATGATGATCACATCGTCGGCCACCAACCGATGTCCGCGCTCGACTAAATCCAAGGCGACTTCGCTTTTGCCAATGCCGCTGCGACCGCGAAAGAACAGCCCTACCCCAGAGACATCAACTAGCGTCCCGTGCATAGATATTTGAGGCGCGAACACCTCGTCGAGGTAAAAACGGATGAGATGGGTAAACTCGGCCGTGTTGAATCCAGACTTCAGCAGGGGTACCGCACACTCATCGGCGAGCTGTCGCAACTCCGGGAACATACGTCCCCTACCGGTCCAAACCACGCATGGAATATCAAATTGATATATGATTTTGAGCGCCTGCCGCCGTCCGTCTGCGGACAAGGTGCGCAAGTATTCTGCTTCCGTATTGCCCAAAAGCTGTGCTTGATCCAAAGTAAACAGCTCGACAAAACCCGTCAGGGCCAAGCCGGGGCGATGGATGTCGCTGTTGTTGATAGTCCGCTGTAGGCCCTCAGCACCGGCGATCAGCTTCAGCCGCAGTTGCTGCCCGTAGGTGGCGAGCAAATCCTTGATCGTCAGTTCACTCATTGCTACTCAAACTTTCGAATATGCGTCGATACCCTTCGTAGCGCACCGACGCGATGCGGCCGGCTGCCACCGCTGCACGAACGGCACAACCAGGTTCGTGCAAGTGGCTGCAATCGCCAAATTGGCACTGGCCGCGCAGGGGTTCTAATTCGGGATAATACTCCGCTAGTTCAGCGGATTTTACCCCCCATAAGCGGAGCTCTTTAACCCCTGGTGTATCGGCCACATAGCCACCTTGTTGTAGCTTAAACAAATGTACGACCGTGGTCGTGTGCCGGCCCCGGTCATGGCGCTTCATTATTTTTTTTGTCTTTAGTCCCAATCCCTGCTCAACGGTGTTGAGCAGGGTCGATTTGCCAACCCCAGATTGGCCGACCACGGCTGTGCTGCGGTTGATAAGGGCTGCTTTGAACGCATCCATGCCATCGCCTCGTAGAGCACTGGTGCGATAGATTGGATAACCAAGTGCCTCGTAGGGCGCCGTCAGCGTGTCCACCGCTTTACGGGAAACTAAATCGACCTTGTTGATGCAGACTACGGGCTGGAGATTCCCCTTTATCGCCATGACAATCGCTCGGTCGATAAAGCCGCGGCGGGGCTTTGGTTGCTTGGCAGCCACAACGACGACCAATTGCTCCATATTGACAAAGAGGATCTGCTCAAACGGGCGCGTTCCACTAGCCCCACGCGAGAACTTGGAAGAGCGGGTATGCACCGCTTCAATGATGCCCGTCCGTTCGGCTGTCGGCACGATATCAACCCAGTCACCGGCGACGACCGGAGAGCTAGTCTTGCGGTCCCCGGCCTTGAGACGGCCTCTAATTTTGCACTGCCAGTGGCTTTGCTCGACCTCGACGAGGCACTGTAGCCCAGAAACTCTGATGATGCGGCCCTGCATGTGCGACCAGCCCCTGCCTACTCCCCTTTGGCGAGGCGCTCGGCTAGGTAGTTAGGGTAGCCAAGGTTGTCGATCTTCTGCTGGGTCAGCTTGACTGGATATTCAACGCGCTGGAGTTCGACCCATTGTTCGTCGGTATCCCACAGGGTGTACGCCGACCGCCAGTCCCCATCGCGCGGTTGGCCGACGCTGCCGACGGAGACCAAGAATTGGTGATTCCCTACGGCGGCCGTAGCCGAAGTCAGCGGCATGGGATTGTCGCGCATCTTGCAGTAAATACGCGCCTCGTGCGTGTGGCCGACAAAAGCCAAAGGCCATTTGAGATGGCTCATACACCAAGCGACGCGATCGTACATGAGGAGGGGTTCCCATTCTTCGGGCTTAAGGGGATTGGCGTGGGACAAAGCCGCATTGCCCTCCACGCGCCGAAAGGCCCCTTGCCGCAAAAAATCGCGTTCTTCCTCCCCCAACATCTCGCAAGCTTGGTAGAGCGAAGGACGAGCCAACAGATTAAAAGACTGAATGCGCACCGGCTCTAACATCGCTTGGTCGTGGTTACCCAATACGATCTGGGCCTCTACCTCCTTGAGCCGATAGATACAGCCCAAAGGATCGGGACCGTATCCCACGATGTCCCCCAAGCAGATAATGCGCTCGGCACCGGCGTTGGCCGCAGCGATTAATACGGCCTCTAGCGCTTCGAGATTTGCGTGAATATCGGCGAGTACTGCGATTTTCAAGGGGCACCCGCCTCAGTTGAATAGTGCGCTGATGGACGTTTCTTCGTGGATGGCGCGGATGGCGCTGGCAAAGAGCGAGGCTACCGAGCACACCTGCACCATAGGGGTGCGGACATCTACCGGCAAGGGGATCGTATCCGTAATGGCTAAGGCTTGGAAGTTGGATTGATCCAGACGCGCTATCGTCTCCTTGGTTAGGGTGCCGTGGACGCAACCGGCATAGACTTTGCGCGCCCCGCCCTCCTTGACTGCGGCCGCCCCCTTGAGAACGGAATCACCAGTAATAATCGCGTCGTCGAAAAATACGACATCTCGGTCGGCTACGTCGCCAATAACCCTGTTTTCCCCGGCCGCCTGATCGACGACGACGAGGGGCAACCCCAACCGCTGAGCGTAGGTTTCGGTGACCTTGGCGCGGCTGATGTCTGGGGCGGCCGCGACCAAATTATCTCGGTTGAGGTCCGCGTCGGCGTAGTAGGAGCATATTGCCGGGACGCCGCTTAGTTGATCCACTAGGATCCGGCTAAAGCCCATAGTCTGCGGGCTGTGTAAAGTCATGGTGAGAATGCGGTCTGCCCCGGCCTCGGCTATCAGGTCGGCCACTAAGCGACCCGTCACGGAAATTCTTGGCTCGTCCTTGCTGTCGGCCAGTGCATACGGATAGTAGGGCAAGACCGCGGTGATGCGGCCAGCCGAGGCGTATTTTAGGGCGTCGAGGGCTATGAGCAACTCCATCAAGTAGTCGCTAACGGGTGGGCACGAAGTTTGAATAAAAAACACATCGCGGCCACGCACATTTTCGCAAATCTTCACCTTTATATTTTCGTTGCTAAAGTCGATAAACTCGATGCGCCCTGGCTCAAGGGCCAGCGACTGGTAAATGCCCTCAGCTAATGCGGGATTACTCCGCCCGGCGAAAACTTTGAGATCTGCACGGCCCATCAACAAATCCTTTAGAACATGGCTAGTGCCGCTCGGGCTTGCGCGGCAATTGGGTACTGGGCAAATGTGCGACTGACCTGTTCGAGTAAGGCTTGTTGCTTGTCGCTTTCGCCGGCCAACCCATAGATGCGGGCGGCTTCCATCCGCGCCATCGCTTCGCGGATAGTCCCGGCCTGCTGGGCTGCATACGTTTCGTAGTGCCCAGCCGCGGCCACAAGCTGCCCTTCGGCTTCGAGGCAGGCACCCAGACCGCTTTGGGCGGCATAGGCCAATACATCCACAGGCTCGTAGTTGGCCAAGTAGGTCTGGTAATAGCCCCGAGCCTCAGCATAACGGCCCTGCGCGTAGTGGAGATTGGCCAAGAGCACGGTCCCTTGGGCTGCGGCCGGGGTCCCGGCATAGGAGGCCACCAACTCCTCGGCTAGGCGGATCGCCTCGGTCGGCTCTCCGCCCTGTTCGACCATCAGCACATCGCCGAGCAGAGCCGCGGCTTTGAGCCGATCGGCCTCCTTGGACTCGATGAAATAATTGATGGCCACAATGACCACGATCACGGCAACGGCCCCACCGACAAAGAGGTTAGCTCGTTCTTTGACGTATTCGACCGCTTCCATGATCCATTCGACGAACTCATCTTCGCGGAGTTCACTCTTGCTCAGTTTACGACGTTCACTCGACATAAAGGTATCGTGTCTCCATTGCTTTGGGTTCGGGTTTCAATAGACGATAGCACTTTCCAATTTGTACTCGGCCAGGCGGCCGCGGCCCGACAGAAAGCTCAACTCGGCCAGTACGCTGATGCCCACGACAACCGCTCCTAGCTCTTCGAGCGTTTGACACGTCGCTACCAAGGTGCCGCCGGTGGCCAAAACGTCATCCACGACCAAGACCTTCTGCCCCGATGCGATGGCATCGGTGTGGATTTCTAAGGAGGTCTCGCCGTATTCGAGGGCGTAATCTCGACTCAGCGTGGCCGCCGGCAGCTTGCCCGGTTTGCGCACGGGCACAAAACCACAGCCCAATTCGAGTGCTATAGGCACGGCGAACACGAAGCCACGGGCCTCTATGCCGACGATTAGGTCCACTTCGGCGTCCACAAAAGGTTCGAGCATAGCTTGGACCGCAGCGGATAAACCAGCGGGATCTTTGAGTAGCGGCGTGATGTCTTTGTAGGAGACGCCGTCTTGCGGGAAGTTGGGAACTTCGCGGATGAATTTTTTTATATTCATTTTACATATTATATGTTATAGGACTTAAAATAGTGCGTAAATAAAGGGAGCCACAGCCGACCCTTGGGTCGTGACTATTAACAATCCCAACAGAATCAAAGTGAAAAATATCGGCCCCAACCACCACTTTTTGCGCACCTTCATAAAATCCCATAACTCAGCTAATATACTCAATTTACTGGCCATCAACTAGTCCTCCCATTCAATCAAGCGGCTCACGGATTCGCCATGGTGAATGGCTTTGATCGCATCCCCCAACAATCGAGCCACGCTCAACACGGCGATTTTGCGTTTTGGCTTGTCCGCAGGCAAGGGAATGGTATTCGTGGTGGCGAAGACTTCTACTGAGGAGGCATCTATTTTCTCTAAAGCTTGCCCTGAAAAAACGCCGTGCGTACAACCAGCCAGTATGCGGCGCACCCCCCTTTCTTTGAGGACCCGTATCGACTCCATCATGGATCCCCCGGTCAACACCTCCTCGTCAAAAAGCAAGGCGTCGCGGCCGGCGACCTCGCCGATCATGGTTTTGATTTCGACCTTTTCGTCGTCCGCGTGGCGGCGTTTGTCCATAATGGCCAGCGGCAAGCCGAGCCGGCGTGCGTACGCGCTGGCTTCGTCAGCACTCCCCACATCGGGCGACACCACTACAGCGTTGCTGAGCCCCTTCAACCGCATGAAATTGCACAGTAGGCCCGTCGCCCACAATTGGTCCACCGGAATGCGCGAGAACGCTGCGATTTGTGGGCTGTGCAAGGTAATGGTCAAGATCCGGTCAGCCCCGGCAATTTGAAGCAAGTCGGCCACGAGGCGGGCGCTAATAGAAATGCGCGGCTCGTCCTTTTTGTCGGCGCGCACATAAGGATAATAAGGTAGCACGGCCGTAATCCGGCGCGCCGAAGCGTACTTGAGTGCGTCGATCAACAACAAAAGCTCAACAAAGTGATGATTGACCGGGGATGCTGACGTCTGGATGACGAAGACGTCGTCTTCGCGGACGTTCTCCTCAATTTTAACCTTTATATTGTCGTTTGGCGCACGGACGATTTGGCGGCGCACGGGCGGGATGTCTAAGTAATCACATATTTCTTGGGCCAGTTGTGGATTGCTGGAACCCGTCAATATTTTCAAGTGATTTTTCATGTTCTAATCCCAATTGTAACATTAAAGACCGGCCCGAACTAAGGCAAGAGGCTCGTCTTGACAGCCCGTTGGAGCAAAGCTAACTTGGCAGCTTCCCGCCGCTTGTCAGAAAAAGGAAAGGGGCTTATGGCGCGCGTAAATATCATGCTGCCGGACGAGTTGCTCGAACGCATCGATCAAGTTGCGCAGCAGGAAGGCGTAAGCCGCAGCAAGCTTTTGCGCCTAGCCTTTATGGCGTACTGCCAGCAACGGGAGGAAACGTACGAGTACCAGCGAAAACAGGCCGCTATTGAGCACGGAATGGCGCTCCAAGACAGCTTGCGCGAAAAGGCACTGCCTTGGGATCCTCTCAAAATCCTACGCACGGAAAGGCAAGCGCGGTGATTCGCTACGCGCTAGATACCTCCATTATGCTGAGGTGGTTTTCTCCAGCGCACGATATAGATACCCACAAGGCCCTTGGCCTGCGCCAAGAGCAGCTAGCGGAAAGAATCGCACTGACCGTGCTCGATCAATCTATATACGAACTGGCCCATGTGCTCAAGGAAAGCCGCCAATTCGATCGCACCCATATCGACGACGCCTTGACCAGCTTGGAGTACATGCACTTGGATATTGTGCCCTACAACGCCGAAATTACCCGCAAAGCCACTCAAATTGCCTTTGAGCATTCCATCAGCATGTACGCCGCCGGCTTCATTGCCTTAGGTGCCCATCTCCGCTGCCAAGCCGTGACCAGCGACAGCGACCTGTACCGCAAAGTCGCTTCCCTGCCCTGGACCGTGCTCTTGGCCGACTTAAACTTCTGACTCCTTAGACCTCTTCAAGCGCCCTCTCTATATCGCCGATTAGTTCATCGGCGTCCTCAATGCCCACGGCATAGCGCACCAACTGGTCGGTGATACCGATGGCCAGCCGCTCCTTCTCACTCAAATCGTAATAGGAAACAGTCGCCGGATGCGAGACCAGTGTCTCCACTCCTCCCAAGCTAGGGGCGATATAAGGCACGGCTAGCCGATGGACGAAATTTCGCGTCTGCTCGGGGGTGCCGTCGATCTCAAAGCTGATCAACCCGCCAAAACCGCGCATTTGCTCTTTGGCGACGCGGTGATCAACGTGGCTTTCGAGGCCCGGATAAAAGACCTGGCGAACCTTGGGATGAGCTTCTAGGAAATGGGCTACTGTCAGGGCTGTATCGTTTTGCCGCAGAACGCGTAATGCGAGCGTCTTCAACCCCCGGATCAACAAAAACGAGGTGTTGGGGTCAACAATCCCGCCGGTGATTCGTTGGTATTCGCCAATAGCCTCAACTAAAGGAGTCTTGCCGCAGATGGCACCCGCCATCAGATCGTTATGCCCACCGAGGTATTTGGTGGCACTATGGATGACCAAATCAACCCCGAAATCGAGCGGCCGCTGATTGACCGGCGTGGCCAAGGTGCTATCGATGATAACCTTGAGACGCCGTTGTTTGGCAAAAGCGACGAGTTGTTCCAAGTCGAGGACGTGCAGGTGGGGATTGGTCGGCGACTCGGTAAAGATCAAGCGGGTCTCCGGGCGTACCGCAGCCGCCAACGCATCCATATCGCCGGGCTTAACTATGGTCGATTCAATGCCGAATTTGGCCAAAACCTCGCAAAATTTGGCCGTCATGCGGTAGCAATCTTCCATCAGCACCAAGTGTTGCCCGCTGCGCAACATTGCATAGAGCACCGAGGTAATCGCACTCATGCCCGACGGAAAGAGTAAAGCGGCTTCGGCGTTCTCTAAGGCGGCTATTCGACGCTCGGCTGCCCGCTGAGTCGGATTGCCGTAGCGCCCGTATTCATAGAGCGATTTTTCGCCGGCCTTAAAGGCGGCAAATTCATCTAGATCGGCAAAGGTATAGGTGGCCGTCTGGGCAATGGGGTCGATGAGAGATTGGGCGAACTTATCCCGTTCCGCCCCCCCGTGTACCGAACGGGTCGATTCTCCGGCAAAACCATCGTGGTTCATTGTATTTGCTCTTTCAGTGGCCGGCTACAGCCAGCGTCCGCTGCTCTATGGCTTCAAGGACAGCCCGACGCACGGTTTCGTACTCAGCTTCGACCTCAATGGGCAGGTTGCGATGCTGTGGTTCGACGTGAAATTCGCGCAATTGGTCTTCGTGGTATTTCACTTTGAAATCTGGAAACTTCAGCCCGTGCGCCGTGGATATTACGATCACCCGACTCTTGGGATCGACGTGCCCGGCTGCGACCATTTTCTCTAGTGCTGCTAAGGCGACGCCCGTGTGCGGACAGGTGAACAGCCCATTGCGGTCGGCCCTTGCACAGGCGTTGGCTAATTCGTCTTCCGTAGCCTCTTCGACGATGCCGTCAAAGGACTGCAAGGTGCGAATGGCCCGCTCCCGGCTTACGGGGTTGCCGATCTTGATGGCGCTGGCCAAGGTATCGCGGGCCGTTTGCGGCTCAAAGGTGCGGAACCCGTCGAGATAACTGAGATAGAGCGGATTGGCCCGAGCGGATTGGGCAACGGCAAGGCTCGGCAGCTTGTCGATAAGACCCATTTGCTTGGCTTCGATAAACCCCTTCCCCAAGGCACTGACATTGCCCAGATTGCCGCCCGGGATAACGACCCAATCGGGGACCTCCCAGTGAAATTGCTGCAACAGCTCAATCGCGATGGTCTTCTGCCCTTCAATGCGGAGTGAATTCATCGAGTTGGCCAGATAGATTTGGTCGCGGCGGCAGATTTCCTGCACCAAGGCCATGCACCCGTCGAAGTCGGTGCGCAGGGCAAGCGTCAGCGCGCCATTGGCTATGGGCTGGATGAGCTGGGCGGTGGAAATCATGTCTTTGGGCAACAACACGATTGCCGGAATGCCGGCGGCCGCGCAATACGCGGCCAGCGCCGCCGAGGTGTCCCCGGTTGAGGCGCAGGCTACCGCAGGGATACATTGACCCTCAGCAATCATCTGGTTGACCATGGAAACCAATACGGTCATGCCCAAGTCCTTAAACGAACCCGTGTGGCTATTGCCGCACTGCTTTATCCACAGATCCTCCATGCCTAGTTCGGCCCCCAAGCGCTCGGCCCAGAGCAGATTGCTCCCTCCCTCGTACATAGAGACCACGTTCTCGTCTTCGACGAGAGGGCAAACTATCTCTTTTTTCCCCCAAACCGAACTCCCATAGGGATGCACCGAACTCATGTAGCGCTGATCAAACAGCGTCCGCCACTCGCCGCCCGAGCGCCGCTGCAAGGGTTCCATATCGTGGCGTACTTCGAGCAGCCCTCCACACTTTTGACAGTGATAGACTATTTCGTTTAGCGGATAGCGCTCGTCGTCGCAATTGATGCACTGGAACCAAGCATTATAGGAATAGGGCATGCCAACTCGTTCTGTTGGGGTAAATCAGGGCTTGTTCAGCCAAAAAGGGCATTTATTTCGTCCCCATTTTTCGACTTTTCTTTATCGTTCGTCGGTTTTCTTGCGTCCTCTTGCTCGTCGTCGAATATTGAAAACTCAAAAAAGTAGCACTAGCATGGAACCGCTCTCTTCTTGAGGCGTTTAACTTATGCGAGCCATTCCGGTCATGGTTCGTATCCCTCCCAGCGGTCAGGTGCATCCAAGGATGCCCTGGCCGCGACTTATTTTAGTTCAATCTCTGTACTACAATGTATCCCACGGGCAATTCCACAACTGGGCTCAGTTCCCCAACTTTCAGTTTCACTACGACTTCTTCAATCTCGGGCATAAGTTCACCCGGCCCAAAAAACCCCAAATCCCCACCCTGATTGGCGTTGGGTGCGATGGAAAGCTGCTGCGCTAGTTGGGAAAAATCGGCTCCTTGAGCCATTTTTTCGAGGATTTCGCGTGCGGACGCTTCTGTTTCGACCAATATGTAGCGCGCCCGCATCTCACCGGCCAGCATCGCCTGTACCTCTTCGATTTTGGCCGTGATTGCCTGGGCTAGGTAGGGATCCTGCGCCTGATCTTTAGCTCGCTTGTAATACTCAAGTGCTTCGGCGTAGCGTCCAACTCCAGCGAGGAGGAAGGCGATGTTGTTGTAGGCTTCGACATTCTCCGGCGATAACTCCGCCAACTTTTGGTATTGTTCGATAGCTTGATCTACCGAGTCCTTTTCCGCGTAGTAATATCCATATAGGCGATAGGCTTCCGCGTTTTTGGCATCCAGTGCCAAGGCCCGATCAAGACGTTCGCGCACCCTTTCGCTCTGCCCAGCCTGCATGTAGAGATAACCGAGGGTGCTGTGGACTTTGGTTGAGGACGGGGCCAGAATACTCGCTTGTTCGACGTAAAAAATAGACGAGTCTAGCTGGCCCATGGCCAAAAATGCCTCTCCTAACGCCGAATATACTGGTAGCTGCCTAGGGTCTTCAGCGAGTGATTTTTGCAGCGATTCAGCCGCCTGACGATAGCCGCCGGTCTCCATGTAGAGGCTGGCCAAGCGATTGAGAAACATCGCGCTGCCAGCACCCAATTCGCACGCCTTTTCGTATTCGGCTAACGCCTGCTTAGGCTGGCCCTGCGCCAACAGGGAGTCTCCACGCTGGACCGCTTCGACGATGGCTTGGCCACTAGCCGGAACTACGATCCCGATTACCGCGGCGATTAGTCCTATAAACCTCATATTTCCTCGCATCGCGTACCGAACTAGCGCAGTTGGCGCAGAACTTCCTTGGTAATTTGCTCGACGATATCGCTTTCTCCGGCCACCTCACAAGACGGCCGATCCCCAATTCCAAAGCGATTTCTCAGATTCGTGAGATCTTCCACGTCTTTACCCCCCAGCGTGCGGATACCGCCGAGTTGATGCGCCACCAAGGCGATCTGGGCAAAGTGTTCGACAGTCTCCATCTTGAAATGCGCGTCCATGACGTGTTGGCCCACGGTTACCACTCCGTGATTGGCCATTAAAACGGCGTCGTATTGCCGCAAAAGCGGCTTCATCGGCTCGACGATATCGGGGCCGCCGGGCGTGCCGTAATCCGCGAGTGGAATGCCCCCGAGGCTGACGATGACCTCGGGCAATACGCACTGAGTCAGCTCAATGCCAGCAACGGCAAAACCCGTCGCGGTCGGCGGGTGTGCGTGAACGACGGCGCGGACGTCGGGCCGCAACTTGTAGATTTCGAGGTGCATGCGGATTTCCGACGATATTTTCATCGATCCCGCTACCTGCCGGCCCTCCATATCGCAGGTAGCCAGCATGTCTGCACTCAGATAGCCCTTGCTCACTCCGGTCGGAGTACACAGCACTAGATCGTCCTCTATGCGGACGCTGATATTGCCGTCGTTGGCCGCTACGTACCCTCGCTGATAGACCCTGTGCCCTACTTCGCATATTTCTTTTTTTATTGCAAACGCCGAATTCATAAGGCGACCTTTCCCATCATCCGCAGTCGGCGGCTGCCAATCCACAGCCAGCCCAAACCAGCCGGCAAGCACACATTGCAGACAAAAATCAGGATACTGGCCACAAAAGCAGGTTGCGGCTCTAAGCCGAGGCTGCTAAACACCAGAATGGCCGCGGCCTCGCGGACCCCTAGATCCAAAAACCCCAAGGGCAGCAGGGTTTTCAGGGCAAATATCACCGGCACCGCCAACACAACCGCTGAGCTGGCGGCCACACTGGCGGTAACCAAATAGAAAAATTGCGCCATGAATACCACGTTGAACAAGACGGATAATCCGGCGATAGCCCCCCATGCAATCGGCTCGCTCGCTTTCCAGCGGCACCAGCCCCAATACAGCAGTACGCCGAGGATGCAGCATAGCAACAGCAAAAAGCCCCTGAGTTGGGGCCATAAAATCCACGCGGCTACGGCCCCCAAACCCAACGTGACCGCGGCCGAACTCAACTTGTCCACGGCCGTCAGCAGCGCGGCCTTGGCCCGGCTCCGCCCCAAGAAAACGCCGCGGCCCAACTCGCCCAAACGGCTCGGTGTCACCAAACCGAGGGCGGCACCACCCAGCAACGAATAGAGTGCATCGCGCCTGTTGGCCTCAGGGATTTGGTCGCGCAACAGTAGCTGCCACTTCACCCATTGCACGCCGATGCCCACTAGGGCAATGGCCCCGCAGATGAGCACTTTATCCCTACCGACCTGCCCAGCGGCTGCAAGCAACTCAGTCGGTTCAAGGTACCATGCAGCCCAGCCCAGTAGAGCCGTTGCCAAGATGATTTTTGCCCCAATTACCATGCAGTTGCCGGGAGGTGGATTAGGGATAAGGCAGCTTCCGTGCTCTCATGCGGCCGGGGAATGATGCTGAGCGCGACTATTTCACCTGCACTCGCTGCGGCCACGGCACCAGCTTCGATAGCTGCGCGCACAGCGGCCACATCTCCACAGACGATGACCGAGACTAGCCCACCGCCTACTTGCTGCCAGCCGACCATCTCGACATCAGCGGCTTTGACCATTCCGTCTGCCGCTTCGACCATAGCCGCCCAACCGCGGGTTTCAATCATGCCCAAGGCGCGTCCCATTGGTCTGTTTCGCTCTTGTTTAAACGGCAGAAGATAGGCGACCTAACCCCTTCCGTCAAAACACAAAAGGCGTTCCCCAAGGCGATGCTTCTAGGCTTCAAGCCTTAAAAAGAAAGGTGATGACATCCCCATCAGCGACGACGTAATCCCGGCCTTCACTGCGCAATTGCCCGGCTGCTTTCAGCGGTGCCCATCCCCCCATAGTAATTAGCTGCTCACAAGAGGCCAGCTCGGCGCGAATAAACCCCTTCTCCATGTCCGTGTGGATCCGCCCGGCTGCTTTAGGTGCTTTTTCCCCGCGCGGCAACTGCCAAGCCTGTAGCTTGCCGTTGGCGAGCGTGTAGAAGGCAATCAGATCCAGCAGCTTGTATCCGGCCTGGACTAAGCGCTCTATCCCTCCGTGTTCCAGTCCCAACTCTCGGCTGAACTCCGCTCGTTCCTCTTGGCTCAGACCAGCGATCTCTGCTTCGAGCTGCGCCGAGATGACCAGTACTTGGTCCGCTCCATAGCGTTCGACCAGCCGATCCACCCACGGCCCCGGCACGCCAGCTTCTACTTCCCCGACGTTGGCCGCATAAAGCACCGGCTTTGCCGTTAGCAAGCTATACGCAGCAAGCGAGTCCCTTTCTTCTGGGGTCAACCCCATCATCGCCGCACCCATTCCTCGCTGCAATCCCGCTAAGACCTTGGCGCAGGCCGCCAGCTCGTGTGCGCGCGTGCTACGCGGCTCAGAGCGGACCACTTTGTCTAGATGGGGCACGGCCTTTTCCATCACCGCCAAATCGGCGAGCAGCAACTCCGTTTCAATGGTCTCAATATCGCGCAAGGGATCAATCGCCCCATCCACATGGCTTATTTGCGCGTCGTCAAAACAGCGTACCACGTGAACTAGGGCATCGACATCTCTGATGTGAGCGAGGAATTGATTGCCCAACCCGGCACCTTGGTTCGCATCCCGCACCAGCCCAGCAATATCGACAAAGCGGATATTCGTAGGCGTTGTAGATTGCGGCTGAATGACTTCGCTTAGCCGCTCCAAGCGCGGATCCGGCACCTCGACGGTGCCTACATTGGGGGCCACTGTGCAAAATGGGTAATTAGATACCTCGGCCCCATCTCCTGTCAGCGCATTGAAGAGCGTTGATTTGCCCACATTGGGCAAGCCGATTATGCCGATGGAAAGAGCCATACCTCATATCTCAAATAAATTAAGTCCCTGTAAGTCAAAAGCTCACAGGGACTTAATTCGTGGTCGGGGTGGCCGGATTTGAACCGGCGACCCCCTGCTCCCGAAGCAGGTGCGCTAGCCGGGCTGCGCTACACCCCGACGTGGGCAAGCAAAAGCTGCGATCTCTATACTACCATAAAAATGGTCGGGGTGACTGGATTTGAACCAGCGACCTCTTCCACCCCAAGGAAGCGCGCTAGCCGGGCTGCGCCACACCCCGACTCAATTATCCGACCATACTCTGGCGACAAAATGGTGAGCTAACCAGGATTCGAACCTGGGACCTCCGGTTCCGGAGACCGGCGCTCTATCCAGCTGAGCTATTAGCCCCTAGCCTAGATGTTCTTCTTGTGTCGATTCTTGCGCAGTCTCTTCTTGCGCTTGTGCGTAGCGATCTTATGCCGCTTTCTCTTCCTGCCACAGGGCATCTTTTCTATCTCCTGGACCTTTGTCCTCTGCGTTTTCCCCATTGACACGCGCCCGCAATTCCTTTGAGGGCTTAAATGTCGGGGCCTTGCGACCAGCGATTTTTACTTCGGCACCCGTGCGTGGATTGCGACCGGTGCGCGGTGCGCGCTCTACTACTTTGAAGGTGCCAAAACCACGAATTTCAATGTGGTCTTCCCGTTCCAAAGCCTCGACTACGGATTCAATAAAGCCATCAACCACAGCCGCAGTATCCGTCTTGGTAAGCCCCGTCCCCTCGGCGATTAGACGCACGATATCAGCTTTCGTCAAGACCGCACTCTCATTCGGATGGGTTGAAATTGCGTAACTATCACGCCAACAAGTAGTTTTAAAGGATATGGCACGGCTTATGCCCTGTCAAGGCGAGCGGCACTCTCTTAGTTTTTGCCGAGTACAAAAACCTCTTCAAGGACAGAGAAATCTACAATCGACTTGAGGACAACCCGCAAAAAGACCGGGGCTCGTTTCTCCTGATTCACCTCCACCACCGTGCCAATCGGTACGCCCTTGGGGTATCGCCCGCCCAACCCCGATGATACGACTAAATCGCCCTCCCGCACCAAGTTGCTCGATTCGACGAATCGCAACCGGAACTGGCCGTCGATCCACGAGACGATGCCTTGGGCGCGCGTCGCTTGGATCAAAGCACTCACTCTCGTGCGCATCAACAACTGTACGACCGAATCCGATCCGCCAACTTGGGCGATGTGCCCGACGAGCCCTTCAGGTGTCACCACGGGCATATCCTTATCTACGCCGTGGTCGCGACCAACGTTGATGACGACCGCGTCGTAAACGTGGTCGGGGTCGCGGCCGATCACCTCGGCGGAAATAACGGGCGTGCCCCCGTCTAGCGGCCGAAAGGCCAGGGCCTTGCGCAGGCGCATATTTTCCCATCCAGCTTCCTGGAGCTGCATGTTGTCAAGGGCTAGGGCTACGTTTTGAGTTAGGAGAAAACGGCTCTTTTCCTCGTCGCGCGTAGAGCGGATGACACGCGAAAATAGTGCTTGTCCTGATGCCGCTAAACCGGCTTGGCAGCGCTCGGCGATAGAGGTCTTATAGGATGTAGGTAAGCCCATCAAAATCAAGGCGCAGACAAAAGCGAATCCAATGACGATGAGCTCCCGAGTATTGGTCATAACTTAGTTAGAGCAAAACTTGGCGGTAGTTATCAAACTCTTCGAGAATGCGAGCATTGCCCCGCACTACGGCCGAGAGGGGGTCTTCACTATCGACATACGTAGGCAAATTCGTCGCCTCAAGCAGGTGTTCTCTCAGCCCCCGTAGCATGCTCCCACCACCGCAAAGCACCATGCCTCTATCGAGGATATCTGCCGCCAATTCGGGCGGCATTCTCTCCAGCACTCGGCGCACGCTGGCGACAATTTGAGCCACGGAACCGGATAGGGCTTCTCGTATCTCAACTGAATCTACTTGCATAACTTTGGGTAGCCCGGCTACGGTGTCGCGACCGCGCACCGGCACACTCTCTTCTACTTCCAATTCCGTCGCCGACCCGATTTTCCACTTGATGCTCTCGGCACCTTGAATGCCGATAAGCAGGTTGTGCTTTCTGCGCATCCACTCGGAAATTGACTGATCCATAGCTTCCCCTGCTACCCGCAGCGATTCGTGTTCGACTAGACCTGAAAGAGCAATTACAGCAACCTCCGTCGTCCCGCCACCAATATCGATAACCATTGAGCCGACGGCTTGGTGAACGGGCAATCCCATGCCGATAGCTGCGGCCATCGGCTCGCTGACCAGATGGACTTCTCTGGCCCCCACGCGCTCGCAGGAGTTCCGCACGGCCCGCTTCTCTACTTCAGTGCTGCCTGCCGGGACCGCTACCACGATCTTGGGCCGCACAAAAAGTTTGTTCTTTTTTACCTTGCGGATAAAGCTGCGAATCATCTCTTCGGTAACTTCAAAGTCAGCTATAACGCCGTCTTTCAAGGGGCGAATTATTTGAATCCCAGCGTTTTCACGCCCCATCATTTCCTTGGCCTCTGCGCCGACGGCAATAACTTTTTGAGTGGAGACTTGGCGGGCGACAACCGAGGGTTCGTTGAGGACGATTCCCTTGCCTTTGACATACACCAAGGTATTGGCGGTACCCAAGTCTATACCTATTTCATGCGAAAAAAAACGCGAAAAAACGCTCATCCTGTATCTCCATCCAAAAAGTTAAATCTCGACTCTGTAGCCTTGGTATTGAGCTCCCCGGCATCGAGAGCATCCGTTGGTATCTATAATAACCAAGGTGATTTGGATTTGCCAAATCATCCGCCCCCTTATATTTTCTAGCGCTAACCAATTGTGAACACAACCGCACGCAATTTTCAGGGAGGTAGCCCATTCCTATGAACAAGGCCGCACGACATGTACTGCGGAGATTAGGCACTGACACTAGCTTGGATCAGGAGCGCCAACAGCGCCTTTCGCGCGAGGTCCAAGAAGAACAGCAAAAACGCCGGGAACAAGGAACGGATCAAGATACCAGCTTCGAGACCGTTCCCGAAGAAATGCTGACCGAGTCGGAAAAGCGCCACGAGAAGTATCGCCGCCAACAGGCCATGGCCGGGCGGTTCACCCCCGCTGCCGAGCGCCTGCCCATTATGACGGCGGAAGAGCGGGCTGCCCATAACAAGGATCGCCCTAAGCGGCAGCAGACTTCGTTTGAGGGGCCGATTGAAAAGCTAATCGAGAAATACCAAGACTTAAAACAAGTACAACGCCGCCTGACCTTGGGTCAATCCATGAAGTATGAGTTTACCAGCGACGGTCGCGTCCTCGACAAAGAAGGCAATGTGATCTTCGATGGAGAAAAGATCGTCAGCAAACCCTAGGTTGGCTGGCTCGCTCTCCGATTAAGACGCACAAGTGGCTGTTGGCCGCGGATGCCTCTTTTATTTCGAATTCTCATCGGTCTTGGTCTGTTGGGCATTTGTGGCTGCAATCTCAATTACTATTGGCATCTGGCCCGCGGCCAAAGCCGCGTGGTGTACAAGCGCATTTCAGTCCAAGTTCTCCTCGCCCGCCCCAATTTGGCCGAGCAAACCCGGACACAACTGGAGCTGATTCAAGCCATTCGTCGCTACGCCGAAAGCGTGGGGCTGAAAACAGACGATCAGTACACGACTTTCTACGATACGGGCGGCGGTCCGATCAGTTGGAATGTCAGCGCTTGTCCGCCCGCCCGCTTCGCACCCTATACTTGGGATTTTCCGTTCGTCGGCGAGGTCCCCTACAAAGGTTTCTTTCGCCGCGATTTGGCCGACGAGCAGCGCGATGCCCTCGCCGCCGCAGGGTACGACGCGATTGTCCGCCCAGTCAGTGCCTACAGTACCTTGGGATTTTTTTCCGATCCAATTCTCAGCCCAATGCTCGGCTACGCACCCGATCAACTAGCCGATTTGATCCTCCACGAGTTGACGCATGCCCTCGTCTATGCCCCAGGGCAGACCGATTACAACGAGAGCTTGGCGACCTTCGTCGGCCGTCAAGGGTCCTTACTCTTCTTGTCGCAGCATTTCGGTACCGAAACCCCGCTCTTGCAACAGGCCGAGACGCGCCGAGCGGATGCGGCGCTCTTTCGGCACTTCATGGCTGAGACCGTAGCGGCGCTCGACAGCCTCTACTCACTGGAGCTGCCCCGCAGTGTTGTACTCCGCGACAGGCAGGTCGTTTTTGCCGAGCGCCAGCGGGATTTCGCCCTCATTAGACCGCAGTTCACCCACAACTATTACAATGGATTCCTCCAGTGGGAACTAAACAATGCGCGCCTCCTCTCTTATCGTCGCTACAACGCCAATCTAACGCTCTTTTCCGCTGTTTATCGAGCGCGCGGCGAGGACTTGGCCAGTGCCTTGGAAATTTTTGCGGCCTGCGCTGAAAACGACAACCCTTGGCAGTGCTTACGCATCGCGACAGAGCCTGAAGGGGAGATGGAAAGTGACAAAACTCGCGGACTTAGGGGTTAGAAAACCAACGAGGAACCCCTCTTAGCCGATTTTTTGAGTCCGAATGGTAGCTAAACGCCTCTTGACAACGCTATTGCTGGCAACCCTGGCCTTTGGGCCGATTGGGTGCGCGGCTAGGTTGCAATCTGCACTGGTGGGGTCGCTGATCGAGGACGTCAGTACGGCTACAGCTCGCCACGACGACCTGGATTTGGTCGCCTCGGGCGTGCCTACCTTCTTGCTCTTATTAGAAGGGCTGCTGGTGGCCAATCCGCAAGATCCGCAATTGCTCTTAAGTGCTGCTGAGATATATACTTCCTACGCCACTTTGGTCGAAGTCGATGATCCCGAACGGGCCAAGCACCTGTACCACCGGGGCAAGGTGAACGGCCTCAAAGCCCTCGCCCTGAGCCTTAGCCAACCAGACTTACTCAAAGCCCCCTATGCTGAATTTATCCGCGTCACCGACGACCTAGAGGCTTCAGACCTGCCGGTCGTGTTTTGGGCCGCTTCGAGTTGGGGAGCCTGGATTAGTGCCAACATTGAATCCATGGCGGCGCTAGCCGAATTGCCCAAAGTTATCAAACTCATGCAGTGGATCGTGGCCCAAGACGAAACCTTTCAATACGGAAGTTCCCATATCTTCTTGGGATCCTATTACGCAGCCCTGCCGCCGATGTTGGGCGGCAACCCGGAAAAGGCCGCCGAGCACTTCGACCGAGCCGTGGCCATCGGCAAAGGACAGGTGCTCATGGTGTACGTAGCCAAAGCCAAATTCTATGCTCGGAGCACTTTTGACCGGGAGCTATACGAATCCCTGCTCAACCAAGCCCTAACCAGCTCGGCAGACGCCGTACCGGAGCTTACCTTGCAAAACATCGCCGCCCAAAGACAGGCGCAGACCCTACTGGACCAAGCCGATGATTTCTTTTAAGGGACTTTTCGCGGTCGTTGCCGCACTCATAGCCAACTCTGTCGCGGCCCAACCCAATCACCTCCTCAAAATTGCCACCCTAGCCCCAGAGGGTAGCAGTTGGGCCCAGGTCCTCCGCACCATTGACGCAGACGTTCGGCAGGAAACGGACGGCAACGTGGGGTTCAAAATCTATCCCGGTGGCGTTCAAGGCGACGAGAAAGTCGTCTTGCGCAAGATGCGCATCGGCCAGCTCCACGGCGGAAATTTTGGCGGCCAAGGCGTCAGCCAGACCTTGCCTGATGTGCTCGCGCTGCAAATGCCCTTTCTCTTCGACAGCTATGCCGAAGTGGATTACGTGCTCGGGAAAATGGATGCCTTTTACCGACAGGGATACGAGAAACGAGGTTATGTCTTTCTCGGTTGGGCCGACATCGGCTTTGTCCACATCCTCTCGCAGCAACCCGTAGCTACTGTCGAGGACATGCGCACCCAAAAGGTATGGCAGCTACCCGATGAACCGCTGACCTCCGTGCTTTTCCGTTTAGCCGGCGTCACCTCGGTTCCCCTGAACATCCCGGACGTCCTCCTCGGGTTGCAGACCAACCTAATCGATGTGGTGTACGCTTCACCATCGGCGACCATCGTCCTCCAATGGTTTACCCGCGCAAAATACGTCACCCAACTCCCCATTAACTACACCCTAGGCGCTCTCTTGATCGACAAGCGAACTTTCGCCAAGATTCCCGCAACCGATCGCGAACACATCCACCGCATAGCTCGGCAGCACATGGCCGCTCTGAATCAGCGCAACCGCCGAGAAAATGACGAGGCCATGACCGTATTGCAGGCCAACGGCCTATCGTTGGTCGAGGTCAACCCAAATGATGTAGAGACCTTCGAGGGCCTCGTCACCAGCGCTGAGGCAGAGCTCGTGGGCCAAGCCTTTTCCCGTGAGGCCTACGAGCAAATAGCGCGACATCTCCAAGACTTTCGCCAGACTTCTCCTTGAGCGGCCAGCCTATCCTCTATCGCCTTGAGACCGGCTTTCTCGTCCTCTTAGTAGTCTGCCTGCTAGTGCTGACCTGCGGGCAGATTCTCATGCGCAACCTGTTCTCCATCACCTTCTTGGGAACTGAAAGCCTCGTGCGGCACCTTGTGTTGTGGATTGGGCTAGCCGGCGCGTTGGTGGCCACCCGGCTCGACAAACACATCCGCATTGACGCTGCGTTGCGCCTGCTACCCTCCCGGGCGCGAGCTATTGTTTTGAGTGGCGCGGACTTTTTTGCCGCCGCGCTTTGCTCCTATCTGGCCTATATCGCTGGGCGCTTTGTGCTCGATGAACGCGCATTCGGCACGACGGCTTTCTTTGCAGTCCCCGCTTGGATCGCCCAATTGTGCTTTCCCCTCGTCTTTGGGCTGATGGCGCTGCGCTTCTTCTTGGAGGGCGGACGACGCCTGCGCACTTCGACGGATCATCCGTGAGCAGCCTCCTAGCAACCCTAGCCGCCCTAGCCGGCGTCCCGCTCTTTGTGGTCATCAGCGCGATGGCCCTTTTGCACTTCTCCATCGCCGAGATCGATTTAACCGTCGTCTTCATCGAGATGTACCGGCTAGCCGAAACGCCGACCTTAACGGCCATCCCGCTCTTTGCCCTCACGGGCTTTCTCCTCGCTGAAAGCGGCGCAGCGTCTCGACTGGTGCGATTCTCTCAAGCTTTGCTCGGCTGGCTGCCGGGAGGATTGGCCATTATGGCCATTATCGTCTGTGCCCTCTTCACGGCTTTGACCGGGGCTTCGGGGATGACAATTGTCGCGCTCGGTGGGCTGCTACTGCCTGCTCTGCGCCAACAGCGCCTGCCCGATTCGTTTTCCCTCGGGCTGATTACCACCTCGGGCAGCTTGGGATTACTCTTTCCACCGAGTTTGCCGCTGATCATCTACGGCATCGTATCCGAGACGCCGGTAGATCAACTTTTTATCGCTGGCATCGCCCCTGGCTTGCTCTTGGTAGGTGCCCTGTCTTGCTACAGCTTATTCCAAGGACGGCGCTGTGCCGCACCCGAGCACTCCACCGGGTGGCGCGAATTGCCGCAGGCCTTTGTCGCTTGTGGTTGGGAGCTTCTGTTGCCGGTGGTGATTTTCGGAGGGATCTACGGGGGCTTTATCGCCGTCAGCGAAGCCGCGGCCTTGAGCGCCCTGTACGCTCTAGTGGTGGTGGTACTAATCCGCCGCGAGATATCCATTGGGCAACTGCCGAAGATCATCTGCGACAGCATGGTACTCGTCGGCGGCATTTTTGTCGTCTTGGCCGCAGCTATGGCCTATACCAATTACCTCATTGATGCAGAAATTCCAACGCGCTTGCTCGCCTATATAGAGACCCACATCAGCAGCCGCCTGCTGTTCTTGATTCTCCTCAATGTGTTTCTGCTAGCGGTTGGCTGTATGATCGACATGTTCTCCGCCCTCCTCATCGTCGTGCCCTTGATCCTGCCCATCGCCGAAGCATACGATGTGCACCCCATTCACCTCGGGATCATTTTTTTGACCAATCTGGAAATCGGCTACTCAACGCCGCCGGTGGGGCTCAATCTCTTTATTGCCAGCATTCGCTTTGAACAGCCCGTACATCGGCTCTACCGCGTTTCCCTGCCTTTTCTGTTAATTTTGTTGGCTTGCTTGGTCGTGATTACTTACTGGGCTGATTTGAGTTTGTTTCTCGTTGAGTCTTAGATTTTTTTCTTTAGCTTATTTACATATTAATTTTTATATGACGTTTTCTATTTTGCAGATCACGCCTTGGCCTGCTTTCTCTATATTTTCGGCTTCGAAATCGTACCCGAGCGCTTGTACGGCCACTGGGCCGACCTCAAACTGCTCGTCCACATCGCTGCTCGGATAGAGCAAAAAGGCCCGGTGCGTGCCGAGTTGTACCGCATAGGCGACCACCTGCTGCACATCGCTCTCCGAGGGGCCATCGGCCTTGTATTTTGCATCTATTACCGCCAGTGGCTGCCCGGTTGCCACTGAAAACAGGGCCATATCCAAACGGAAGGAAAGCCGCTCCGTTCCCTTCAGTCGCGTGTGATACTGAGCTTTTAGTTCGACTTTGTGATTGAGCTTGTGGTCGATAAACGCCGTGCAAAACCGCTCGAATAAAGTCGGCATGTGCAGCAGGTACGCCGGTCCTTCCTCGGCCCCTATCCCCCAAGCCGGACTGCGCTGTTGGAGCAAGGGATAACACAGTGCGTGCATGGGTCGGTAGTCCTCGTTTAGCCGGTGGTACGCGACGCCGAGGCAATCTGCAGGGCGAATGTGGCGGTAATCTAGCTCGCTCAGCGTCCACCAAGCTCGACCGACCATCTGCCGAACGCTCTCGCGGCGAAAGGCAAAGCGCCTCAGGCCGGACAGCGCGTTGGCCAAGATGCGATTGTGGATGATATCGGGCGTGTGCTCGGCAAACCGACAGTAGGGATGGACGCCCAGACCGCTGCGCTCGGGGTACATGCGCCCCCGCACCCACCGGCAGGGGCCTTCGCGGGTTTGGTAATCCCAAAACAGCCCGCGCCGCACCCGTTGCAAGACCTTGCGCGCGAGCACTTCGGCCCAAAACTCGTAAATATCCCCCATCGTGGCTGGGGCCTTGTGCTCGCTGATCTTGGGCAGCTGATAGGCGTACTCCAGCATGGGCATGAGTAGTGAGCAGCGTATTTTGGGATTGATTTCCAAGGAGGTATCCGCGCCCAATGGCACCACGCCGACATAGCCCCGCGACCTGAGCTGATAACACTGGCCATTGAGCGGGCTAGGGAAGCCGAGCTCCAGTTCTTTTGGATATTGGGCGTGCAGATGCAGAGCCTGTTCGACCGCCAGCTCGGCCGCCGGAATCGCGGCCACTTCCTCTTCGATCAACTCGTAGCGTCGCACGCTCAATCCTGCAAACGCCCGGCGACCTTGGACCAGCGAAAGCGTGCCATCTGGTCCGGGCGATCGAAAAACACTTCCTCCAGATATGGCTCAACCTCTCCTTGCCAAATATGCGCCAGCGTCGTTGCTATATCGGCGACCATGAAGAAAGAAATGCCCAACTCGCAGTCCTCATCCCCAATGGATTGATTCACTTCTTTTAGTAGCGCGACCAATTTATCCGAGGGCAAGCCCCTGTTCCCGAGATAAGTTGCCAACAACTGGTAGTTGGGCCGCAGACGGATAAAGCTGAATCGCCGCCGCATGGCCTGGTCAACCAAGGCTATCGACCGGTCGGCCGTGTTCATCGTGCCGATGAGATAGACGTTGGCGGGGATCGAAAACTCGGGACCACCACCAGCCAAGGTGATCGGGCGGTGGCGGTATTCCAGCAGGTACATTAGCTCGCCGAAAACGCGCGCGAGGTTTGCGCGGTTTATTTCATCGATGATTAGCACACAGGGCTTTTCTCCAGCTCGGCGCGCTTTATTGCAAAACCGCAGAAAGTGCCCGGCGGCCAATTCGTAGTGCAGTGCGCCCTCTACCACCCGTGGCCGGATCCCCTGGACGAAATCCTCATACGCATACGAGGCGTGGAACTGCACGAGTTCACTAAAACCGCCGCCATCCACCAGATAACGCGCCAAGCGCTCGGCCAAGTACGTCTTGCCGGTGCCGGGTGGACCGTATAGGATGAGCTGCTGCTTGCGTTGCAATTGGTCAATCCAGCCCTTTAGCTGATCGGCACGATAGCCAGTCTCCGCAGTGAACGCCTGGACGTCGTAGTTCGCATCTGCACGGGTGTCGTCACCGCGAGCATGCCGTTCTACGGCCTCTTGTATTTGTTCCATGCGCCGCTCCAACTCACTTCCTAAAACGACCGGCTGTAATTGCTCGACTTCAAAGGGCCGGACGCGCAGGTGCAGGCCCGTTTGACGCAAAAATTTCGGTTGAACGGGCGCACAGCGATACACCCTCAACACCGTCAGCCAAATGTCCCGCTCAATCCCCGCCCGCCATGTTTCGACGGCTTGAGCCGTCCACGGCGTCAGCTCGGCCGCCAGTGTGCTGACCCAGGCGGCATTGGGTAGCTTGAAGTAACCTACGGGCACAGCCAGCAAATTCACCAGTCCATGCCCTGCCCAGCGCTCGGCTTGCTCTGCGTCCCTAAAATCTTCCGGCGACCACCCAGTGTCTGCCTTGCCTGTGGCGTAATAACACGCGGCCTCGCTTTCCCATAAAGGCATGGCTTTTAGCAGCCGTGTGCCGCGGATGACCACCATCGTTTCACCCGCTGCCAGGGCGGCGACTTCGGGACCAGGGCGGCGCAAAAGTCGGTCGTACGGCCCGGTCAAAGGCTTGTCGAAGCGCAGGCGGATCGATTTCAATTGAGCCATTGCACGCATCCTCTATGCAAGATAATAGGCTTGGACCGCTCTTTTCAAAAGCTGAGCCTTTTTTATTTTTTGCTCTCCCTCAAACCCCCAAGGTCCCTTGATCCACCGACTTTCTCTGACCATATCCAAGCTAGCGCCCAAACAATGGGTGGGCTTGCTATTGGGTACCGCGGCCCTCCTTTTAGGCTTTGCCGCCCCGTTGACCGCGCTGCCTATCCCCGTGCAAAACGCCCTCGGTATCGCCCTTTTTGCCCTGTTCTTTTGGACTACTGAACCCATACCCATCGCGCTGAGTTCGGTGGGGGTGCTCGCCCTGATCCCGGCCGTTGGCTTGCTGAGTTTCGAGCAGAGCTTAGCCCCTTTCTCCTCCAAGACCGTCTGGCTCGTCCTCGCCGGCATGGCACTGAGCTTGGGGGTGGCCAAAACGGGGCTCGGAGACGCACTGGCGTCTTGGCTTCAGGCCCGTCTGTCGCAACGCCCCTTCCTCCTGCTCTGCCAATTGCACCTGATCGGGCTAGTGACGGCTTTCCTGATCCCGTCTGGAGTAATCCGCGTCCTGTTCCTGATGCCGATTGGCATCGCCCTTGTCGAGCGTCTGCCCGTCCGCCCATCGCCGCATCTCAAGGCCGCGGTGCTACTCTCCCTGCTTTGCAGCACGTATTTCGGAGGCTGTGGACTTTTGACCGGCTCCGTGCCCAACTTGGTCTTGGCCGGCCAATACGAAAAAACCCAAGGCGCACCCATATTTTGGGCCACTTGGCTGTATTGGATGTTTCCGGTCATCGGCTTTCTGCGCACGCTGGTTTCGCTCGGCGTGATCTGGATGCTTTTTGGCCGCCATCTCGATGGCCATGTCATCCAGCAACTCCCTTCCCCGAGCAGTGCATCGCTGACCCGCGTTCAGCGACGCGCCCTGTACATTCTGCTTGCGGGCGTGGGCTTGTGGGCCACCGACCTCTTGCACCACATCCAACCCGTCTATATTGGCTTGGGCCTAGTGGTGTCGTTCCTCTGGCCGCGCTGGGGACTGCTCCGTTTTGGCGACTTGGTCAAGGTGCGTTTCGCGCTCCTAGTCTATATTGTCGCGTTGCTCTCGTTGGGCCACGCCTTGGACGCGGCCGGATTTAATCATCTGTTCATCGCGGCTTGCAGTGAATATCTGGCGTTGGAGGAATACGGCTGGCTGGGTAAGCACCTGTCGCTTTGCTTAGTCGCTCTGCCGCTCGATTTCCTGATGGATATCGCCGCTGTAGCCGGTGTAGCGACCATTCCCTTGATGGAGCTAGGTGCCCAGCACGGAGTCGCGCCGCTGCCGGCGGCATTCAGCGTGGCGATGGCCACGACTTTGGCCTTTTTGCCCTACCAGTCAGCACCTTTCATGGTGGCCTATGGTTTTCGGCAGCTCTCCATGCAGCAGCTCGTCCTCGCCCAGGGCCTTATTTCCACAGCATCTTTGGTCCTGCTCTGTCCGCTCAACTTGCTCTATTGGCGTTGGCTAGGGCTGATTTGACGCGCATTGGCGTTTATGATGCCCAATGCTTATGATAAATCAAGTTATGCCTACAGCCATCGCCAACGTCCTCGCCCAGCGCTACGCCAGTCAGGCGATCCAAGATCTGTGGTCTGAACGCGGTCGCATCGTCCTCGAACGCGAGTTGTGGATTGCCATCCTCAAAGCGCAGCGCGACCTAAAGTTGGATGTACCCGACGTAGCCATAAGCGCCTACGAGCGCGTCAAGGATCAAGTTGACCTCGAATCCATCGCGCGCCGCGAATCCGTTTTGCGGCACGATGTCAAGGCGCGCATCGAAGAATTCTGTAGTCTGGCCGGCTGCGAGCACATTCACAAGGGGATGACCAGCCGCGATCTGACCGACAATGTCGAGCAGTACCAGATCCTCCGCTCCTTGCAGCAAATGCAGGTCAAGTACGTAGCCCTTCTTTTGCGCTTAGGCCAACGAGCGCTGCAATGGAAGGAACTCGCGGTCGCTGGCAGGACCCACTATGCAGCCGCACAACCCACTACGCTTGGCAAGCGCCTCGCCATGTTCGGCGAGGAAATGCTGGTCGCCTTTGATCGCCTCGACGAGCTAGTCCAGCACTATCCCCTGCGGGGGTTAAAAGGCGCAGTCGGCACAGCCATCGACCAACTAACCCTGCTCGACGCCGACGCCGACAAGCTCGATCAGCTCCAAGGCCGCGTGCGGCACCACCTCGGCTTTCAACGGGAGCTAGGGGCCGTCGGCCAGATTTATCCCCGCAGCCTCGACTTTGAGGTGTTAAGCTGCCTCTACCAACTTGGGGCAGGAATTGCCAATCTGGCCCGGGTGATTCGCCTGATGGCCGGCCACGACATGCTGACCGAGGGCTTTGCCGCCGGACAAGTCGGCTCTTCAGCCATGCCGCACAAAATGAACTCCCGCAGCAGCGAGCGCGTCAATGGGCTACAGGTCGTCCTCGGCGGCTATGTCCACATGCTGGGCGCACTAGCCGGCGATCAGTGGTTTGAAGGGGACGTCTCCTGCTCGGTCGTGCGCCGCGTAGCCCTTCCCGATGGATTCTTCGCCTTTGATGGTATGCTCGAAACCACGCTCCACATCCTCGACGATATGGGCGTCTATGAAGCAGTAATTGCCCGCGATCTCGACCGCTACCTGCCCTTCCTCGCCACCACGACGCTGCTGATGGAGGCCGTCCAACGCGGTGCCGGCCGCGAACAAGCTCACGCTGCTCTCAGAGAGCACGCCCTGTCTGCGGCTATCGACATGCGTGAACAAGGCCAAAGCACCAGTGAATTGGCGCATCGCTTGGGCGCAGATTCTCGCTTTCCGCTCAGCGAAGAAGAGATCGCCGCCACGATCTCCCGCAGTCGCGCCCTCACAGGCGCAGCCACCCAACAAGTCGAACTTTTCGTCGGCCGGGTAGAGGAATTGGCCGAGGCTCATCCAGAGGCACACGCCATTGAAAAGGGGCGGCTGCTCTGACCTCCATGCGATACAAGCGCGTCCTGCTCAAGCTGAGCGGAGAAGCCGTCTCTGGTACGCACGACGTGGGCTTCGACCCCGAATCTCTAGAGCACATTGCCGACGAAGTCCTCAACTTGCATGCCTGTGGGGTCGAAATATCCATCGTCATTGGTGGCGGCAACATATTCCGCGGCACACTCGCCAGTCAGTGGGGTATTGAACGGGCCGAAGCCGACAACATCGGCATGATGGGGACGGTGATCAACAGCTTGATGCTGCGCGGGGTCCTCACCTCTAAATCCGACGCCGAAGTCCGGGTGATGAGCGCCATTCCCATCAACACGGTAGCCGAGCCTTTTATTCGGCTACGCGCGATTCACCATCTAGAAAAGCACTACATCGTCATCTTTGCCGCCGGCATTGGCAATCCGTATGTCACTACGGATTACACCGCGGCCCACCGTGCGATTGAGACGCGATCCCAAGCCCTGCTTTTTGCCAAGAATCAAGTCAGCGGCATCTATACTTCCGACCCCCGTACTGATCCTCAAGCGAGGCGTTACCAGAGAATGCACTACAACACCATCATCCAAGAAGACCTCACTATCGTCGATCAATCCTCCGTCTTGTTGGCGCGCGATCATCAAATGCCCATGCACTTTTTTGACTTCTCTGACAAGGGAACTATAGAGCGCATCTGCCGAGGCCAAGACCTAGGCACCTTGGTGACGGATGTGGACGAAGACATCATAGAATAAACAAAAAGGCCGCCCCGAAACGGGACGGCCTTTTCTCATCAGGGTCTTTATTTTTTTAGAATTCGTATGCGAATGAGAACCGATGAGCGCCATTGGTCTCAGTCAAATCCAAACCAATGTCATACGCATAGTCGAACACCAACTGGTTCCACTGATACCCCAATCCCGCATTCAAACCACCACCCGCATCCTCCTC
>JAJDVZ010000171.1:0-9195 GCA_022825835.1 Candidatus Latescibacterota bacterium
ACCCGCCTTGCAGCGACGAAAGAATGCCTTGAAAGCCAAATCCACGCGGACCCCCACGTTTTGCAGCACTTGGCTATGCACATCCGACACAGGTGGCCAGTCCTCCTTGAGAAACGGCAGTTTCCCAAGCTGGTCATACATACTTAGAGACGCACCGCGATCCTGATAGGCTTGCACTCGGTCACACAGAAAGGTATTGTAGAGACGACGACATGCTTCCAGATGCTCAGCCAACACACGCCGCTGTTGACCAGACGGATACAGTCGATATTTGAACGCTTTGTGCATAGATTATATACCAGCACAAAGAATACCCTTGTCAAGATGTTTTTCGCTCACGGGCACTACGTGCCTATCACTCAAAACGCGCCTTACATCTGCCAGCTAAAGCAGGCAGTCTTACGGCGATTCTGATAAGCTACCTATAAATTCCGCTTGGCAAATACAAACGCGGCGGTTGGCTCAACGCCGACCGCCGCGCATGCAGCTACATATATTTTACAAACAACCGTTTACCAATTGGCCATATTGTCAGCGGAAAAGCCGTACGCTTCTTGCAGCACGTCCTTGGCGCGCATGTAGCTGCTCACAACCCCATCGTACGCGTCACTGCCTGGCGCTTCATAGGAGGGCGCTTGTCCCATAATGCCGTGCAATTCCTCGAGCTGGCCTTGGCTGATCAGGCGGAAGGGGCTGTATTGCAACGCAACGGTAAATCCCTTCATCTCCGCCCAGTGCTTGTTCAAGTTGACCCGGTTCTCATCGGCTGTTCCCAGTGCAGCCATATCGCTCAAGGTGTCGTTGATGTAATGCACCACCGTTGCGGCGATGACCTTTTCCATGCCGTTGGCTGCCAATTCGCGCTGAGCGGCTATCTCGCTGGCCGAGCCTTGGTTGACGATCAGGGTGCGTCCAGCTAGGAACGCCGCAAAAATATCTCCGGACAAATTGACTCCACTGCCGCCCTTGTCGCGCTTACCAGCGTTTCGCGACAGACCAAAATTGTATTCCGATTTAAAGTCAATTTGTCCGTCCCCATTGGAGTCGAAGGTGTAGTCGCCAACTCCGCCGGCTAGTTGATCGTCGGAGTAGCGGCTGTAGTCGCGGGCCGCGCCAAAATAGCCAAAGGCCTCGTCCCAATGGTGCTCCATCTCCGTGTACGATTTGCCCTCTACGGGACTGCCGTTTTCGTCCTCCAAGAGGCCACCTAAATAGACTCCGGTGGCTTGGTAATAGGGCACGGCACCGATGAGCACTTTGTTGATCATCTGGGTCAGATCGACCCCGTTGTCGTCGGTGTAAACCGCCGGGGTGCCCAGTTTGTCGGCATCCTGCGAATTGGCGGCGATGATCTCAAACCACTCGCGCACCAACTCGTCGGCCGTCTTGCCATAGCCGATGACGACTTCACTCGATATTTTGCCGGATAGGTTTTTGCCCGTCGAAATGGAGGAATAGCGATTTTCGACCACCGGCATATCCCCGCCCGTGGTCAGCGATTCCAAGTTGAGGCCGTCGTCGTAGGCGTAAAACTGGAGCAGGTCCTCCACCGTAGCAGACTCGGCTCCCTCCTTGCCCAGATTGTCGATAAAGATCTTCAGGTCTTGCAGCAGCAAATTGCGCACCGTCTGACCGGAATAGGCGACGCTGCTTTCGCCGTCGTTGAAGCGGCTGTCGAAGACGTAGGCAGTGGGCATATCAATGGCAGTGCTCCCACTGCTGCCGCTATCGACAGGATTGTCGTCGTCGCCACCGCCGCAGGCGATGAGCAGGGCGCTGGCAAACAAAATACTGCATTTGAGGCTCCTCATGGATGCTCTCCTTTCTTACAAGGTTAATGGAAGGATCGTTGTCGTCGTGTGGAAGGTTTTACAAGCCGCGTTTGATGCCGACGTTTATCTGTCGCCGCGGGCCGACGAGGATGCCCGAACTCAAGTGGGCTTCGGGCTGGCCGGCATTGGAGTGCAGCCTAGATCCAATGTAGATTTCGTCGAGTATATTCTTGGCCGCCACAAAGGCGCTCCAGCGCGCAGACAATTTGTAGTCGGCACTGGCGTTGACGATCGAGTAGCTGGGGATCGGGCCGGTATCGCCGCGATTGAAGGTGCGCTCGATATTCTCGAAGTCGGTGAAGACCTCATCCACAAAACGCACATCGACCCGCAGGCGCAGCCCTTGCTTGGTATGCTTGACCAAGCCCACCGTCAAAGTGTGCGGCGGCGCGTAGGGCAATTCGTTGCCGGTCAGATCCACCGCGACGTTGCCAGCCATGGTGGCCGAGGTGACGATGCCGCTCTTGATCTCGGTCTGCAAATAGGTATAAGAGAGGTTGACGTCGGGTAGGATCCAAGCCAAGCGCGAGGTCGCCAAGCCCAAGGCCAATTCGAGGCCGTAGGTATCTACCTTGCCCAAGTTTTTAAACGCGGTCCCGCGCCCGGCGGCGACGAGATCCTCGATCTTGAGCAGAAAGGCAGACGCTTCTAAGGTCAGCTTCGGCCCCCAGGAGCGCACCCCGGCTTCCATATTCCAGCTTTTCTCCGCCTTGAGATCCAGCCCACCGATACCAGCGTCTTGTCCGAAATTGGTTACTTTCAGCGTGCCGCTCGAAGGCGGCGTATAGCCCCGGTGGACCCCGGCGAACGCGTTGAAACGTCCAAACTGGTAGTTGACGCCCAAGCCAGGCAGTAGCACCGCCGAGACTTTGTCGGCCAAGATGGAACCGCGCAGGCGATCCACTCGGTCCTGTTTGAATACCTCGAAGCGCAGCCCTGGGTCGAGCGTCAGCCGGCCCCATTCGATCTGCTCCTTGGCGTAGAGGGCCAGCGCGGCGGTTTCGTAGTGGTGGCTCTGCCCCACGATTTTCACTGGGTCGTCCGGGTCGCCGGGGGTACCGGTATAGTACACGCCGTCGCGCACGTCTGGAGCGTCGCCAATTTTCTTGTCGTCGATAAAGCGCTCCCAATGGGCGCGAACGCCTGCCTCGGCCTTTGCCAAATGACCGCCGAGGCTGTGTGTGAGCGCGTAGTCCTGGGCGATACCCCCCACGTAAAAAGTCCGCAGAATGCCGAAATTGCTGGCGTCGCCCCCTACCCGCACCAAGTCGCCACTCTGGAAGTAGGGCACCGGCGTGAAATCGCCTGTCTCCAGAGCCGAAGCGCGCACGAAAACGTCGTCTTCCCGCCACCAGCGGCGATCAAAGACATTCAAGTAAGCCGTAGTATTGCCCACTAAATTCGCCGTGATCTTGCTGGTGTACATCAGATCGAGAGAGGCCCGCAAAACCTTGAAATTGTCGTCTTGTTTGGGATTGAATTTGGGATTGGCGTAAAAGGAGTACTCCGTCAGACCCGTGTAGGTCGCATTGGAGTTTTCGAAATTGGCGTTGGCTTTCAGGTAGAGCACCTTTTTGTTGCTCAAGCGGAATTGCGTCTTGATGGTTCCGTTGACTTGGTCGAAGGCGTTGTTGTCCCTGAAGCCGTTTCCGTGCTTGTAAAGCACCTGCATATCAGACGTGATTCGCCTGCTCCCCAATCCCCGCAACTCTGCAAACGCGCTGTAGTAACCATTGCTACCTACGGTGAGCTGATTGACCATTCCCTTGGTGCCGTCGGGTCGCCGCGTCGCATAATTGATGACGCCCCCCATAGTCTGCGGACCGAAGCGAATGGCCGAACTCCCCTTGATTACCTCCATCGCATCAATGCGCTCTGATGGCGGATTGTAATAGGCATTGGGATAGATATAGACCGCCGGCTGGATCGGCACGCCGTCTTCCATAATCAGCACCCGCGAGCTGCGGCGGGGGTTTAAGCCCCGGATGCCGATGCTCAACCGCGAATTGCCGAACCCATCGTCGGCGTAGCCGTTGATGCCGGGCACCAATTCGAGCAGTTCCTGCGTGCCAACCGGCTTGATTAGTTCCACTGTCTGAGGTCTCAGCTTGGACGCGGTCCCGGTGCGCTTTTGGTTTATCAGCGGCGATTCGCCGATAATTTCGACTGGGGCCAATTGGATGGGATCGCTCAGCAGGGCGATATCCAAAACGAGCGTGGCCCCAGGCGCTAGGGAAATTTCCTCGTCATGCGATTCGTAGCCGAGCAAACTCACGGCAATGCGCTTTGGTCCTGGGGGTACTCGCGCGAGGGAAAAGGTGCCGTCCTGCCCGGTCGTCGCCCCTTTCAGCCCAATTTTGACGACAGCCCCCAAAATCGGCTGTCCCGTTTCCTCGTCGATCACTTTGCCGCTGATGTCTGCCGGGGCCAACTCCAAGCTCAGAACAGGGCTGCCCATCGACGCGATCAACACCATGGCCAAGCCCAAAAGCCTACGCATAATCTCGGTTCCCCTGCTTATCAGAACAGTTCTGGATTGGATGGGCGATCGATGGCAGCAACTTCACTGCCGGGGAAGGTGCTCAAGCCGTAACTGCCCTCTTCTTCTTCCTCGGACTGCGGCGCGAGCAAAGGGTCGCTCTCACAGCCAGCAAGCAGGCTCCAGCACAAAGCGCACAGTAAAAATGCTAGCCCGCCAGAGGAGACTAGCGTCTTTCGGTTGAAACCCTTCTTTTTTGCCAAAATGGACTCCGCGACAGGCATGTATTGTCAGCCGACCGATTGTTTGATAAATAAAACAATCGGTTATCAAAATAAACTTATTTTTATCATAGTCAACACTTTTTTTAGCGTACATACTTTTATTTTTTAGCAACTAATTTCAAAAAATACATTGACTTACATCATTGATTGACCATATTCACAGATGTTTTTTATGCTAAACAGTTTATTGTGCAACTAAACTTTTGTTCTTTATTATCAACCCGATTTTGGCCGTTGGAAGCCCGTGCGCTCTCGCCAGACGCGAGCAGCCTAAAATCCTCTTGTACAGGGAAGTAAAATCGAGTGCAGATTGTCGTAACAGGGGCCGCAGGTTTTGTGGGATCGCATCTTTGCCAACGGCTAGCGTCCCTCAAGCACAACGTAGTTGGCGTCGATTCTTTCAGCGACTACTACCCGGTCTGGCTGAAGGAGCGCAACGCGCGCGAGCTTGCAGATGCGGGGGTGCAGGTCGAGCGACTGGACTTGGCCTGCGACCGGTTGGAGGGAGCGATTGCAGATGCCGAGCTGGTATTCCACCTTGCGGCGCAACCCGGCATTGCCGCTCGCGTTCCCCAAGACGCGTACGTTCGCAACAATCTAGTCGCCACTCGCGCATTACTCGAAGCGTGCGCTAGCTGCAAGCGGCGGCCTTTCCTAGTCAACATCTCTACGTCGTCGGTATATGGACGGCGAGCCACCGCAGCGGAGACGGCCGAGCCCGAGCCCATCTCCTGCTACGGCGCGACAAAGCTCGCCGCAGAGCAATTGGCCTTGGCGTACTGGCGCGAGCGCAGGTTGCCCGTGTGTTCCATGCGTCTGTTCTCTGTTTACGGCCCGCGCGAGCGTCCCGAAAAACTCTACATGAAACTGATAACCAGCATCTTGCAGGGCGAGGAATTTCCTCTATACGACGGCAGTCTGCACCACAAGCGCGCCTATACATTTGTAGATGACGCCGTAGCCGGACTCCTTGCTGTACTCGATCATCGAGACCGCTGTGTAGGTGAAATTTTCAACATCGGATCGGATATCGAGACGACGACAAGCCGCGGAATTGAGATCGTGGAAAAAATTTTGGGCCAGCAGGCTCGCCTGAAAGTTCTTCCTCCGCGCCCCGGTGATCAGACCCATACGCGGGCCAACATCGACAAGGCGCGAGCCATACTCGGCTTCGCCCCCAACACCGAACTAGAGGACGGCCTCAACACCCAAATCGCATGGTGTAAGCAACTGTTGGCGGACAGGCGCAACGGCATATTGCAGTCCTAAACGATTTGAACGATTCGATATGTGGATCGTCTAGTCATAACTATTCTGCGTCCATCTGCGTCCATCTGCGGATTCTCTTGTGAATGATTTAGGCTTGCTATATCACCCTGACGCTACCGCGCACCCCAGACTTGCACATCCCGTGATAGACTGGTATGATTTTATGAATCTAAAATTCATATCGAGGTCACATGCGAATATCTGAACGAGGACAAATCACCATCCCCAAGCAACTGAGAGACCGCTTCGGCATGAATCCCAACGTCGAAGTTGAGATCACTCCAACAGAGCACGGCCTACTCATTCAGAAACGGACCGCATCGCGGCACCCGGTGGAGCGCGTGTACGCCATCCTAGGCAAGGGCGGAAACACCGACGACTATATAGAAGAGATTCGTGGGAGATGATTACCGCCGTCGACACGAGCGTCCTATTGGACGTATTTCTCGCCGACGATCAGCACGGCCCCCGGTCGAAGGCGTTGCTGCGGAATGCCTACGACAGAGGGGCCATTCTCATCTGTGACGTGGTATATGCGGAACTCGTTCCGGCGTTTGATGACCGGGCCACGCTCGACGGAGCACTGCGAGAGATCAGCGCGACGGTCTCACCCATCGATACTGATATTGCGTACGAAGCAGGTCAGCGCTGGTCGCGCTACCGGCAGGCCGGCGGGCCCAGAGATCGGATTATTACCGACTTTCTGATCGGTGCCCACGCCGTTGTTAAAGCCGAAACCTTTCTCACCCGGGACCGCGGCTTCTACGCAACTTACTTCCCGGAATTGCATAGCGGGTAAGGTTCCACCCCTATGGCGTTTTCAACCGCAGTGCCCCCCAAGCGCTAGTACGCCACCGCCACCACGCGCCGCCGACTATAGCTTTCCTCATCGCCTTCGACGCGCAATTCCACCACGTACAGCCCTGGCGTTACCTTCGCACCCCAACTCCCCCTGCCATCCCAAACCCAAGCCCGACCACCAGCCTCGCCCTCCTCCTCCCGCACCCACACCAGACGCCCGGCAAGGTCGAAAATCCGCAAGCCGATCCGCCGCGCGGCCAAGACATTGACCAAGTCGAATTCCACTCGCAACGCGTCGTTGATCCCGTCGCCATTAGGCGTCAACGCCAGCGGCCCCATCGCCACGTTGGCCAACAGCCGCGCCCCCACGGGCAAGCGCACGGCATTTGTGCTGCTAGCGACCTCTGCGTACGCATCGCCCACATCCACGCGCTGCCGCAACAGCGCGTCGGCAGGGCCTTGGGCAATAAAGGCGTCAAAGCGCGTGGCATCGACAAACACGGTTCCGGCAAAGCGCAATTCCACTAGCTGACGGCTCTTGACCGGAGCGGCCAAGGCAATAGCTACCCCCCCTGCCGTCGGCATGGGCGTCGCCTCCACCACTTCACCTTCCACCAACACCGCTACAAACTCAATCGGCGCGGAACTCTCCACCTCCAAGTGGTCAAAGCCACGGCCCGCCACCTGCTGCGGCCGAATGTAATAGGCAAACTCGGTGCGCTCCCCAGGCTGCACTTCGACTGGGAAAATCTCCCCTACCACTTCTTGCGCCACCGGATCGCCAAACTCGATCTCCAGCCAATCTAAGGCCGCCCCCACATCCGGCTGCTCGGACACCAAGGCGACATCCAACTCGGCGTATTGTCGCGGCGAGGGTGACGCGAATGGCTCGCCCGGCTGCAAATACAGCTTGCTCCACGGACTCCAATTGGCCCCCGGCGACAGCGCAGTGTCGATCCGGCCCTTAAAGGACGGGATGAGCTTGTTGTACTTTCGCTCGGTGACGACCCGGCCGTTTTTGTCGTGATAGGTGATGTCCATTTGCAGGTCATTGCCCGTGCGGCTGCGCACCTCCACCCGCGTCCCAGCGGGCGCGTCGGACCGCCAGCGAATCGCGTGTACCTGCTTGTCGCCGCCGAGGTCAATCAAGGGCGAGGCCAACATCACCCGCTGCGGATAGCCCTCGCCAAAAACCTGTAACTCGCGCGTGCCACCCCAAAACTGGCAGGGCGGCACAATGCCACAGCCCACGCAAGCGGCCGCGCAGGCCGCGTCCCAAAACACCCATTCGACCCGCACGTAACGCGTCCGGATCGGCACAAAGTGGTGGTTGGCGATCCCGAGCTGGCGATTGGCTGTCGTGGCTTTACCCGCGAATTGCCGGTGCCAGATGCGCGTGCCATTCGGCGCCAGCGACCCATCCGAGGTCAGCACCTCGTAGCGGTCAAAGTTGAAGCGGAATTGCCCGGGCCGCGACAAAAAATTCCCCACGATGCGCACTAAATCCACCCAATAGACCGCGCCCAAGTCCAAGGTCATGCGCGAGATCACATCAACCGGGCGATTGATGCGGCGGTTTTCCGTCCACAGAGAAAACCGGCCGTCGGCCAGCGGCAGCGAGTTGGCAAACGACGCAGCATCGCCAAAACCGTCGATATCGACGATGATTTCCAAGTCCCCGCCCTTGGCCGCCAGATCCAAGGAGAGGTTATCGCCGATGGCTTCGGCCTCTACTTCGGCCAGCGCGGACCCAACTCCGCAGTCGAGCATTTCGACTCGGATAAATTGCACAAACGGATCGCGCACTGGGTCCAGATCCAACGCGATCTGGTGCCGCTGATTTTCCTTGAAGCGCTCCTTCACGCGGTACACAAGGCTGCCTTCAATGGGGTTGCCAACCACGTCAATGGCTGGCTCGCCAGTGGAAAGCAACACGTCGAACAGCGCGCACGGCGGCGCACTCGCCAAAAAGGTCAGCGCGACCCGGCGCGCCGCCACGGCTCGTCCCAAGTCGATCTCGATCCACCAATCGTTTGGATCATCGGCCAAGTCGGGACTCCAACCGGTCAGGCGATCCCCGTCAATGGCCCGCGCCGCCGCCAGCGCATTGGAGCCAGCCGCGTGAATCCCACCGCCAAAGACCGCGGCATCGCGCACGGGGTCGATGTTTTTGCGGATTTCGACCGGGCGGATGATCCCAGCGTCGTCGAGTGCAACAATCCCCAGCGGCAAGCCCCAAGTCTGCCATTCATCAGCCGAGTCAAAGCGGAGCTGCTCGGCGGCGATGTTGGTGGCAAACAGCAAAGCCACGATAAAAGATAGTGGGTCACTTTGAATTTTTTTGGACATTTTGTCCCTTTATCGCCGGGCTGAAATTTCAAAGTAATATACTGATATTACGCAGCTTTTGTCCCCAACTTCCCATCCCTGTATCCTTTCCGCTACACTCCAACCCCTCCTATTCCCCTCCTCCCCTCTGAACCGCCGCCTTGGCACGATTTTTGCCTGTTGCAGGGACCTCCCTACCCGC